>CAXXSM010000079.1:0-85955 GCA_963663405.2 bacterium | reverse complement strand
AATGGAATACTTTAAAAATTCCCAGAGATCATCGTCAGAAACATCATTGTTATCATTTGCAGATTTCAAATGATAACGAAAAGATTCTAATTTTTTACGCTTTTTTTCGCTAATGATTTTTGAATTTCTATTTTTTTAAAAAAATCATTTGCATTTAATGATGATCGTGCCATTTCAAGAACATCTCGGAATTCAAATCCGTTCCACTCAATGGCCCTGTTATTAATGCTATGACATCTTTATCTCTATTAAATTTCGGATTATTAAAATCAAACCACGCAGATGTTAAAACATCTCGAAAAGTTTTATCTCCTTTGTTTAAGAGTTATATTACGTTTAACTTGTCCTAATAACTTATATTCTTTTTTTGTGGATGGCTTTCAGCTAATACAATCAGGTCATCAGTATGAAAATTCTTATACTTTGCTTGTGTGATAATTTTGGTAATTGGGTATCTCTTTAAGCAAGGAGAAAATCCATTTGTAAGCATCAAAACGACCAAAAGAAGCCAATACGTTTGATTCAAAGAAAAATCCACCACCACTGGTAGAAAATGGAGATGCAATATTTTTCAAATCGGAGGTCATTGATAACCTTCTAAAGTAGAATTAAAGAAAAGTGACATATTTTGTAATAAGTATTGAAAAATATACTATTTTATTAGTTGGTATTTGTCAAGAAGAAATATCAATGAGGGATTATTCGTTGTTTACACAACATGGAGATTCTTTGTAGATAGACCTAATCTAAGGAAATATAGAAAATCGGAGTTGAAATGGATTTGTATCTCCAATTAAAAAGCGGTCATTCCCCCCCCAAACGCTTCGACCGCTTCTTGTTCGGTTTGAAGGTTTGGAGGATGGAATCGATGCGGGTGGCTTGGAAGGTTTGGATGACTCGTTTTTGGAGGTTGAAGAATTTCAGGTCGCCTTGCCGGTCGTTCAGATCCCGCGCGATCGCGACGAAGACGCCTACCGTATAAGATGAAATCATATTCACTTTCAGACATGTCGAGTATGATACGGATTCGATCCTGTTTGAGCAGATCGTGGAGTTCACCCGCAGCCAAACGGTATTTTCAAAACTCAAATCTCCCTTAATTCGCAAGATCGTGATGTTGTCGCGGTCGTCACGCTGAACTGGAATCATTCAATTACTCCTTTCAAAGAGAGGCTCTCGTAGTCGGTTAATTCACGGACCTCTTTCGAGGTCAGCATTCCCTTTTCTTCCAGGGTTTTTATCAGCGCCGCGAGAATGCAGCTGTTCGCGTAAAGCACTTCCCCCGTTTGGAATTGGCCGGACGCCAGATCACGGAATGGATTCATCGCTTCGCTGTTTTGGCGCTGGATGGAACGGCGCCATTCGGGTCAGCGGCGGGAGCCGGCGCCGGGGTGGGTGGAAAGGCCCGCAATACTTCCGAGCGGGAAGAGAACGTATCAAAAATTTCAAAAATCCGCTGCTGCTTCAAATATTGAAGCAGGCCGCGCTGCGTATTCAGCAGTTTTGATATCCCCACCTCCCCGCACGGATTTCTTTCATGTTAGAGAGCAAGAGCGCAATCGTCTTACTGCCGATGAAACGAATGGAAGCAAGATCCAGGACGATTTTATAGCATTGTTCCTGGGTGAGTTTTTGAGCGTTTGATCGAGGATTTGATTGCCACGGGTATCCAATTCCCCATTGAGGGTAAGGATAACAACGCCGCCGCAGTTTTCGGTGTGAATTTTCATGATTGAGTGATTCTTCCCAATCGCCGATCACGCAGCTAATCTCACACAGCTTTGAATCCGCATGCATTGTGATGTGTAACGCTTTAGAAGAAAACGTTTTATAGTGCGGAAACTTTTCCTATCGCCGTGTCATTCACACTCGCTGGAAAATCACCGGTCACGCCTGAGGCATGGAAAAGAGAAGGTGACGATTAAACGGAATCCTTGTCTTCGTCAATCTTCGGTTTTCGGCGTTTCATCATCATCTGAATTATCGATCACGGATTTTTAAAATTCGCGAATGCCCGATCCAAGGGATTTTGCGACTTCGGGAATGCGCTTCGCTCGAACAATAATAATACGACAACGAGGAGAATCATCATCTCCCACATACCCATCTGATAAAACGCGAGACATGGGTTCATATTCTGACTCCTTCTATACCGCCTCTAAAATTGACGTACTACAATCCATTCTCATCATACTCTTAAGGACTTAGGAGTCAAGGATTTTATCACTACACTGAGAATGGCCCTCGCTGGAATGGGAGCCTGTTGTATAATGAATAGCTTGTTTTCAACAAGCCGCGGAATGGAAAGCGCGTCATTCTATACGATTAGGATTGACACAAGAATGGTACGAAGCCGGTTGTTTGGCTTGATATCGATTCCCTAACGAGCGAAGAATTTTTGAATCGTATTGATGAATTCGTTCAATCGGCGCGGTCCACCAAATCTCTTATCTCAACGCGGATTGTTTAAATAAATGCTGGTCGGATCCCGACTACCGGGGAAGCGATCACCGGCTCTCATCTCGTCTATGCGGATGGAATGGGGGGTGGTTTGGGGCTTCGCGCCTGTTTGGCCATCCCCTGCCGGAACGATTGAACGCCAACGATCTATTGCCGGAATTCAGCGGAGGGCGGAGAAGCAGGGACACCGGATATTTCTTTTAGGCGGGGAAGGCGGTATCGCGGAAAAAGCCGCCGAAGATTTCCGCTCCCGGTTCCCTCAATTGCAGATCACCGGTTGTCACCTGGTTTTTTCCAAGAGGAGGAGAATCCAGCGGTTCTCGAAAAAATCCGTGCGGCGAAACCGGATATATTAATCGTCGGCATGGGGGCGCCGAAACAGGAACTATGGATCCGGCGGCATCTGGACGAACTCGGCGTTCCGGTCGTTTGGGGGGTTGGCGGCTTGCTTGATTATTCCGCGAAAGGAATCGAGCGTGCGCCGCTATGGATGCGTCAATCCGGTTTGGAATGGTTGTGGCGGCTCTGCTTAGAACCCCGCCGTTTATGGAAGCGGTATCTTTTAGGAAACATCGTTTTTACGTTCCGGGTGGTTTTCTTGTCTTTACAGACGCCTTATTGGCGTGCGCCGCATGGTTTCTATCCTACTTTTTACGATCGGAAGTTTTTTCCCAAACTCTCCTTTTTGCCTGAGTTTATCCGGAAAGATCTAAATCCGCTCGAAAATTACGTCATCGCGCTTCCTTTCATTATTGTTATATGGATCATCATTTGCGCGTCCCTGGACTCTACCGCCGTCAATACTTGCGGACTGCCTTGGACGATTGAACGCGATTGTGAAAATGGCGTTTCTGTTCATGATTACTTCGATGGCGGTCGCGTTTCTGATGAAAGGATTGATCTAGGACGGGCGGTGCTTGTGTTGCGGTCTGTACTGGCGTTATCTTATTGACCGCTTCCCGCTTGATCTGGTCATGGATGGAAAAAGCGATGTTTCAGGAGGGAATCGGACGGGTTCGCGCGTTGGTCGTCGGCGCCGGGGATCATGCGAGAAAGATCGTCGAGCGGCTGCACCGGCATCCGGAAGGCAAATACGATATCCTCGGTCTGCTTGATGATACGCATCAAACAGGTGAGACAGTCTTCGGGCGTCCTGTTCTCGGTCCAGTCGAGCAGCTTCCGGATTGGGCGAATACGCTGGCGGCGGATGAAGTGTTTTTCGTCGATTCGAAGATGGAACGGCGCGAGATGCTCAACTTAGTCGTCTCCTGTGGAGAGAAGAGCACAATCCGTCAATACAACATCCTGACGGATATGATGGGCGTCGTCGCTGATGACGCGTTATTTCGATGATGTAGATGATATTCCTTTTAAAGTGCTGCGGCAGGGAGGATTGTCCCCCTTTGAACGCACAAGCAAGCGGATCATGGATGTTCTGATCGCCAGCGCGATGTTGGCTGTCAGCTTGCCGTTCTTTCCTATAATCTGTCTCGCAATCCGGTTGAATTCTCCTGGTCCCGCGATTTTCCGGCATCAACGCATCGGGAATCAACGGAGAGCCGTTCACGATGTATAAATTCCGGACCATGTACAGGGAAGTGAACGAATATGAAGAAGCGCCCATTAAGAAAGGGGATCCACGCATCCTACCGATCGGTCACTGCTGCGGCGCACCAGCCTGGATGAACTGCCACAGCTCTACAATGTGCTTAAAGGAGAAATGAGCATGGTCGGCCCTCGCCCGGAGATGTCATTTATTGTCGATTCATACGAACCCTGGCAGCGACGCCGTCTCTCCGTGATTCCAGGCATTACGGGCTTATGGCAGATCAGCGGCCGCAAAGACCTGCCGCTTCATTCCAATCTGGAATACGATTTCTATTACATCCAAAACCAATCGCTTTATTTGATATACTTATATTATTGAAAACAATTCCCGTTGTCCTCTTTGGAAAAGGCGCGTATTGATTGACGGCGGTTGTGATGGAACAGCAAAAAAGGAGTGTCCTTATGAAAGGTCTCGGAAATTTGGCGAATCTCGCAGGAATGGTCAAGCAGGCGAAAGAGATGCAGCAGAAACTGGCCGATATGCGGGAAGAACTCGCGCAGCAAGAGGTGACCGCCACCGCCGGTGGAGGCATGGTGACGGTAACCATGAATGGAAAACAGATCGTTACTTCCTATTAAAATAGAGCCGGATATCGTTGATCCGGAAAACGTCTCCATGCTGGAAGATTTAGTTCTCGTCGCCGTAACGAAGCGCAGGAACGAACGCAGGAGATGGTGAAAGGAACGCATGAGCGAAATTACCGGTGGGATTTCGATTCCTGGATTATCGTTATGAACGACCGGTTTGGCGCGGTGAAATCACAGAGCATGGTGATTCCCGCCGTGGAAACAGCCGCCAAGCAATTGGCGAAGATGCCGGGGATCGGTCCGCGCATGGCGCAGCGGCTGACCTACGCCATGCTGAAGCGTGGCAGAAGCGAGATCGAAGAATTGATCGGCGCTCTCCAATCGCTGGTTAAGGATGTGCGGAAATGTTCAACCTGCGGCGGCTACGCTCAGTCGGACCCTTGTCCGATTTGCGCGGGGCCGGGGCGGGATACGAGTGTCCTCTGTGTGGTCGAACAACCGCAGGACGTGCAGGCGATCGAACGCACCGGCCAATTCAAGGGACTCTATCATATTCTCGGCGCCGCTCTTTCTCCCATCGACGGCATCGGACCGGATGAAATCGGCGCGCCCAAACTTCTCCAACGCCTCACCCCCTCCATCCAAGAAGTGATCCTCGCTACTAATCCCACCATGGAAGGCGACGCGACCGCCGCCTACCTCCAAACCGCGATCAAACCTTTAGGCGTGAAAGTCACCCGCATCGCCCGCGGTCTCCCCTCCGGAAGCGACCTTGAATACGCGGATGAAACGACATTGGCTTTAGCGCTGAATTCGCGGTTTGAGTTGTGAATTGGTGATTATAGATTTCTGGTTCGGTAAGATTTTAGGCTCTTGTTATTGGTAAATACGGTTTTTCAAATTAACCAGTATGATTGAGATCAGAACTGCAAATGAAAATGAGTTGCGGGAGTAATCTCGAACGAGTAAGCCTTAGAAACTCATTTTCATATAAAAAGAGGTTATTATTAGAAAAACGAGGCATGGATTATGAATCAATCGCTGAGAGACCTTACGATCGAGCAACGCCTTCAGATTGTGGAAGACCTTTGGGATAGTATTGCGGAGGATCAGCAGGCGTTGGTATTAACTGGCGAACAAAGAAAAGAATTGGATCGGCGGTTGGAATCTCTTAAATTGGATGGAGCCCAAGGCCGACCGGCTGAAGTTGTCATAGACGAAATTAGAAAACGATTGTAATAGAAATAAAATAAATACGGACGGAGGCGGAAAAGGATATCGAAGACGCCGCTGTCTGGTATGAAAGTCAACGCAAAGGCCTTGGTGAGCGATTTTTGGATGAAATCCTCCACACTCTGAAAACCATCGATGAAACCCCTTTTTTATACCCTTTTGTTCATAAGGAAGTACGGCGAGCGTTAATTCACAAATTCCCTTTTGGCGTTTATTACCAAACGATTGAGCAATCCATTGTTGTGTTGGCTGTAATGCATGGCAGCCGGAATCCCACGTCAGTGGGAAAAGAGAGTGTAATCACGGCGCTTGGGCGCGCTTCGATTTACATCTTCTTGATCCGGGCGGCGAATAGGGATGAGTTACCTTATACCGATTCAACTTTATTTTTCTGTGGACTTTATATTACAAAGTTACCTCTGT
Organism: bacterium; assembly: GCA_963663405.2. Taxonomy (GTDB): domain Bacteria; phylum Hinthialibacterota; class Hinthialibacteria; order Hinthialibacterales; family Hinthialibacteraceae. The sequence continues at coordinate 79,703 of CAXXSM010000079.1, read as the reverse complement.
ATACTTGAATTCGTTCAAGTATCTATACGCCAGCATAGGGTATGCTTTCATCTGTTGGCCAAATTAGAAAGTCTTTGTAAACCAGATATTTTCACGATCGAACAACAATGAAGACAGTCTTTGTAACCATCCATGATATTATGCCCTGTTATTGAACGAGAGATTGGCGTAATTCTCGATCGCGTTCAACCTTATATCGGTACAAAAGCGATTTTGGCTGTTGTTCCTGGCGCTTTTGAGAAAAAAACGAGTTCTTTTTTCAGGTACAATCTTTGATGAGAAAGCGTTTTCCTTTGCTCTGCATGGTTTCGATCACCGGAGCGGTCGTCGATTGGATCTTCTTTCGTATCTCACCGGCGGCGCGAATGAAATGAGTGGACGCGCTGTAGACAGTGCTGTTTCCCGCTTGCAGCGTGGTAAAGATATCTTGGAAGAGATTACCCAAAGGTCTATTCGAACGTTTATCCCTCCCTGCTGGCAGATGGGGCCGCTTCAATCCAGCCATTTATCTTCGATAGGGATTGATATAGTTCTTGGTCTTACACGGCTTATACATACTCGTTCGAATCAAGCTGAATGGATCAACACATGGTTTTTGGGATTGTGGGCGATTCGCGGGATTGGGATATCTGGCTGGGTGGTATGGAAATGTTCATCGATTCTTATGTCCTGGAATTCCATGTATTGTTTTTCATCCGCAGGATGTGAACCGGGGATTCTTGAATTATGGGATTCGAAGACTTACTGATTTTCTCAACCAAGGATTTTCGCCTGTTTTTTTGGATGAATTGGAGAAATTTAGCAGGAATGGAATGAATCATGATACATCAATGGATGGATAACATCATGCGGCGCCGCGCGGAACAAATCGGCCGATCGCTGCTTCCCTTTCTTGAGGAGCAGGAGACCGTCTTGGATGTAGGCTGTGGAACTGGACACAACGCGGACTTTTTACGGCGCAACGGTCCTTGGCGTATTACCGAATGTGATGTGACGGATATGAAACGAGTGGGGCCGGAACCAGTTCTGTTTGATGGTGAAACGCTTCCGTTTCAACAAGACTGTTTCGATTCGATCCTTCTCATTTATGTATTACACTACAGCGCGGATCCAGCGCGATTTCTTTCGGATCTACGCCGGATCGCAAAGCGGCGGTTGATTGTTTATCAATCGATCTATCACAGTCATGCGGCGTCCCGGTTGTTGCAATGCCGGGAAGCCCTCTTTGGGAAAGGCGCTTATTGGTTTTCTAAACGTCTTGGTTATGTGCCGGACTTCCCCAATCCAATGATTCCCAGCGGGTATATGAATCTATCCCGTATTCGTGAAATCTTTCAACAATCCGGTTGGACGGTTCAAAAAGAGATCCCCTCGTTCCTTCCGGTGATCCACTTGGCCAAACATTTATTCATATTGGAAAAAACACCATGAACGGTATGTCAATCGTTATCCCCGCCCGTAATGAAGAGCGGTTGATTGCGGGAACCATTGAGGCTGTACTGGCATCGCAAGCATACTTGAAAGAATCCCTTCAAGAATCGGTTTCGTTTCCTATCGAATTCATTGTTGTGGATAATGACAGCCACGATCGCACCGCTGAAATCGCGCAGCGCTATTCTTCCAATCATTCCGTCCGCCTGTTGCGCTGTCATTCCATCGGCTCCGCTCATGCGAGGAATGTAGGATTCCGGATGGCTCGTGGGGATATACTCGTTACGATCGACGCCGATACGAGAATCCCCCAAAACGCCTTGAAGCGGATTTATGACTTGGTGTATAGAGACCAATATCGCGCGGGAATTTTTAAACTAGTGGGGGATCATGGAAACGTGTGGGATCGCCTATGGTGGACGTTTTGGGAACACGTTCGCCGTCTTCCTCTCGCCTACGCGAAAGCGATGCCCGCCTTCATGTTTTGTACAAAAGAAGCGTTCGAACAGTTCGGTCCATTCGATGGAAGTGTGCAGATCGGAGAAGAGTGGCCGATTCTGGCGGGATGTTATAAAGAGTCTCCCAAACGGTTCATCTACGATCGTTCGATTGCGGCTATCACATCCAGCCGTCGGATGGAATATCAAACGTGGGGATACACACGGACATTTCTGAAATATGTATGGGCCATTCTTCATAAAAGTGGGCGGAACGGCTATACCGATACGATACGGTGAATCGATGATGAATCAATGCGTTTTCTGGATATTGATCTATGTTTGTATGTCCACTTGCGGCCATCTGCTTCTTCGAATTGGCGCGAAAAGCGTCTCTTCTTCCAGCGCGGATGGAGTATCAATCATTATGTTTTTCCAATCGGCTATGACCGAGTGGCGGATCGTGTTGGGACTCTTTCTCTGGTGTGGCGCGGCGGCGTTATGGATCTGGATCGTTTCGCGTACGCCACTCTCTTTCGCGTACTGCGTTTCCAGCTTGACATACATCTTGATTCCCTTGCTGAGCGTCTGGTTGTTTAATGAATCCGTATCGTGGTTAAAAAGCGTGGGGATTTTGCTGATCGCGGTTGGTGTCTGCCTTTCCATCGCGTCTTCGATCTCGATTCCAGTCAGGAATCCTTAAAGGTGAATGATGATCGGTAAAGCCTTAGGCGCGTTTCCCTTTTCAAAAATCGAGAAAATCGTAAGAGACGATAAAGTCTACCTGCTTAAATGGCGTCCATCAATCGCGGGATTGATTCTGCCTATGGCCAACTGGCTGTTGCGGCGCCGTATCGTTCCTGCGAGGATGCTGTATGGTGAAGAATGGTTTCAATGGGAAACGTTTATGTATTCGGAACTCTATCACCAATCCACGATCAAGATATCCGCTCATCGTTTCGGGATTCCTTATATTTCCTCCCAAAATTTACGCGCTATTTTACAGAATTGTGACACAGCGCGTGAAGAAAAAATAAAATCCATCGCGCTGGCGTCAACCGCGCTCGCGAAGTTTCATCAAACATCGATTACCGATCACTCAGGACAATACTACACACTCAGCCACGGAGACGCGACGGTTGAGAATGTCATTATTGACTCCAATCGAACGAACGCCTATTGGATCGATTTCGATACGATTCACGAACCTGAAATTCCATCCAATCTGCGTCACACCGACGATCTGCGCGCGTTTTTGTATACAACCGCGTCCGTTTTACCAATGGATTCGGTTGAAGAAGGCGTTCAGACAATTTTGGATGCGTATATCAATCATGGCGTTGTGGAAATTCTCAGACAATGGATCGAACGAGATCGTCTTCGATACGATCTCTATTCATTGGGCGCATTGCGCGATGGGGGAGGACCGCAGTGAATTTGTCGAGAAGTGTTTATAATGTTGAAGCGCTTGCTTGTGGATTGGATTTTTCCGCGGCGAGCAATAGAGAAACACCGATCGGTAAATTCATATACTTTAATAGATGACGTTCAGAAGAGAAAATGTGACGGAGAAGAGTATTGACCGGTTCGTGGACGGGCGCCACGTCAGAACGCTGTAACGTAGCGGGTCGGAACCAGCGATTGAAAAGCCGCGCCGCGAGTATAGGGGCGAAGAGAAATGTATTGAAATAAGAGCATTTGATACTATTAAAACCTGCGGATTCCACTTGCTGGATAATTTCATTTCTTGAATACCGCCGTTGATGGTTAGAGACAACATCTTCCCCGCTCCACAAGACGCGCAGAGCGGGAACCGTGAGAAGGAGCGTTCCAGCTGGGCGGAGAGAACGATTTAATTCCCGCAAAACCGCGCTGTCGTCTTCCGCGTGTTCCAAAACATCAAAGGAACCGATCAAATCATAGGCGCCGGACGGCAAATTGCAGGGAGAGGGGAGAAACCGGACGTTTTTCATCCCCCGCTGTTGGCAGTACGAAACCGCCTCTTCGGATTCATCCACACCGTCCACGGTTCCAAACAATTCCAATGCCCGTGTCAAAGCCCCTGTGCCGCATCCATAGTCCAGTATGTCCAAAGGTGGAGATGGAAGGCGCCGCCGTTCAATCAAATGATGAATCATGGAGAGAAGGATGTCCCGCCGGGCGAGGAACCACCAATGCGTCTCCTCCCATTCGTAATTAAGGCGGTAGGCTTCGGGCCGCATACGCCGCTATTCTCCCCGCCGCCGGTTACAATTCATCCACGGCGCGCGTTTCCAATTTTTTCAATATATGATAACCCGCGAGGAGAACGAGGAGAGAGAGCGCGATCGTGTAGGGAATCGCTTGATAAAAAATCGTGGATACGTATTGCGGATTCCCATTGAATTCCGATGCGAAAAAAGTGTATCGGTACCACTCCATCAATCCAACCATGGGATTGAGAAAATAGGGCCAATAAAGCCAGGGCGCCTTTTCGGGAATCTGGGTGAACGCTTCATTGACATCATAGAGAACCGGAGAAAGATAAAACCAGACGAAGACAACAAATTCTGTGATTTGAGTCATGTCCCGATAAAGCACATTCAACGCTGAAGTGATGTAACAGAGCCCCAGCAGAAAGGCCGTGTTTGTGAGGATCACGAAAGGCAGCTGCAGGAGAGCGAAACTCGGTGTGGCGTGTGTAAGAATATAAATCGCTGGCAGTAAGACTAAAAAAGAGAAGAGAAAATTGACTAGATTCGCCATCACCACGGATGTAGGGAACACAGCGCGGGGGCAGTACACTTTTTTGATCAGATGCGCGTTGCCTAATAGCGATTGGGTCCCTTCCAAAATCGCTGTCGAGAAAAAAAACCAGGGGATATAAGAAGCGACGATCAATAAGGGAAAAGAGACGTTATAACTGGCGCTCTTTAAACCAAGCAAGAGCGAAAATACCACCGCCAAGACGGCGATTGTGAGCAAGGGCCGGAGGAGGCTCCAAAAAAATCCCAGGACCGACACTTTGTATCGGGCTTTTAAATCCCGCGCCGCGAGTTGCTGAATCAAGCGGCGGTAAGGCCATAGTTCATTCCACACATTCATTCTACGTCGCCGGTTCCATCTGCGCCTTCGTTTGTACTTTCCCAGCGCTGAGCGTTTGCAGCGCGATCGAACATAGGATAATCGTTCCGCCGGCGAACGCCCAGCCGGACGGGGTTTCTCCATTCCAGAGATAGACCCAGAACGGATTTAAGATCGGCTCGATTAAGGCGATCACGGCGACTTCAAACGCCTGAAGGTATCGCAACGCGGTCACATAGCAAAGATAAGCGATTCCAATCTGAAAGACGCCCAGCCAGATAAAACTCGCGAAAACCGGCGCCGAGAAAAGTGTTGACGACGCTTGGGAATCGAATATCATGGATGGGGGAACAAGGACGATCGCTGTGATCGCGTTCCCCATCAAAACCGCGTGCAGAGGGCGGCCCCGGCGGTTTTTTCGCAACGCCAGCGTCAGCGCCGCGAAGGTGATTCCACTGAACAACGCGATCACACTTCCGAGCCAATCCTTTGTCTCCAATTTCCCCATAAAAAAGAGCGTCATTCCAGTTAGGCAGAGGGATATCGTCACTAGACGAATGATCGTTGCGCGCTCTTTCAACCAGAGCGCGCCCCCGATCAACACCCAGGCGGGCATGGTGTATTGCAGAAAAATCGCGTTTGCGGCGGTGGTGAGTTTCATGGAAAAGACGTAACTCGTCACCATCAGCGCGTACATACACGCCGCGAACCATCCGAGCCCGCTCATCCGGAGCCAATCACTAGGAGAACTGTCTCGAGCCAGAATCAACGCGAAGAAAATTGCGGCGAACGCCGACCGGATCCCCGCCACTGACGCCGCGCCGAGTGGCAATCCTTTGATGAACATGCCACCAGTGGAAAACAACAGAACTGAAATCACCGCCACTGAGGTGGCGCCCAGACGGGATGGCCGCTTCATATCGATTCACATTTCTCGTTTAGAATGGTCCGAATCACTTTCCGTTTATTGTATCTATTATTAATCAAGCGTCACTCCGGATAACGCGGTTTTTAACAAACGCATTGATTGAAGCGCATTCCCGCTGAACACTCCATCCCTATCGTCTTGAAAAACGTGAGTCGAGAAATTCCTGAAATGATAGTTGATTGGTGTGAAGGCTTGTTCTACGAAAGCGCTATTGACATCGAGGAATACCGGATACGAGGGATAGGATTTCAGCGCTACGGTTCATTGCTGTGTTTTTGATGAAGGCGTTATCATATTAAAGCGTTTTTGCAAAAAGGAAAAGTAAAAGTAAGCCGAGAATATACCGAGTAAAGGATCCATCGGGATTCTAAATCTTGTTTCTGCAAATGTTATTAGGTGCAGAATTGTCAATAAGCCAATAAAAATGTATATATAAGTAATTTTATAATTGTTGACCGGGCTTTTTCGAATGCAAAAGAATAGAAATCCTAAAAAACCGAAGATGAGAATACTGCCCGGTAATCCTTGAATCAAAACTAGTTTTGTATCATTCCACATGAAGTTGTCAATCGAATATTGATTTCCATCTTTAACAATTTCACCGCTTCCGAAATAAGATGGAATAGGTGAATATAGCGCCCCCAATTTTTTTATTGCAAAGTATGCGGCTAAAGAAGGATTCTCTTTGATAAATGCAAGTACTTGTTCACGCAAATAACGATCGCTTTCTTTTTCACCAGCGATATTATTGTTTTTTAACATCTCGTTTATGAGTACAGTTTGACGATCAACATCGATCCAAGGGTAGGTATAGTAGGTCATTATATTATTGCCTTTATACAGATTAAGGCCTCCCGTTGTACTGGAGGATATACTGACAAGATCCAGATTCTTCCACAGAAAAATGTGCCAAGGTAAAATAATTCCAAAAAGAAGAACTGCCGAAGAACACCAATATATAATCTTTGCTTTTGTCAAATGTCTTATTTCAACAATAAAGACGATGAATGCGAGAAGTATAATAATAATACCGGTCGGGCGCGTTAAATGAAGAAGGCCGGCGCATAATCCCATCGTCATAATCTCAGTGAAACCATATTCTTCTTTCGTCGCCATATAGAAAAAAAGCAATAACAAGAAAGTAAAAAGAAGGGTTTCTTGAATCGTGAATGCCGCTAAAAACAGTGAAGGATTGAAAAGAAACAAGGCCACTGATACAAAAGCGATTATTTCATTCTTGAAAAGGTTGAAAGCCGTTTTATAAACGAGAAATAAACAACATCCGCTTAACACAAGTTGTAAGAAAAAAACGTATATTCTCCATTGTTCGAAATCTAAAAACATAAAGAGAGACAATAGGAGAGGATACAAAGGTGGGCGATATCCGGTTATCGATTCCCCATTTAAGGAATACTGCCCAGAGAAAACAATATTCTCTGCAATTTGATCATAATCAGCCGCCATCTTCCACATATTGTTTTGATTAATACCGACTTTTATGCAGAACAACGCAAGTATACACCAAGTTACGAATAACAATACTATAGATAAACTCAATATATGTTTGCTTTTTGCAATCTTCGATAATAGAATATAACCCCATTCCAACATAATATTACTCCATCCCTTTATCTAAGGTATCTTTTTCTCCGTAATTGAATCGTTCGCGTTGGGATTTTTGGGAGTATCATCTTTGGGGGTTATCGGTTGGATGCTTTTCAGTATCGAGGCGCTTCCTTTTCGGACCTGCAACCGTATGTTATGACGCGCTTTTTCGAAGGCGCCACGCGCGTAGGAGACATTCTTTTCCGCCCAGACAGGCATAGGGAAATCGGAGTGGATTCGCCCATGTTCCACCTCGACTTCGAGCAGCATACTGGATTCTTCGGGTACACGCAGGATTATGTCGCCGTCTTCCACGCTGCAATAATAACTCTGCGCTACGGATTGATTGGGCTGCAGTTTGAGTGTCCCCCGGTTGACGTACGCCCGGAGACCTTCCTCGAAATTCTCACAGATGACATCTCCCCCCCGATTATCCAAATCGATCCGGCCTTTCACACCATCCATTTTTATCTCTGTGTTAAGACAGTTCAAAATCACTCCACCACCCACATCTGTGATATCGATGCGTTCTTTCTGGTGGCGGATTGCGACATCCCCGCCGATATGGGAAATGAAAACACTGCCTTGCCGTGTGTCTAATTTGAGTGTTTTCGAAACCGAATTGACCGTCACGTTTCCACCTTGAGACCGGATTTGCGCTTTTCCACCGATGGATTCCACTCGTACGTCTCCGAAGCGATGGTCGACTGACACATGGTTGTCGATCTCTGAAACGATGACCGGTCCATGTCTTACATCCAGGTCAATGGCCAGAGATCGGGGAACGCTGACCGTGTATTCTATAAAGGCGTCATAGTTCGATTGACTGGAAGATTTCATCGCTTCCAACACAAGACGATTCGGCGGCCGTTCGTACGCGGTGATCTCAAATTGTTCAAACGCGTCACGCGCCTCCTGCACAGTGGCCGCGGTCACACTTTTGATCCCTTCAATCAGGAGATAGTGTTTTTCCCAGCCTTTTACCGTCACGGCGCCGCCGCGGTGGTTGATTTCAAGGATTCGCGTAGTGTCTGGCAGCATGACTTGGCGGGTGAATCGCTCCTGATCGGATACGGGCGGCTGTTTAGGACTTACTGTCTGGCAGGCTACTGCCGCCAAGACAAGAATGGTCAAAATAAGAGATGTAATTGGCTTCATAATACTCCTCAATCCCACATCAAGCGCAGTTCATCCATTTCGATTTGATCGATTGTCGAGGAAAACAGTATTATTATATCACAATGCGTCCATCTCTTGAGAGATCTATAAAAAAATCGAGGGACTTTTTCAATTGAGCCCAATCCTGAACTCGTATGGGATTGGCTTTTGTTCCATTCGGAGATTGATACAATGGCTGTTTTCCCCTGGCTCTATCCACTTCAGCTTGCTGTTTCAAATGGCTACAATCCCGTATTGATTTATGTATATATAATCCGTCATGATTGAGATCACAACCTGCAAATGAAAATGAGTAGAAGTAGGGAATGATTCACGAAAACGGTGGGTCATAAAGGCGCGACCCACCCTACAGTCTGGGAATGATTTACGAAATTGGCGCCTCCTTTAGACGCGACTCACCCTACATGCTTGTATATTATCGAAATTCATTCTCACATCAAATCAATAAAGAATTTATTAATGAAGAATTTAGTCTCCGTGGAAAAACCTGTTCGGTATATTGGATCGGAATGGAACGCTGTTCATAAGGATCCACAGGGCAAACTGCGTTTTGCATTTGTCTATCCGGATGTATATGAAGTAGGGATGTCCTTCCTCGGTTTGCAGCTTCTTTACGGACTCTTAAATAAGGAGGAAACGATCTGGTGCGAACGGGCGTTCGCGCCATGGCCGGACCGGGAAGCGCAGCTGCGTCAAGAGAAAAAGCGCTTATGCGTACTGGAGAGCGGTACGCCGCTCCATGAAATGAACATCGTTGGATTTGCTTTACAGCATGAAATGCTCTATACGAACATTCTAACGGTTCTCGATCTTGGAGGGATTTCTATTATCGCCGAACAGCGCCGTGATGATGATCCAATCGTGATCGCCGGGGGGCCCTGCGCGTATAATCCCATGCCGCTCGTGGATTTCATGGATGCGTTTGCGGTCGGTGAAGGGGAAGAGGTGATTCTGGAGATATGTGGCTGTGTGAAGAGATTGCGGGACGCTCGCGCGCAACGAAGTGAGATTCTATGCGAGTTGGGGAAAATCCCCGGTGTTTTCGTTCCTTCATTATATGAGACAGTCACAAACCGGTTGGGGGAAACGATTCTTCTACACCCCAAAACATAACGGAATCCCCGAACGCGTTGAAAAGCGTTTGATCATGGATTTCGAGCGGTCCTATTATCCCGAAAAACCAATCGTTCCCAACACGCAGGTGATTCATCACCGCGTGGCGCTCGAGGTGATGCGTGGCTGTTCCGGCGGCTGCCGTTTCTGCCAGGCGGGGTATACCAACCGGCCCGTAAGGGAACGTTCATACGAACGGCTTCTGCGCGACGCGAAAATGAGCTTGCGCGAAACGGGATTGGATGAACTCAGCCTTCTTTCGCTCTCGACAGGGGATTATTCCCGGTTACCGGATCTCTGCTATGGATTGATCCAAGGTTTCTATTCTCAGCGCGTCGCTCTATCACTGCCGTCACTACGGGTAGATAATTTTCCCTCTCATGTAATTGAAGAGATAGGTAAAGTCCGTGGAACCGGTCTCACATTTGCGCCCGAAGCGGGGACCGAGCGCCTGCGCTGGGCGATCAATAAACTCATTCATGACGATGAAATTCTCGATCTGGCTCGAGAAACCGTCCAAAAAAAGCAGACAGTCATCAAACTGTATTTTATGTTGGGTTTACCCACCGAGACGGATCAAGATATTCATGGAATTGTTGACCTAATCCATAAAATCAAGGATATGTTGCGCCGGGAAGGGAAGAAACGGACGAAAATCCACGTTGGGATTTCTCCTTTCGTTCCCAAACCCCACACTGCTTTTCAGTGGTACGGCCAGATTTCTTTGGAAGAAATGGAACGGCGCGTGAATGTGATCCGGTCGGGTTTGTCCGATAAATGGATCAAAGTAAATTGGCATGATCCCCGGAAAAGTGTAGTGGAGTCAGCGCTCGCGCGCGGTGATGTCCGGGTTGGATCCGTTATACGGACCGTGTATGAAAATGGAGGGCGTTTCGATGAATGGAAGGAGCGCTTCTCTTTCGAGCGATGGGTCGACGCGTTTGCCAGTCATGGCCTTTCTCTGGAAGAATACGCCTCGAAACAATACGAACAGGACGATCTTTTGCCTTGGAGACCCATCTCGGCCCGGATTTCGGATCACTATCTCTGGAGCGAATGGGAAAAAACGCTTTCCGCCTCCGGAAACCGCCATTGTGGGAACGAATTCTGTACTCTTTGCGGTGTCTGTGATGGTGAGAACACGATGACAATCCATGCGCCCAGCGTAGAGCCGGAAACAGCGCGGAGTCCTGACACCAGCCGGCGTTCTTCAGAAGGCGCCCAATCCCAAACATCACCGTTCCGCTGCCGGTTGAAGTTCAGCAAAACAGGCCGTTTGATCTATCTTTCGCACCTCGATCTCATGTCGATGTTTGAAGCGCTCTTCCGCCGGGCGGAAATCCCCATTGCTTTCTCGCAAGGATTTCATCCCCATCCAAAGATCGTATTCGCTTCCGCGCTGCCGGTCGGTGTCGAGAGTCTGGGAGAGTATTTGGATTTGTACACAACAGAACGCTGCGATCCTGAATCCTTGATCCAGCGTCTGAATCGATTGTGTCCCGAAGGATTGCGGATTGTAGCCGTTTGTGAACTCGGCGCGCAGGCGAAGAAAATAACAGCCGCTCTCAACGCGTTTCAATTTACGATCCATTGTTCAATTCCGGGCGCCGGGCCGCCGCTGGAAACGATCCAAAGATTGTTAAATCATCCGGAATGGCGTAAGGATTTCAATCTTTATCGATCATATGTTGCTGGAATCAAAAATGGGTGTAAGATACAATATACCTGCGCTGTCTCAGGTGGGAAATATACGAAGGCGGACAGTCTCGTTGCGAGATTGCAGGACGCGATTGGATGTTCCATTGAGATCACTGGGCTGACTCGGGATGAAACATATCAATTGGACGGCAATGGCAATCTCGCGCCATTCTTGTAGAGCCCATACGTTGTTTTGCTAATATAATATGCACCGTCGAATCTTAATCAGCGCGGATGATTACGAAATCCGCATCGCCATTATAGAAAACTCTAAGCTCGCGGAGTATTTTTTTGAGCGGCGGGATGAGCAACGGACCGTTGGCAATATCTATAAAGGGATTGTCACATCCATCATCCCCGGTATCGACGCGGCGTTTATCGATATCGGCCTCTCCCGCAATGCGTTTCTTTACGTCAATGATCTGTATCCCAGAGAGGATGAATTCAGTTATTTAACGGATGATGAGAATGGGTATGAAGAGGAAGAAAACGATGATGTCACGCCAAAAGTCGATCTCCCACCCGCTTCAATTCGTGATCTGCTAAAAGAACAACAACAGATTCTCGTCCAATTGTTAAAAGAACCAATTGGGGCGAAGGGCAGCCGTGTGACGACCAATATCACCATAGCGGGAAGTTATCTGGTTCTTTTACCCTGCACGAACCATATCGGGATTTCCCGCCGGATCGAGGACGAGAGCGAACGCGAACGCCTCAAAGAACTCGTCTCCAATCTCATGAAAGAAAACACCGGCGCGATTATCCGGACTGCGGGAAAAGACGCGGAAGAAGAAGAATTCAAAAAAGATTTAGAACTCCTGCAACAAGAATGGGAGAAAATTAAAACGAGAAGTGAAAACAGCAATGCGCCCTGTCTGGTCTTTCAGAATCCAGGCGTGGTCTACCGATTGATCCGGGATTTAATCGGTGAACAGATCGATGAGATTGTAATCGACGATCCTGTTTTATATTCCGAAGTGGTAGGTTATGTGAAAGAACTGGGGCCGAACGTTATTCAACATATCAGTTTGTACGATGATTCCCCTCCAATCTTCCGAGCGTATGGCGTGGAAACAGAAATCAGCGGCTTGCGCGCTAAAAAGACATGGCTGAATTGCGGCGGTTATATCGTCATTGAAGAAACCGAAGCGATGACCGTGATTGATGTGAATACAGGACGCTACATCGGAGCCCACAACCTGGAAGAGACGGTCTATCGAACGAATGTAGAAGCCGCCACGGAAATCGCCCGCCAGATTCGCTTACGGGATATTGGGGGTATTATCATTATCGATTTTATTGACATGCGGTCAAAGGCGCACCAGGAGAGTTTAATCAACCATCTGGAGGAGCATCTGAAACGTGACCGGTCCCGTTCCCACCTCTTGCCCCTCACTGATCTTGGATTGCTGCAAATGACGCGCAAGCGGGTTCGGAAAAGTTTAAACAAAGCGCTAACACAGCCGTGCCCGTACTGTAAGCGGGAAGGTCATATTTTATCCACAGACACGATGATTGTAAAAATATTTCGCACATTTGAAGAGATTTGTAAAGAAGAAGGGGCTACGAATGTAACATTAATCGTTCATCCCCGGTTGGCGGCGAAAATCAATGAAGAAAAGCAGGATCAAATCGAGATTCTTCAAAAACGCTATGAAGCCACATTGAAAATACTGCCTGGAGCCGATCTCCATTTCGAACAGATTAACGAGGAGATCGCATGAAGGTTTCCCCCGAGAAATTGGCTTCCCTTTTAACTGAACAACGAAATCCAAAATCGATGAATATCGACTTGCTTTCCACGCGGGAAATTCTCCAGCTTATGCATGAGGATAATCTCAACGCGTTTAAGGCTGTCGAACCGGAGTTGAAGCGAATCGAACAGGCGATCGATATGATCGTCAACGCGTTTCAGAATAACGGCCGTTTGATCTATGTCGGCGCGGGAACAAGTGGCCGCTTGGGGGTTCTCGACGCGTCTGAATGTCCACCGACCTTTGGCTGTGATCTGGAAATGGTGCAGGGGATCATCTCCGGCGGCTGGCTGGCGTTGCGCCGGTCTGTCGAACATGCGGAAGACTTTCCGGAAAATGGAGCGAAAGAAATCGCTGAACGGAATGTGTCAAATAACGACGTGGTCGCCGGGATCGCCGCGTCAAGCACAACGCCTTTCGTGTCCGGCGCCCTTCATGAAGCGCATTCGCGCGGCGCCAAAACGATTTTTATTACTTGCCATCCCAATCAGGATTCAATTTCTATCGCGGATGTGACCATCACCTTGGTTGTCGGGCCGGAACTTCTGACCGGCTCAACCCGGCTCAAAGCGGGGACAGCCACGAAACTGACGCTTAATATGCTTACCACCGTTTCTATGATCCGGATCGGCAAGGTGTATCAAAACTTGATGGTGGATTTGAATGTCACCTGTAATAAGTTAGAAAACCGGGCGCGGCGTATATTGAATACGCTTTGTGAGATCTCTTATGAAGAGGCGGACCAGCTCATCCAAGACGCGGGTGGGCGGGTTAAAACCGCGTTGGTGATGTATTTTTGTGAAGTCAGCCGGGAGGAAGCCGAGAAGTTGATTGAGCGCCGCCAAGGCCGGATTCAGGATATCATCCCCCCCGAAACCCGCCAGGCGCCTTCAGCCACGGCTCCGTGAAGCCGTGGCCCACGAAAGAACGTAACTTCATGAAATTTCGCTTATTGTTTCCGTATTTAAGGTGTGATATACTGTATTGACAGACGAAACGTCAGAAAAGCCTGGATTGGAAAAGATATCTTTGTTGAAAGCGCCCTTAAGTTTCTTTTACTGGACTTTTTTGCCGCTGTGTCATATTCGTCAGTATGCGATGATTCTCAATTATGGATAAGCGGAGACTCACCAAGACCGTATCGCGAATTCAGCAACAGCTCTTTGTCACAACGGCCATGAGTGGTTTTTTGGTAGTTTTTTTTGTATCACTTTATTTTCATGGGAGTAATTTTAACCGTATATTAATCAATGTGATCGCCGCCTTTTTAGTCTTTGGCGTGTTAGGCTATCTTTTTAGCCGTATGTATGTGGCGATCGTTGAACGGCCCTTGATTGATTCGTACCGCGAAGAAGAACGTCAGCGGATCACCGAGTTGAGCAATCAATCTGGAAGACGGTATTCCATGACGGTCAATGTCGCCGACCTGACTCCAGGGATGAAAGTTATTGATGAAGTATACAATAAAGAGCAGGCTTTGCTTGTCCGCGCGGGAGCGATTTTAAATCAACGGATGATCAATACCCTGCGTGAGAACAATATTACTAGCGTCAATGTAGAAGGGCAAAAGCAGTTAGAAAGCGGTTTTTAGTCAGGCTAAAGACGGAAGGAAATATAATATTCCTTGTATAATAGATTGTATTTTAATGTAACTCAACGATCCGGTTGATGGAAACTCCATGCGCTATTACAACGCCATTAGAGAAAAAATTTCCGAGGAGGAGGAAAAGCAGCTGTGGGCCGAGTTCACTCAGTCCGGCTCGCTTGAAGTCCGCGAAAAACTCGCCGAAAAATATATCCACTTAATTAAATACGTCATCAACCGGATGCTGGCGGTATCTCATATCGAGAGTGAGGTGTTGGATTACGATGATCTCTATTCCTGCGGGGTAATGGGATTGCTTTCCGCGATCGATAACTTCGATCCCGGCCGCGACGTGAAATTTATCACGTACGCCATTCCCCGCATCAAAGGATCGATTATCGATGAACTGCGGTCGGTGGATTGGATCCCCCGCTCCCTCCGGCAGCAGGTGAATAAACTTCAAAACGCCTTCAACGAGCTGGAGAGCCAACTCCTCCGTCCCGCGAATGAGTTGGAACTCGCCGCAAAACTGGGGATTGAGCCCGAAGATCTGCAGGGACTGTTGAATCACGCCAGCCGGGCGGCGCTGCTTTCTTTGGATGAGGTGCTGCGCATCTCCGACGACGGCACAACCACCCGCGCCGATGTCACCCCCTCGCGGAACACGGACGATCCCCGCGATCAGATCCAGCAGGAAGAAATCGTCGAACTCCTCACCCAAGCCATCGAGGGCCTCCCCGATAAAGAACGTCTCGTCGTCGTCATGTATTACAATGAAGAATTGACACTGCGTGAAATCGGCGAAGTACTCGGTGTCACTGAATCAAGAATCTGCCAACTCCACACCAAAGCCATGCTGCGTCTCCGCGGCAAACTCGCCACCTGGCAGAGTGATATGGTGATTTAAAACGGATTGGGGAACAATTAGAACCGATTTTCTAATTAAGTCATTCTCATCCTGACATTCTATCCGCATCGTAGATTATATACTCCATGCGTTACCTCTATTTCTCCCGCTAGTTATGTTTCTGTACCTAAGATGGAATAAGACCAAGGAGTTGGGGATAGGAAACCAATGTTCAAATATTACGCAGCCTCAATCATTCTACTCTTCAGCGTTCAACTATCTGTTTCGCAAGATGGGCCGCCTGTTGAACTAGGAGATCCATCGATTGGATCTTTGCTTGAAAAATCTCGAAATCAACAGTTACCAAATGAGAAACAAATCGCAGATTATGAAATACTTAAAACACTTATTGGTTTCCCATATGACAGGAATGGAGTTGATAAAATTGTGGAAATGCGGCTTGGAAGCATAAAAAACCTTGAAAACGGTATCGTAAGCCGTGAGATACTCGCAATGTATTGGTCTGGTTCTTTAGTTAAAGAAAAACGAGATGATTATTTGTCATCTTTATTAAAGGAAGAGATGACCAAGAAAAACAGATTTCCTATTGAAGGAATGAATGGCTTGATGGCTGTGAGTTCAAAAGATCCAGAGAGAATCAATCCTGCTCGCGTGTTGGCTGCCATTCTTATTTCTGGATGTATTGGCTCGATTCAACAAATCGAACCGTATCTCGAATTCTCCACGGTTTATATCGGTGATGATTCATTGGCGACGGGGAGCCTACCAATGTTTTCAAAACTTTGGGATAACACTATTGACGCGTATCAAACGATTATACCCGATCAACGGCTTAAATTTTGGCCCTCAGCGTTCGCAATCTTGAAAAATCAAGAGCAGTCTGTTCCAAAATTAATCAGCGCTCTTCAAGACAAGAATCTCCGGGAAGATTTGCGGTTGCGCGCGGCGTCATTCCTAAACACCATCGATCCGAACATCCTCGATCAAGAATTACTTGAAAGTTTAGAACCGAATATAGCCACACAAGTACAATGCATAAAAGATAAGTTGATCAAATGGCGGCATTCGATTCGAAATGTATGTAAAGAAAAAACGGAACGTCAGAAACAAAGAGAGAGAAAAATACGAGAAAAACTAAATATACCGGACAATGTATCACTAGATGAATTAAAAAGACAAGATGAAAAGTTGATTTGGGGGAATTATTGATTGACGAATCCTAGTGACCGGGCAGGAGATGTGACAATTTTACTCCTGCCCGGTTCTATCTATAATAGCCTATCCTTTTTAATAAACCCGCTTGTATTGCATGTTAAAATTGTTATAATATAGCCGCGCCGTATTGTAACGATTTGAACGAGGCAGGTGCGCGGGAATGAGTCTCGCCGACTTCCAGAATCCGTTAGCCAACATGCCTGTGATGCAGCAGATGCAGCAGACACAGCAAACGCAGGTTCAATCGACTCCTGTTATCCTCATGCAGGAGAACGAGGAAGATGTCCTGGAAGAGCAGCGCTCTGTCCGGGAAACGAAGGAACAGAGCGAGAAAGACCGCATCAACGAAGAAGACACGGAACGCGGGGACACCGGTTCCAAAAGAAAACTCCCCCGCCGCCGGGCCGCGCGGCGGGATGAAAAAGAGAAAACACAAACCCAGCCTCGCGCCAGCGACGGCGTTCATGGACATATCCTGGATATTCAGGCGTAACGTATATTTTATGGCTCATTTGGTAAGTGAGTACTATTTGTAAATGCTGCTAATAACGAGAAAGCACATGCCTCTATCCCCAGGGTTAAAACCCTGGGCTATTTTCTTTTGTCCCGGAGGGACATACTGATAGGTGAACATGGATACACAAACTTCCATGGAAAGAGAATATTTTTTACTTTACGTATTTACTTACCGGATGAACCAATTTTATCTTTATTTTCTATAGATTTCATTCCGATTTTTTCGGTTGAGGGCAGTGATGTCGATTATTGAATTCTTGTTGATTCTCCTCAACATAGGACTGGTGTCTTGGTTGCTCCAGTTGAAAACCCGGTTGACTAAAGTCGAGCGGGAATTCGAGCACAGCCCCCCCAAACCGGGGACTCTTTCCGTCAAAGATCTACATCATTTACAAACGTTTATGCAGGATTTAGTCGAAAACGTTGAGATTTACACCGAATCTCAACTGAAGCGAATGCGCGTGCAAACCCAGGCGATTCAAACGATGTGCGAACGCATGGAAATGAAACTGATGGAAATTGATCCTCCTCCGGTTGAGTCTGGAAAGCCTCCAGCTCGTATCGTCCCTCTCGCCCCTAAACAGGGTTTTTCCAAGCATAAAGAAAAAGACCGCATTATCGAACTCCACCGCCAAGGCTGGCCGCTTGAAAAAATCGCTGAAGAACTTCGCCTGCCCCGTGGGGAAGTGCAACTCATCGTCAATCTATCATGATTGGTTAGGTGGGAATCATATTGTTGACTTTGGTCCACCTCTATGTAATATATACAATCCATCATAATTGAGATCGCAACGCGCAAAGGAAAATGAGGGGGGGCGCGCAGTCAAATGCATGGCACGAAAGATCAACAACCACCTTTCTTTTTGATAACCATTGATACGGAAGGGGATAACCTTTGGACCAGTCCAAAAAATATAACCACACAAAACGCTTCATTCCTTCCCCGGTTCCAATCACTCTGTGATCACTATGGATTCAAACCAACGTATTTAACCAATTATGAAATGGCCATCGACCCTGTCTTTCAAGAATTTGGCCGGGATGTCATACAGAGAAAAGTGGGGGAAATCGGGATGCACCTGCATGCTTGGAATTCACCCCCGATTCAAGCGCTGACGGATGATGATTATCAATATCTCCCCTATTTAACCGAGTATCCACCACAAATCATACGAGACAAGATTGATTACTTGACCCAGTTATTGGAAGACACATTCGGGATAAAAATGACCAGTCACCGTTCCGGCCGGTGGGCGTTGAATGAATTCTATATCTCGATCCTGGAGGAGAAAGGATATCTGGTTGACTGTTCCGTCACGCCGCATATTTCCTGGCGGGATGTGCGGGGGGATCCAGAACAAAATGGAGGGACGGATTATACCCATTTTTTAGAAGAGCCATATTTTCTCGATCTCAACAACATACAACAACCCGGTAACTCAAAACTGCTCGAAGTTCCCATGACGATTATATCGACAAAATGGGTTTGGCTTGAACCAATACGAAAGCTGGCGCCAAACATTTCTCTTCTTCGGCGAGTGATGAATAGATTATTGCGAATGTCCTGGCTTCGTCCGGGTACAAACAATCTGAATGCGATGCTGGCTATTGTCCAACGCGCATTGCATGAAAAGCGAAGTTGCGTCGAATTTATGTTGCATTCATCTGAATTTATGCCCGGCGGCAGCCCAACATTTCCAGATCGGGAGAGTATAGATAAATTGTATGAAAATCTGGAAATTCTATTTGAAACCGCATCGAAGAACTATACAGGAGCGGGGCTAACAGATTTTTATCACTTCTTTGTCCAGCGTTCATCTACAAAGGCGCTACATGAGTAATCAAAACGTTTCCTCTGATGTTACCGGCAGAGTCCTTGTATTCGGCGCCGATACTCGCAGTTTTTTAACAGTCGCGCGCTCCTTAGGCCGGAAAGGCATACAAGTACATAGCGTTGGTTGCCGGGAATCGGATCCTGCCAGCCACTCAAAATACATCACTCAGATTCATATTCTCCCGGAATATCGGATCGGTCAGGATGAGGAATGGATCGAGAAACTCATCCGTATTCTAACCGCTGAACGGTATGATTTACTGATTCCATGCGCTGATTCCTTCATTATCCCGCTGCATGAAAACCGCAGGCGCATCGAACCTTTGTGCCGGATGGCGATTCCGGAAGAGCAAAACTATGATCTGCTTTTTAATAAGTGCCAAACCCATACATTCATCAGCCGCCTTTCCATTCCCGCGCCCAAGAGTGTAATTCTTGATAATCCTGACACCGCGCGTGAACGCATTGAATCTCTTCGTTTTCCAATTGTGATTAAACCCGGTTTCTCGGTGTCGAAACAGGCTCTCTGGCGGCGGAATACGGTGGGCCGCGCGTTCGATGTGGCCGAGGCGGTCCAATGGATCGCGAATCGGCGGGATATGTTTCCTTTGTTAGCGCAGGAATTTTTTTTCGGCACAGGTGTAGGGATTGAGATTTTATCAAAGGATGGAGAGGTTCGAACCGCGTTTCAACATCAACGCGTTCATGAACCGCTGCATGGCGGTGGCAGTTCGTATCGAATGAGTGTTCCGATTGATCCCGATCTTAGAAGAGCGGCGGAAAGTATTATTCGAGAGTTGAACTATACTGGGGCCGCCATGATTGAATTCCGCAAAAACCTGACCACAGGCGAGTGGATTTTTGTCGAAATCAACGCCCGTTTTTGGGGATCGCTTCCACTCGCGGTCTCTTGCGGTATCGATTTTCCTTTTTTCCTCTATGAAATGCTTGTTCGTAATAGAAATTCTTTTCCAACCGAATATCCGATTCACCGCTATTGCCGTAACTGGATTCTTGATTTCCGATGGATGGTTCAAAATCTCCGCGCGGATCGGAGCGATCGAACCTTGAATCATTCTCCAGTAATCCAATCGTTCATGGAATGGTTTCATCTTCTTCAATTCAAAGAATCCAGCGATACGTGGGTGTGGGATGATCTATGGCCGGCCATTGTTGAATTCAGGCAGTTTTTTCAACATTGCGCGTCTGAATTGTTCAACCGGGGTTGTTTCAAAGTGTCTCAATGGAAACCGGTCCGATCGAGAAAGATGAAAACAATAATCAAGAATTTTCAGAATGCCCGTTCGGTTTTATTCGTTTGTAAGGGAAATATTTGCCGAAGCCCATTTGCTCAGTATTACGCGGACTCGCTTTGGCAGGGAGAGAAAGAGTTCTTTTCTGCGGGGTATTATCCCATCAGTGAACGCTCCTGTCCAATAGAAGCCATCCAAGCGGCTGAGGATTTCCAAGTTGACATGCGGTCTCATCGTTCAAAGACGCTTTCGGATTCGATGATACAACGCGCGGATATCATCTTCGTTTTTGATAGAGAAAATCATTCCGTTTTAAAGCGTTCGTATCCATACGCCGCATCAAAAATACATTATCTTGGGCGCCTTCACAATGTAGGTTCTTTTGAAATACAAGATCCATTCGGTCAATCTATCCAAATCTTTCATGACATATACGCCCAAATCACCAATCTGCTCGAATCTTCACTCGTATGCAAAGACGGAGAGAAAAAATGATTATTGAGTTTGATTCTTGCTGGAATGGCCAGGATTCAAACGGATAGATCCTTGGTAATTCGGAGGCGGTGGATTGAGATTGATGGAATAATCCATCGATGGATCCGGCTTCTGAACTCGAATGGAACAGCGAGGTGGAAGGAATTTCTCCCACGGTCTTTGAATGATCACATCCGGAGGAAGCGTGTATGGTTGAAACCGCCGTGGCGCTTGTCGAGATTTAACACTTTTTCCTTCGGAACGGCGCGGTGTATATTGGATTGTATAGACTTTCAGTGATTCAGTTTTGATAACGGTCTCTTCGCGATCTTCGTTAGTTTCCAACTGCGGCGCCCATCCAAAAATGGATAGGATACGCTCATCATCAGACGCGGCGTAAAAAGCCAAAACGATTCCGATTGCCATTTTCCACATCATTCTCTCTCCTTTTCGCACATTCAGCCCCCAAAATAATAAAACGATAGACCTTGAGGAAAGTTTTGAGATTGCTCTATCAAAAGAACGGTTTCCTAGAATCGAATGGGTAAGAGGTTTAGACTGGAGACCGACGATGAACGGGGAAAACCTTCAACTTAATACTAGATAATATGAAACGTTTTTCGCTATCAACGGAGATTGACCGCCCCGTGGTCCTTTTGTGGGGATTGGGCGTCTTGCTTTTTGGCCTCGCCCTGATTCCACGGTTGCTATGGGCGTGGGTTCAACATCCACCGCCCTTTTCGGATATGGAAGATTATTATCTATGCGCATTCAATTATCTAAGACATACGCTCTTAGCCATGGAACCGGGCCGGCTCGCGTATCGGGCGCCGTTGTATCCTCTTTTCATCGCCACGTGTATGAAGTGCTTTCCCGATAACTATCTGTTTTCAATCCGTGTGATTCAATCGATTCTCAGCTCGGCTTCCGCGGTTTTATTGTATCTCATCGCGCATAGACTGCTCAGAAACGCCCGTAAAAACACACCGCTTACATGGTGGTCCCGCTCGATCTGGATTCCCTTTGGCGCGGGATTAACTTTTGCCTGGTTCGCGGATCAAATCTTCTTCAGCGCGATTCTGATGACGGAAACCCTATTTATTTTTCTCCTTCTTGTATGGGCGTGGCTCCTGATGCGATGCGCGCCATCCGGAAAAACCATCTATTTATATCTTGCTTCGCTTCTGCTTGGGCTTTTGGTTTTAATCCGGCCAATGGCGTTGGTTTTTCTTCCCATTCTCGTCTTTAAGACATTATGGGTCATTCCAAAAGAACGCTGGCGCGCAGCGATCTGGATTCCTTTGTTTCTCTGGCTGCTCCCCATTATTCCTTGGAGTGTGCGGAATACAATTCAACTGGGCCATTTTGTTTTTATCACGACCAATTCGGGCGTCAATTTCTATATCGGACATCATCCAAACTATGATTATTTCTACACGGGAGAGAAAGAAGAAATCCGCCGGGAATTCAAAGAACAATTTGGCGCCGATGAGGCGCTGGAAGACCGGTATTTCTTCCAGCTGGGGGTAGAGAATATTATACAGCATCCATCGCTTCTCATACGCCATTCAATCATGAAACTCTATTTTCTGTATCTAATGGACATAGAACCTTGGCCCTGGGAGGAATACATCACCAACCAGACGAGGGGATTGAATTTCCCCAGCGGGATTCGATGGCCTGTTTTCCGGTGGAATCCGTTTCTTTTGTTGATGGCCTTTGCGGGATTCGTTTACGCGTTCCTTCATCGGTTCCGTCATGGGCATTTGATCTCTATTATCATTCTCTATACTTTTATTTGTTTAATCTATTTCGCCCGCACCCGGTTTCGAATGCCGATAGAACCATTTTTAATCCTTTATAGTTGGATCGGCATCGCGTCTCTGACCGATTCTGGCAAGTGGATCTATCAGACTTTTTCGAACCGGGGCGCCGCTGAGGAAGAAACCCGCGGCCCCGGATTTTCTGAAATAAAAGAGGAGAATATTCAAGATGTCCCAAAGCCTTAGAGATTTATATGTGCCCGCTGAGAGTTGGCGAACCATGACTGATCTGGTCGCTCCCCTTCCACGGGGGATGGATCCCGCCTTTTCCCGCGCCTTGGAACCGTTTGAGCGGTACACGGCGACAGTCTCAGGAGATATCGGCACAGCAATTGAGAAATGTCATAATCATCTGATACGGTTTCTCTCTTCGGCGCAGGAGATTGTTATGGAAGAATCGGGAGAACATCCCGGCCGGTTGGGCCGCTTGCAGGAATTCCCGTATGGACAGGAGACGCTCTCCTACCAGGTTTATTCTTACAGAGGCGCTGACACCGTTTCGATCAGGGAAGACCGGATGGCGGATCTATTGACACGGTTCGATCTTTTCCTTGAGACGATGCTTTTCATGGACAAAAAGGTCGAAGAAGGGGATTTAGGCGTTTTAAAGAACAGTTTTATCTTCATCCATAAGCCGATGAGTCAGTCCGCCGATCTGTTTTCCGCCGCGGTTGATAAAATGCCGCTGCGCCGGACGGCGGTTGTCGGTGATAAAGTTGATCCGGAGTATGTTCATTGTTCTGGACAGGAATCTTCGGATACCGTGAAACCCGGTTGTATCACTCGTGTTTTAAAACCGGGATACGCGTATGACGAATATGAAATCCAGGAAGGTGTTGTTGTCGCCGCTGGATCGGATACCGAGTAATAAGAAATCGCGTAGGTCTCTGTAGACGATTCATTCCGGTATGGTTTGTCCATTAGGTAAAAAATTCCTACTTATCACTTTTCTATTCGTTCTCTTTTTCGTAAGTTCAATCTGGCCGCTTTTTATGTTGTTATTTTTTAAACTCTTTTAAATCAGTGTTTTATATGCTTTTTGTTGTCAATTAACCCTGGATTTCTATTTCAAAACTGAATTGGCACACGATTTGTAAATAAATAGCCTGGGTGCTGTAGAGAAGGTTGACAGGAACTTCGACAGGATATTTCGAGTGAACTGCCGAGGTGACCGAAACAGCCTTCGGAATTGACGAAGGTTTATGTTGGCGGAGCTAACTGACCAACCTTCGGTAACTTTAAGACCGGTAACCAGGCGGAGCTTGGGCCGGTCTTTTCTATGTTATTTTATGTATTGTTAGAGAATTGTTAATCCATGCTGAACGGCTTGAGGTTTTCGATCGAGTCTGTAAATTGTATGTTAACATTGAAAAATAAATAAAATTAATGTTTTTTCGTTATAAAATGAAACGTTTAAAAGCCAGAAAAAAAAGGAAATATTGATCTAGTTGTTGAGAAACTTATTGTATATAAAATTGGCTTGAGTTTCATTTAACGTCCGGGGTCAGCACTGGATAGAAGGCTTTGCAGCAATGCGCCATGTTTAATGAAAAAACAAAACAGGACTACAACTATCTCGGAATCCCTAAAACCGGTCGAACTCACTTTGGTATGACGAGCAGAACGATCGAACATGAATAATAATCCTTATATAGGATTTCAAAATCGTTATCCACTGATTGACTCGCCATGGGTCTCTCTCATCTATTTTTCTAAAAACCACAATCAATTTTCCATCCTGCAATTGAAAGAAGTTCATCCGCAATTACGTAATTTTGGGTACGTGAAAACAAGGCAAAGGGAAAATAGGAGCTGAATCCTGCTATGAATGAATCCTATATCTTTTTTTATCTCGCAGGTTGTATAGCCGGTGTTATGCTTGTCTGGAACACGATTGAAGTGGGTCGGAACGATGCGGCGAATATTGTGAACGCAGTTTTTGGAGCCCGGGTAATGAAGCGGAAATGGGCTGTCCGGATTGCGGGACTCGCTGTAATTCTCGGCGCCGTCGCATCCTCACAGGTTATGGAAACCGCCCGGAAAGGAATCTTTGATCCCACTACGATTTCTCTTACAGATGCTCTCGCAATCTATTTAGCTGTTTATATTACCAATACTGTGCTTCTTTTTTCTTTTTCCTCGTATGGTATGCCCGTCTCGACGACGGCCACTCTTGTTTTCGCGTTGCTTGGGGGAGGCTATGCTGTCGGCGGTTATGACACAATCCAGTGGATTTCAAGCGGGCGAGTGATTCTTGGTATTATCCTATCGATTATTTTTAGCGGGATAATCGGCTTTTTTATCCAGCGCGCGTTTCGTGGGGCGATCGGTCAAGAATGTGAAGATACGGAACGAGTCCGTCTTCATGGGCCTTGGATCGCGGCCTTTCTTATGACCGGTCTGGTCTATTTCATGCTTATCAAAGGGATGAGCCATGTAGATTTCGTCGCCTCTATACAAAAAACCACATTTGAAGCGCTTGGAGCCCCTGCTGTGCTTACTATTGTGTTCGCAGTATTGGCTTTTCTTTCTTGGATGGCGCTTCGATTGGGGGGGGAGATCATACAGAAAAATCTGTTTGCAGGAATGGCGGTTTTAGGTATGTTGGCGACAGCCATCGCATTTGGTCAAAACGATCTCGCCAATTGCGCTTCTCCCGGTGTCTCCTCCTTGATGATTCTTCAACATTTAGGGGAAGACGTCAAAATGTTGGCTGAAGTGCCGGTCTCGATCTATCTGCTTCTTTTGTGCGGAGTCCTCTTGGCGTTGGGTATGGCCACACGAACCGCTCAGCGTGTTACGCGCGCTGAGGTGAATACGGGCAGTCAAGGGGATGTCGTGAGGTTATACGCGCCCAAATGGTGTGTAACTCTTGCCAAACAATTCATCAAGGAACGGAAACCCGATGAGGCTTTGGCTCCCGAACCTCATTTTACGGAAAAGCATAAATTACAACATTACGACGCGTTACGGGCGGCTGTTATTACCTCTGTCTCAGGAAGTGTGATTGCGTTCGCTTCAGGGATGGGTTTACCTGTGTCAACGACGTATGTCGCATTCGCCGCCGTTATCGCAACTGGGTGGGCGGATAGAATTTTCGTTCGCGGTGACGCCCATTTGAAAATGGGCCGAACAATTTGGGTTGTATTTTGTTGGTTTATTTCCGCTTTTATCGCCCGCCATTGTTACTGGTATTTGCGCCAAAGTGATTTGTCTGTTTGGATCAATTGGAATTCTTATTTGTTTGGGAATTAACCTCTACGTTAGAGCCTTGATGAAAAGACGTTCCGATGAACAGGAAAACCGCTTGCGGCATGAAGCCGCTGAACGGAAAAAAATCCTGTTAGGAGATTCCGATACTTCGCAAGAAACACAATTCGCAACCGATCAGGACTGCGATGAAATGTAGTAGGGCGGAATTCTAATTCAATAAAAAACCGGGGATTGATTCAACATGATCCCCGGTTTTGTTTTTTATCTTGAATGAACTACGACCGGCTCCATAGCCTTGATTTATTGCCATTGGCTTCGGGTTGTTTGACGGCCGTCTGTGTTTTTTTGTCGATGGGTTGGTTCATGGTGGCTTCTAAAAGCGCTTGTGGATTGCGCATGTGAATCCGCGCTTCTTCCATCGTAATCAAGCCTTTTTGGGTAAGATGGATTAAGGACGCGTCCATGGTGGACATGCCTTCCTTTGTGCCGGTCTCGATCACGCTATAGAGCTGATGGGTTTTCGCTTCACGGATCAGATTGGCGGAAGAATGAACGTTTTTAAGAACCTCCAGGCCCAGAACTCGCCCATTTCCATCTGCTTTTGGAAGCAATCGCTGCGAGATAATCGCCCGCAGCGTGAGTGAGAGCTGGACGCGCACTTGCTGTTGCTGGCGTTCGGGAAATACATCGATAATCCGGTCAATGGTTTGTACGGCGTCGTTTGTATGCAGCGTCGCCAATACCAAGTGACCGGTTTCCGCCGCGGTTAACGCCGCTGAAATTGTGTCCTGATCCCGCATCTCGCCGACGAGAATCACATCGGGATCCTGCCGCAGCACATATTTCAACGCTCCAGAGAAGGACAAGGTGTCTCCCCCCAACTCCCGTTGATCGATGATACTGTTTTTATGGGAATGAATGTATTCGATCGGATCTTCAATCGAGATAATATGGCATTGCTTGTTCGTATTGATCAGGTCGATCATCGAAGCCAGCGTCGTCGATTTGCCGTGGCCGGTCGGGCCGGTGACTAGAATCATTCCATGAGGCAGAAACGACAGATCGTAGACAATCGGTGGCAGGCCGAGATCTTTTAATTTCGGTATTGTCCTGGGGATGGGCCGGAACGCCGCCGCCACACACCCTTTCTGAAGATACACGTTGACACGGAACCGGTGGTGCGCGCCCATTCCAAGGGAAAGGTCCAATTCCTTGTTTTGCTCATAAGTCAAGCGTTGCTGTTCATTTAACAGGCTATAGACCAACCGCTTGACTTCATTCGGAGAAAGAGCGGCGTAGTCCGTGCGTTTCAATTTTCCATGGATACGGAGGATGGGAGGCGCGCCCGCGGTTAAGAGAAGATCGGAAGCGCCCTTCTCCGCTGTAAGTTTGAATAGGTCCGATATTTCCATCTAGTTTCCTCCAAGGGGATCTCATCCACTAGGAATAGTAGTACAAAGGGACGAAGTGAAACAATCTCCATTTCCAGACGAATCATTCCAGGATTTGGTTTATGTTGGGAATTGTATCTCGGAATGGGGATTGAACCCAAGCCACACGGATTGAACTGCCCATTCTTACAATCGATCCGGATTGTGTTTTTTCCCTTCAAAAAACGATCCTGCGCAGGATGTATCCGCTCGTTTTTGCGGTGTTTTTACAATGAGTGGGAGAGTGGATTTTCCTGACTACGCTCCACTATATATTCCCCGGCATCCTGCGAAGAAAGGAGAAAAAATAATGGATCAAGAAACGACAAGACGTACAGGTTATTTAATCGTTTTTTTATGTGCGTTATTAGTGACAAGAATAGCGGAAGCGCAAACCTATACCTTTCAAGAAGGAGAGAACGGCTATACGGGATCAGGGGAAGTTTACATCAAAGAGGAGGCTCCCATGCTCTCCAATGGGTATATTTTCGCGATTCGAAATGTAACTAAAATAAGTGTTCTTAAATTTGATAACCTTACTATCTCTCCTGGAAAATATGAATTCAAACTGGAATTCACTATTTCTGATTTTATTACGAGTGGAACCATGGCGGTCTATAGACTGAATGCGGTCGATTGGACGGATCCAGGAGATTATCACTATCCCCCTCCAGTAGACAGTGATTATCCAACATGGAGTCATCAACATTATAATTCCAGGCCCTGGGAAATCCCAGGCGCGGCCGGGTCCGAATGAACGAGGTTCCTTGCTTCAAGAGCATGTGATTGATTCCGCTGTGTGTCCGGTTTTTACAGCGCATGTGGATCTCTTGAAAGGACAATCCACGCTTGCGTTTGTTCTTCAGGGAACCGCGAATGTTGCGTTGTTTTCTAAAGAATCCTCAGTCTCCAACGATCAGCGCCCCCGGTTGACGCTGGATCCGGATCCCGATCCACCCATCCACCCTCTCTCGATGGATCGCCCCTTTTAAATCCATTTTCACCCTTAAAATAGAGCTTTGCCGCTGCTCATTTTCATGTGTCCATTTTGGTATTAAATCTTGAAGTGTTTCTATAGGGGGTGTACGAAACATTACCCATACGGCTAAAATTATAGTTTCTTTTACTGTGTATTATACGTTTTTATGATCGCCCTAACTTATGTGATCGTGAAAAGAACGAGACAAATTTGATTGTGAGGAACTACGGATGGCACGTTTTTGTAGTGACGGGAGGCGCCGGTTTCATCGGTTCTCACTTGATTGATCGCTTACTCGCCGAGAATCACGAAGTGCATGTGATTGATAATTTCGTTACGGGGCTTCGTGAAAATCTAATACCGTTCCGGGACCGGATCACCCTGCATGAGATCGATCTGCGGGATGGGGACGCAGTAAAACAAGCCATAATCGGCGCGGAATATGTCTTGCATCAGGCCGCGCTCCCGTCCGTTCCCCGCTCCGTAAAAAATCCAGCGGAAAGCCACGAGCACAATACAACGGGAATCCTGAACGCGTTGATCGCCTCGCGGGACGCGGGTGTGAAGCGGTTTCTCTATTCCGCGTCGTCTTCAGCGTATGGGGATGTGGACGTTTCTTTCAAACATGAGGAGTTGTCCCCTTGTCCGATTTCTCCGTATGGAGCGGCGAAACTGGCGGGGGAATATTATTGCAAAGCGTTTTATCATAGCTACGGGCTGGAAACCGTATCGCTTCGATATTTCAATGTGTTCGGTCCCCGGCAGAATCCCGATTCCCCCTATACCGGCGTCATGGCGATATTTATTCCTCTAATGCTGCAAGATAAACAACCCGTGATTTATGGCGATGGATCGGCCTCGCGGGATTACACCTACGTCGACAATAACGTGCAGGCGAATATGGCCGCTCTGACGGCGGAACAAGCGCCGGGGCAGGTCATCAACGTAGCTTGTGGTGAGCGATATAGTGTTTTGGACATCGTTCAAACCATTAATGAAATCTTAGGAAAAAATATCGAGCCGGTCTTTGCGCCGCCCCGTCCCGGTGATATTCAACATTCCTGCGCTTCGATTGAAAAGGCCCGGTCTATACTCGGGTACGAACCCCAGATCCGTTTCGAAGCCGGTTTGGAAAAAACGATTGAATGGTATCGCCAACATTTATCACTCTAATAATTCCATAGGCTTAAAACACAAATGCTCTCAAGTGATGACAGAAACAATTCTCTTTTCTATCATTTTTTTCTTTCGTATAAAATATATATGCTGTAATATGATTTGTTGAAAATTCAAAAGAAGAAGCGATAAAAAGATTCTTTGAGGCGAACCGGAAGGATTGTTGTATAGAAAAAGTGAATCAAGGCCGATATCTATAGGAAACGATTGTCATCTTCGTCTATTGACCATATTGACCATTTCGTGCAAGAAAAATTGGTTTTTTGCCTTTCTCGAAAAACTGTGGTATTGTTATAAGTTAAATCAACGTGCGAATGCAAAACCCGCAATACTGTGATAACAAATGAAAAGCGCAGCGTTCAATCTCGCATTCCAAGTGCACCGCAGCGAGATCTCTTTTCCGGAAGGGCTTCTGAGATCCGTTGAATCCGCGGCGCAAGAAGATTTTATCGAGGCGCTGAATACTCTCGCCGGGGAAACCCGTTATAATGTCGATCAACTTGATACATTGATTGAAGAAGCGCAGCGGCAAGTCAATCGAGAAGGCGGCCCGGGGGAACCCGCTGTTGATGCGGAGGCTCTGAAAGAAGAGATCGAATCCCTGAAGCGAAAACGAAGTGATATGAACGAACGGTTGGAGACGCTTGAGTTTCAGAACGCCTCCTTGAAGCCCAGTGTAATCCCTGGAATTAATTCCGTTCTGCTGGGGATTGTGGGGGGAGTCTTTATGCTGCTCTCGCTGGTCCTTCAGTTTTCAATGGCCGCGCTATTCTTTTTAGTTGTAACGCTTGCTATCTCCGGCTATTATCTCATGAAGGATTTGAGTGAATTGAAGATTCAGCAGGAAGACATCGCACAGAAAAAGACGTTTAATCTTGCGAATATGGAAAAAACAAAATCCGCCTTGGAAGAACTGAACGCGCAAGTCGCTGAAAAACAAGATGCCCTGAATAACGCGCTGAAAGACGCCCCAATTCCCACCTCTGAAATCCCACAACCGAGAAATTTCGCGCCTCCATCCAATGATTGACCATCGTTGTCAGAAAAGGATTTGACGTGAAGAATGTATTGATTCGATTGTTGCGAACCGGTGAAAGCGATCGGGATCGAAACCATATGTCATCGTGGCGGAAAGCCGCGTTGATCCTGGTTTTTGGCGCCGCTCTCGCAGGGCAGTTGTGGCGATTTGGAGATCCCTACATGCTTGCGTATGAAACCGGTTTTCAAGAAATGATCGCACGGCATCATCTCCAACCCGGTCTTTCGGAAACGCATGGGATTTCAACGATTACATTTTTAGATCCCGAACCGAATTACAATCCTATTCATCCACCGTTGCTGCAACTTATCCTCGCGTTTCTCTATTGGATCTTCGGTGATTCTGAACAAACGAGCCGGATTGTGCCACTCGCCTCGTTTATTCTTTCTTTTTGGGGGCTTTGGCGTTTGACACACGGAAAGATATCAGCGGATGGGCGGTTAGCGGTTGTGATGGCGTACGCGTTCGCTCCCTTGTTTTTCTTTTCCGGCAGAGTTGTTAATTTTGAACCACTCGTCGTGGCCTGTGTGATTTGGACCGCGGTTTTGGTTGAAGAATTGAATCATTCTTTCCGCTGGAGCCGGTTTATTGGTTTGGGATTGTTGGCCGTGGCGGGTACACTTCTGGATTGGCCTTATCCCCTTTTTGCGGGATGTCTCTTTGTTTTTGCCTGGTTCCGGCGGGATGTAAGCAAGGCGTATTACCGGCCGGTCTACCTGGTTTGGGGATTGGCTTTGACAGCAAGTATCGGGTATGCGATCGCTCTCTATTCCATCGGATTCTTGGATACTTTTCTGCATCACGCCACAGTCCAATCGGGAACCTTTCTGCCCAGCGCCGGGTACCGGCTGCCTCCAATACTTTCCGATTGGAGATGGTGGACGTCACTGGTGGAACGTGTTTTTCACTATGGCTCTCCTGCGCTCGCGTTGACAACTCTGGTGTGGTGTGGATGGGTTGTATACGCTAAAAAATACCGGGAAGGGCTGCATCATTGGTGTGTTGTGTTCGCTTCTTTTTCATTCGCCTATCTCGCGATTTTCTCGCGTGGATCGCAGAATCACTTCTGGTGTCTTTTTTATTTCACTCCGTTGTTTTGTGTGGCGTATGGCCTGATACTCGATCGACTGCGGTGGCAGGGAGCGGTCATTCTTACAATCATTCTACTTGTGTTTTCCCTTCCTGTTACGTATTTCCTGCGAACGACAACGCCATTACTCACGTCAGTTCAACTTGGCCGGATTTGTTCCGCCGCGACGGATTGTTTGCAAGAGGAGAGACGATCGGCGATGGGCGGCCCCCTGTTGTACACAAATCGTGTGGATCCGATGGGTTACTATGCGGGATGTGAAACCGCTTTTTTCTATCATGCGGTGAAAGTCTCACTCCCCGATAAATTTTTGATTCGTTACCGGCCTGAATTCGTCGCGATTACGCAGCGAGATTCCAAAACCGCTTTCACAATGCGTTCGTCTGACGCCGTGCCGTTGTACGAACGGTTGAATAAATCCTATACCAAAGTCTACGAACAGACGGGCACACAGCTTTGGGAATCGCTCTGGTC
This sequence comes from bacterium, assembly GCA_963663405.2. Classification (GTDB taxonomy): domain Bacteria; phylum Hinthialibacterota; class Hinthialibacteria; order Hinthialibacterales; family Hinthialibacteraceae. Next base: position 47,526 of record CAXXSM010000079.1, on the reverse strand, counting down.
GCCTCATGTTTCACTCATGGGGCTGCTGCATACTCCTGATGGCGACTCTCCACCGAAAAAAATCATGGATGATGGAGTTGAAATACACATCGGCGCCGTCATCCCGCCTGGAGAATCCGCGCTCCATATTGACTTGTCCCCCATTCGGAAAGAAGGACGGCGCTGGCTGCATGGATGGGTATTGGGACATAATGTCCACAGCGGCAAACCTGTCCGTGTGACGGTCCGCAACCAGAATAAAACGGAACTCGGCCGAATCACAGTAGTTCCACAATCGGGAGGCAAACGCTGGCAGGAGTTTTGGATTTACGCCGGATCACGGCCTGAATATCTGACGTTTTCGTATACCGGGCACGATCTCCAGTGGGGAGACTTGCGTCTCTATTCAGAGACGTTGTGGACAACCGATTTGACTCGCGCGCTCGCAGGGGAGTTGCAGCGGAATCTACATCCGGATGGATACAACGAGACGATGAAAATCAATCTCGATGGATTGGTCTATTACTCCGTGTTGCAGCATCCGGGCATGGGTGTGGACCGTATCGAAATCCCACCGGTTCGGATTGGATTCGATCAATCGCTTGTAGTTAAGTATGGAATCCATCCTAACGCTGTGGATCGCAGCGATGGTGTGGATTACCGGCTCTACATGAGAAATCACGCGCTGGGGAAACGGTTTTTACTCTTTGAAGATGCGCTTCGTCCGCAGGAACGTCCTGAAGACCGGACCTGGAGAATTCGCAAGATTGACCTGAGCGAACATTCACGCCACCTGCTTTCGTTCACCTTCGAAACAGGCCCCGGCCCCCAAGGAGACACAACCAGCGATCACGCGCTTTGGTACGAAGCGCGGATTACGCCGAATCGATGATTGATAGGATAGTTAAGATGAAATGATCGCTTTCCCCAACTCCTTATTTGTTACCCCCATTGCGAATAACGCCCGCATGATCAGATCGATAGAAACATCCGGAGAACTGTTTTCAATCTTCGCTATGCGGGACTGGCTTGAGTGAAGGATCTTCGCTAATGCGTGTTGAGTCATGTTTTGATTGGCCCTGGTTTCTCGAACGAGCTGTACGAGTTTGTGTTTTAGCAATCAGAGCGCTTTCTTCATCCGATAGTCTAAGAAAATCCTTAATGTCACCCACTTTCCAGCCCGCTTGTTCCAACTTCTTTTGTTTGCTTTTTTCCATGACTCATTCCTTTCTTTTGTGTTTGGCGCCCCAACTATTTCATTTCCGTCAATGAATCAAAGTATCCCCCTTTTTTTCAATTCCTCACGAAACTGCTGTGCGGATTGGAAGCGGATCGTGTTGATTCCCACCGCTCGCGCGCCTTCTACATTGACCTCCATATCGTCGGTGAAGAGACATTCTTCCGCTTTTAAGTTGTATTTCTGTAGTAGACACTCGTAGATCTCTTTTTCGGGTTTGGCGTATCCTTCGTGGGAAGAGATTACTTCACCTTCAAAGTAGTCGAAGAAACGGAACTTTTTCCGGACGTATACATAACACTCGCGTATATAGTTGGAAAGGATATACAAATGAAATCCTTTTGCGCGCAGTTCTTCCAGAATGGGAACTGTTTCATCGATGGTATGAAACATGTCGAACCAGGTTTGGAAAAAGCGCTCCACTTGGGGCCGCATTTCCGGATCGCGTTCGATCATCCCTTGTTTGGCCTGTTCGGCGGTCAGTTGCCCGCGATCCATACCGATCCATTCAGGGCCTTTAAAGATCAGTGTGTGACAGCGGGATTGAACTTCAGCGGGCTCGATCACTTTTTCGATGAATCCAGGAGGATCGAAGGTGATCAGCACACCGCCAAGATCGAAGATAATATTTTTTATCGGCTGTATCGTAGTATTTTCCATTGGACTTTTTTTGCCTTTTATATGAAAATGAGTTTCGAAAACATTCTCGTTTGTATTTACTCCCGCAACTCATTTTCATTTGCAGTTGTGATCTCGATCGTGATAGTTTATATGCTTTTTTTAACGTAAATCCAAAGAATAGAGTATTCTTCAATGATTAAATTGAGTACAATAAAGAAGCGAATTTCAACTTTTTGATTGTATTAATTTCTTGAGACTATGAGAATGGGAGACATTTATTATGGCTAAAGTGCGTTTCCTTCGTGATAGAATGTTGGATGGAATGTTAAATGAAATTCAGTCGATCTCCGAAAAAGTCAACGAAGAAAATTTATCCCCGCTCTTTTTTTCCCGGTCGTTTTCTTCTCTTTCGGAAATGTACGAAACCAACAAAATGATTTTAGAAAATCTTGAAGAAGCGATCGAACAACTCCGGCATGGAGATCCGCATGAGGAAATCATCGACACCGTCGTCAAAGCCGCCGCCCATATCCAATTGAGCTTGGTCACGATCCATACATCGATCAAAGACGATATCAATACTCTCATGGAAGGGATCACGGAATTACAAAACACCCTTCAATCGGATGAGGAATAAGGTTTCATAACTCCTGCAGTTAAATAATCTTCTCTTTGTGAGGATCCCAGCCGATTCGTTTGCCGGTCTGATAGGAGATATTAGCTAAATGCGCGCCAGCGATAACCCGGTGGGCGATATCCGCTGGGGAATTGGCGGTTTTCCGCGACCGGATGCAGTCCATGAAGTTCTGCATATGAGCGGTTCCCTCATCACCGTATTTCCATTCTTTCACGACTTTGTTGTCGGTGTCATACTGCCGGAACATCCCGTCGCGCTCTTGAATGACGCTTCCTTTTTCACCGTAGAAAGCGGCGCCGTCGCCTTCGAAACCATTCATGAACTGCACGTCAAAGACAATGGAGTAAGTGGAGCAGTCCAGGATGGCGTGAACGTTGTCGGGCGTTTCCCAGCGGGGATAGTGGTAATTGCCACCATTGCAGACCACTCGCTTGGGGCCGGGGCATTCGGTGATCCACATCGCGACGTCGAGCATGTGAGGGCCGATATCCGTCATTAACCCTCCCGCGTAATCCCAAAACCAGCGCCAAGCCGAACATCGTTCCGCGTCGAATGGGCGGGATGGGGCGTTTCCTAAAAAGCGTTGCCAGTCGATTCGTTCCGGATTATAGAGATTCTTGTCTTCCGCGCGTCTCTGGTAGGGGTCGATCAACCGGTACCGGCAATCCCAGGCGCGCACGTAGCGGATCGCGCCGATGGCGCCGGATGCGACGATTTCATGAGCGATCGCCCAATGTTTCCCGCTGCGGCGGTGGTTGCCCACTTGGACGATTTGATTGGAAGCGTTGGCGATTTTGACCATGTTTTGGCCTTCTTCAATCGTGCGGGAGAGAGGTTTTTCGATGTAAACGTCTTTTTTCGCCTTAAGGGTGTCAAGGAACATATTGTGGTGCCAATGATCGGGCGCGGCGACAACGACTCCATCAATGTCATCACGGGCCAATAAATCGCCATAATCAACGTACCGTTTTGTTTTTTGATCCAACCGTTCATCACAGCGGTCCAACATCGCTTCATTGACGTCCGATAGAGCGACAATCTCACAACCGAGCCGCTTGGCGGTGCGCAGGCGGTCTGTGCCACGGTCACCCGTTCCAATGCCTCCAATACGCAGGCGGTCGTTTGCGCCTAAAACCGAAGAAGGCGCGATTTGACTCATTGCCGCGATGCCCAATCCAGCGGTGGCGGTATTTTTGACAAATTCACGGCGGGTTTCTTTTTTTTCCATTTTGGATTCCTTTCTAGCGTGTTCACTCGAAAAAAAACTCTCTACAAACTATAAGTAAAGCGCATATAAAAGATGAATTCGACTGTATCCTTTGAAGATTCTAGTATAACGCTATCCAGAGTATTTTTATATACAAGTACAACGAAATGGAGAAAAACTGGTGGAAAAACAATGTCCGCAAAATGATTGGAATTGATCGAGGCGTTACATATAAGATTACACTGCGTTTCATCTTGCATGTGTTTTGCCGTTGAAGTGGATAGAATAAAAAACTGAAAAACCTGCTCTTCCTGATCTTGAACTTCTTTCTGCGCGCCGCACAATGCTAATTGGAGATAAATGATTATGCCTGAACATTCGAATGACCAAAATCCAGTCGAAGTCAGCGTTGTTCTTCCCACATTCAATGAGGAAGACGCGATTGGGCCTGTGATCGATGAAGTGCGGACCGCGATGAATTCGACGGACTACGCCTACGAAATCCTCGTGGTGGATGACTGTTCCCAAGACGCGACCGTATCCATCGCGCAGGAAAAAAACGTACGAATCGTTAAACGCCAAATCAACGGCGGTTCCGGCGCCGCCCGGAAAACGGGAATCCGGGAAGCGAGAGGTGAACTGATCGTCATGCTGGACGCTGATGGAACGTACACCGCCGCCGATATCCCGAAAATGTTGGAATTGTTACCCGAATGGGACCAAGTGAACGGTGAGAGGTTGTCCGAGGAAGGGACGATGAAATTACTTCGCGTGCCTGCGAAATGGTTGATTCGCCGGTTGGCGATTTATTTATCCGGACAACGAATTCCTGATTTGAATACGGGCTTGAAAGCGTTTAAACGCAGTGTGATGATGAAATATCTTTGGGTGATCCCGGATGGTTTTTCATGCGTTACGACAATGACACTGGCTTTTCTCTGCAACGGTTACGCAGTGAAGTGGATCCCATCAAAATATCACAAGCGGATCGGGAAATCGAAATTTCATCCTATCAAAGATACGGGAAAATACCTTTCTACCGTTATACGTATGGTGATGTATTTCAATCCGCTACGTGTTTTTATGCCGGTTGGATTGATGTTGTTTCTGATCGGCTGCGTCCGGGGGATCATGGATTTTGTTTCGGAACAAGGCACGTTGCAGGAGGGCGATATTATTCTCGTTCTCGCGGGGGTTTTGATCGGGTGTATGGGATTATTGGCGGATTTGATCGTCGCCCAGGGCCGTTCGAGACAGGATTGAGCGCCGGTTCTTTTGGTGAAAACATTACTACATTCTTTTCCTATAGCTAAGGAGTACCCTTTCTGTGGATCAAACGTTCCATCTTTTTGACACCCTCCCTTGTCTTTTTCTCGAAGTAGTGTAATCATGGGTATATAGGATCAGCTTTCTGATTTTAATAAATGGAAAAGATTTCCCATTTCGATGATATTATTTTCCCATTTGGAGAAAATAATCGTGATTTTTATGTGACGGAACCGTTCGATTTACGTATATCATTATCAATTCAATTTAACCATCATGATTTGAGATCATAACTGCAAATGAAAATGAATTGTGATAGAAATCTCGAACGAGCAAGTTTATAAAATTCATTTTCATATAAACGGTGAACCTAAACGCGATCACCTGCCAGAGCCGGGGATCACGTTTCTAAAGGCGTATAACTGTAATGAAAATTGTTACTTTAATCCCTCCAAGCAAGCATAGCAAAAATGTCGCGCGCGATCTGGTGTATGGATGCTGGTGTAAAGGGAAGCGGATCGCGGGGATTCAATTTCCGCCTGTTTCTCAGTGTCTTGTCGCGACGGTGTTGAAAGAGGCCGGTCACGATTCCAGCCTGTTGGATGGAGCGGGGCTTCAAATGTCGATCGATGAAATCAAAGAAGATTTCAAGCGGGAAAAGTACGATATCTGCCAGATGTTGACCTCGACGATGACGGTGATCGAAGATTCGGAAATCTTGGATGAACTCAAATCCGTGAATCCGGGCATGAAAACGATCGTGACCGGATCGCAGCCCACTTTTATGCCACAATCCACCCTCGCCCGCAAGGGAATCGATTTCGCCGTTCAACGCGAACAGGAAGCCGTCTTGGTCGAACTGGTGAACGCGTTGGAGAAAGGGGATGGAGCGTATAAAGACGTAAAAGGGATTGGATATACCGATGAGAACGGGGAGGTGGTTCTCAATCCGCCCGCCGCGTTGATCCCAAATCTGGACGATCTGCCCATCGCCGATCGTTCCATGCTTCCACAAAATATTGATTATTTCAATCCTGTCGTAAAACGGATGCCCTTTACGACCATGTTCACGACACGGGGCTGCACGGCCCGGTGCACGTATTGCACCTCACCCGTTTTCTATGGGAACAAAGTGCGTTTCATCAGCGCGGAAAAAGTTGTTCGGGAGATGGAAATTTGCCAGAATCTCGGATATCGGGAAATCTTTTTCCGCGACGAATTGTTTACCGCGTCTAAAAAACGCGTCTTCGAAATCTGCGAACGGATCAAAGAACGGAAACTGGATCTGACGTGGATCTGCAGTTCCCGCGTCAATAACGTCGATCCGGATATGCTGAAAGTAATGAAAGAAGCCGGTTGTCATTTGATACGGTTTGGCGTGGAATCCGGCGCACAGGAAATTCTCGATAATGTGAACAAGAACATCACAGTCGATGAGACGCGGAAGGCGTTCCAATGGTGTCACGAATTCGACATCGACACTCACGCGCATTGCATGGTCGGCAGCCCCGGCGAAACGAAGGAAACCATTGAACGAACGATCAAATTTATCCTCGAAATCGAACCGACGGTCATTACATTTGGGATTACGACTCCCTATCCAGGAACGCCGTTGTTTGAGGAAGTGAAAGCCGCGCATCCGGAAATTGGAGACGGCAGCATGATGGACATCAGCCGCCTGCATACCGACGCGTTCTTCAATCAATTCTTCACCGATCTCTCCAACGAGGATATGGGGAAAATCATCCGGCGCATCTACCGGAAGTTTTACCTGCGGCCAAGTTATCTTTGGCGTTGGGTGAAACGCATCCGCAGTTGGGATGAATTCAAGCGCGTCGCCCTTGCCGGAACGAACGTGCTTGGTTTTGTCTTCAACCGGGACAGCTGATCGGACTGGATTAATACAGATTAAACCGAGAAATCCGGCGCCGTCACACTATAGATCTTTTTTGGTACCGGTGGGATGGAGCTGTTTGTGGATCGTGAACGCGTTGGCGGGTGTGGTTACCATGATCTGGTGAATGTCTTCCTCACTTAAACCAGCGCTTTTCAGAGCCGGAATGAATTCTTCAAAAACGGTGTTGTAGCCCCTATAATTTCCTCCACGGGGCTCCCCTGGTGTGTACCATCCCGCGTCGTGTGAAATCATCACACGGCTGAGATAGCCGTCATCTTTCATGTCTTTCACCAAATTGACATGGTCGGCGATTGATTGTGGAGATATTTTATCGAAGGAGATCCAAGCGCCTTTTTCCGCGGCGCGCCGCACGTCTTTTTGATCTCCTCGATTGGCGTGAACCCAGATCCAGGCGCTGGGATGGACGCCTTCTTCTTCGAGAATCTCTAGTTCCTCCATCGCGGCGGCGTTGCCGGTGTGGGCCGCGATGGTCATTCCTGTCGCGCGGCTGGTTTTCGCGGCGGCGTGGACCAGTTTTTTGTCCATGATGGACAGCGGTTTCGTTTCTACGCCGATTTTGATGAAACCGGGGAATACGCCCGTGTTTTCAATCCCTTTTTCCCATTCCTGAATCCAACGCGCCGCCAGTTGATCCGCCGTCTCTTTGTGGGCGTGCGCGGGCATGAATTTCTCCTTCATCGCGGCGTAATAGCCCGTGTTTGTTACCAGATGCAGTCCGGACGCTTTAGCCAGGCGCCGCAGGAGAATAGGATCGCGTCCCAAATAAGCGGGTGTGCATTCAAAGAGCGCGCGAAGGCCATGCCCTTTCGCTTCGTTCAAATACGGGAGGATGACATCGAACGCTTCATCCCGGTCGTACCGGCCTTCGGAGATCTGATCCGCGCCGATGAAATCGACTAACACATGTTCATGTGGAAGGGTTGTTCCTAACGCAGCTGGATCGATGGGACCGAGAACGGTAACGATTTTGCCATCCCGCGAATCTTGCGCGTATATAGCTTTCCCATGAATAGCGCTTGAGAGCGCGAGAAGGTTCAATGAGTGAAGAAATGTCCGCCGTTTCATGGTTTATATATTCCTATTTATACTGAACGCGGGCATAATCTGAAGCTTTTCAATGGGCTTGTTTCTGGTAATGAGAAACGAAGATTACGATCCCACAGAGTATATATCAATCAGCTGGGTAGCAAGGGGAAGGCTTTTTTCTCCCCTTGCATAATTTCCGGAACGTAGCCAGGGCAGAAAAAAGCCTTGCCCTGGGTACCCGTGCGAACATTATTGCATAATATTACATGAAATGAGAGTAATATGAAACTTTACGTAATCACATGCAGTGTGAGCCCTATTTATCATTTTCCCAGCGGGTGTCGCATCGCGTTTTTGAAAAACTCTCCGCTTCCCGTCAGTTTATATGTGTCCCACGATTCAAGCATACGGGGATACCATTCCGGATCATAGACCCAGGCGCACCAGCTGATCCCTTTTCCTTCCAGGTATTTGAGAATCACATTCCCATAATGGTCTTCATCCACAGTGTCTTCACCACGAAGCCCAAAACCGAATTCCGTCGCGAATACAGGATAGCGGTCCGCGGCGAATCCAAAATCTTCTTCCCATTTGGGTTCCCAAGGTTTCGTCCGTTTGTGTGAATATGGATGTGTCACATAACCGATCCCCTGCGCATCAAGAGGTTCCCGGATAAGGGGAGTCAAATCGTACGCCCAATCAAAACCCGCGACGAGTGGAATGGTCTCCGGATCGTAGGCGCGGATTAGATAGATGATGTCTTCGTTGATCTTTTTCCATTCTCCCCATGCCGCCCGGCCCAGCTGTCCCCGGTAGATGGATGGTTCGTTGAATATTTCGTAAAACGCGACGGTGTTATGGCCCCGGAAACGTCGTGCGATCGCGCGCCAGAACTCATAGGTTTCTTTTTGTGTCGTGTCGTACATGGGATTTTGGAACAGTTCCATTTTCAAATTACCGATCGAATGCCAATCGATGATGATGTACATCTCTAATTCCGTACACCATTGGACCGCTTGATCGAGCAGTTCCAGATATTTCCCCGGTGTCCGTTCACGCCAGGCGACGGGGTGAACGGGGATACGGACTATCATCGCGCCGGTCTCTTTTACGTGTTCAAAATGCGCCTTGGACCAATGCCCCTGGTTTTCGATTTTGTCGGGATCGGAGATGGACAATCCACGGAACAATACCGTCTCACCATCTGGATTGACGAATCTGTTTCCCTGGACCTGAATCAAGGGGAGGATTTTCGCCTGCGGATTGGCGCGCGGACGTCCGAAATAACCCTCGTTCCACCATGCGTGATATTCTCCCTCTCCCGCGGTTTGCTGCGCGAAGACGTTAGGACACAAACAGGAGCCGATCAAAAACATAGCGATCAATTGGATAGACTTTTTCATCGCTTCCCCCTTGGAGTGATGTGGTATATAGAATGCCAGAATCTGCGTTCGTGAGTCCAAGATGCACTATGAAGATATACGCCGTCAAGCCCTTGAATCGCTGGGTGAATACTTTTTCCGTATGGATGGAATCCGCTTGTTTTTCAGTTTGAGGAGAGTGTAGACTGTAAAAATATAAAGAAGTATTTCTACATAATTTCCGGAACGTAGCCAGGGCAGAAAAAAGCCTTGCCCTGGGCGCCCGCACGGGCATAATCAGATCTTTTCAATTCATGTATTTGCTATTAATGGGCTGGTTTTTGGTAAACGAGAAACGCAGATTATAACCGCGCTCAGTATACATAAGGCAAGTTCTTACCCAAACGCTCTCCCGCAATTATCACAGAATTTCGCGTCTGGATCGTTGAGTTCTGCGCATTGGGGGCAAGGTTTTGATTTTTGGATGGGCGCTCCACATTGAGAGCAGAATTTCGCGTCTTTATCGTTTTCCGCGTTGCATTTATGGCAGAGAATGACGGTTGCAGCGGCGCCTGATCCTGAAGAAAGGCCTTCTCCAACCGCTTTGGCCAGGGTTTTGACTCCTTCCTGCGTTCCGTCCGCCATGTAGTTGAATGTGTCTTTCGCGACTGGGGCCATTTCACCCGCCATATACCGGGTGATCGATCCCATATACCCGAATTTCGATAACACTGATCCAACAAAGAAAATCGGCATGCCAACAAAAAAACACCAGAAATATTGAGGCATCCCATCACAGGTAAAAAAATCGATAAAGCCGGCCAACATGAAAAGTAGACCCGCCGCCGCTACAATAGGGCCGATTACGCGCAGCATATTATTCACTTCTTTGTGTTTTGGATCCAATTGTTTGAGGGTTTTCATTGTTCCGATACCGTCTCCTTTCCCTGTTATTCACTCAAGGTCTTTATTTCTAAATATTTACGATGTGTTTCCTATTTGTTAAATGGATAGTATGATATACGCTATATAGATTATGATTATTTCATCCATCCATTCCATTTGATCCCTTGCGCGCGGTCAAAGTATAAGGGAGTGTATTGTTGTGGAGTGGGGGAGGCGGAAATTCATGAATACATATTTCCAATTTGTTGAATGCGCGGCGGGGGATGGGCGGCTGGCTTTGACGGGTGAAGAGCATTGCTGGGAACATCTTCTTGACCGGGACGCGTTCACACAGAAAATTCTCGAACGAGGCCGCGCGGGAGAATCCCTCGCGGGATGGGTGTTGGCGGATGTAGATTTCAGCGGCGCGGACTGTGGCGGCTTCGATTTCTCGTCCGCCTGTTTGGTTCGCTGTGATTTCCGGGGAGCGAATCTGGCGGGAGCGAATCTCCAGAGGGTGAATCTCGACAGCGCCCGCCTGGACGGCGCGGATTTATCCGGCGCGGATTGTGAATTCGCGATTCTTGGACGGGCGAACCTGACCGGCGCCAATCTCCAGAACGCCAACCTGCGGCGGTCCAACTTGGTCGGAACGATCGCGCGTGAGGCGAATTGCAACGGCGCGAAATTCTATTATTCCCGGCCTGGCGCGGCGGATTTTTCCGGCGTTACGTTTCATGACGCGGAGATTCAACGCGCTATCTTTCGCAAAGCGAAACTCGTGAACGCCGATCTAACATCCGCTATCGGTCAAGCCAACTTTGAAAACGCCGATCTGAGCGGCGCGAAACGATAATCGATTTAAATAACTTTTCTACTTCATTGTATGTTAATCTTTACGAATTTTCACAATACTCTAATTAAGTACGAGGAGGAAACAATGATTGCAAACATATGGGGAAAACGAGTGATCTGGATGGGGATGTTCATGCTGGCCGTGCAGAGTGGATACGCGCAGCTCGATGAATCGCTGTTGACCTGGACCCCTGACCGGGGGATCTCGTTCAATGGATCGATCGATTACGCGGAGACCGAGATCGTCGACGATTTCAATGTCGATCAGATCACTGTGGAAACGTGGGTAAAGTTCAGAGACAACACCGGACAGCAACAGCTGTTAGGCCGGGGTGGAGCCGCCGAGTTCTTCACGCTGTATGCGAACAATGGAGATTTCCGGTTTCTCGTCGAAAACGCGGGAACTGATTACGGTTTTGCGGAAGCGGCGGTTCCTCCAGCCAACACATGGGTTCACATCACTGGAACCTACGATGAAGAGACCATCCGGCTCTATTACAATGGGATATTAATGGCGGAAACCGCCTATCCAGGCGTGACGAATTTCGGCGATGTTTCGCTCTTTGCCGGCGCCTTGATCGCGGGGGAACGTCATTTGAATGGATTGCTGGAGAATATCCGGATCTGGAACCGGGCGCTTTCGGTGGAGGATATCGCCGGTCTTCTCGCTACGAATCCGGAGGATGAAGATATTGACGCCATGAAAGCGGATGGACTCATCTCGTATTGGAGCAGCGCGTCGATGGATGAGAACGTCATCAGCGATCAAGCGGGTATCAGCGATTTGGAACGGAAGCAATTCACCATCGATGAAACCAATCTGACCTTCAAACCGGAATACGGCATTGCCTTTGACGGCAAGACAACGTACATCAAAGTTGAGGATGGAACGCCGTTTAACTTGTTGGCGTTCACGCTGGAATGCTGGGTTTATTTCGATAAAACATACGAAAACCAGGTTTTCATGAACCGGGGCGGCGCGCCGAGTGATTTTACCTTCTATCTCTATGACCGGGTCCGGTTTCTCGTCCAGGACGCGGCTGGATACAGCCACGCCAATGCGTTTGTTCCACCGGCGAACACGTGGGCGCATATCCTCGGAACCCACGATGAAGAAGGAAACTACAAGTTGTATTACAATGGAGTGTTAGTGGGGGAAAACGTGACCGCTCCCATTCAACTCGACAGCGCCAATCCTCTCTACATCGGCGCGCTGGAACCCGGCAGCCGCCATCTCGACGGGCAATTGGAAAACCTCAGGATTTGGAACCGGGCGCTGGGTGAGGATGAGATTCTCGCCTTACTGCAAACCGCGCCGGAGGATGAAAATATCGAAGACATGAAAGCGAACGGTCTTATCGCCTACTGGGCGGCGCGTTCGGTGCAGGATGATAACACCGTCGTGGACCTGACCGGGAATGGCTCTGACGGAGAATTTCACACATTTGAAATCAGTGAAGAACTTCTCACCTTCAAGCCGGAGATTGGTATTGTGTTCGATGGAGAGACTACTTTCGCGCGTGTAGACACAATCGAATCGTTTCAAGTGGATACCATCACGGTGGAAGCGTGGGTAAACTTGGATCCTATTTTTATAGACCGGACATTGAGCAGCCGGGGAATCGTCAGCTGGGGGGGCGTGAGCGAAGCGTTTAGCCTCTATGGCACATCCCAATATGGAAACCGCATCCATTTCCAGATTTCTGAATTTGGTGATTCCGCCGCAGTAATGCCCACGCCGGAAACGTGGATTCACATCTGCGCCACGTATGATGAAAACAGTATTAAACTCTACTACAACGGCGTTCTGGTGGATGATGTGGACGCTCCGGGGCTGATTGATTGGCCCGGATCGCCTATTTACATTGGCGCTCTTTCCGATACGTCAGGTTTATTTGAAGGCTCGATGGAGAACATCCGAATTTGGAACCGTGTTTTGAGTGAGGAAGAGATCGCGGCGCTGCTCGCGACCGCGCCGGCGGATGAGGATATCGAGGAGATGAAATCAAACGGGCTGTTCGCCTATTATTCCACACGCGGGGCGACGGAAACTATGCTCGAAGATCTCACCGGGAATGGCAATGACGCGGTCTTCAACGGCACGGTCCCTGTTGAAAACTGGAGTTTGTATTAAACCATTCAATTATTCGTTTATGGAATCGGAATGTGGTCCCAGGAATTATCCTGGGGCCTCCTTCCGGTATTCGCGAAATAAAGGTAAGGGGTGACGATTGTGACAACCAATAGAACACGTATTATTTGGAGCGGCTTGGCTGCTGTGGCCTGTTTCTTTTTCGTTATGGAAGGTGTCGCGCAAGACAGTCCATCTACATCTCCGAAATTCGAATCCGTGATTGTCAAAACGGAGCGGGTGGATGGCTACCGCGGGATTTGGTACAGCAACCAGAGAGCCGACGATCAATACCGGTATAAATACAGCGGCGGCCTTGGGACATACTGCGCGAAACACCGGTATCACGCCCAATATGCGCCGGAAGTGAATAAGACCTTTTTCGTGTACGGTGGAACTAAAGGCGTGAATGAACCAAATGCCCTGTTGATTATGGTCTCTTACTACGATCATACGGCCAAGAAAGTTCCTAAACCCGCTCTTATCATGGAAAAAGGCACATCCGACGCTCATCATAATCCCGTGCTGACTCTCGATTCTGACGGGTATCTTTGGGTCTTTGCCAGCGCGCATGGCGGGAAAGACGGTTTTATCTGGAAGAGTGTAAAACCATATTCGATCGATTCGTTTGAACTTGTTATGAAAAAAGAATTCACGTATCCCCAGCCGCTGTTCGAGGAGGGATTCGGTTTTCTATTTCTCTTTACGAAATACACGGGGGGGCGGGAATGTTATTTCAATGTGAGCCGGGACGGCCGTGAATGGGGCGAGGATATTAAAATCGCTGGATTCGCCGGGCACTATCAGATCAGCGCCCGTTGTGGTTGTGGCGGTTCCCGCCGGGGCACGGCGTTTAACTGGCATCCTCCTAAAGTGGGTTTGAACGCCCGTACGAATTTATATTACATGGAAACACCCGATTTTGGGAAAACCTGGACTACGGTGGATGGGAAAGAACTGGAGATCCCGCTCGATTCACCTCAAAATGACGCCCTTGTTTATGACTTTCAAAAAGACGGTGATTTGGTCTATTTAAAAGATATCACTTACGACCTGAAAGGGAATCCCGTGATTCTCGTCGTGTTGAGCAAAGGATTCGAGTCCGGACCGAAGAACGGTCCACGCACGTGGCTCATTGTTCATTGGACGGGGAAGGAATGGGAGCGCAAGGTTGTGACGCAGTCCGATCATAACTATGATATGGGTTCGCTTTATATCGAAGACGATGGGACCTGGCGCATCATCGCTCCCACGGAACCTGGGCCGCAGGCGTATTGCACGGGTGGTGAAATCGCTCTCTGGACCAGTGAGGACGCGGGAAAAACGTGGAAGAAGGTCCGCCAGATGACAAAAGACAGTCCCCGCAATCATACCTATGTCCGAAAACCGATCGACGCGCATCCAGATTTTTATGGATTCTGGGCGGATGGAAACGCGCTGGAGCCATCTGAATCCCGTCTCTATTTCTGCAATCAATCGGGCGACGTTTGGATACTTCCCGATCATATGACGCAAGAGTTGGAAAGTCCCATACCCTATCCGGCGCCGTAAAGGGAGCGGAACGATGATTCTCTTTCAACCATTTTTTCTCAAGGAAGCGAACGAGGCGAATACATATATCGTTGGCTGCCGGGAGACGGGAGACGCGCTATTAATCGACGCGGGTGATGATACGCCTGAATACGACGCGTTTCTATCGGCGATTGAGGCGCGGCTTGTGGGAGTTTTTCTTACTCATTTGCATTGGGATCACGACGCCGGATTGGATTCGATCCTCCGGCGTCACAATGTTCCCGTCTATTCAAGCACAGGGACAACGTCCAATGGAAAGGCGGTTGGTGAAGGGGACTCCCTGCCGCTGGGGAAATTGAATACCCGCGTTCTTCGCACCTCCGGCCATACGCCGAACTCAATCACACTGGTTGTGGAGAATCGATTCGCTTTTGTCGGCGACGCGTTATTCGCCGGATCGATTGGTGGAACGAGTGGCGCGGCGGCCAAGAATGAAGAGATGGATAATATCCAAAAGAAAATATTCACACTGCCCGATGATCTCTTAATCTGCCCCGGCCACGGTCCGATGACGACTGTGGGAATTGAGAAAAACGGCAATCCATTTTTCAATTCTTAATAATCATGATCTTCTCCTCCGCAGTTAAAACAATCGCTGAATCGTTTACTTTTCTCGAAGGCCCCGTCTGGCATAAAGACGGTTATCTGCTGTTTAGCGATATTCCGGAGAGTACGATTTATCGCTGGTGCGAGGATGAGGGGCTTTCTGTTTGGCGTTCTCCAAGTAATCAATCCAATGGTTTGACTATTGATCCAGAGGGATGTCTAATCGCCTGCGAACATGAAGCCCGCCGGGTAAGCCGGACGAATCCCGATGGATCGGTTGTTTCCATCGCGGACCACTATCAAAACCAACGTCTCAACAGTCCCAACGATTGTGTCTCCCGCTCCGATGGGATCGTCTATTTCACCGATCCGCCTTATGGAACCAAGGAGGAAGAGAGAGAACTCCCATTCAACGGTGTCTTCCGTGTACTCCCTGGCTCCTCCCCCATTCTTTTGACCAAGGAATTGGATCGGCCGAACGGATTGGCGTTCACTCCTGATGAGAGCCATCTTTATATCGCCGATACACAGCAAGAGGAGATACATCTCTTTCGCGTTACAGCGGATGGTGATCTGGAGGAAGGTCGCGTGTTCGCCAAGGTGGGCCGCCCGGATGGAATGAAAGTGGATGTGGAGGGAAATCTGTACGCCATGTCCACGGAAGGGATCGTTGTCTTGGATCCGAAGGGAAACCGGTTGGAAACAATTGAACTGCCTCAACGTCCGGCTAACTGCGCCTTTGGCGGATCGGATTATAAAACGTTGTATATCACCGCTCGAACGAGTTTATACCAAATCCAGACACATAGACCCGGCGTCTCTCACTGGCGATAATATAAATACCCAAAACGCGATTCACCCAATGATTCCAGCGCGCGTTCACAAAAAAAAGACGCTGGGATGGGAGAACAGTATGCTTGAATTGGAAACGATGTTTCATTTACATAAATCCGCTCAGGACGGCGATTTGGAACGGCCCGATCCATTTCTCTTGATCATTTTTGGAGGGACGGGGGATTTAGCCAAGCGGAAATTGATCCCCGCCTGTTACAATCTGTTCCGGGAAGGGTTGCTCAAGGAGCCTTTTGCCGTCATGGGTGTAAGCCGCCGGGCGTCGTCTGTCGAGGCGTTCCGGGATCTGCATCATGAATCCACTTCGAAATTCTCCCCCTTATTTGATGAGGAGATTTGGCGCCGGTTCGCGCCGTCGCTGACTTGCATGAGCGGGGATGTGTACAAAGAAGAGATGTATGACGCTCTCCGTAAACAGATCGAGGAGATCGACCGCGAGCGGGGAACGAATGGCAATCGGATTTTCTATTTTTCCACACCACCAAAGGTGTTTCCCGTCATTCTCTCCCACTTGACCAAGGCGGGGCTGATTCAGAAACAGGCTCCTTCTTCGAAATCTTGGCAGCGGATCATCATTGAAAAACCTTTTGGCCGTGATCTCGCATCGGCGCGGCGTCTCAATCAAACTCTTCTGGAAATGCTTGAGGAAGATCAGATTTTCCGTATCGATCATTATCTAGGAAAGGAAACCGTTCAAAATATCCTCGTGTTTCGTTTCGGGAATTCGATTTTTGAGCCGTTGTGGAACCGGAAGTTTATTGACTGCGTGCAAATCACCGCGTTGGAAGATATCAGCATCGAGGGCCGCGCCAGTTTTTATGAAGAGACCGGTGTTTTCCGGGATATCGTTCAAAACCATTTGCTCGAAATTCTTTCGCTCTGTTCGATGGAAATGCCGGTTACATTTCAAGCGAATGATATCCGCGATCAGAAACTGCAGTTGCTGCGGTCTTTGCGTCCGCTGCTTGGTTCAGCGATTCAGAATCATACCGTCTACGGGCAATACAAAGGGTACCGGGAGGAAGCGGATGTGTCTCCCGATTCCCATACGCCTACGTACGCCGCGATGAAAGTGATGGTGGATAATTGGCGTTGGCAGGGCGTGCCGTTTTATCTCCGGGCTGGGAAGGCGTTGCAACGGCGCGTGACGGAGATTGCGATCCAGTTCAACCCGATTCCTTTTTGCCTGTTCGGGCGGGAAGACGTTTGTCAAATGATCGATCCAAACGTGCTGATTATGCGGATTCAGCCGGATGAAGGGATTTCACTGCGCTTTGTATGTAAAGAACCGGGTGACCGGTTAAAGATCGGGAATGTGGATATGAACTTTAAATACGCCGCGGGATTTGAACGGCGCCCTCCTGAAGCGTATGAACGGTTGTTGCTCGATTGCGCCCGTGGTGATTTAACGCTATTTGCCCGGAAAGACGCGATTGAAAGAGCGTGGGAATTTATGGATCCAGTCATCCAAGCGATCGAAGTGGAGCCGTCTCTGCCACTCGTGTTTTATGAGAAAGGAAGCCTTGGCCCTGAAGAAGCGAATTCGCTTCTTGTCCGCGATGGGAACCGGTGGCAGGAGATTCGATAATTGTATCTGAATTACAATTTCATTGATTCTTCTTTTTCTCCACAATCCCATTAATCAGAGTCTGCGCCAATTGTTCTTCAAATTGAGTTTGGTTTTTCCATTGAACGGCGACATGCGCCACTTGTCCTTTTGAACTCAACTCCGTCATTCCAATGTTACTCACGCGAAGACGCAGGTCCTTCATTTCACAAAGAGATTGATCATAGGCCAAATAGACGGCCACGGTGTCATAAAGGATGGAACTGCGAACCAACGGATCGGCTTTCCGCCGGCCGGCTTTTTTCCAAATACGGTAATTTTCCATCAGGGCGATGATCAACGGACTTTTCGGTGTGCGGGCGATCTCTCCGCGCCGGAGCTGCCGTTCTGTGAGAGGGAGGAGTTCTTTCTCCTCTTTGAGCAATCGTTGATAGGACATCCCCTTAATTGACACCAGTCCAGCGGTGTCGAGGGGCGCGATGGTCAGATCCCAGCCCGCTGAATAGAGGGCTTTCGCGGCGGGGATGTCGGCACGGATATTGTATTCCGCATCGGGGGAATATGTTCCGTCATACCCCCGGTTCAGACTGCCGCTCATTGTGACCACACGGACTTTCTGGGTGATATCCGGCGCCCGGCGCAGGGCTTCGTGAATGTTTGTATAAGGCCCTACCGCGATAAGAGTAATGGTTCCGCTGGACGCGCGGATTGTGTTGATCATCGCGGCCACGCCGTCTTCATGAATCGCTCCTGGATAGCGTTTCAAATCGTAGTTTTTAACCCATTCGTCTTGCAGAGAAGAGTTATCGTTGAGTTTAATTCCGATCCCGATGGGGATATCCATCCGGCCCACCCGCTCTAAAAACCGCGCGGCGATTTTGGCCTTGTTCACGGTATTGTCATAGGCGGTGACGATGAGTTTTAAGTCTAACTGCGGTGAGCATAGGATCATGGCGAGCGCCCAGGTGTCATCGATGCCGGCGCCGATATCCGTATCAAAGATGACAGGAACCGGCGTTACCTCCGCCGCTGGAATTGGGGAGGGAGAATCGAATAGGATTAAACCGATTGTTAAAAGAATGGTGGATAGCGTTTTCATGTATAATGACTCCGGATGAAATAATTTTCCCCTTAGATAGTAATATTGGGAACAATAAAATCCATCCGCTTGACCTATACATATATACCTTTACTATACGGGATACAATCAATCACAAAACCCTTTCGGACAGAGAATGGGATTCATGAATGGAATGGAGTGTATTATGAAAAACGAAACACGCAGGAATTTTCTCAAAAGCGCCACCGGCGCGGCGGTTGGTTTGACGGTGTTGACTAACGCGGGAGCGAGCGCAAACGACACCATCAATGTCGCGTGCGTGGGACTGAATGGCCGGGGCCGGAGTCATATTGATGGATTCAAGAGACTTCCCAATGTAAAAATCGCCGCCTTGTGCGATGTCGATGAAGAAATCTTGAACGACCGGGCGGAACGGTTAAAGAACGATCCACGGTTTCCGAACGATCCCAAGAAATACACGGATATCAAAGACTTACTTCAAAATGAGGATATCGATGCAGTGACCATCGCCACCCCCAACCACTGGCATTCACTGATGGCGATCTGGGCCTGTCAAGCGGGGAAAGATGTTTATGTTGAAAAACCCCTCTCCCATAATATTTATGAAGGACGCAAACTCGTGGAAGCGGCGAAGAAGTACAACCGCATCGTCCAACACGGCACGCAAATCCGCAGCAATCCGTCGATCCAAGAAGCGATGAAGATGCTCCACGATGGATTAATCGGGGAAGTCTATTACGCGAAAGGCACGTGTTATAAATGGCGGAACACAATCGGCCACACACCGGAGAGCGAACCGCCGGAGGGTGTGCATTATAATGAATGGCTTGGCCCGGCGGATCAGCGCCCATACAGCCGAGAACCGCTTCCACTATAACTGGCACTGGCATTGGGATTACGGCAATGGCGATATCGGCAATCAAGGCGTGCATCAATTTGACGTCGCCCGGTGGGGATTGAATGTCGGCCTGCCTAGTCAGATCAACTGTCTTGGCGGTCACTTCATGTTTGACGACGACCAGGAAACGCCGAATACTATGGTCGCGACGTATAAATACCCGGAAGAGAACAAAATGATGGTCTTTGAGGTTCGCCATTGGATCACACAGGACGAATTGGGTGAGGGAAGCCGGGGCAACGTTGTCGGGAACTTATTCCTGGGCTCCAAAGGGTATATGGTGATTCCCAGTTACAGCAAGTACCAAGTCTACTTGGGCCGTGAACGGAAACCAGGACCTAGTGGAGATGAAAGCGGCGATCACTGGGCCAATTTCATCGATTGCGTGCGCAGCCGCAAAGTAGAAGACCTGAACGCGCCTGTCGAAGAAGGCCACCTGTCTTCTGCGCTTTGTCATTTGGCGAACGCGGCCTATCTGACCGAGCGGACCTTGCGGTTCGATCCGAAAACGGAACGCTGCATCGATGACGATCAAGCGAACATGATTTTGTGTGGTGACTATCGTACGCCCTTCACCGTTCCAGAAGAGATATAGACTTTTCAGAATCTCTGCATTTTCAGCCCGGTCAATGTTTTTTGACCGGGCTGTTTTGATAGGATTCCTGGTTCTATGGTGAATGACGGACAGGCCCGTTCGATTGTGATACACTCCTTCAGGAAGGGAAACCCTGCGGATCAGGGGAACGAATCGGCGTGTGATATCTTTTTTTCAAGATATCCGTTCGTTGGAGATGTATAATGTGTAAGCGGTTTTTCTTTCTTCTTCCATTTCTGGTGGGATGCGTTTCGATTCCGGAAACGTTATCGCAGGATGAGAGTCCACAAGAAAAGAAAGTCTGGGTGGATGACTTTGGGATGGTCTGGGAAGATCGGCAGGGAATCATGTCGCCACGCACTCTCCGGAAAGCGCATCTGCTTCACAAACCCAGGATTCTCAACAAAGTCAACATTCTCAATCAATCTAAAATCCTCAATCAATCCAAAATACTGAATGATTCGAAGGTTTTGAATGACGCGAAAATCCTGAATAAGGCCGAAACGCTCAATAAACCGGCCATTCTGAATGAAGAGCGTCTTGAAGCGGATCGCATGCGATTTCAACCGATCACACTTCACAATCCCTATATTCTCAACAACGCCCAGATTATTAATAATGCGCGCATTCTCAACATTGCTTATATTATTAATAAACCTTATATTATGCATCCAACCGGTGGAGGGGGGGCTCCTCCTCTGCGGCCAAATAATCAATATTTCAGGGATCCATCCTTCCAAATCTATGGCGACTCGTGGATGAAAGGCGCCAGGGCGTTTGATGAAGATATCATAACCCGGCAGAGAAATGTTATTCATATGCCGCCACCGGGCGCAGGATTTAATCTACGTGACACATTGATGCCACGTATATCGATGGGACCGGCCGTTTCTCAAACACCGATTCCAACGCTGATCCCCTTTCCACGCCGACAGCGGCGCCGCGGCCGAAACCTACGATGACGCCGACTCTGCCGCCTGTTGAAAATAGGAGTTTTTTCCGCGGTGTTCCTCGGCGATCTGATACGCAAGCGGATGAGGATATTTCTACGAATGTTAATCCGTCTTCGCATCTGTCTCCGATCACGGTGGACTTGCGTGAGATTGTGAATCAAGACGAGGATTCCCCACTGACACTCAGTCCGGCCCAACTAATGTTGGAGAAGGGGAAAAAATTATTCGCCGGACGGCAGTATTTCAAGGCGAGGAAGGAATTGAAATCTCTGCTAACGTTCGCTCCCGATGACCTGGAAGCGCAAACCGCGTACGGCCTTTCTCTGCTTGCGACAGGGAGATATGAGCAAGCGGTCGACCGGCTTGATTCCGCGATGAAACATGCGAAGAAAGACGAACGGTCTCTCCCCTCTCTCTTGGAATTCTATCAAAGTTATTACGATATGAAAAATCATCTTCGCAAGCTAAAACAATATGTACAGGACGAGGCGCCTATCCCTAAAGCGGTGAAAGTCCTCCTCACATTGGAAAAGCAGGCGGAAGAAGTTAAATAGGGGTTTAGGTTGAAGACGGAAGGCGGAAGGGTTGCGTCATGATTTCCGGAACGTAGCGCCAGGGCAGATGAAAAACCTTGCCCTGGCCACCCGCTAAGTTAAATAGGGGTTTAGGTTGGAGGCTGAAGGGTTATAGTGTGATTTTTGGAACGTAGCGCCAGGGCAGAAAAAAAACCTTGCCCTGGCCACCCGCTAAGTTAAATAGAGGTTTTGGTTGGAGGTTGAAGGGTGAAGCAGAAGTGTCTTTATGACCCACCGGGAATGATTCGCGAAAATGGCGCCTCGATAAAGCGCGAGGCGCCCTACATGCTGGCATAATTCTATATAACGTTTGTATGGTGGTTCAAATCTCGGCTCTAAGGCAGGTCCTTTTTCCCTTCAATTAAGAGCAGGAGATCGTGCTGATCGATGGCGCCGTCATCATTCAAGTCAAAGCGGTTATTTTGTGAAACGTCTTTCCCCCATTCGTTTGCTAAGTGGATCACATCGTTGATGTGAATTCGTCCGTCGGCGTTGTAATCGCCCTGCACGGGAGTGGGAGTCGGTTGGGAGCGGCGGACAGTCCAGAGCGCGGGATCTTTGAACTCACCGAGTATTGTGTCCAGTGTTCCCTCCCCTTTAGTGGCTAAATAGAAGGTATATTCGGAGGAGGTGTATTTTTGAGATAAGTGTTTGGCGATGGCGTGATAGAACGCCAGTTCCGATTGTTCGAATGGGTGCGTGGAAAGAACAATGAACGCCGCGCGGAAATCCGTTTGGGATTCTTGATACGCTGGAATTCGCGGCCCGTGGACGTTGATGATTTGTTGGATCGTAATGGTCTCCGGCGTTCCCAACCGGATCGTGATCGTGCGGCCCTGTGATTCGATCTGCCCATCACGGATCACTGTTACAGGCGTGATTTCCTGGGCGGTTTTCATTCCCGCGAGATAGAGTTCGAGATCGGCGTATGGCTTTGTGTCCGTTGAGCCGCCGGGGAGGAAAAAATCGACGTTGACCGTTCCATTCATGTTATTGACATAGGATTCGGGATTGTATCCACCCAGCGCGCCATTCACGCTGGATAGCCCCCAGGAATTGGGGTAAAGTTCGCCCCCAAAACCGAATTCGGAACTGAGATAAACACCCCACTGTCTCATGATCGCTTGAAGAAATGAACCATTTGGATCCATCGGCAGCCGCATCACACCTTTTAAATATCCCTCGCTTCCAACCGATTGGCTATAGTCGATCTCTGCGCTGAGACCGATACCGCTGACATCATTCGTGATCAGAGTGTGAATCGGATAGTCTCCCATCACGTTTGATTCCGGGAGAAGAAAGATGAAATCGTATTCATCGTGAAAAAGTTGGAAGAAACGGCGTAAGGCTTGATTCTGGATGGTTCCCTCTTCGAGGACGGCGCCGGATTGATGAAAGCTGTCTTCAAACGGACTCTCAATAATCATATTGACGATCCGGTCACTCATTCGTATATCGGAAGCGGGTTCATAAACCTGAATTCCTACATCCGGTGAAACGAGACCCAAGGATGGCGCGTTGTGCGAAGAGAAAGGAACGATTTGACTGCCCTCTGTCGTATTGGCGATCAGGTTGGCGAAGGGGTAGAATGAAAGACGGTCGACGGTATGGTCCCGGTAGCGGAGGATCGTGTCTCCACTGACTTGAATTCCATTTCGAGTGTAGATTCCATCCCCTGCGGTAATGTCACCATTGGTTCCATCGTCATATAATGTAAGAACACTTTCCCATTGCCCATCGATCAAGATCGATTGGTAGGGATTCGTGACGGAGATGGAGAGTGGCGCTTCTCCGTTGGGATTCAACTGAATTTCCATCCGGCTGGTTTGCAAACCGTCCGCGTAAATCGCCAAAGGAATAAACCGGCTGCGGACGATTTCGATTTCTGTAAAGGCTCTACCTGGTAAGACGAATTCTATGAGTAAACAAAATAAGGTGGTGACTAAAAAACCTTTCATTCAGTATGTCCTTTTATATGAAAATGAGTTTTTAAGACTTACTCGTTCGAGATTACTCTCGCAGCTCATTTTCATCTGTGGTTGTGATCTCAATCATGATGGTTTATATGAAAATGAGTTTCCCGGTGGGTCGATAAAGCGTGAGGCGCCCTACCGCGACTCATTTTCATTTGCTATTGTGATCTCAATCATGAGGGCTACTATTCGATTCTTTGCCAGCTATTTAATCCCGCTCTGCTGCATTTCTCTCCAAACAGCGCTTGTGGCATAGGAGAAATTTGTTGTACGGTGTTTGGACGTAGGATTCGTTAGGATTGTTCGTAAATCGAGTAAAACGGAATCCTAAATCAATAATATCATGGATAATAGAATCTGGCGTTTATTAATGACGAAACGGCAAGCAGCCGAAACCTAACCATATAGGTGTTGGTTGTTTGCTTTACACAGCATGATGAAGTTTTGTTAAATGGCCCTGCGCTTGCGCTGAGTACAGAGCCTATCCGCCGCTGCGTGATTAATGAACTCAAAATAATATTATTACAAGTCTAGTAGCGCTGATCAATTTTTAAAAGATCAGTGCGGAAAGCAGAAGATTTTGTAAAATTTCATGAGAGCAAGCGCGTCCATTCGCTTCTCCTAAATTTACCCCCCCGCGCATTTTATGAAAAGATATATAATTATTATAAATACATAATAATACGGCGATAAAGCGATAATAGTATATGAATCCACTATATTTTGTATAACGAATGGTTGTGAACATCTATATCTATGGATGTATCATTGAGATTTCGGTTAATCGCCGTCATGTTAGACAAAACAGCCTTGACCGCTTGTGTCAGCGATCATACTATGTTGAAAGAGTGGTCTTGTAATGAATTTATTTGGATAAATATCCCGTGTTATAACTTATGGCTCTTTCTTCTGTTGTAGATACAGAAATATCAAGCGGTTACGCTCATTATACAAACGACGTCTCAGCGATTCGCCATTTGCATGAGGCGAATGAAGATCCGCGTGAAGTGGTTCGCGAGATGGTCGAAACCACGGATACCTTGATTTTAAGGATCTATCTCTACCATCTGCAGCGAATCCTTGATCGTGATGAACCGCCTTCGCATATTCTTTTGCTGGCTCAAGGGGGGTATGGGCGGCGGGAACTGCATCCAAAATCCGACGTGGATATCATGTTTCTCCATGTGAATCCATTGAGTAAGAAGGAGAGCGAACTGGTTAAAGGGATTTTCCGCAATCTCTTCGACCTTGGTTTTCAAGTCGGACATTGCTGCCGGAGTTATAAAGAAGCGCTCGATATCGCGGTAAGGGACACGCATAGTCAGACGGCGATGTGTGAAAGCCGTTTCCTGTCAGGCGATTGGCGGTTGTTTGAACGATTTAAAAATGATTTGTGGCGCCGGCTCTGGAAAAACCGGTATGAATATATCCGGCGGAAAGTGAGGGAGAGCGAAGAACGCGCTTCCCGGTTCGGCTTAACGATCAACATCTCCGAACCGAATGTGAAAGAAAGCAAAGGCGGTCTGCGGGATTATCATTTGGGAATCTGGACGGCTTCGCTTTGGGAGGGGAGAACCATGAAACTCCTCCACCTGAAGCGCAGCCATCTAATCGACGATCAAATGATGACAATGGTCGAAGAAGCAATCGCTTTTCTCTGGCGGTTGCGCAATGATCTCCATTTCCTGACGGGAAAAGAACAAGACGTCTTGGCGCTGCCGCTTCAGCATGAAGTTTCCAAACGTCTCGGTTATAGAGACCGGCGGGGACGGCTCGCGGAAGAAGAGATGATGCGTGAGTATTATAAACACGCAGTCAATATCCGCCGATTCTCCAGCTATGTTATTCAACGCTGCGCGCCTAAATCCGTTTGGTCGTTTCTTTCCTTCAAACGAAGCAAGAAACTGGCGGATGGATTTTATGTGCGCAATAATCAGATCCATGTTCCACGCGATATTCACTTTTTTGAGCATAATCCCAAACGGCTCTTACAGGTCTTCATCCACGCCGCTGAACAGGAGGCGACGCTGGCGGAGGACACAGTTTCGGAGATTCACGACAATCTCGAATTGATCGATCACACATTTCTTTTTGATAAACACAACGCCGCTTTATTACGGCGCTTTTTCGCGCTCCCAGACCGGATAGAAGGCATACTCCGGGAAATGCGGCGTATTGGAATCCTGAAAGCCATCATTCCAGAATGGCGCGGGATCGCTAACCTGGTACGCTATGATTTGGTGCATCGATATACAGTGGACGAGCATTCTCTGTTGACGCTGTATCATATCGAGAATCTACACGAGGATACGTTCAACTTCGCCCGGGAGCGCTATCTGCTCTGGAACGAATGCAAGGAGAAAGACACCCTCAGGCTCGCTGCCTTATTCCACGATATCGGGAAAGGAAAGCCGGGCAATCATTCGCACACCGGCGCCGATCTTGTCGACCGGATCACACGGCGGATGCGGCTGCCGGAAGCGAAACGGAAACGGTTGGATTTCCTGATCCGGAATCACCTTCTCATGAGCCGGACCGCACAGCGGCGGGATTTATCCGATCCGGAAGTATTGGCCGATTTTGCCGACGCGTTCGACAGCGGCGCGGATCTGGATATGATGTATCTTTTGACGTACGCCGACATGCGGTCCGTCTCTCCGGAATCGATGACAGAATGGAAGAATAATCTTCTATGGGATTTGTATCTGGCTACCCGCCGCGTCTTTGAAAATGAAGCTCATGCGGATGCGGATGAGACCATTCATGTGGTCTCACAGAAAGAATCGCTGATGAAAGCTCTCGGCGATGAATTTGAACATACTTTGGTGCGGGAACATCTGGAGTGTCTTCCAGCCAGTTATCTTCTCCATCAGTCGGTGGATCAGGTCCGGCAGCACTTGGCGTGTTTGAACGCGTTTGATGGAAGCATGCCGGTCACGCGTTTTTATCCCCACCTCGATCCCGACTGCCGGGAAATGGTTTTAGTCTATTTGGATAAAGTCGGATTGTTTAACCGCATATGCGCCGCCATGACGCTGGAGAATTTCTCGATTATCGAAGCGCGGTTGAATACACGGAGTGACGGTGTCATAGTAAATAATCTGGTGATCCGTGACACCTTGAGAAATGGGCCGATTTCTGAGTCGCGTCAACATCTGTTGCAAGAACGGTTGACAAGAATATTGCCCAGTGATGAAGAAACGCCGCCGATTCCCAAAATGACGAAAATCTCGAATGTGGGACGCAGCAGCTGCGCGAATCAGATCAAAGTTATCAACGATATTACGGCGCGATTTACCGTAGTTGAAGTCCGTTCCGCCGACAGTGGAAATCTGCTTCAACAACTCACCGGTGTGATTTCGGCGATGAAGTTGAATATTCACTTCGCGCGCATTATTTCGGAAGGTGTCCGTCTCACCGTGATTTTCTATGTCGCGGATTCGTCCGGGGGGAAAATTTTGGAAGAAGAGCAGGTTGAACGGCTTCACAAAGAACTCCAAAACGTAATTGAAAGCGATAGTAAGAATGTCTGATTCAGAGTATTCTTTTCAACTTCGTTTTACAGACATTGCGATTAATCCCTATATCACCGCTCTTCGAAAGGGATTGACTCCTCTTTTGCGGGGAGCGAATTGGTGGATCATTGATGAGAATCTGAAACGGCGGCGGTTTCCATTGGAGGGATCGAATTCTTCCTGCGAGTGTGAAGACTCGGACGAAACGTTAGAACAGTATCTAAAACCCTTTTTTCAGCCTACCGGGAAACAACAATATGAATCGGTGATTTTCCCTGTTGTGAGGACTATCTGCAAGGTGTGGCCATTTTCCGTTTCCGTGGTCAGTCGATGGGAGGGATCGGAATTTGTCATGTGGAAAACTCGCACAAGAAGGAACTTGGTGAAGCTCTCCGGATTATGGAAGGTTATCTTGTGTTGTTGTCCGGGGCTCTCGAAGACCACGACGATCTGGAACTGGTGCACGAATTATGGGCGAAAACGCTGTCCATTGTCAGTTTGGATGAATTGCTGGAACGGGTGTTGGAGGAATTATGTTCCGCGCTTCAAGTTCCGGATGGATTGATTCTATTAATCGATGAGGACGGAGTTTTTTATCCCGCGCGCGCGCTTGGTTATCCAAAATCATTGGAAAAACAACGCAATCTCGATATCAGCCGTTACGATTACTCCGACCGGATGGATATCTCATCGTCACCGTTAAAGCCGCTTTTGGAAGATGATCCGATCCAGCAGTGGTTAAGTCAATCCTTAGTGGATTTAGGCTGGGAAGATGAGAAGGCTGTCTGTCTTGCTGTTCCCTTTTACCGCAAGTCACAGCTGATCGGAGGATTTCTTACGTATACGGACGAAATGAATCCGAAATCGGTTGGCAAGATGAGTGTGATCCGGTTGTTGTCGATCGGCGCGGCGGCGGCGCTGGATAATGCGTTGACCTTGAAACAGATGAATCAACGCCGGCGGGCGTTGGCGTCGATCCACGTCGTTCATCGATTAATCTCCGCCAGTATTAGTGTCAATGAACTGCTTCCCAAAATCGGACAATTAACCCGCCAACTGTTAAAAGTTAAAAAGTGTTCGATCATGCTCTGCGATTCCGACCGGCGGAATTTAATCCCCAAAGTGACGCTGGGTATGGAAGAGGATGAAATCGGTCAGAATCCGTTGACGCTAGGAGAAGGATTGGCGGGGTGGGTCGCCGAAAATTTCAATCCAATGGTCTACAGTCCTGGGGGAAAACCGCCGCCGTGGAAAGATGGGGGGGAGAGTTATCCCTCCGATGATTATCTGGCGGTCGCTCTCTTTGACAGCGACATTGAGGGGGTGATTGTCGTCGCGGATAAAGAAGGTGGCTTCACACCCGGCGACCGGGAGATTCTGCTCACGTTCGCCGAACAGATCATTCTGGCCATCAAAAACGCGCAGCTGCACGAAGGGGAGCGGACTATTACGGTCAATGTTCTGAAAAGCATTTCCAACTTGATCGAAACCCAGGATCCCGCGAAACCCGGTGTGACCGTAACCACCTGTGAATGGGCGCAGCGGATCGCCCGCGTCATGAAATTGAATGAAATCGAGTACAACAATCTGACCTATGCGTCTCTGTTGCATGACACGGGAATGCTGCGCGCGCTGCAGACTCATGTCCCCATCGACGAGCAGCGCCTGAAAAGCCCTCAATTAAGCGTTCGGTTTGTCGAGTCGCTGGGCCTGCCGGAAGAGGTCGGTGAAATCGTGTTTCATGTGAATGAATCCTGGGATGGACGAGGGTATCCCGAAGGAACGCAGAAAAAACAGATTCCACTCGGTTCACGAATTATCGCCGCCGCCAACGCATACGCCACACTTCTTTTCCGCCGGAATCAATCGAGATCCGCCGATCAAACCCGGCAGGAGGAAATACTGAAAGCGCTGAAACGGCTCAGCAACCGCTCGTTTGATCCCCGCGTCATACACGCTCTTGAGCAAGCCATCCAGAACCAGGAAACAGAAGGTGAGGAAGATTAGGGGTATTGGCAGACGTGAACGATTGATGGGGGGATGTTCAGAGCGACAAAAATTTCCTTCGTTTTATTTTTGTCAAAATGACGCTGGAGCGCAGCTTCCACTTGATTGATCCTGTCCCGTTCGTTTTGATTGACAAAGGGGCGTTTCATATGCCGAACCCACGCGTATTCAAAAAACGATAGAATCCCGCCAGGTTTTAAAAGAGTCTGATAACACTGCAAGATTTCACTAACCAAATCCGGGTGGAAATTGTTGAATGGAAGTCCGGACACGATGTAATCGTACCGGTTTTCTCCTTCCAGATCCTGCACGGCTTGGTGATAGAGAGTGATGCGATCCTTCCGCGCGCGCAGAACTGGATCGGTTTCAAACTGTTGTTGAAGGAAATGCGCAAAATCATTGTTCAATTCGCATAAATCCAACCGGTCTTCCTGGCGGAGTTTTTGAGCCAGAACTCTTGTGAATGGACCTGTGCCAGGCCCTGCTTCCAAAATGGTTATGGGATCACCTTCCGGTTTAACGCATTGCGTAATGGCGGCGGCCAGAAAACGCGAACTCGGCGCAATGGAACCCGTTGTTTGAATATGTTTGAACACATTTCGATAAAAGATCCGTACACTTGTAAACATCGTTGCGCGCCTCGTTTCATCAATCCAACCGGGGAATGAGTGTTAGTTGAGATTTGTTGGTGGAGTATCACTTGATCCCTTCTGTGTGAGGGTTGTGAACATCAGCTGACCTCGAAAAGACCGATGTTCCTCCATAACCGCGTTGGGGAATAAATTTTTCAATTCTTTGACGATGGAAGATTGCGTCGAGTCGACGAAGATGGTGAATGGTTTGCCGTCTATACCGGGTGGAATTTTGTTTGTGGTGATTCCTTCGGTATCCTTCACTAGAAACTGGACGGTTCCGCTGCCCAGGGATAAATGGGGGCCGGAAAAGAGCGCAACCTCTCCTTCGGATTTTCTTTTCGCGAGAAGATAGCCCAGTTGAGTTTGTGGATAATGGATGTTGTTAGGACTGATCTCGTTCGCATAGACAATGAAATAATTTTGCAAATTGGTCTTAGCCGACATGAGCGCCGCCACTGCAATCAGTGCGATTGCGGACCATTTCCAGACTTTCCCGGTGTCCGCCAACCGTAAAATACCCGCGAAAACACCCGCGATGGGAAGAAAATAGAGCGCGCTTGTTCCCGTGAGACGCGGGTAGAATGGCGCGTCCACGGTACAGACTCCTCCGGCGGTTAGGATCGCGCAAATCCAGACTACTGGAATCGACCACCGGGGATCGAAAAATCGAAACGCCGCGGTCACAATCCCCAGCATGAAAAACACCGCCATCGTTCGATCGAGAAACGGCCATTCACCGGCGTACTGCATACTTGTGTCGGAATATCGGATGGGCGCGAGATAGGCGCGCCGGATTTGTCCCTGCCAGATTCGGCCGGGATCGCCGTTGGCTTTATAGACTCCATCCAAATGTCGATGGTTATGGTCTGTCCATGCGATCACGCCTTGGGCGCGGGAACTATAAGTGGCGGCGCTTCCGCTTAAGATGATGTCGTGGGTGAGCAACGGGGAGATCACAAAGAACGCGAGCGCAAGTGGGACCAGAGTGGTGAGAACGAACCACCGGAATGAAATCTTCCGCAGAAGAACAATCCCAATCTGGGATGCGAGCCATAATAGAGGAAGCAGGTGATTGGCTTGATAGGAGAGAAGCGCGAGGCCCATCACCGCTCCGGCTCCGATCGCCGCCGCCATCGAGCGTTTTTCATACGTCCAAAACCAGAGCGCGAGCAGCGTGGTTGTGAAGAACAACGCCTGAACGTAATTTACGCCGCTGTGGGAGAGATGCAGGATCCAATGATTCGTGATCAATAGGAACGTGGTCACAATCGCGGGCCCCGTTCCCCAAAGCCATCGCGTGAGGAAATAAAAGGGAATCACGCTCAGGGCGCCCACAAGAACAGCGCTCATGCGGAATCCAAAGAGATTGTCGCCGAAGAGATAGAGTGTCCCGGCGGGAACGCTGAAAAAGAACTGGGGGATCGAATACCATGATGTGGAGAAGAACGTCGGAAGCTTGCCATATAGAATATACCGCGCATGAACGCCGACCATGCCTTCATCGCCGTGCACTGTGATGGGCAGCGTTGTCAGCCGGTACATATTCAGGAGCAGCGCGAGAAGGAGCAATCCCCCCAGTGGAGCCAGTGACCGCCAGGTCTCTTTCCTTAGCGCGGTGAAGAATGGGCGGTGTATCGCGATCGCCGTGAAAAGCCAGAATGCAAGCCAGCAGTAGAGCCCGTAGGAAAACAGATCACCGCGGTAGGATTTTGCTAACGTGGCCTCTCGGATCAGCCAAACACACGCCGCTACACAGAGAAGTCCGGCGATGAGAGGAATGTATAAAACTTCTTTCGTGGAGGTCCAGCCGTTCGTTTTCTCCGTTTTGTGTTGGACCGTGTTTTTACCTGTGGATACTGTAAGAATCAGGTAGGATAAAACGCCTGCGATCAAATATAAAATCAGACCGGTAAAGAGACGGTCATCAAGAACCAGTGTCTGCGCATAACACCCCAATCCAAAGACAAGCGCCCACGGAATCAACAGCATTCCTCAATACTCCTTCGTCCACCAGTCTGCGTTCGATCTCGATCGATAAGTGATCCATAGATTCATATTAGAGTATCGGATTTCAAGGAGAAGGTTTAGGGTTTCATCCCGTTGAAATACAAAGAACGGGAGGTGGAATTCATTAAATGACAATATCGTTCATTGGGCGTGTTTACGCGTCTGCCCCTGCTGACAGAATTCCGGGTTCCGGCTATGATGAATGCGATCCATAACGCCGTTGCGCGGGAATCAAAACCGAGACAAAATTGGGAACCATTCGCGATGAGAGCGTTTATTTCCATCAATCTATCCGCTTCTCTGCAAGAGGAAATCGCCCAGTTGCAGAACCGGCTGGGGAAGTGTTTTCATGGGATCCGGTGGATACCCGCGAAGAATTGTCATCTAACATTGAAATTCCTGGGTGATATAACGGAAGAGACGTATCAAAGCCTGCTTCACGCTCTTGATCCCCCCGCGCTGGAACATGAGCCGTTTACATTCCAACTGGGTGGATTGGGGAAATTTCCTCCCCGTGGGCCAGTGTCAGTCTTGTGGGTAGGGATTCAAAACGGAGCGGAGTCATTGATGGCGTTGGAACGCTCGATCCACTCCACCTTGATTGCGGCTGGAGTGTCCTTTGATAAAAAAAAGTTTGTTCCGCATTTGACCATTGGACGGGCGCGGCGGGATCAGCGGACGTATATTGATTCTTTGAAAAGCGCGGGCCGCGTATCGTTTTCGCCCGAACCGGTCACTAAGTATTATCTCATGGAGAGCGTTCTCAAACCATCAGGAGCGGAATATACAGCGCGCGCCCGTTATCCTCTTGGCAAGACAGGTGGATAAGCGGATCAAGAGGATTAATTAAACGTATTTATGGATGCGCCTCTAGCAGGCGATTATAGGTTGAATACACGAACTAATCGTTGTTCGATTAAATGAAACCGGATAGAACAGATGAAACGAATTATTCTGCTTTTCACGATCGGTTGTTTTTTCTTGTCTTCTGCGTTTTCACAACCCGGCGGGGAATTTACGATCGCACGGTTGAAATACGCCGGTGGGGGGGATTGGTATAGTAATCCAACCTCGCTCCCCAATCTCTTGATTCAATTGAGTGAGCGTCTAGAGATGGACTGTGAGCGGGAGGAAAAGGTGGTCACCATTGATGACGCCGATCTCTTCCGCTATCCCTTGCTGTATATGAATGGGCATGGCACAGTCCGCTTTTCCGATGGGGAGATTCAACGGCTGCGGGAATATTTCCGGCGTGGCGGCGTGTTGTGGGCGGATGATAATTATGGGATTGACACTTCGTTCCGGGAGGAAATCACCAAGGTTTTCCCGGACCACCCCTTAAAAGAAATCCCATACGATCACCCTGTCTTTTCGATCTATTATCAATTTGAACACGGCCTGCCGAAGATACACGAACACGACGGAGGGCCGCCCCATTTATATGGAGTCTACTTAGACGGCCGGTTGGTAGTGATCTATACTTTTGATACAGATATCGGTGATGGACTGGAGAGCGAAGGCGCGCATCCACTGGATTCGGCGGAAACGCGCGAACAGGCCATGCGTATGGCGATTAATATTGTGTTGTTCGTACTTTCCAGCTAACTAGATTCTTTCAAGGCCAATCTGCAAATTCATCTCTCAGAATTCCTCCGTGTCTTGAAAGAATTTGCAGAAACTAAATTCAAATATATTTGGTTAATCCTTTTCGTTACATGAATTTGTGGATTAGGGAAAGCGCCTTCGAATGGATACCCAAACGGCGATTGCCTCCCAAGACGAGCGCGAGAAACTTATCTTCCGATTATTGGTCGTCAATAAATGGTTTATGATCCCCGCGTCGGTATCCTATGAGTGGCTTCTCTCTCATCCCCTATCGACCGCCCGTTCTTTCGTTCAAAGTTTAATCGTTCCTACCATTCTTTATATCGCCATCTCGATGGTGATGATCGTGGTTCTTTTTGTCACTCATTGGCGCCGGGCGGAGGGGCAAATTGATCCCAGAGACACGCTGACGGTCAATGGATTAACGGTCCTTTCATTTGTTGTTGATATCGTTTTTATTTTTTTTCTGCTGTTTCAACCGAAAGCGGGAAACATTATGTGGACCATGTTTCTTCCGCCTCTTGCGGTTCCATTGCTGGTCCCTCGATTGAAGAAAACCTCCACATGGTTGATTGACGGCGGCGCCGCGGTGACCATTCTATTTTGCATTTATGGATGGCTATCCATCGAATCTCTTGAGAACCGGCTGCGGGATAGTTTTTTGCCCTGTAATTTTCTGATCTGCCTGTTCGCGTTATTTTATATCTGGACAACGCTGCGCCTGCTTAGAAATTGGATCGATTCCCTCAACCAGACAATGGATGATACGGTTTATGATAATACGCTGTGGACACATGTCCTGCATTCCTTCCCAGCGGATTTCTTTTTGATGGACGACCAGGCGGAAATCGTCATTGTTTCCAGTGGGGCGAAAAAACTATTGACGCTTCCAGCGCCAGGCAGCCGTGAATGGCCGGAAGAGACGCAATCTATCCGCAACGCGATTTTGCTTCGTTTCCATTCCAAAACGGAGATCGAGAAGACGATCGCTGTTCCCGATGATTCATACACGCATCCGATCAAGATCTACCCGCATTTCTTTGGGCTTGGTGAAAAAAAGTACTGCATCGCGTTGGCGTATGAAGAGAATCCAGAATTAGGCGCGTCAGTTGGATTACTGCGGTCCGACCGGCTGACCATCGCCGGGCAAATCGCAGCGGGTTTGGCGCACGAGTTGGGGAATCCGTTAGGCGTGATTCGCTCCTGCGCGGCGTATCTGCGTGATAAAGCCTCTGACGACGATCCGAACAAAGAGGAATATGATCTTATTGAAGAAGAGGCCCGGCGGTGCGGCGCCCTTATCGATCGGCTTCTCTCGCTCGCGTCTCCCAAGCGTGACACGCCCGCGGCGCACGATCTGCGGAAGATCCTTGAACATTCCCATTCGCTTGTGAAATACCAGGCGGGCGCGCGGGAAACCGAATTGTCCATGCCGAACGATCCCGTGATGGTATACACCAACGAAGGCCAGCTGTCGGCCGTGTTTGTAAACCTGTTTCTCAACGCGTTGCAGAGTATGGATAAATCGCCTCCCGAAGCCAAACTGCGCATTCATATGCGGACGCGCGGAAAGGAAGCCATTGTCGACGTGACTGATGAAGGTTCGGGGATTTCCCGCGAAGACCTGGAGAAGATCTTTGATCCGTTTTTCACCAAACGGGCGGCGGGCACTGGTTTGGGGCTTTCGATCGTCCACCAGATTATCACCTCGATGGAGGGACGGATCGACGTCGCCAGCCGGGTCGGCATGGGTACGACATTTACGGTGTATCTGCCCCTGTATGAGATGGAAGAATAAACAATGCTATGGTTCATTCCGTCTATTGAATTAATTCCGTCATTTGATAATGGATACTGGGGCGGGATTCATTGAGTTTCCATGAGGGTTGCCTTGACGGTATGTTAGAACTGTCGTTATGTTATACTCAGGCAGATCCAATCCACGAATCGTCCAGTGATTATATAACTCACCGGGCGATCGCAATTGACGCAGGTTATCGATGAAAAAAGAAATTAATTTGCCTCCTTCACCGCTGGCGCAATTGTTTGAGCGGGCCGCGCAGTGTTGTTTGTTAACCCTGATTGTGACGACGGCGCTCTATTTTAACGCTTATTTTACCAGCCCGTTGGTTCATAAATATTTACTCGGACAGACGCTCGCGCTCGCGGCGTGGTTTTTTTATTTGAGTCAATCGATCGCGGCGCGGCGGTTTGTGTTTGTTTGGAGTCCCTACTATTATCCCACATTGGCGTTGGTGGTTTGGGCGGGGATTGGATCCTTATACGCGCCGCAATCATCCGCTCGTTCGAACTATTTTGTGTTTTTTCTCATCGTTTCGGCCTTTCCTTTGTGGGTGACTTATTTTCGAAGCGCTCGTTTCCGTTCTTTATTTATGTGGACGGTTTTTTTCGCTGGATTCTGCATGACGCTCGCCTGTGTGCGGCAGCTCGTGATGGAGGATCCGAGGCTCGATTTTTCTTTTTTCAAAGCGATGACCATTTCCCGCGGGGATTACGAACGGCAAAACATGGGCGCGTTTCTTGGGCACAATAACGCCAGCACCGCCTATGTTTGGATCGGTTGTCTCTATGCGATCGGATTGTGGCATGTTTTCCGGCGGCATCTCTGGCAGGCGCTGTTCGGTTTGTTTGTCATGGTTGGATTGACTGTGATCTTTTATGGAGGAAGCCGGGGCGTGGCGATGGCGGTTATACCATCACTCGCGTTGATTCTCTATGGCCTTTACTATGATTGGCGCCGGAAGGGCGCGCCGGTGAGTGATGAGGCGGAAGCGGCCGGCGCCGCGTTTAAACGAAAACTCAAGATCGGAATCCCGGTTTTTGCCGCAGGTATCATTCTCATCTTCATCATGTTGATTAACGCGCCGTTCGCCAAACGGAAGATTGAAGGCGTGTTCAGCCGGTTTCAAGTATCAACGGAAATTCTCGCGTCGGGCACGTATCCCCGTGTGTGGTGGATGTCTCTTTTAATGGTGGCGGATCATCCTTTGACGGGTGTGGGATTCGCCGCATGGCCGTATGAGTATCCCTATACTCAGGAACAGTGGTTTGAACAGTATCCCCAAACCAAGATCGGCCTGCCTCCGATTGGACAACATACAGAACGCGCGCACAATGATTTTTTACAAACATGGGCTGAATTAGGAATTCCCGGTCTATTTTGCATTTTTTGGTTATTGATTGTACATTTTCAGAGTATTCTCAGCCTCTTTCGAAGGAGGCCCATACCATTTCCTGGACTTGTCGCGTCGGCGGCGACGTTCGCCACGATGATTCACGCATGTGTCGCGTTTCCCTTTCATGAAGCGGCGGCTAGCTGTCTGTTTTTAGGAAACTTGGCTTTGGTTTCGTGGTTCGCCTGTTCGAAAGAAATGGAATGGGCTCCTGCTTGGCTGAACAATCCCAGGCAAACACTTCATTGGTGGATTGTTCCCGCCGCGTTTGGAGTCAGCATGATCCTTTTCCGGCCGATTACCACAAATTTAACAGGGGATTACATCGCGCGTAAAAACGGTATCAACGATCAACAAGCTCGTACGCTGGATGACGAATATTTTATCGCATGGTATGGATCGGATGGGCTCAGCGCCACGCAAGGGCGGATCAAGCATATTGAAGATGGTTATAAACATTTACAATATTCATTGACTTATCTTCCGGACGCGGGCAACAATTTATACACTCTTGGCATCGCGGCGATGGAAAAGGCTCGGAGGGCGGGGGATGAACAACTCTATCTTAAAGCGATACAATACCTGAACGATTCACTGAACGATTATACATTTTATGAGTCTTATGGATATCTCGGCCGGGCGTATCGTTTAGTATGGGAATTGACAAAAAAACCGGAATATCTGACTGCGGCGATTGAAAACTTCCAAAAAGCCACCGCGATCATGCCAACCTTTATGGAAGGCTGGGTGCAGCTGGGACTGCTCTACGCCAAGGGTGGGCAAGAACAAAAGGCGCTGGAACTGTTTGGAGAAACCGAACTCCGGTTCCCTGGATTTACCGAAATCGGGGTATTGGAAGGCGCCAGGGCCGCGAATGCGCAGGGGGATCATGAAACGGCTTCACTGCTTTTCAATCTGGCCGCGGCGACATCGCCCTCGAATCCTCTCATCTTTCATGAAACCATCGATTATTACCTCCAACTCGGCCGGATGGATTTGGCCAAACGGATGCTCGTGGGACTCTCGGAGTTTCAGGATGAGATGACAAGCGCGAAAGTGATGAACAAAGTATTGATGGAATTGCTCTCTCGTAAAGACTGGCCGAACGCCCGGTCGTTGATGAACGGTCTTTTGGAAAAAGAAGCGCTTCGGTCCAGGCCCGCGCTATGGTATTACGCCGGTCTTACGGCCTGGATCTGCGGCAATCCGTGGGAATCGCTTGCGCATTGGAAACAGGCGTCCGGCTTGGGCGTCACTCCCGAACAGTTGAATGAGCCGGTTTCCGCCGCCTGGGGGATCATTCGTTTCCTGCAACCATAAAACAAACAATTCGGGAAATTAATGAGTGACCAAAATTTTACACTTTTCGTTTGTCAATATAGGGGATGGAAGGATACAATAGTATAGAAGACGGACCAGCGGCGCCATTTCGAGAGAGAAGGAAAAGCTCTATATGCCGCCAGCGCAAGCCACTGGGCAATTTTTATGAAAAGAAACAACAGCCCAGAGTCTTATGACTGTGCATTGCCAATCTCTTCCTCTTTGTTCGTCTAGGGCATACAATAGTATTCATAAGGACAACCGGAGCTATCATATGAATAAATCGTTTCGATTCATGCTGTTCATCATTATTGGCTTGACGCTGGGTTCGTTCCTTTGGGCCAATAACGCCTATCAAGATTTAGATACCGGACGCGCCAATTTCTTTCAAGTTACAAATTTAATCGAGGCTCGTTACGAGCAGAAGACCGACCAAGCGGAGTTGTATAAGAGTTCTTGGGAGAGTCTTGCGAAAATTCTCTCTGTGACGGATGATTCTCTCAGCGCGACCCCGTCCCCCGATTCAACCTCAAAGGAGATCCGGGATCTTTACGCGACGAATATCGAACACGCTATTATTCTCGCCGCGAGAAAAGAAGTTGAAGGAATCGATTTAGACGAACAGCATCTCGAAGACATCAGCCTCTCCATGATCGTTTACAGCCAATTGGGATTTCCCAACCGGTTGGGCGAGCGGAATTCACCTCCCGCCGTCAAAGATTTATGGAACCGGGCGACCGCCACGCTTGTCAATCGGTTGGGGGATCAGTTCAGCGCTTACCTCCCTCCTGAAGAGCATGAAGCGCTTCAGATGTCGCTTTCTGGAGAGGGCGATGAAACCCGGCAGTTTTTCGGTGTCGGCATCAGTGTCGATTGGGACACGGAGAATGATCTCGGAGTGTTGGTTATCGCTCCACTGCCAGGCACGCCGGCCTTTCGGAATGGGATCATGGCCGGCGATATTATCGTCGCGGTGGACGGGGAATGGTTGAATGAATGGGACGATGAATATAACGAGAAACTGCTCAAAGCGATTGATCTAATCAAGGGTGAGAAAGACACCGAAGTGACCTTGACCATCAAGCGGAAAAATGCGCCTGAGGTGATTAATTTCACGCTGAAACGCGCTCCCATTAATCCAGACCAGCAAATCGCCAAAGAGATGCTCGATGATGAAGTTGGCTGGCTTACGCTCAGGAGTTTTCACCTGCATTCCGCTGAAGATGTGTTAGAAGCGTTGCGGTATTTAAAATTACAGGGGATGAAAAAGTTGGTGTTCGATCTGCGGTACAATCCGGGAGGGTATCTCGATCAAGCCGTCAAAGTAGCCGATATCTTTTTAAAAGAAGATAGGCTTGTTACTTATACGTTTGGCCGCAGTTCTCCCCGGCGGGATTTTTACTCGCATCATAGTTCAAGGGATGAATACGCGGAAGAAATTCCGATGGTCGTGCTAATGAATGAATACTCCGCCAGCGCTTCAGAAGTCGTCACAGGCGCGCTGAAAGACAACAAGCGAGCGGTTGTCATTGGGACGAAGAGTTTTGGGAAAGGATCCGTGCAGGAAGTCTTTCCCCTTAAGGGTAAAGCCGGTCTGCGTTTGACTGTCGCGAAATACTATACCCCTGACGGGATCTGCATCCACGGTGACGGCATTGAGCCGGATATTGAGGTCGATCGTATTTCAGATGAGGAATACGATAAACTGAAAGATAAAGATTACACTCACGTAAGCCGGCTCGAACGGATGATCGATCAAAGCCCTCCCCTCCGAACCGCCTATGAATTTCTCAAGAGCGGGAAAACTCTTGAAGACATACAAATCGAGGCGGAAAAATCTGAAGAGGGAGAAATCGAAGAAGAAGCGATCTCCTCAGCGGGATGACTTACGTAAAGGGTGGGCCGTGTTTTTTTTATCAACCCACCTGGAATGATAAGCAAATCCGGCGCTTCATAAAGGCGCAACCTACTCTGCTCTATTACTATGGCATTCTACGATCTCACTCTCCCCCTGCGTTCTGAACAGCCGCCTTGGCCGGGGGATCTTCCCTACTCCCGCGAACCGATGTCTGAAATCCGAAAAGGCGATTCCAACAATACGTCGAAGATTGTGGTAGGAACGCACTTTGGAACCCATCTCGACGCGCCATATCACTTTGTGGAGGATGGGACCAAACTTGATGAACTTCCATTAGAGCCGATGATCGGCCCAGCGTTAGTCCATGAAACTTTCTCCCCCCAGCAAATCGCCGTGGGAGACCTTCCGGATCTCAACGGTGTGGAACGAATTATTTTCAAGACGAGTAATACGGAATTCATCGCGGACACGGTATTTCATACGGATTATGTTTCCGTTGGCCTTGACGCCGCGAAAAAACTGTCGCAAGCCGGGGTGAAACTGATTGGGATCGATTATTTCTCCGTTGAAGCGTTCAAAGCGCCCGGTCATCCTGTGCATCATGAATTATGCGGGAGAGGGATTGTTCTCGTGGAAGGGCTCGATCTGCGCGCGGTTAAACCGGGATGGTATGAATTGATCGTTCTGCCTCTAAAACTGCAAGGCTCGGATGGAAGCCCCTGCCGGGCCGTCTTGCGCGATTTGTAATTAATCCTTCTCCGCCGTCAGTTGTTGAATCATAGGCGCCATCGCTTCAGCGATGATCCGATTCCCCCTTGCGTTGGGATGAATGGGATCGCCTGGAACCAGCCAATGCTCGTAGGGAATTTTATCCAACGTATGAAGGGGGGAACGCCAGAGTGAACCGGGTTTGAGTTTGGCAAGATCGATGTGGTGGTAATGCCGGATCGCTTTTTGGGTGTTTTCGTAGATTTGATCCGCCTCAATCCATTTACCATGCGGACCGCTATTTGTGAACGCGTAATCCAAGAGAAGCGGCTCTTTTATATTCAATTCCAAAGACCAGACATGGTCTTCCGCTTGTTCGTCACCGTGCGAGGCGTCGTCGTAAAGCCGGATTTTATTCGGCGCCCAATCACCCAGAGCGGAATGATTGCCTACAATGTAAAGGCAGTCAGGTACCTTAATCCATTCTGGCGCGTATACGCGGAAAAGCAGGGAATACTCATCCGGCGCCCCGCCTGTTTCTATCCCACTTGGCGCCAGGCCATCCACACTGGCTTCTGAATACGCGTCTGTTTGTCCGAGTTCAACGAATCGATCCTGCGCGTCGAAGAGGGGGAGGCGCAGTTCTCCCGCTAATTCGTGAATTGGTTGTTTCACCCATGTGTTGGGTAGATCGAGATGAAGAAGAACCGTCTGGGCTCCATAGGACTTCGCGTCTTTAATCATCGTTCGCAGGTTGGTTTTATATTCCTCTTTCCCCACCCGCGCATGCCAGATCTGATCCGCCGCCCGCTTGTTAAGTTCCTCATCGATGGGAGCTTTTTGTTGATTCGCCAAGCGGCTGAGGATCCAATTTCCTAACGCGCTGTAATCATTAAAGAATAAGGAGAAACCTGACAGGCCGTCCGCAAGGCGCTGTTTTTTGAGATATTCATAAAACTCCGATTCGGGAAACCGGCTTTCATAGGAATCGTTGAATCCAAAAGCGGGAATGAGAATATCCGGTTTAAATTGTTTGACTAACCGTTCGTATTGCTTGAGTCCGTGAAACGATGTATAGCCGGGGACGCCGAAATTGAGTATTTCATAGCGTCCTGTTTCGTTCTGATTGAGAATGTTTTCAAGAATCCGCGGGTATGTCTCTTCCTCTTTTACCATCCATCCAAATGTGCAGGAATCGCCCATTACCGCGATGCGGATCACGCCGGCTGGTTTTTGCCGCGCCACTTCCCGCATCCGCATGCCGAACGAATTCGTTTCAATCAGAACCGGCTTATCGATTTGAGCGCCGGTGGGAAAGTACTCCCGCAGGTCCAGATGAACGTAAGGCCGGACCACACCATAGGAATAGGGAACGGCCAGCGCGTCGATAAACGCGCGCTGCTTCTCTGCGATGGTTTTCGTATGAAACAGTGAAGCTAAGCGGAAACCTGCTTCAATGAGCAGGAACACGATTAAAATCGTGGCGATCGAAAGGCTGATATTTTGAATGAAAAAGCGGATTTTATCGGGCATTTTTGTTTATTCTCTGTGTGTTTGGATCTTTATTATTGTAAGCTGGATTTCTTGTTCTGATGATCCCTGCGATATTGCGCTTTCAATGGGCTTGTTTCTGGTAATGAGAAACGCAGATTACGATCGCACAGAGTATATATCAATCAACTGGGTAGCAAGGGGAAGGCTTTTTTTCCCTTGTATAATTTACGGGATGTAGCCAGGGCAGAAAAAAACCTTGCCCTGGGCACCCGTTCTGATGATCCCTGCGATGTTTCATTCTTAAATCAATAAAAAAGGGACGCCCCGATGGACGTCCCTTTGCGATTCATTCCAATTGTATACCAACCGGAGTTTATTCTTCCTCTTCGACCGCTGCTTGAACGGCTTCGCGGTTGATTCCTTTTTTCCCAAATAGAGCGGATAAGTAATCACTTCCCGCGATCGCGAAGTTGCGAAGGACGATCCGGTCGCTCTGACCGATGTTGTTCCAATCGAAGGGACGGTTTTCCCGTTCGCTTTTGATGGTTTCGTTTACCTCTTCACGAAGGTTATACCGGTCCCAAAGGCCGATGCCGACATTGGGTTCGAGATGGATGAATTCCCAGTTGACAATCTTGCCTTCGAAACGGCCCTTCTCGTCTTGCAGGATGGGAACCGAGCCAATGCGTTCGCCTTGTTCGTTATGCAGCGGCTCCATATCCACCAAACGGCCGGGGCGTTCAAAGACGGGGCTGACGAGGTAGTCGCTCATTAGATAATTCGGCCATCCGTACGAGATCCCGCGAAGATCTTCGCCGATTTTGCGGCCTTTTTTCTTCTCCCATTCGGAGCCGTGTTTTTTGACGTATTCAGCCATCGCATTCATCACTTTGGGGCCTTCGGCGTGGAGACCGTCCAGGATTTGTTTCTTGTATTGATCCTGGATGAATTCTTCCAGCAATTGTTCCAAAATCCCGCCGCGGCCGACGTTTGTGGCGACCTGGAGGCTCGTCAGGGAGATCGGGAAGGCGGTGTCGTATTTCTTTGATGGATGCGGTGACGACGCGACAATACGCAGGGAACCGTAAATCTGAGACCGTGGGTAACTATCGCGGTTCACCGGTGTGTTCCATTCCAGCACCTGCCGGTCGACGAAACGCTCCATCAATTCTTCGCTGGCCCAGAATTCCGACGAGGTTAAGACCGCCGCCTGGATGACGACGTTTTGGGAACGGGAGACGAGATAAATAAAGTTCGCCGCGTTTTCCAATTCCACTTCATTGATCCGCGCGTGATCGTCTTGAAGATCGAAGACTTTCAGGTTCCGCGCGCCCGATTCCGCCGCGCCCTTGATCAGGACGATTGGATGCTCTTGGGCGAATGCCCGCAGGCCCTTGAATCCTTCTTCTTTGAATCCTTCGATGATCCGCTTGCGGATTTGTTTTGGCTTAAGCCCTTCGTTCCATTCGTTCATCCAATCAATTTCTGGAGGCAGCTGGACACCGGATTCTTTGGTGTAGATCTTCGGATACAACGATTTGTCGTAGGTCAGATCATGATAAATCGCTGACTGAATCGTGGGGGGC
Organism: bacterium; assembly: GCA_963663405.2. GTDB lineage: Bacteria > Hinthialibacterota > Hinthialibacteria > Hinthialibacterales > Hinthialibacteraceae. The sequence continues at coordinate 3,862 of CAXXSM010000079.1, read as the reverse complement.
ATACCTTCTTCTTCACATTGTCCTGTTGTGAGAATTGGATTGCCGTGGAACGGAATCAGAGAGCCCGCTACAACAGGCGTGGCCTGTCCATTTTTCGCGAACCGGGCCGCGATCCGGATTCCCTTGGTGGTTAAGGTACCGCGATCCTTTGCGGTTTGCACCGCTTTTTTGATCTGCGCCGCGTTCATTTTGCGGCATCGTTTCAGCGCTTCGGTAAATTCAGATTCACTGATGTAGAAATGCGCGTCATCTACGAGCAGGACTTTTCTTTCCGCGCCTTCGACATCCACAAACCGGCCATGGCGGGTGATGAGGATATTGACGCCGGGATGTTTGGAATCCTGAATCTGTTGATTCAAAGATGGGCCTTCCCGCAGGGCGCGGGAGACGTGGGTGCGTCCGACGGGGAAGAGGAAGGTCACATTTACCCGTTTGTCGGCTTCGATGATATCCGGATCGAATTCCTCAAACACTTCGGGCAGTTCGAATCCATCGCTCTTGACGAAGGAGATTTCGCGCAGATGGTTGTACGCGCGCCATTGCCGTTCGACTTCTGTCGGCGCGCCGGCGCCGATGCCCACGATCGATTTGTTCCCACTGAAGTTGCCCAGCAGGGCGTCCTGATCGGCTTTTTTCCAATCTTTCAATTCAGTCCTGTAGATGAGAAGCGAGCGCAGGTAATCGTAGAGCCACGCGTGCCGTTCAACCGCCAATTTGTATTTTTCTTCGTTTGGAATATCGATGAAGCCGATACCTTTCTCATACGCCCAAGGCCAGTATTCATACCAGTGGTCATTGATGGTTTCGGCGAAGTAATCCGTCATGTTTTTCCAGAAGAGGCTGACATCCACTTCTTCGGGGAGCGCAAGGGAGAATTCCAAGGTCTGCGCCAAAGCGTAGGTGATATAGAAGGCTTCGACGCCTTTGGCGATCTGATCCAGGAGTTCAGGCTGATCCTTCGCGGCGTCTCCGAGCCGGGCGATTCCACCGATATCTTCGTATCCACCCGCGAGTTTTTTCCAATCTTCGAAAATGATCTCCCGGCCGGTGTAGATTAGGCCGATATCCGCGAGGATCTGCCGTTTGGCGGAGCGTTCATCCGCGGTCGATTCGGGCATGATATCGAGTGTAAGACGGGTCAACAAAGATCGGGTATAGCCGACGTATTGACCGAAGGTGTGATTAATCTTGGATTGTAATTCCCGCCGGCGTTCATCATCTTTGTTGTATGCGTAAATACGGTTGAGATCATCTTTGATCGCTTGTTTGCATTCTTCCGCTTGTTCCCAGATGGTTTTGAAGGCAGGGATTTTCTGTTCGTTGAATGAGTCGCGGAAACCGTCTTCCCGGTCGTTGAAGGCGCGGGCGCGGTCGGCGCGGACTTTGAGCGCTTTCCGGCGTTCCAAAGCTTCGCGCGCGGCCATTTCAACCGCTTTGCTGGAGGATTCCACCAGCATCTGCTGCGCGAATCGCTGCGATTCCGGCGCGTATTCGGGACGAATCATCTGTGTGTAGAGATCATCGAGTTGTTCGTCTGCGAACGCCGCCGCTTCGGGGGTGTCGTCTTTCGCGATCTTGAGTAGATGAGAGACGCCGTCTTCCCAGATTTGTTTATATTCTTTAATCTGTGATTCAGGGGCGCCGTTGACAGCGAAGATCCCACCGATCCCTGCAAGCCAGATACCAAAATCGAGGCGCTGCAGAGGAAGCCCGGCGCTGATCTTAACGAGAGCCTGGCTGGTGTAGAAATCACGCGGTTTCCATTTTTTGTACCGCTTCATCTTTTCTTCTTCCCGCAGCGCTTTTCCGGCTTCGTCGCTGGCGGTGATTTCTTCGCGCATATGGCGGTAGAGTTCCAGCGCTTCTTCGGCGGCTTTCTGCCGTTCTTGTTTGTTCTTCGCTTGCACGACCGCTGCGACGGCTTCGTACAGGCGTTCGGCGCGGTTTCTCCGCCGATGCATTTCTTCGCGAATTCGCTCAATGTTGCGTTTACCTAAACCAATCGCGCGGTAAACGCCCCGGCGTCCGATCTTCTCGCAGGCGGCGAAGAAGAGCATCACGTCATAGTAGGTGAGCGCGCGGCGCATACGGCCTGCGGCGCCGTCGGCGATGGCGAGAGCGCTGTTGGGAGCGCCGTTGCGCATCAACGCGATCAATTTCGGCATGTTATCCAGGAGTTCGAGCAGTTCGGGGAATGGAATGCCGGTGTTCAAGACGTCAACGCCTTGCACGTCCATCTCATAATCACGGCCCGGTCCGCGCATTTGCAGTACGAGCGCGTGGATATCACCGCTGACTTTGGCGATCAGCTCATCCTGTTCCTCAATAGGCAGCTGCTTGATTCCCGCCCAATCCCGGAGCTGGCCTCCATAGACTGTCGCGTTGGCGCGGATTTGATCTTCGGTCAATCCATAATCGCTCAACACAACTTGCACCTGCGTCGCAATCTCTTCCAGTTTGGAATCGCTGGTATAGAAGAGCAGGTCCTGTGTGGATGACATCGTTGGAGAAGTCATCACAATATCGCCCGGCGGTTCGTGCGCGGGGAACGCCTCGGCCAATCGATCCAGAATTTCCTGATCGCTCGAAGTTACGCGCAATAATTTCAACACTTCCTCACTCGCCCGCTGGCTGATGGGATTTTCGGATTCGGGATCGAAACCGTAGGTCATCAGGCGCACAAGATTCTGGCCTTCTTCATCCATGCAATAGGTGAGATGTTCGCCGGTTTGCGCCAGGATTTCAAATAATCGCATACCTGTGGAGTAGCGCACGTCCTGGACGGGTTTGTACTCCGCCGTCAGGGCGATGATCGCGTCTTTTTCCGCTGGGCAGTTTGGATTTTCTTCGCGCGCTTCCCGCAGGGCGTCGTAGATCATCCAGGCTTTGTAGAAGACCATGAACCGGTTGACCTGTTCGGCGCGGATGATCATCTTGTCCACGCCCCACTGCGCGGCCAGGTTCGCGAGAAGTTTGGATCCAGACGTGGTTTCGTACCAAGGCAGTCCCAAGTTTTCTACGGCGTGGGCGATTTTGGTGACCTGGAAAACGAGAAGGTCTTCTTCCAGATCGAAGTATTTCTTCAATTCAGTGTATTTTAAAAGTTTTTTCGCCGCCCATTTCTGCCATTCGAAATGGCTTTCGAATTGATTCTGCTTCAGCAGCGCTTCTTTGGCCAAGGCCATGATGCCTTCATGATACCGTTCTGGGATTCCCATCTGGCGCAGTTTGATGTCGTTCTGCAGCGAGAGAACGAAGGCCAGGAACAAGCCGTCTTTTGGGACGCAATAGCCGCCGTAGCCTTCACCCGCGGGTGGGATCATGCGGTCGTTCCGGAGATTCATCTGATCGGCGAGGTCTTCCGCGTCACCTTCCAACACGGCCATGCAGAGCAGCGCGAGCGCGTTCGAGCCGGCGAAATGGGTTACGCAGAGCGCGTTCTCGGAGGTTTTCTGTATTTCCGCCGAGGCGAGAGCGGGCCGTTCTTCTACGCCGCCTTCGTTGATGAAGCTATAAAACTCAAAGCCGGCCTGGGCCGCCCACCGGTCGGCGCCGCCAACCCATTGGCTCCATTTGACGACGGAATCTCTTTCCCGTTCGCCCAAATTGACGCGGCTGGGCGTGTAGAGCAGGTTGTAGCGCTTGTTGCCACCCGCCGCTTGATAGTAGTTGAGCGGATCGATGGTTTCCGCGTTTAGTTTATGTTTCGCGATCACTTCTTTCCGGGCGGTGGATTTGGACAATTGGGTATGTGTGCGGATGTAAGTGCGTACTTGTTCACGCAGACATTGTTCCGGATGCCGGCTGTTCCATTCTTCCAACACACGATCCCGCGCTTCAAACCGGATCAGGGCTTCCAGTT
>CAXXSM010000078.1:0-4931 GCA_963663405.2 bacterium | reverse complement strand
CCAGCGCTATAACAGGTTCTCTTCCTCCTTGCGAATAGGAAAAATTCAAGATTTCTGGATCTAAAAAACTGAATCGTAAGTTCCACAAAACAAATCGAATCCAGCGCGAAGCGGAAAATTCCACAATAGTTTCATCATTCCTGCGTTTGCATAAGAAACGCGCTCTGATCCGCAATTAAAATCGGTGAATCATAAATAGGAATGCCGCGAAAATGGTAGACTGACCCTAATCGCTCCCATGCGCTTTCGGGCAGCGCGTACACGAAGCCGGTACGAAGATCAACATAAACCGGCTTGGAAAATTGAGCGTTGGGAAATGTGAATTCCACCTCACAATACGAGTTGCTGTCCGATGGAATTTCGGCGTCAAACCAAATCGTTACAATCTGCTGTTTCGTAAATCGGTTCGCATACCCAAAAAGAGAAAGCGATTGTTTCGCAGTGGATGAATAGGGATAACGGGGAATCCTTTCAAGAGAATCGTCAAAAACCGACGCAAGGTTTTGCACCGCGTAATACGCCTGTTTAACAGCAATCACTTCTTTGTCATCGTTGATTTTCAACAATCCTTTCCGGTTGATCTCATCCGGATATTTCATATCAACAATGGAAAAATAGGAAGACCGGATATCCCGCCCCAAATCGCCCAGCATACGCCGCAGCGCCCACTTGGCTTGGCTCAGCTCAGACCATACATAATTCCGCAACGCCTTGGTTTTACGAAACTCCGAGGGAGCGCCGTTTTCCCCCTGTACAATGGGAATCCGGTCCGAATATCGATGAATCATGGCGCGCAGTTCCGCCACTCCTTGATAACTGGCGTCTGGATTCTTGTTGTAAGGATGATAAGAAATCTCATCGATCAGATGAAGCTTGCCCTGCTCCTTTACCCGTTGTAATACGTTTTGTGGGCCTTTAGCGTGAACGCCGGCGAGAGCCATCGCGATAATCGTCGAATCAGGCTGGATCGAACGGATGGTTTCAGCGGTTTCAATCACGAGCGCCGCGTATAATTCCGCCACATCATCCTGTCCGATTTTCGGTTCATTCCATACTTCCCATTCGTCCACCACATCTCGATAGCGGACAACACACGCCGCCACCCATTGCCGCCAAGCGTGGAGAGCGTCAGGCGCCGCCGGCAGCTGCGCGCCCAGGCGCGTTCCGCCCCCACTCGAATACACTGGATTTCCATAACAAAGACAGATCCACGGCTCAACACCTTGATCGGCCATATCATAGACAATCTCATCAAGCCAATCCCAATGGTAGACGCCTCGAACCGGTTCGGTCTTGGCCCAGCCCCCTTGAATACGCGCCTTCTTGACGCCAAGGGGGCCCAAATAGGTCTTCCAATTGTTATAGATTGTATAGTCACGATCCATCGTTTCCGCGCCGACCGACCAGTTGGACGCGTGGATCTCCTTCGCATGGCGGGATTTCACCTGCCCGATTTTTTCATAGGATAGATCCGCGGCGAAAGTGGATACATTCAACACAACAAACAATCCAATCAGCGTGAATCCGATACATCGTTTTACCATATCAATCTCTCCATCCGAACCCAAAAAGGATTCCGGCTGCGCCGTAATCAGCCATCAATCCCTTACGCTTCATGCACAACCTGGATTCCTTTGAGCGCGCAGAAATCTTCCACGGTTTTCTTGTAATCGCCATAGAAGGTCACCCGGTGCCAACCATAATCCCAGCCTTTCAGCATCTTATCCATATCACCGGTCACTTCCGCCGCTAATTTCGTCCGGCAGGCTTTGTCTTCATCGACGTTATCCACAGTTTTACCCATGTGCATGACGCAGAGATTCAGGTCCGGACAGAATTTCAGCGTTGTTATGGTTTCACCCACCGGCATCAACGAACGCACCGCCGCGCCTTTGCGGTCTTCCGAATGGTCGCGGATATCGAAGGGATTGCTCGCGCCGTTGGGTCCATAGACTTTGTTCGTCGCCACGCAATGCGCGTAGATAATTTGATTTTTTCGACGTATCGAACACGGGATCGGAAATAAATCCTGGACGGCCGGTCAGATACCCCATCGTCAGCATGGTCACGGTTGAAAAGAGATCGCTCTCACACGCGCCCACAAGCCCATCATTATTCAACTGGAAAAATCCCAGGCAATGGATACGCAAACATCTTTTGACTGTAGAACAATCCCAGGCAATCGATGGCGATAGCCTGCGCCTGCCGTTCCCGCAGCAGATTCTGCATCCCAACATACATCGCGCCGGATTTAATAAGTTCCTCATCCGAAGGTTCAACAACGTGGCGCGCTTTCCAAATCCATTCTTTAGCCCAAGCCGTGGCTTTCTCTTTATCCGCGTTTTCGTATGCTTGGTTTAATTCGCCGGCGTTCAAAACCTCAATTTTGAGACCGAACTGGCGCTCAAAATCTTCGAGTTTTACGTTACCCCACAGCCGGTTCTTATCCCGTTCCGTCACATCCAAGATTTTTGAATGCGCCAGTTTTTTGATGGCGGCGAACTGGTTGGCCGCTTTGGCGATATCGTTTACATCCGATGACGAAACACCCACGACTTTCAGCCCTGCGCGGCAGGCGCGCCCGTATTCACCCAAAAAACGGCCCGATCCGCCATACAGGTCATCACAGATCACCACCGGCTTGCCCGCGTCGATGAGCTCGCGGGGGAAGATCAATCCCGGCCCAAGCCCAAGAACGACGCACACATAACCGTCGATATCCTTCTCCGCAAGCAGTTGTTCCACTTGCTCTCCGCTTGTCACCGTCATCGGGCAGAAAATCGATATCCGGGCATGCTTCAACAAGCTGACTGGTGATCTCTTTTTTCCGCGCTTCAAAGTCATATCCGATATTCGGCCAGATCTCCCGCGTGGGATCGGATTGCGAATAGATCAACCGCACTTTGGCTTTCACTTTTGGATAAAGATCCTTACACCCCAGCGCGCTGTGTGGAGCGGCGGCTTTCGCCACAACAGCCGCGCCCACCGAACACGCCGCGCATCCCGCCATAAAACTTCTCCGGTTGAAATTGGTGTTGGATTGATTGTCCATTCTATCTATCTCCCTTTTTTTTATTGATGAAATCGGATTTCCCCCGTGAAACTGTTTTTTCGTATGTTTATCTTTGCATGAATCAACGCACGGCGTCAAGCATTTAACCTCTGTTTTTACGGCGCCAATCGCTTTAAACCATAGCCATTGAGTTCACATGTTTTCACTGCGGCGCGCTCAGGCGCCCTTGAGCCTATCGTGATGTGTGGTTGTATTTATGCAATTGGAATAAGTAATAAGATGACGTCAATCTACGTAAAGTATCATGATAGCTATTCTTCCCCCAGGACTGGAGTGAGATATCTATCGCGGGTGCCCAGGGCAAGGCTTTTTTCTGCCCTGGCTACATCCCGGAAATTATTCAAGGGGAGAAAAAAGCCTTCCCCTTGCTACCCAGCTGATTGATATATACTCTGTGCGATCGTAAACAGTATAGAACAAAACAGAGGAGAACAAGCAATGAAACCAACAACTCTATTCATATGTGTTATACTTGCGCCGTTATGCGTTAATCAGAGCGCGCAGGAAGCCCTGACCGCCGAGACATACACAAATCCCGTGATTGATGAAATCGGCCCCGCCGATCCCAGCGTAATTCTATACGAGGGTACATATTACCTCTATCCAACAGGCGACAATGTCAGCTATCATGTATACACATCAAAAGACTTAGTCCATTGGAAAAAAGGGAAACAGATTTTTAAACCTGGAGACCATAACGTCTGGGCCCCCGATATTTTCTACAATCCAATCGACAAAAAATTTTATCTGTATTACACCGTAAACAAGCGGATCGGCGTGGCCACAGCCGATCGTCCTGACGCGATGTTTGAGGATCAGAAATCGTTATTCGATAATGCGATCGACGCGCATATGTTTCTCGATGAAGATGGAAAGTATTACCTATACTACGTCCAGTTTCCTGGATTCCGCATCCATGTCCAGCCCATGGAAACACCCCTCGAAAAACAGGGAGAACCAATTGAGATTCTCCATCCAACAGAGCCTTGGGAAAAAGTGAGTGGAGCCGTCACAGAAGGGCCGTGGATGATCAAACACCAATAACACGTATTATTTATTGTTCTCCGGAACCGGCGCGAATTCTCTCAACTACGCCATTGGTTACGCCACAGCCTCCAATCCTTTAGGGCCGTTCACAAAGTATGCCGGCAATCCAATTGTTTCCAGAAACGATCGCGCCTTTGGACCGGGACATGGCTGTGTCATCAAAGACGGCGCCGGAAACCTTATGGTCGGTCTATCACCAACAAAAGGACGATACAAAACCTTGGAACCGATTCATCTGCATCGATCCCCTCTGGTTTGACAAGGAAGGAATATTACATGGAAAAGCGACGAGAGGAACAGCAGAACCCGCGCCAATCCAATTAAAGTAAATCGTTATTGCTGGTATCATGTGATACAACGAGAAGAGAAATTTCTATCTAAATCGAGAATTGCCATGGTAAACAAAAAAAACACGCTAAATAAAAATCCTGAAAATCCTGTTTATCCTGCATATCCTGATTCAGACAAAAAAAAAGCGCATTCGGTAAGTGAGTGCTTTTTGCTTACTATTCCACTATTTTTTCATGACTAGTGGTCGAACTAATCAAAGTACCCAAACTTCATGCCAGTATTTGTCTTGACTACCCATCAATCCGCTGGCTATGAATTAAGTCATCCTTCGCGCTTTAATATTCATATATACCCTTACCAAACCTTGTTCGCTATAGAGTATTCTACCGATAGAGAACGTAATCCATTGGATGGATCGTAAGTTGTATATGACGCCGCTTCAATATCTTGTGATGGGCCGATACTGTACACAAACCATCTCCGATATATTCGCTCCCCATTTGTAGAGAAGACATAAAGA
>CAXXSM010000077.1:0-28298 GCA_963663405.2 bacterium | reverse complement strand
TGGGCGGACATGGATCTGGACGGCCATTGATAGCACAACCCGATTAATCATCACGTTTCTCATTGGAGATCGGACGCTGGAAGACGCACACAGTTTTTTAAAAGACTTGATTTCACGAATGAACGAGAAACCCTTATTTGTGTCGGATGAACTCCCCCATTACGAGAATGGACTCGAAGAGATGTTTCACACGCTGATTCAGCCGGAACCGACGGGGCAGCGAGGCCGCCCCAAAAATCCGGAGAAAATTGTCCATGAAGATTTGGATTACGCAACCGTTCATAAGACCCGAAAAAATGGGTGTATAGTGAACGTTGAAACCAAAGTGGTTTTTGGCTCGGAGAGCCGGATTGCCAATCGGTTGGAAAGTACACCAAGTAACACAGTAAATACATCTTTCGTTGAACGATCGAACTTGAATTGGCGATTATGGGACGCCCATTTGAGACGGCAATCGACGACATTCGCCAAATCCATACGCTGGTTAAAAGCCAAATTTTCATTGGTGGTCGCTTGTTACAATTTCATCCGGCCCCATGAGACTTTGAGTCGGCAGAGCGATCGATCATTTACTCCTAAAACGCCAGCGATGGCTGCTGAATTGACCGATCATCCATGGTCACTCGCTGAATTGTTATGGTTCCCATCAATATGTCAATAATTTGGGGACATCAACCAAAATTTAAAATCCTCGTTAATGAACAGCGAAAACTGTCAATAATCGGATTAAGATATTTGTAAAACCGTATGTCCGCAAATGCCGGTTGGATTTCAGTTCGAGGCGAAGGCAGCGTAGTGGTTGCTCAGTTGTTCTGGGAAGTTGGGTTGAGCGATGATCTTTTTGATTTGGGGGGAAATAACGACAGAACTTTTGCGGGATTGCTTGAATTGGTCCCATATCAACTGGCAATCGATCTGAGCGAATCGTTAGGCTTTCACATCCATTCCGAATGATTTGGCTCATATTCATTGTGTTCTAGGTTACACACCAACGGCGTTGAGGGAAGCATGTATGTAAGTGTTTTGCCCATACTTGAAATTCCGCTTTTCTTCCGATTCCGTCGTTTTAAATCCCGGAAAAATCTTTCTAATATATTATTTGTCCTTTGCGGTTGGATCGTCACAACCCCCTGTGGCGTCGTGACGGGAATCGGATCGGCGAACAATTTTTCCCAGTATTGGTCGAGTTGAGCGACCATCTTTTTATAGGCCTTGTTCCAGAGGAACCGCTTGTCTGTCGTAACCCAGTCTCGAAACGCTTCCACGTTCTCTTTGATCGTGTGGATCGGCGTCTCGTCTCCGTCATCATTCAAGCCTTGCTTCCCCTCAGGCAGCGCCACTCTCAAGGCGGAACGAAGCGCCTCGAAGACTTCAATCTTCTCTTCGATCTCCACCAAATGAATGAGTAGTTTCTCATCATTGGTCACCTTTCGCAGAGCTTTGAGCAACCGGAAGAACGGCCAATTCGTATCAAGATCACCTTGAAAGGATGTGACCAACATCTCACTTACCGCCGTTTCCATTGTATGCAACCGCCGAAGGAAGACGACATGAGTCAGGTCAAAGGGAAATCCATAGCCCCCAAATTGATTGACGGGATGAAGCGCCCAATGAATTAAGGCATAGGCGAAGGCCGCCGGGGTTTGGGCCAGTAAGGTTTGGGGAGAATGCCCGAGTCCAAGCCAGTGAGAATCTCTTGAAACCGGCTCTGATTCTGGCGGAACAATGGCTCAAATGTTTTTCCATAACTCCGAAGCGTGGTCCGGATCCGAAGCCGTTTTAATCCATCCCGAATACCATCATAATCTTTCTTAAGCAGATCCCCGCCAAGGGCGCGCAGGAAATGGAAATGGCAGATGAAATCGGGAACATCGGGAAACACTTCCTCAACGGCTTTGAGGATGCCTTTTCCCATATCATGAACCAACGCGACAGGGCGGCCGTAGTCCTGCTCAATGCGTTGAAAGAAGGGCGCGATGGAGCCGGATTTTTCGGACGGATATTTCGCGCTGTCTAAAACGATATTCGATAGACCATCCATCCCCGTGAACACATGAGGGCTATCGCTTTCACAGGTTCCATCGACGTGAAGAATGTAACCGCCCTGAGCCTCCAACAGTTCCTTGACCGCCGGGCGGCTCTCTTGATGCGCCACAGTCACATAGAAGACAAACTTCTTGCCCAAGTAACTGATCTCTCGATCGGAAATGACAATGTTTCGTTCCCTCAATTCCTCCCGGATTTCTTGGTTGCTCCGGCTGCGAAGAAACAGGGCGTTACCGACATAGATCAGCACGTCAAATCCAAACGTGCCATGAGCCGGTGTGAGCGCTTTCAAGTCGGGCGAGGCGAACACTTGCCGATGCTGAGGACACCACCGAATCGTCTCTTTGGCTCGGAACGGTCCGATATCCAACGTCACAATGGTTTTTTCACGCGTTTTGAGTAATTTCAATGGTTGACCGCAGATTGGGCAGGTTTTCTGAGGCGATTCGAAATGCAGGGTTGGGATTTCCGAAAATAAATTCCGGGGCGAACACTTGGAATTGACTTTATCGAGATACTCTCTCAAACAGGTTACGGCTTGATACCCGGCGTTTTTTTTTGAAGGTCATGCGTTTCTAACAAGCGCCGAATACCCACCGCTTTCAGGCTCCGTCCCTTACACGAAAGCCGCCGGGCCAGTTCTTCCGGCGTCAGCTGGGGATGCTTAATGAAATAGACTAACACCTGGACCGCCTCCTCATCCGACAACTGCGCGTTGATTTCTTCCTCGAGAGCCTCCCACCGGCGTTTTTGTTGCGCGTAGATCTTGGCGTCCCCCGCGAAATAGATATATCGGCCATGATGTTTCTCCCGGAGAATATCGGAAGACTCCCGCAGATGAGAGAGTACCGATCGATTGAGAGGCAATCCAATGTGATCCATGATTTCATCGCTGGAGAGGCCGTGAGGGGATTGCTGGATGACATGGACAATCGTTTGCTTCAACGTGCCGTGCTTGGAAAACACGATGTTCCGGTATTTCCAAATTCCATTCGGATCGAATTGGGGAATATCCGGGAGAGTATGATATCGGCCGTTTTGGTTGACGCTGGTATGGACGTTCCAGGTCTTCATGTGCCGCTGGGCGGTTCGGAGAGAGCAGCGGAGCCAGGAAATCAGCTGGTCGACGGTAAAGACCTTTTGTGAGCGTAATTTACGGAGAATTGTATCTTCGTTCATGATCCCTCACCCAAATAACAGAGTATAAAATATATTTACTATAATATATTTATACTATGGCGTGATCCAGGCAAAATGTCAATACTTTATTACAAAAAAATTCCGGGATTGTTGGTGGGGGAAAGGTAAGTTTAGTGATTTCGTGGAAAAATGCAGGAATTAAAAAAGAGCGAATTACGAATCGCCAATAATTGCGGGCCTTTTCGTATCCAACCGGGATTTGGGTAGTAGTCCATATTAACTGCAAGTCAAAAATTGGTGAATCTCAGGAGTTCCCCCATGCTCCAGACGTGATCGGTCAGGTTCGCGGCCATGAAGGGAGTTGTGGATTTTCCATGCCGCTTGGTCAATGTTCCGTGTGGTTTACACAAGTGGTAATAGGCAAGGGTCAACGCGAGTTGATGGTGGTGGTTTTCCATGGATTTGGAGAATCGGAGCGATTTGCGTACGCAACGTGAATCCATGTGACGAATGATCCCGTTATTTCTCTCCACGTAGGATGTGTTGATTTTCCGGCTGACTTTGGATGCCGCCAGAATCGATTCCACTCTTGCCGGATCGCCAAAAATCACTTTTCGTGTGACTTCAACCACTTTATATTGTTTGTAGCGTTTCACGACGTGAACGTACACCAGATCGTTCGGGGGAACGAGTCGAGGATGCGGGGGTCTTCCCGGTCCTGGTTTCCGGCAAGGTTGGATCCATGTTCCATAGACTTGAAGCAACGCATTGGCATAGTGATCCAGTTGATCGGAGGAGAACAGATCGGGCATGGATACGGTGACTCGTTTTACCTCTTCGACGAGGGCGACGGCGGAAGGCGCCGTTCGTTTACCAATGACATGCGCGAGAACGACCTTGTTGACGGCATCGAAAGCAATCCAAATCCAGGCATCGCCTAACACGCGCTGAAGTTTCTCAAACGGCTCCAGGTTTTTCTCCTTCTTTCCGACGAAAGACCACATTTCATCCAACTGACATTCGGAAACGTTCGCCTTCACGAGGAGAGCGCGGTTGACCTTGGCGGCATGCGCCCCAGCTTTCGCCAACACCATGAGAACGGTTTTCTTGTTCACGTTTTGAATGCGCGCCGTGGGCGAGATTCCCACCCCTTCCGCAAGGGACCGGGCAATGGTGGCAAACCGTTCTTCCGAGAGACGCGTATGATGCAACGCGGTGTTTTTCCGTGGAGACGTCCTGGATTGGGAGGCCCTCAAAAAAATTCGTTCGGGATCGAGAAATAAACCGGCTACGCCATGGACGGCCAGTGTTTTCCGAAGACGGTTGTCTATCCGATACCGTTGGTTGAGGGCGGCCTTGCGCGCTTTCTCGTAGAGTCCCTGGGCCTGATCCTCGTCTTCAAAGAACACCCGGTGAGGACAGTCTCCCGCGTTCACTTCCAAGGCCAATGTCAGCGGAGCCCTTTTTTACTCAGACCCGTCTTTTCCACAATCCGTTCGACGGTCCGGCGTGAACAATCAACTTTGTAGAGGCGTAAGATTTCTTGCCGTAAGTTCTCCCCCGACAATTGAGGTTGTTCGAGTTTACGGTGAATGATGAAGTTGACAATCTCTTGGTTGAGAGCGAGAAGGGGGCGTCGGCCCATGGAGGAGCCAAGTAAAGCCACGTAGCCCCGCTGCATGAACATCCGTTCGAGCCGGTAGAAATACTCCCTGGAAAACCCAAAGAGGCGGCAGGCTTCAGCCACAGACATCGTGTCACTTCGAGCCGCGCGAAGCATCTCATATCGAACCTGGGGCAGGTCGAAGGGATCGAAAAAATCAAGAGTTTGGAACAGGGGGGAAGAGATTCGCTCCGGCTTTGGATTTAAGAGGCCTTCTTTTGCGAGGAACTGCGATTTTGTTTCGTTCATCGGTTCACTCCCATGGGCGGATTTAAGCACATAGGGATAATACTCATGAAGGCGCAAAGTGTCAACTATATATGACGTTTTATTATTAATATATTCTTATTTTTATTGATATCCAACGTATATACGATTTCTATACGTCATATATGGTTGACATGTCAATGAACGAAAATAAGAGGCACACAACCCGTAACCTCTTGATATGATTGATTTTGGATGGTTCTATGACGAAGAGACAATAATTAGGAAAGGCTGCAACTAATCTACACCACTACCGGGATTTGCGCTCATAGGTAAAACCGGATCTGACCTATCAAATATGAACATATTTCAATAACCTTAAAATTTCTTACAAAAATGCGCTTCGGATAAGCCTATTATTAATTATTACAATATATCACAACTATAGCATATTGGCATATTTGATAAATTGATAAATATTATTAAATTTTAATATCAATAGAAGACGTATAATAACAAGATATCTTTTGCGCTTATGAGTTGTAATTGATCTATTCTGAATCATAATTTAAGTATATTCTACTACTCGTTCTTACGAGAAACGCTTAAAATAGAGAAGATACTAATCTGAGGAGGTACAACTTGAAAATCATTTATAATGATGTAAGCCATATCGGATTGGTGCGTGATACCAATGAAGACTGCCATGCGGTAATTCCATCTCATGGATTAATAATTGTGGCTGACGGAATGGGGGGACATGAAGCCGGTGAATTGGCAAGTGAAACCACTGTGCGTGCAATTCAAGAGAATCTGGTTTGCAGTCAACCGATCAATCCAAATCTCCTCGTTCATGCGATTCAAAAAGCGAATCACGCTGTCCTCAATTTACAAGAATCACTTCGAATCAAAGGTAAAATTGGCGCGACGGTAGTCGTCGGGCTATTTCATGAAAACAGCCTCTATTACGCGTCGATTGGCGATAGTCGTATCTATTTATTTCGCGACAATCAATTCAAACAACTCACGCATGATGATTCGTTGTTAAATGAATTGATTGACCAAGGTCTACTTGATCAAAATAATGTTCATAATTTTCAACAGAAAAACGTCATTACACGCGCAGTGGGAATCGAGAACGATATCGAGATCCAGATTGATCACAGGAATGTCTTCGCAGGGGATACATTTCTCTTTTGTACAGATGGTTTATCGGACTATGTGGACGAGGAGTCTATAGTTGACATTTTATCGGAAGAAGAGGACTTATCCACAAAACGCGATTCGCTATTGGAAGCGTCATTGAACAATGGAGGTAAAGATAATATTACCTTTGTTTTAGCGTACGTGGCTACATGTGATTCCCATCCAAAAGAATCGATTGTGTCTAGGTGTATTAAATGGATCTCGAGAACTATCGTAAAGAAAGAATAAAAAATCAATAATCCAATGACTTCAAACAGTCATAGCGGTCATTGGAATCCGGATGCGTACGATAGTGATTATCGATTTCATCAAATAGTACTTTAACAATATTTTCTGTATCTTCAGCATTTTGTCCCTTGGTAGATTGTTGATTCCCTTGAATTGAATTCTGCATCTTGACTAACGCCAAGGGGCCTTCTAATTTTTCGTTTTTCGGGTGCTTCATATCACTCATGCGGTCATAACTCCAACGATCCGCTTCAAATTCTTGGTCTTCACTGTAACCGACTTTAATAAAATGATCGAATATCCCCACAAGATTCCCCCCAAAATCGCCGGTGTATTGTCTCGTGCGAATAGGAATCACAACTATTTTTGCACAATGATCTAATTCAATATGACCGATTTCATGCCCCAATATGAATTTCAACGCCGCGTCATTTGCGCCGATCGTATCCAAGAGACCCGTGTAAACATAGACATATCCACCTAGAAGCGCAAATGCATTGTCCACGGGCTCATCAATGACAGTTATACGATAGGTAAATTCTTTCTTGCAATATTTCTTAAACGGCTCCATCAAATCGAATAGACGTTTCAAGATTTTTTTGTCCAGTACAATTGGTTTTTGTTCAATTATTGAATGGTGATATAAATTCCCATAATGGCGTTCCTCTTCGAGCGAGAAACCAATTTTATCGTAGACTACATCATCCGCCACTCTCGTTCCCGACTGAAACAATTGAAACGCGATGGGGATCTGTTTGGTTAAACTATCAATATCAAGTAAGGTATCAAACAACCCATTGCTTTGTTTTTTTTGTTGCTTCTCAGTGGGGGTTTCTTTTGGGATTGTTGGAGGGGCACCCAGTGGTGTTGGAGTCGTGCGATCTGACTCGACTAGACTTATTGGAGTCGGAACCGATTGGGCTTGGATGCGCGCTGGAGAAATTTGCGCTTTAACCTGTTCCGGAGTTGGCGACAATACAATCTCTTTTTGCGGTGGATGACTATTGAAAATAAATTTCCCTGCATATTGAAAAATTAAAAAAATCCCAATGATCGCCAGAAGCCACAGAATAATGTTCTTTTTATTCATGATCATCCTTGTTAAAAAAGCATGTGAACAATATGAAAATAAATTTAGAAAACACTTCTACACAATTTCGATATTGAGGCTCTATTTTATATTAATCCCATTTTATTCTTACCATGAATCTGGTCAAGTGATCATATTCAAATTTAAATTAATGAAATTGTCATATAATAACGTATATGACACCGCATCAAAAAGTCTACATAAAAAAAATATGTAAATATGGCTGAAATTGACTAGTATTCTTGAAAAAAAAATAAAAATAAGGCTCCTCACAAGCATTTGTTCACGAGATCAGGTTCAGGTAGATTACCGAGACCATGGTAAAGAGCCAGGATGTAGGTTTTCGCCGTGTGGAATCCATAGCAACGATGGCTGATGACTTTGGCCTTGTTGTTCATTCCTTCTACCGCTCCATTATCAATTCGTAATTCAAAATAATTGAGCAATCCATCTTGATGGCGCCGAAGCAACCAGGCGAAATCCCGCATCGGTTTTAACCGGGAATGCGTCGCCCACCAGAACCATTTCGCAAGGAATTTCTTTGCCCAGCCTTTCGACCAATAACTCCAAAATTCTCGAAATCCTTCCTTTAGCAAATACGCCCGATTCGTTCGTAGATTTACCTTCTCCAGATGGCCCAAGCGAGCCCGTTGCTTGTCGGTCAAATTCTCTGGATTTTTCAACCAGATGTAACGGGTTCTCTGTAAGAGTTCGGGATTTTCTTTCTTCAATTCACGGGCTTCTTCTTTCCGCACTTCATCCACAGCCTGGTTCAAATGCTGCGCGATATGGAATTTATCGAAGATCAATGTGGAGTTCGGCAGTCGTTCCTCAATCATGGCAATATACGGCTGCCACATATCGCAGCACACACCAATCACCTAGTCTTTCAGGGCTTCTCCGTGTTCTTCGAAAAATTCGTTCAGAGTCTCCTGACTGCGGCCCTCGCCGCTCCAGATCAATCGCTTCTCCTCCAAGTCATAGACGTTGGTCACGTATACATGGCCTTTTTTCCGCGAAAGTTCATCGATCCCTATACAAAAAATCGAACCTAAATCACGATGCTTGAATCCATAATCCACGGCTTGCCGCACCGCGCCTTGAACACTGTTCCAGTGCACATCGAACCGCTCCGCCACCACTTTCCAAGCCAGGACTTTTACCCACGCCGCAAGCAACCAAATGAAGCCGACTGTTAAAGGGCTTTTACCGGAAGACCAAGGGATCGCTTCCACTTTCACCGCTTGGCAGTTGGGACAGCGTACACGAGCCGGACGGTATCGAATCTCGCTGGGAATTCCCCACAGAGGAACATTTCGCCATCTTCTTTCTTTGAGTCGATCGCGCACTCGACTCAGCGTTCCACACTGGCGCAGGGTAACCGCCAATTCGTTCGAATGGTCAGAACAATAAGGAGTTTTCCTTCTTGGCTTTTGATGGATAGGACGGAATGCCTCTTGAGTCCAAGCGTTCTTTTCACGATACTCTTTAACAACACACGCTTCCTTTCGTGTTTCTTGTGTTCTCAGCAAACTGAGATTACACGAGTTAGCGTGTGTTTCTATCCTCTTATTACGCACAGATTCTCAGGAGGAGAGCCAAAAATAAAATGGAAGTGTATACTTAAATTATGTGAATTCAATGCATAAGGTTGATTGATGCTTCGAATTAATGACAATCAGAAAGGCTCTTTGATCGATCCTTTTGACTACGACGACACAAAAACCTAACTCGCCGTCGCCCGTCGCTAATTTGGGGCCTTCTTTTAATCCTCTTTTCCTTAAATCGCTCAGCGCTTCCAGCCATGACAATTTACTTTCTCGCTGCCCATTATGAACGACAATGATTTCCTTTATCCCGTCATCTAAAGCGCCCATTTTAACAAGTATACAAGGGCGATCCTTCTCCAAACGGACATTGAAATAAATGCCGTCCGCACAGAAATAGACATAACGCTTATCAGTCAAATCTCGGCGACATCAGTCGTCATACTCCTTCATCCAGCCTTCTTTCAAACGCACAATGTTGGTCGCCGATAAGCCTTTTGTGTGTGGACCTAAAATCGCTTCCTGCATGGCACCCGTTGAAATCCCTATTAAGTATAAGGCTGGGATGAGCGCATCAATGCTGGGCATGCGACGCATATACGGCGGAAGTATTATACTCGTAAAGGATTGGTTTTTTCGTCGATCATTCACTCGCGGCTGCGTTATACTTATCGGGTCAAGGCCGGTTTGAATTTCCCGTTCCGGCAAATACCCATTACGAGTGACCAGACGACGACCATTGTCATCTTTTTCTTCTGTGTAACGATTGATGTACTTGTCGATCCCATCTTAGAGCGCCGCCATAATGATTTGCTCCACGCCTTCCCGGACTACTTTTTCGAGTTGGGATCCGAAGGCTTCCACCTCTCAATTTTCCAGATCAATTACATTATTTTCTTTCATGAGTGTATCCTTTCCTCGCCTTTGACGAGTGATTTTTTTTCTATGAGGATACGCTCGTTCTTTTCTTCGCCCAGTCAAGCTTCATCCATAACTTTTGAAAATCTCTACTTCGCTCGATAAAAAATCCTATCTATTTGCTGTTACTGTATTTCTCGTAAACGGTTAGAATCCAGTTTATATTTTTTTAATGCTGTATTTACATTGACATGGATTTCACTGGATTCGATTTCGACCTGTCGAATTTGGATTCCATCACCGAGATAAGCGGAAGAAACATGTGCAAACGTTCTATTTTGTTTTAAAACGGCGGCCACATGATAAAATGCGCCTCTTCCACCTGGTTTTGAAATCAATATCACGGCTGCGTCATTTGAACCATCCTGGTTTAGATCCCCTAACGCGATTTCATCCCCTAGCCGTATAACAAGTTCATCCGAAGAACCGTGAATGGTTTGTTCTCTATATACACCATCAACCAACCTGGCTTTTCCGCTCTGTGTAAAATCAGATTCATAGGTAAGGTTCATCAACGAATCCCGATAGGAATTGTCAACTAACCAAGTTTGTTCACTCCGCGATAAATTAGATTTATAGATAAATTTCTGCACCGATTCTGGAATAATGGTTGGAAGGATAGAATCAGGTGACACGGAATCTGCTGTCAGGTTTTCTTCTGAAACTGGATCGAGCGCCTTGGTATCGGTATCTTTTTCTTTTTGACCGAAGAAATAGTAGATAAGAATAAAAACAAGAGAAACACGAACAAATATGCGAGTCCTTTTATCCACTTTGCTGGACCTCCTTCCGCCTGGAACTACAAAGAATGCCATAAAAAAAGTTACGGAATTTCGATCAGGTGATCTGAGTCAAATTTGAATTTTTTGTTAGTTTTAATGATTTCTCCCTCGTGACGAGTAAGGATTTCAATATAGATTTCATTGGATTAAATTGTGAGATGCCTAAAAAAAGTGATTCTAATTCTCCCAGATAAATAGAATCAACATGCTAATATACTCTATCCCGGTTCGCAACGACAGCCAAGTGATAGAATGTATGATTTTCATCTGGAGTAGATTCTAGAATCACGACGGCGTCGTTCAAGCCATCACCGGTTAGATCACCAATTGCGCCTTCATAAAGCCGAATCTCTAAACCGTCCGGTTCTCGATATACACCGTTTTCTAATTTTGCAATTCCGCTCTGCGTAAACTTAGATTTATACCTAAATTGAGCGATTCTTCTTGAAAAATATTCATTTTAATTGAAATTACAAAGATCAACTATGTTGTTTGATAAATGTAAGTTTAATTTCATAGAAAATCCAGAAAAAAAAGAACGTGTAAGTGAAATAGTGGGTATGAACAGGAACCGTCGAGTTGAAATTATCAGCCTATAGGCGCACTTATCCTGTTACATTGGCAGGTCTTCAAGATGGAATTGTCTTTTTTACTTAGGTCCAAACAAATTGAGGGGGATTCTTACATCGGTCCCAGAATTTATCGAGTTGGAGATCGTTCCAAGTGGCCTGAGTGAACTTGATCCATATCTCTCCACTCTTTCGAACAATCTTTGAAGCGATATCAATTACTTTTCGTCGGAAAGTCGACGCATACGTTTCGAGAGGCAAGATCGCCTCACATGTATCTGCTTTGAAACATTCGTATAAAAAGTGAGAGACAACCATTGTGTAATAGTAGGCGGCATTCGGAGCGAACCGCTGGAACGGTAGGGCCTCGAAGGCAAAGTTCTTGAAGGCGCGATGGACTAGTTCATCCCGTCCCCGTCCATGAGCGCATTCGAGGATCTTTTCGGTCTGGATGAGATCCTGCCGACCAACGAATAGAAGTTGTTCGTCAATCGACTCACCTTGCCCCAAGTTGGTATAGAGTATCGTCAGGGGACGAAACGCGTCAAACACTCGCTGCGGATCTTCCGCGGTGAAGCGGCAGAAAATGGCGCGGCGCGATTTTGACCAACTCGCTCGCCGATCCTCCATCTCGTAATAATCCCATCCGTCTTTCCCATTGGTATACTTTTTCCACTCTTCTTTCTCCAGGCTTTCGGCATAGTCCGAAAGGTCTTCGTAGAGTTTCCCCCCCAGATATACCCGACCTTCAGCGCTTCAAATTCCTGGAAGAGTTTTTCGTCGAAAAATCCTCCATCCAGAAGAAAGACGATGGCTACGTCTTTCCGATATTTTTTCCGGATGAGTTTCACGATTTCTCGCGCCATATTGGCCACCGTCTCTCCATGGTTGCAATGTTTCTTGCCTCCACGGAACACCGCATCTATAATCACTCGCTTCCACGTCATCTGCAACGGGTGAAAGCCTTTCTTTTTTTTGTACGTCGGCTGCACTCCATCCCGCTTGCTGGCTTCGTCGTTGTCCATCACCATTGAATCGATTCCGAGATAAATGACGAGTGGATTCTCCAACCGCAACCGCCACAGGAACAGTTGCTTCAACAGTTTGCGAAACGCCCAAACCAGGGGCATGGAAAAGGCTTTAAAAAATCGTTTGACGCTGTGAGAGGAGACCATCTCCTCCGACGTCAGTTCGAGACTGGCGGTATAGCCTTGATCCGTCTTCAATTGGTCAAAGTAAGTCAAATGGCGGCTCATGCCATTCATTAAATTACAGATCACTTGTTTTAAGATGGTTTCGATTGACTGTCCTTTTTTACTTTTCCGGATGGAGCCAAATAGCATTCCTAAGACAGAAAGAATTTGTATGTTTTCAATATACTTTGAAAAGAAGTTGAGTCCTCCTCGCGAAGTCAGCACATCGGAGGTGACTCCAATTTTAGTGATCTTAGCCGGATTTCGTTTCGATTTTTTCTTGGAACGCGCCATTGATTTCCCTCACCCAATAGGTTCAGAACTCACTATTTCGGCCGTTTTGGTCCTGAAACAATCGCAATTTCAAATTCCGATTTTTTCCCCAGTCGAAAGTGAATTTGCCGATTCGAGCCATCGTGCATAAGGGGGTGGGTCTCATTGATGTTAGCCAGATACTGCTCCATAATCCGCCTTACTTTCGGTGGATAATTCGGTTTCGGAAGGAGAATGACTTCCACCTGATCTCCCTGTTGTTTGATGACTCCATCCGATTGAGTTAAGGAACGAAAGAGCACGTGATCATCCCTGAAATTATCATACTCTTTTTTGAACGGCTCCAGCATTTTATAAAAGATATTTCGCGCCAACAATTTCAAAACGTCCATCAAATATTTATTGCGTGTATCCAAGCGGACGCAATCCTGCTCGATTAAAAACTCGAGCCGGGACATTTCCTTTTCTGTCGTTTTCATTTCCTCGTCAATCTCATCCAGCCGGTGAGACAAGGTTTGAATCTTTTCGGCTCGTTTCGCATTTTTTCCGGGATGTTGACGCTCCTGGACCAAGAGTTTGCCCAATTTCTCTTGCGTTTGGCTTCGTTCCATTTCCAGCGCTTTATATGCGCCGCTCTTCATTTGTTGATCTTCCAGGTGATCTTGTAATCGCTTGTAAGGAATCACCGCATAACTGGTGATTTCGTTAATCCCAAAGTGTTTGTCCAAATACTTAAAATCATTTTCCTGGATCCAGCGCCGGAAGATCAAGGTAATTATCTCTGGGGCCGGCCGAGTCAAGTCATCGGTCAATACGCCCACTTCGATCGTCCGTCCTTTGGGATTGGTCGCGCGCACGCGCAGCCTCCGCATCGACGAATCCTTTTCCCAGCGCTCATCAAGGCAGGCGAAGGTATAGAGTTGCAGATCCGTAGCGCAATTGCGGTTCCGTTCCAGCGTGAAGGCTCCCGGCGCCGGTTCCGCTGGCCAAGGCGCCAACTTGTAATTCTTTTCCCACGTGATCACATGCGTGGAAGGATCTTCGATGAATTTCTGAAAGACTTCAAGACTGTATATCCCACGGTCAACGATGAAGGTGATCACCTTCTTTTTATCCATCTGTAAAAGCGCTCGAAAGTGGTTGGTCACCTGAAAAAACCGATCCCGCATGTCTTCGTAGTTATCGGTCGATTCGAGATACACCGGATGCCCCGCCGCCGTGTGAATAAAATCCATATGGAGCGCTTTATCCGCCGAACGAATGCTTGGACACCAGCCTTTCAAGACGTTCTGGATTCCTGTATAGAGTTTCGTATGGGGATCGTAATAAAAGTCATCGTTCGCCGCCGCATCGACCTCTGCGGCGTTTAACCGAAGAACCTGCTCCGCCATCGCGACCGTCGCCATTTGGCCCAGATGCGTTCGTTGGTCATGCAAGGAGCGCATGCACTTCCCCAAAAGCCGTTTCAAATCCTCGAAATCCAGCAACTTGGTTTGTTCGATATTGACCGCTCCTAACAAGATGATCGCCACCCATTGTTTGAGCAGCCAACTCGCCTCCCCCGGGAAAGCGTCGAGACTGAGAAACAAGGCGCTGAACAGCAACACGCCCAGGTGATGACACAGCGTCACTTCCTCCGGAAAGGCTTCTTTTAATTCGGGAGACTCCTTGCGATTGTTACAAGGCATTGGTGTGGATGACTCCTTAGATTGTTCTCGAATTTCTTCGTTTTCAGAGCCAATTTCGCTTGTCTTCTCCTCTTCTTCGATCTCGGGTTCCTGCTCACAATCCCAGGGAGTTTCCTCATTTTCCTTTTGAACTTTTATGCTTTCCTTCAATTCTCTCAGCAAGGGACGGAGCGTTTCCCCGGATAGCGTGCAGCCGAACACCTGCTCAATTTCTTCCCGCATCCGTTTGCTATATTCATATTTTGTTTCCTCGTAAATCGCGGGAAATCGCATGCGGATATACGATTCGATTTCCGGAGTGAGTTTTCTTCGCGCTTGGCGGCCAAACAACACTTTCCGTAGTTGTTCACTATCCCCAGAGCGAAGAGCGGCGCCCCACCGCTTCATGGTTTTCCGGTCCACTTGAAAGACTTCTTGCAAGATGGTCGCATTGAGGTTGGCGTTGTAGAGTCGAGCGACGAGTAATTTGTATTCGATATGCTCTCGATCGTCCGGTACAATTTCTAATAGATCCGCGCCGTAATAGACATGCAACTGGTCTTCCTCTTCATCGCAGAAAATCGTAAACACCGGATTTCTCTTGTCCGTGCCTAAAATCTTTTGTAAATAATCGGAATGTGATAAAGGAGATGGTATGAATAAGGCTTGAGGCGGTGAGATTCCGGACGAAACCAATAGTAATCCGGAGTAGACAGGTTATAGGCTGTATCGTTTAGTGAGGCACAGCGACCTCGTAAAGGAGATTGGTCAGACCTATAACCGAAGCGCCACCATAAGGCATAGCGACCTTGGATAGGAGTTTGGTGACCGCCCCAAAGCACGTCTACTCCACCCAAACAAGAACGAGGTGGAGACATGGCAGACTATTTAGGAATCGACTTACATCGGAATTGTTTTACCGTATGCAGGCGTACGAAACAAAAAGTGAAAGCGACAACAACCTGGAGAATGAGTGAGTTGCCGGATTTCCTCCAGACGCTTCGCCGGTCGGATCAGGTGGCCGTCGAATCGACGGGGAACACCCGGATGTTTTACGAGGCGATCCAGACGCGTGTCAAACGCGTGGTGATCGTGAATCCAAGTCAGTTCAAGGTGATCAGCCAGTCGGTCAAGAAAACGGATAAGAACGACGCGGAAACCTTAGCGTTGTTCTTAGCCAAAGATCACCCACTGCCGGAGGTGAGAATGAAAGACAAAATGCAGGCGCAAATGGCCAGCCTCACCCAAACCCGCGACAAATTAGTGAAACTACGGACGACGTTAAAAAACAAGATCAATAATATCTTGTCGGCGCATGGAATCGAATTGAAGCGGGAAGAATTGTCCAGCGAAAAAGGGCTGCAGAAGGTTCTGTCATTTCCATGGGACACGTTGGTCGCTGCGGAATTGCAGGTGCTGGTCGATCAAATTCGCAGTTTGAATGAGAGCATTAAGAAACTGGAATCGACCATCCACGAGGAAGGTCCCAAACAGGAAGGTCATACCAATCTGACCAGCATCAAGGGGATCGGGAAGACCAGCGCGAGCATTCTATTGTCCGTGATCGGCGATGTGAATGATTTCGAAAATGAAGGGAAAATTGCCTCGTATTTGGGATTGGTTCCCCGCGTAAGCAATTCGAACGAAACGGAGCGATCGGGACGGATCACGAAACAAGGCAACAAACTGGCTCGTACGACCTTAGTGCAATGCGCGTTGATCGCGATTCGTTATAGTCCGTATCTGCGAACATTTTATGAACGCAAGAAAGTGGAGAGAGGAACAGGCAAAGCCATCATTGCGTTGGCCCGGAAATTTTTACGAGTGATATACAACACATTGAAGAATAAATGGGTGTTTGAAGATTTTCCCAATTTTGTGCTGCAGGATGCCAATCGCGCTGGTGGGTCGTAGGAGGAGGATTCGGTTTTCCCAAGAGTCGATCTGAGCCGGAAAGTCGTTCATGAGTTTTTTTAGGCATAAGCGAATGCTCGGGCTTGTCATTTGGATCGAGTAGGGTAAGGTAGGAGGCCTTCCTACCTTATCCCTCTCACAGAACCGTACGTACGGGCCTCGTATACGGCTCCTGTTGATTTTCCTTCATTTGATTGAAACAGAAATTCCGGTTTTCACAGATTCCATATCGAACAACCCCAGTTCTTCCAAATACCAGTTGGGCATGGAAAAACTGGCTAATGGACTCGCTGCATTTCTCCACGATCTCATCTTGATGAATTGAAATTCCCCCTTGTAACCCAGCCGTCTCAATTGGCGATGCAGCCTTTTCGGCTTCTTCCACAAACTGAGTTGCTTGGCTCGCAGGCGTCTTCGGATCCATTTCGTCAGGGCTTCGAACACTCCCTTGCAGTTCGCGATCCGGAAATAGTTCGCAAACCCACGGATCACCGGGTTCAGATCTTCGATGACCTTCTTCAGATTCACCGGAGAATTACGCCGGGTGATCTTCTTCACCTTTCCTTTCAACCCTTTGATCTTGTCCTCCTGGATGCGAGTATAACCCGTGTGGATCATCACTCCGAGAAATTTCACCCCGTCCCGGCTATGGACAATATGGGTCTTCTGTTGGTTTACGGTGAGTTTGAGTTCCCCTTCCAGGTAGGCGCTTGCCTGCTTGCGGGCGTTCTCCGCGGCGCTTTTCGAGCGAGTTAAAATCAGGATGTCATCGGCGTAGCGAACGATGCGGTGGTTTCGATTTTTCATGAATTGATCGAACGCGTCCAAGTAGATATTGGCGATCAGGGGACTGATCACTCCTCCTTGTGGACTTCCCACTATACTCGCCTGCCAGCCTTCCTCCGTCATTACACCGCTCTCCAAGAACAGACGGATCAGATTCAAAATGCTTCCGTCTGTGATCCGCTTACGAATTCCTTGCAGGATCAATTCATGATCCAGTGTGTCAAAACATTTCGACAAGTCCATGTCGACGACCCATTGCAATCCGCCTTCCCGGATAAACATCGCCGCTTTGGCTATCGCCTGGTGACAACTCCGTTTCGGACGATACCCGTAACTCGACGGATGAAATTCCGGATCGAATATCGGTTGCAGAATGTTCAATAGGGTCTGTTGCACAACCCGGTCTCGGACTGCGGGAATTCCGAGTTTCCTGATCCCGCCATTCGGCTTGGGAATTTCCACTCGTTTGACCGGTTTCGGCCGGTACTTTTTTTCCCGGAGTTCCTTCGCCAGCGCGGTGAGATTCTCGTCCAGATCCTCTGCAAATCCCTCGATGGACTGCCGGTCGATTCCGGCGGCGCCTTTCGCGGACTCCACCTTCCTGAATGCGTCGAATAGATTTCGCTTCGACAACATCCGGTCGTATAGACTGTAGTAGACTTTCACGGCTCTGACTCCTGCGTTCCTTTCCCCTCGCCCTCTTCGCTTTCCCTCTGGGTCTTCACTTGGTCCTCGCCGTCTTCTATCCTTCTCAGGCAATGTGCGGTCTCCGATCCAAGTTACTCCAGTGAGCGGCCAAGAAGAGCAGACAGCCTTTCACAGCCTACCGCCTTTCAAGCGCCCCATCCCGTTGGATGGTTTGCACTCGGTTCCGCGCTTCGGTCGAGTTTCAAGAACCTTCAAATCAACTTCTTCCCTTCGCAACTGCTACGGCTTTTGGCTCGTACCAGCCCCTGCGAACTTGGCCGCAGGTCATCCCGGTTTTCTCCTCCAGACGGTTACCCGCTTTCTCCGGCCGGGATTTCAACACTACTACGGATTCATCTGCCACCTCACACCGCTTCGATCCGTCTCGAGTCTCCTCTTGAGTTTCACTATCCGCTCCGGCTGTGCCGGGCGGAACGATATGAGGCTTCCCCAGTTACTGACGGGTTCCTGTGAGCAGCCCCACCCTCAATCACGTCACGGGTCTGACCAAGTACCGGGCTTCGCGCTATTTCGCACGCTTACCCACCCGCGCCGCCGAATCAGGTTCGCTCGCGCTGTGTGCCGCTCACTTCCTATCGCTTCCTTCAGACCCCGCCGTTGCCAGCGGCGCCCTTGCGATTCGGATTGTCTTCCCCTTGGCCGGGGCGACGCCTGTTTCTTTCAACAAGCCGGAGTTGCCCGCTTCGCTGGGCAAACGAAAAGGGGACGAAATAAAATCCGCCCCCTCAGCGACAATCCGTCGCACACGCATCAGGGTATTCCTTGACAGGTTGCTCTCCAGCAGAGCCTGTCTCCGCTTTCCCTGGTAAGAATTACTATCGGAAGATGAGCAAGAAACTAAAGAAATAGAGATGAGAAAAGTGGACATTCTGTTTTTCATAACTGCATATTTATGAAAAGAATTCCCGATCTCATCTGTGCAAGAAATACATACATCCATAAAAAATGAAAATTTTCATTTTGTGGAGTAGACACTTATCATAGGAGAAATGATGAGTCCCTCTCTGTTTTTTTATTTATTGAATTACTGGATTGTAGAGGGGAGTAGGCTGACAGCAAATTCCCTCGGAAAGTGGGAATCTTATTTGCGATTATTTTGGGGTAAAAATGGCTGTTTTAGTGAGGTCTGTCGATATGCTCTCGATCGTCCGGTACAATTTCTAATAGATCCGCGCCGTAATAGACATGCAACTGGTCTTCCTCTTCATCGCAGAAAATCGTAAACACCGGATTTCTCTTGTCCGTGCCTAAAATCTTTTGTAAATAATCGGAATGTGATAAAGGAGAAATGATGAGTCCCTCTCTGTTTTTTTATTTATTGAATTACTGGATTGTAGAGGGGAGTAGGCTGACAGCAAATTCCCTCAGAAAGTGGGAATCTTATTTGCGATTATTTTGGGGCTAAAATGGCTGTTTTAGTGAGGTCTGAGGTTAGATTAAATTATGAATGCCATATATGTATAACGTATGAGAAATCAAAGCGTTACGCAGTTTTTTATCAGTATTATTCACACATAATCGCTCAGCTTAGGTTATAGGTAAGATTGTCTAAAAACCTCTTTTGATAATCTATATCACCACCAATAGCAGTCTGAATTAACAAGTTGAATTGTCTCGATCTCAAATCAGATCTTTGACAACCGAAAAAGATAACAAGTGCAGAGATACAAAGGCAGGGAATAAAGATGAAAACACGAGTCCTTATATTCATTTTTCCCCTGCTTTCCGTCTCAACTGCAAACAATATTGGTTTTCTATTCTCCTTGAAAATGATGTTTTTTCCAATACACCTGTTTGTAGAGTTCTACTCGATCTGTAAAGAGAACGCTGGAATCGCCGGGATAATCTTGCTCATGCAATGGAAATGTATCCCATTCGATGAATCGCCCCTTCTTATCGACCGCAAGGATTCTCTGACCATCTTGGCTGAAGGTGATCGCGCTGAGAGGGGTGACTGGGAAAGACATGAGTTCACGTCCAGTGATCGTATCCCACACTTTGGCTACATGGTCGTCGCCTATCGTGATGATTCGTTTCCCATCAGGACTGAATGCCGTCAGGTATACATCTCCATGTGTATGGCCGACTAATGTGTGTAATTCTTGACCACTCTCAGTATCCCATATTTTCGCCGTCGAGTCTCGGCTTCCTGTTAGAATTCTATCGCCGTTAGGACTGAAGAGAACATGCTTGACAATATCCTTATGTTTATCGAGAGTGAATAATTCTTCACCGGTTATCGCGTCCCAAACCTTTACTGTTCCATCACTGCTCGCAGTAGTGGCTTTACTACCATCATAATTATACACCGCTGACCAGACAACGTTGTTGTGTCCTTTCAAGGTATGGATTGCATTACCTTTTTCCATATTCCAAATCGTTGCGGTATGGCCGTTCTCCTCCACGGTAAGGATGTGTTTGCCGTCCGGGCTGAAATGGATGGATCCGACACGTTTTTCATATCCTTTTAGCGAAAAGAGCGCATGTCCAGTTTGCGTATCCCAAATTTTAACGGTTTTGTCATCGCTTCCCGTAGCGATTCGCTTTCCGTCGGGACTGAGCGCGACGGCGTTGATTCTGCCAGACGAAACCTTTAATGTATATATTTCTTGCCCGGTCTCTATATCCCAGATCTTCCCACCCACAATAATCCGACTTCCATCCGGGCTATAAGCAATACAGTTTACTTTCGCTTTCTCGTCACCAAGCCTAAGCAAGAGATCTCCGCTTTCCGCATTCCAGATCTTCGCCGGACCAATAAAGGATCCCGTGGCAATCTGTTTACCATTAGGACTAAAGGCAAGACACATGATTAACGAAGAATGGGTGTCAAACGAAAAAATCTCTTGGTAATTTTCTGTATCCCATACTTTCACAACGGCGCCGCAGCTGGTCGCAAAACGTTTCCCATCCGGTCGAAACGCGACGATAGAACATAGTTGAATAGGATGTTCATCCCAGAGTGTTAAATGAGTTAATTCTTCGCCGGTTTTCGCATCCCATACTTTCGCCGTATTGCCTACACATGAAGTGATGATTTTACCGCCATCCGGGCTGTAAGAGACAGAACAAACGCTTGATGAGTGTTCGTTAAGATGAAATCGTTCGACAGCGGTTTCCACATCCCACACTTTCGCCGCATGGTCTCCAAACGCGGTGACCAATTGATTCCCTGTTGGGCTGAGCGCGACGGGTTTCCTCCCGAATTCGATGCCTTCAATCGTCTGTAGTTTCTGCCCGTTGTGTGAGTCCCATATTGTATAGTCTAATCCTCCCGTTACGATATGTTTTCCATCCCGGCTAAAAGCGATAGTTCGAATGTCACATTGCTTATGAAACCATGTTAATTCTATTCCTGTCTCCCCCTCCCACATTTGCATTCCCGCGGGTTGAAAAGCTCCTGTGACAATACGTTTGCCGTCAGGGCTATACGCAACACAGTTCACATTCGGATTGTGGCCTTCTAAACGCAGGATTTCTTCACCGCGTTTAGTATCCATTAGTCTCGCGGTATTGTCATTCCATCCGATTAGGTATTGCCTGCCATCCCGACTGAAAGCACAAGATATAAACGTATTTTCTCCCGCGCGCGAAGCCTCTGTTTTATCGTTTTCTAGCAACCATAATTTCGCTGTTCCATCAGAAGAACCGGTGAGAATATGTTTCCCGTCTTGACTGAAAGCGCAGTGAATCACAACGTCAGAATGTCCCTTGAGCGACATAATTTCTTGCCCTAGTTTCGTATCCAATATCTGCACAGTATTATCCGATTGACAAAGGGCTAAACGCTTGCCGTCCGGAGACAAGGTTATCAAAGATTCTTGTTCTTTTTCATGGTTTAATTGCGCTATTTTATGACCATCGCTATCCCATACTATTGTTTCATCACTTTGGGTAATGATATATTTATTGTTTACTGTGTACACGGCATGCTTGACGCAGCCGGAATGGCCTTCGAGTACAAACTGTTTTTTACCTAATTCTATATCCCAAATTTCCACGGTTCCATTAAGACAGCCTAATAGGATTTGTTGGTTGTCAGAGCGGATCGCTATGGATTTGATATCGGATTTGTGTTCTCCTAATGTAATTAATTCCCTACCACTTTCTACTTCTCTTAACGAAATCTGGTTATCCTGATTCTTAATGGCTATGCGATTTCCGTCTTGACTAAGTTTGAATAGTTCCGTCCTGAGAGGCGCCTCAAAAGAATTAATTAGTTTTCCATTCGTTGTGTCGAATACGGTGATCATCCTATCGAGATTTTCTACAGCAATGCGTCTTCCATCCTGGGAAAGTTGAACGAAGTGAAGATCCTCAACAGGATTTTCATTCGTTTGAGGAATCTCACTTAATCTCAAACCGGTATGCCCCTTCAACCGAATCAATTCTACACCAGTTTTAACACTCCAGATACGGATTATTTTATCAGAGCTTACTGTCACAATCCGTTCCCCATCCGGAGTAAATGAGACGAAATGAATATTCCCTCGTAAATGCTCTGGATCCCTAGGGCTTTCGCTGTCAAGTTCGGGTAGAGAAAAAAGCGTTCGATCCGTCTTCGCATCCCAGACAATTCCGGTTCCGTCGGCGCTTCCTGAAAGCACATATTTCCCATCGGGATTAAATGATACAAACGTTACATCATTAGAGTGACCATGAAAACAATGCAGTTCCCGGCCGGTGTCCGCATCCCAAATTCTCGCTGAATGATCCCTGCTTCCAGTAACGACGCGCTTGCCGTCAGGATCGAATGCGACAGAAGTGACTCCCTCCGAATGGCCTTTGAGAGAAACGAGCATACAACCGGTTTGTATATCCCAGAGATTCGCTTCCTTATCCATGCCTATGGTTACTATACGTTTACCATCAGGGCTGAATGAGACGGCGTGATCTCCACCAATCGCGTCAAGGGTAAAAAGCTGGGCTCCCGTATTTGCGTCCCATATTCTCACTTGATTGCGGACGCTTGAGGAAACAATATAATCGCCGCTCGAGTTGAATGTGGAATGAACTAAAGCCCCAGTATGTCCTTTCAAAGTAAGCAGGGAATCACCCGTTTCGACGTTCCAGACTCTTGATGTATGGTCTAAGCTGGCGGTAAGAATTCGCTTGCTGTCGGGGCTGAATGAAATATACGTGACGGCGTCGGAGTGTCCTTCCAGTGTGTGCAGTTTCTTACCGGTCTCCACATCCCAAACACTTGCTGTTTTCCATCCACTTTCCGTCGCGATCCGCTTGCCATCTGGACTAAAAGCTACTGCAGAGACCGGTCCACTCAAACCTTTAAGAGTAAATAGAGCGTGACCGGTTTTTACATCCCATACTTTTCCGGTTTCGTCCATCGCTTCTGTAAGGATACGTTCTCCATCCATACTAAAAGCGAAACATGCGATAGACGCTGTATGCCCTTTGAGGACGCTCAGCTCATCGCCGGTCTGCGCATTCAATAGTGTGACAGTGTTGTCGGTATTGCCTACGGCTAGATAATCCCCAGATGGGCTAAAGACTGCCAGGGGTATGGATGGGACTTCTAATGTGAGAAGCTCCCGACCTGTTATCGCATCCCAAATCTTCGCTTGCTCTGTACTCCCAGTAGCGGCCAGTTTTCCATCAGGGCTCAATGCGACGGACCACACATCTCCGGAATGTCCTCGTAACGTGAATACGTCTTGATTGCATAATAATTGGGCTCTTCCCCACTCCAAATTTCTACACCATTCCGGACAGGCCTTGAGAAGTTTACGAGCTTGTTCGAATCGATTCTCCTTGATGTGAGAATACGCAAGGGCGAAATTGGCGAAATACTGCTCTTGTTCGGCCAAATTTTTGGCTTGAACGGCTTTTCGACTCTCTTCAATTGCGATATTTCGTTCGAACGCAGCTTGTCTTAGACCATATCCCAACGCAATAGCAATAAGCAAGAGAATACTTGCGAGTAAGATCGATAAGGCGGTCAGTTTCCGGCGGCGCGCAATGAGACGTTCCGCTTTCTCTCGTTCGTTCCACTCATACTCTCGCTTCTTCATTGACCGCAGGTTTCTCGACAGTTCCCGCGCGCTGGCGAACCGTCGATCGGGGTCACCTGCATAGCATTGCATAATATCCACTCGGAGAAGTGGAATAGAAATCTTCTCTTCCCATCCTGCCCCAATCGGGCTGGATAAATCACCAATGAAAAGCTGATACAAAACTACTCCCAGGGAATAGATGTCCGAACGAATCGACGCCGATTTTCCGGCAATCAGTTCAGGAGCCATATACATATGCGTTCCGGAACGAGACGCGCTTTCCCCTATCATTACGGTTTGAGTGAAACCGCTGCGAGAGAGCCCCGCCAGCATGTCCGGAGGAAACGACTTGACTGATTCCAAAGTCAGCAAGTTTGACTTGAACGTCCCCAGGCGATGTTTCCACCACTCCGAATAAGAATATTGGCTGGTTTCACATCTCGATGGATCACTCCCGCATCATGCGCCGCCTGCAGAGCTTCAGCGGTTTGAGCCACAATTTCTAGACGAGTTTCCTGGGGTACGTTATCTACTCCTCCAAGTTCTTGACACCACGAGTTCAAATCCTTCCCTTCCACGTACTCCGTGACGATATAATAAGGTGGCTCGTCAAAAAAAAACATCGTATAGTTTAACGATATTGGGATGCTCGCCAACGCGCTCCTTAAGAAGGCGAAATAAAGTGACTTCCCGTTTCAGTGTCCGCACGCGGTCTGCGCGGAAACAAAACTTGAAGACACGGCATTCGTTCAATTGCCGATGACGCGCTTTCCAAACTTCTCCAAACCCTCCCTCACCGAGTTTTTCTTCAAGAACCCACTCGGTGCTCGTTGGAACACTTTGTTCTAATGCCGGTTGCCAACCAAGGATGAGATCGCTGTCTGTTGAGATATATCTGCGCGCTTTCTCGGAATCAGAGGGAGGCGTGAGATAGGCGGAATGAATCTCACCGACTTCACAAATCTCAATGGGTTCCTCAACTCCTTTGAGCATGAATTGTCCGTGGTTCATCCACATTAACTCGGTTGTATTTTCAATATCCTCTCCTTTCAAGACTTGTCGGGCGTTATCGAACACTGAACGGGTCATCAAAATTTGATCCCCTTTACCAACCGACATAACACGAGAACAGGTGTCGACTTGGATGCCTAGTAAGTCTTTTTTTTTGGGCCGATCCTTCCCGTTCTTCAACCACCACTTCTCCGAGATGTATTCCGATTCGATCCAGCACAGGGTGAGGAATCTCTCGAACGAAAGCTCGTAGTTTGGATTGTAACTGAAGAGAAAATTTCACCGCGTCAGAAGGTTTGGTGAATACGAGGAAGAAGGAGTCACCCGCTACGTCAATCTCTTCACCTTCTGGAAACTCACGAAGCAGTATGCGAACCAGGTCGTGATGTTGTTTTATCAACGCCACGCCTTGGTTGTCTCCTAATTGCTGCTTGATTTTTGTAGAGCCGACGATATCCGTGAAAAGAAGCGCTAGAAGAGCTGTCCGGTGTTTCTTACGAAATTCTTCAACGTGTGTCCGATGTTGATCGGTGATCCGGAGTTTCATTTAATAACTCATAATGATCTAAAAGTTTTAAATCTGTGATTGTCTACTTATCAATCAATGGATCAGAGAATCTATGCAAAGATATTCGATTTTTGTTGTTCCAGAGCCAACATTAGATAAAGAATATTAAGTGATTATTTAATTCCTGAGTCAATCCCATCGATTTCTAGATTCGACCAGAATCATTGTTAGAATGTAACGTTTTAGTTGTTTGAAGGCATGGGGGAGGTAGCGGAGGTAGCAGACCTGTGCGGATGGTGGTTTCGGGAAACCGGCGTCCCTACCGCGACGGATCGATTGTCTCGCGATGTTTTTCATTTCGGATGGTTGTACACACATTTTATGCAGCAAGGCGTTGAACTCATCCTTATCAATGATCGAGTTGGAACGACACCGTCCGAAAGAGCGTTTTCCAAGGTCCGGGCAGTATTTTCGGAGTTTGAGCATGAATTAAGACGAGCGCGTATAGAGCGTGGTTTGCTACGAGCACGCGAAAACGGTAAATTCATGAACCGTCCACCGCTTGGTTATCGTATGGAAAATAATCGCATAGTGATCGATGAAAAAGCAAGCGTAATTATCAAGGAAGTGTTCACCCTCGCATCGAATGGATCGTCGCTTTCGATTATTTCTCAACGCACAGGAGTCAAACGCTCTACAGTTGGATCCATCTTGAAGAATCCATTCTACATTGATGGCGCTATTCATGGCTGTCATGATACGTTTCTTGATCCCAACCTATGGCGCTCTGTCCAGATGCGCACATCGAAGCGAAATCATAATCTACTCTCCCGTCATTCCGGTGAAAATAAACGAAAACTTTAATAAGGTGTACGATTTCTCTATCCTTATGGAAAGACAAAAAATCATAAACAAATACATCCTGTCACGGAAGATATCAGAGAGTTATGATCTCACATTGAAACGGTCAGGCAGAATAGTGAGTAAAATCTTTGATGTAATTTCGGAAGCGATCGTCAAAGGTGATCGAGTTCTGTTAGTCGGCTTCGGAACCTTCCATGCGAGAAATCGTAAAAGAAGACGAATCTTACATCCAAGGACTCGAGAATCGATCGAACTGCCTGAACGAAGAGTGGTCCAATTCCGGCCAGGAAAGAAACTCAAGAGAATGACGGCAATTCAATTGGACCAGTCGGAAGGAGAAAAGGGTGATCAACATGAACATGCGCCTTCTCAGACTCAGTGTGAAGATTCAAATCAATCACACTCTGATCAAAATACTCAACCAATGAATGATTAATCCTGCCTCAAAATGAGCAAGTAATCCATCTATTAGGGGTTGATGAGTTACATGCTATAAACTAAACGACTGGTCTCATTTTGTCTTAACAACTTCAAGGTGTCCAATTATGGTCTATAAAGTAAAATCAATTATGATTTCACCCC
The DNA here is from genome assembly GCA_963663405.2 of bacterium. Lineage (GTDB taxonomy): Bacteria > Hinthialibacterota > Hinthialibacteria > Hinthialibacterales > Hinthialibacteraceae. The sequence continues at coordinate 1,385 of CAXXSM010000077.1, read as the reverse complement.
TTTCTTCCAACATTCTTACAACAATAAAGGATCTTTGATTGTGAATACTGAATCGAATCATAATCTATATTTCCCATTTTTTCTTCCTCTTCTTTCATCATTTCAGCTCTAAGGGTTGATACATTGTTAAAAATTTTATTCCGAAACACTTCTGACATTGATCTGATTGCAATAGCAAGGTCATTATAATCAACATATTTAAAAATGATCTGAAGTGCGCGTCCATCCAATCTTGCTAGATCTTCAAATTTTAATTCTCTTGCCGGTTGAATTCGAAATTCATCCAAATCCTTACTATTTTTGGGTTCAATACTATAATTTTCGATTTCTCCAGGTTCAGTGCATGAGTTTTTTGAGATTTCAGTTCTTTGTTCAATTTCAGATCTACGCTCATTTTTTACTTTTTCGAAGGCAGTAACATCATCTTCATTAATGTAGCTCATAAGTTTTTGTTCTAAAATTCTTGGATTATAACCAGTTTGGATTAACAAAATCGCATCTTTTGAAATGATCTTAAACAACGTTTCTATATCCATTCGGCATTGCAATCGATTCCGAATGGGATAAATAACAAAGAACGTAAGTAACAATCCCAACAACGGCCCGATTAATACCAATGTCAAGTTAGATTTAAATGTAATTGTCTCTGGTTCAAATTGAAATATCAAAATTGTCGATATAAAAAACGCCAAAACCCCCATAATGTTCAATAGAATAGTAGTATGTTGAAAAACTGCATCTATTTTCCGTTGTTGGGTTTGATTAGAGAAAAGTTTGCTAGATAACACATCTTCAATTATTTTCGGATCTATACCATCAATTGAAAGGATTAAACCATTATACGTATATTGATCATATAACCGAAAGATGCCATCATCTTCTTCTAAAGAAAGAACACCCTCGCGCCATGCTTTCTTTGAAAGGTAAACAAAAAAAGATATCAAATCTTGCGGAGTTGTGGGTTTATTCTTATCCAATATACAACGAAACTTTTGGTTAGTTAACGACAAAGCAGTCTTAACAGTCTGTATAAGGATTGACAATGGATAAAATAACAACAGACCAATCAACGAACCAAGTAGAACGATTAAAATAGATAGTATAATGTAAATATTCATCAGTTACCTCGTCAGATAGTATAGCAATAAACAATCTTTTCCAATTAATATTATTGATATTATCCATCTATGAGAATAGGAAACTCGCGTGATCTTATATAGTTGCAAAGTATCCAATCCATGCTGGAAGTATTTGATTTCAGTTATTGTGCCAGTATTTTTCCTCAAAGACTAGCCTTAATTTAACTTTTTGTATTTTCCCACATTGTTGATACTAATTCTGAGAATCGTTAATCATATATTTTTTTTGTAGGAATTGTAAAAAAA
>CAXXSM010000076.1:0-176778 GCA_963663405.2 bacterium | reverse complement strand
GAATGGGAATAAACAGAGCCTTCACCATCAATACGCCTCCTACATTCGATGAACGTATTCTAATGAATCCGATTATCTCATAAATGTAACGAGTGTCCATATATACTATTAAAAGATTGAGCCGCGTGTTTCGTTTGATTCCCTTTTTTTCATGGGCGATCGATGTTAAAAAGACACTGTATACGAACACTCACCTGCAGGATTGAAAGGATTCACCAATGAAAACAACAAGGCGTTCGTTTCTTTCCACCGCTGGAATCATCCCATTCATGATCTCCAAGAAAACCTTGGCCAGCGATTCTAACACAATAACGATAGACGATCTGGACCGCGCCGCCGCCGGACCGCTTCTTCATCTCGAAGGAATCCGTGAAGCGGTCACGATCAAATCTATGGAACTGCTCCGGAATGGAAACGAATTTCTCGTTCGGATTCGTTCCACGAATGGAGCGGAAGGCGTCATCGCCGCCAATTCAAGCCGGATGCGAGACACTTATCCGATCTTTATAAACCGCGTCGCTCCATTTTGGATCGGAAAGGACGCGCGGGAGATAGAAACGCTGTTCGGAGAAATGTACCGCCAAGGAAGTAATTATAAATTCCAGGGCTTGGCGTTTTGGATATGCGTGGCGGCGGCGGAAATGGCGATTTTAGAAATGCTGGGCAGGATCTCTGGATTATCGATCGGTCAGATGTTCGGTGGGGTGAAACAAGGTGAAATCGCGGTCTACCGCGCGAGTGGCAATCGAGGCAACCGTCCGGAAGAAGAAATTGAATACCTGCAAAAACTGGTGGAAGAAACCGGCGCGAAAGCGATCAAATTCCGGCTTGGTGGAAGAATGAGCAACAATCGAGATTCGCTTCCAGAGCGAACCGAGGCGCTGATTCCAATGGTTCGTGATGTCTTCGGCGATAAGATGACACTGTACGCCGACGCGAATAGTTCGTATGACGCAACCAACGCGATCCGCATCGGGCGCATGATGGAAGAATACAAATACGCCTTCTTTGAAGAACCCTGTCCATTTGATGATTTATGGGAAACCAAGAAAGTGACGGATACACTGACAATCCCAGTCGCTGGGGGAGAACAGGAATTCAGCCTGCGGCGATTCCGTTGGTCGATTTTAAATCGCGTAGTAGACGTCGTTCAACCGGACCTTCATTATTTCGGTGGTTTGATCCGCTCGACACGTGTCGCGCTCATGGCCGCGAAAGCCGGACTCCCATGTACGCCTCACATGTCCGGATCGGGTATGGGATATGTCAATTCGCTTCATTTCTGTTCCTACATCCCCAACGCCGCGCCTCACATGGAATACAAAGGGATGAGCGACATTCCATTTCATTGTGAAACTTCACCATTAAAATGTGTGAATGGAATCATTAAGACCCCCACGGGACCGGGCTTCGGTCTTGAAATCGATCCAGATTACATCAAGGAATCCCAGGTTGTAACTACTATCTAGTCAAGGATTTGATTTCGATCCATCAGAAGGTTCAACAACTCGAAAGACTTCAATCGTCGGGCCGGGGCGCGTCCGGCTCCATAAATCCGTAACAGGTATATAGGTATCCTCCACATCCGCCGGAGCAGGCGTCCAGTCTCCTGTGAAAGCGTGAAAGACCTTGGATGGCGTATCCGATCCAGTGAATTGAATGATCGTTTCCCGCCGTTCTTCATACGTCTCATCGACCAAACCAGGAAAAGCCGCGAAGGAACTGAACAGAACGATCCCAACAGGCGGATTGTTTAATTCCTTATAATTCAGCAATTCGTCCCTCTTAACCGAATCGATCTGTCCCACTCGTGGATCAATCAGACTCGACCAAACTTTGGATTTCGTCCGGTAGGGAATCGGCAATCCGTATTGATCCGACGCGATAATAACCTGTGAATTTTCTTCCGTCCGCAGCCAGCGTAGACACTCGATCCGTGTGTCTGTTTCCTTAAGAAGGGCGTTCATCCGGAGATCGCTTAAAAGAGGCTGTATAAGGCAAAGAACACAAAGCGTGATAGCCGCAATTAACTGATATCGTTTTTCCTTACTATACTTCACACAAAAAACAATCCCCACCGCCGCTGTTAATGAAATCCATGGAAGAAGAGGCAATGAAAACCGTATAAAGAACAATGTGTTCATACAAATTAAAAGCAGGTAGCAAACTGGAAAAATCAAATACTCCCACAACCGCCGCTTTATCAGAGCGAAGACACCGATCATCGAAAATAAAACCGATAGCCATCCTTCACTGGTTGACAACGCATTCAACAGTAATAAACCCGACCAGACTTTCTCCTGCCCCGGCCATCCTTCCGCCGCCGCATTGGATAATTTACTCATCTCATGGAAAAATGTTGATGAATCGATAATCGGGAAAGGACAAATTATAAGAAAGCAACACGCCGCGAGTCCAATGGACAGCGCGATATCAATCCACAATGCTTTAAGAAGAATATGGCCATGATCTGTGGTTGCCTCATCACTCCGATTGCGGAAAACCATCACGCTCCATATCACAAGGAGAGCGAACAGAACGGGAAACGCGCTGTATTTAAACGCGACGGCTGCGCCTCCTACTGCCATCGCGGTATAAAACCGCCAGCGTGAACGCCTCCCCGCCGCCTGGATTCCCAGCCATAGAGCGAAAGTAACCAGCGCCGTCATGGAGGTATCATTGACGGCGAAATGGCTTTCCCTGACGTTCGCGAACGAAACCGCCGCCAGCGCAACCGCCACCCATGATATCCACTCATCCCCTAGTTCCCGCGCAATCAAGTAGATCCCAACAATTGTCAACACTCCCATCAGGGCCGCCAACACCCGCCCTCCTAATACTAAGTCGAACGGCCGGTTGTTTCCCGTCACTCGAACATTACCGCTTGGAGCCAGTGTATATGGATCAGCGCCAACCCAGTCCGGCGGTTGAATCCGTGGACAGATGGGCAGCCAAATGGGATACCAGAGCGCGTTTAAATAAGTAAAACCTGGAGGATTCCGGAAATACTTTGGATTCCAATCCCCTTCATGACACCGGATCGCTCCCCCAACGTATTTCCATTCATCCGGATGCAGCCGGAACGGCAATCCCCAATCCAATGAATCCATCCGCAGCCACAATCCAGCAAAGACAATAATCGTAAATAAAACAGGCTTCAGGATTCGTTTCCCAGATAGGCGCGTAATCATATTAAAAAAATCCACTCCATTTCAGCGTTCCTCTCTAATACGATATAATCATTAAAAAGGAAATACTATTGGGAGTCACACTCTATGTGTTTCAATCGATGGCCGATCGCGCTTTTAATTATGATGAGACCGCTGCTTTCTTTCGCAGTGGATCACGTTGTGATCAACGAAATTCAATACAATCCACCGGATGAAAGTCTTTATGAATTTATAGAATTATTCAATCCCACTCAATCCACAATTGATCTTTCCGGTTACGCGTTTATTGAAGGGATCGAATTCGCTTTTCCTGAAGGCTCTTCGATTCCTGCGCAAGGATATCTATTGGTTGTCAAGAATCCATCTGACACACATTGGAACCAGTTCAGTGGTATTAAAATGGGCCCCTATATTGGAAAGTTATCAAACCACGGCGAAGAGATTGTCCTCCTTTCACCGGATGGATACGAAATCGACCGGCTTACATACAGCGATTTTGATCCTTGGCCGCGCGGGGCTGATGGATACGGATCATCGCTGGAACGGATCTCTCCCGATTTACCCTCCGATGATTATCATTCGTGGAAAGCCTCCCGCAATCAGAACGATGGCTCCCCCCTAGCGGAAAACACCGTCATCGATACGTTGGATCGGCCCGCGATCGTCTCCTTCGAAATCCGGCCGGAACATCCAACCTCTCTTGATGACGTGGAAATCCATGTCTCCTTAGACACACCGGACACAATCCAACAAGTGGAACTCCGATATGAGACCGTCTTTTTATCAAGTAGTGAGTCTCCTTTGAGCATTCCAATGGATTTAATCAGTAAGAATCCAGAATCGGCGGTATACATGGCGTCGCTCCACCCGCAGCCCTCGCAGACGCTGGTCCGGTTCAATTTCAACATCGAGAGGGTGGATGGAAAGACTTTACGGCTTCCCGATCGTATGGCGCCCCGGCCCTTTGAATCCTATTTTGTGTATGACAACGAAATCCCCTCCTTACTGCCCATTCTCTGGATTTTTCCTTATGTCTTCACACGCCTTCATGTTGATTCGATGGCCATCAGGGGCGTCGCGGTCAAGCCGGTAGAATCGGAAACCATAGAACTCTACGACGGAACGCGGATCGAATCCTCACTCGTTGACAACAGCGGATTGAAAGTCAAGTTTCTCAAAGGCGAAGAATACCGGGGTGACCGGACGATCAACATCGGCCCTGAAGTGTCGACCCATCCCAATTCAGGCGGTCCTCAGACCTCTCATGTCGAACAAATGGGATTTCGGATTTTTAGGGATTTCGGTGTACTGGCTCCCCGCTGCGATTGGTATCGCGTAATCGAAGACGGCGCATATACTCAACGGGCCATCACTCAGCAACCCAACGAACGCTTTCTCGAACTGAACGGCCGCGATCCCAACAGCAACATCTATAAAATAGCGTATAACGAATCCCATCCCTTTCCCGGCCTGAAGCGGATTTATTATGCAAAGAAAACAAACCTTGATGAGGGAGACGATGATTTATATGAATTTTTCAACGCGATCAATAACGTAAACAGGGAAGAAAGCGCTCAGGCGCTTCGCAAATATCTTGATTTGGATAAAGTCATATCCTATTCAGTAGCAGGTGTTTTGCTTAGTAATTGGGATGGATTCTTCAATAATATGTTTCTCGTCCACCCTCCCCCTCCCATCGATCGATGGGAATGCGTTCCTTGGGATTTAGATAAAACCTTTGGAAACACAGACGGAGACAAACCCGTTAATAAAACACTCGTGGAAATGTTCCTCATTTTTCCTAAGGAAGGCCACCCCTGGACAAATGCCCCAGGCCCCATATCAGGACCGCTTCACAAAGATCCGGAACTGAATGATGAATACTTAACACGCGTCTGGGAAGCGCTCAATGGACGCTTCTCCGAAGAACGTATAATCGAACAAATAAATGAAACCGAAGCACTCCTTCTACAAGATTTGGCGCTCCTGGAAGAGACGATTGGAAGAAAAAGAAACGATCGCCGGGAGCAAATCGAAAACGCATCTGAATCCATGCGAACGTTTATCCGTCTTCGCCGGGAATACCTTTTAAAACAACCACAGTTCCCCGTACACGTATCAAATTGGGAGATTTACTAATCATTCCATTTCAGCGCGCCTCTCCCATACGATATAATCATCAAAAGGAAAACTCACTATTAGGAGTCAAAATATATGTCTTTCAATCGATGGCCGATTGCGCTGTTAATTATGATGGAACCGTTGCTTTCTTTCGCAGTGGATCACGTTGTGATCAACGAAATTCAATACAATCCACCGGATGAAAGTCTTTATGAATTTATAGAATTATACAATCCCACTCGATCCACAATTGATCTATCCGGTTACGCGTTTATTGAAGGGATAGAGTATGCTTTTCCTGAAGGCTCTTCGATTCCTGCGCAAGGATATCTATTGGTTGTTAAGAATCCATCTGACACGCATTGGAACCAGTTCAGTAGAATCAAAATGGGCCCCTATATAGGAAAATTATCGGACCAAGGCGAAGAGATTGTCCTCCGTTCGCCGGATGGACACGAAATCGACCGGCTTACCTATTGTGATTTCGATCCTTGGCCGCGCGGGGCGGATGGATACGGCCCTTCGCTGGAACGGATCTCTCCCGATTTACCTTCCGATGATTATCATTCGTGGAAAGCCTCCCGCAACCGGAGCGGTGGCTCCCCCCAAGCGGAAAACACCGTCATCGATACGTTGGATCGGCCCGCGATCGTCTCCTTCGAAATCCGGCCGGAACATCCAACCTCTCTTGATGACGTGGAAATCCACGTCTCCTTAGACACACCGGACACAATCCAACAAGTGGAACTCCGGTATGAGACCGTCTTTTTATCAAGTAGTGAATCCCCTTTGAGCATTCCGATGGAATTGAACAGTAAGAATCCAGAATCGGCGGTATACCAGGCGGCGCTCCCCCCGCAGCCCTCGCAGACGCTGGTCCGGTTCAATTTCAACATCGAGAGGGTAGATGGAAAGACTTTACGGCTTCCCGATCGTATGGCGCCCCGGCCCTTTGAATCCTATTTTGTGTATGACAACGAAATCCCCTCCTTACTGCCCATTCTCTGGATTTTTCCTTATGTCTTCACACGCCTTCATGTTGATTCGATGGCCATCAGGGGCGTCGCGGTCAAGCCGGTAGAATCGGAAACCATAGAACTCTACGACGGAACGCGAATCGAATCCTCACTTGTTGACAACAGCGGATTGAAAGTCAAGTTTCTCAAAGGCGAAGAATACCGGGGCGACCGTACGATCAATATCGGCCCCGAAGTGTCGACCCATCCCAATTCAGGCGGTCCGCAGACTTCCCACACCGAACAGATGGGACTCTGGATTTTCCAGGATTTCGATGTGTTGACTCCCCGCTGCGATTGGTATCGGGCGATCGAAGGAAGCGAGCACACCCAACGGGCCGTCACACAACAACCCAACGAATGTTTTCTCGAACTAAACAACCGCGATCCCAACAGCAACATCTATAAAATCGCCTACAATGAATCTAATTCCATACCCGGTATGAGTAATATTCATTACGCGAAGAAAACCAACCTTGATGAAGGAAACGAAGATTTATACGAATTCATCCGAACCATCAACAGCGCGGACAGTGATGAAAGCGCTCGCGCGCTGCGTCTTTATCTTAATGTGGATGAAGTTATCAACTATTCTGTCGCTGGAGTATTGCTGAGCAACTGGGATGGATTTTTCAACAATATGTTTCTCGTTCATTCCCCCCAGCCCGTCGATAAATGGGAATGCGTTCCCTGGGACCTGGATAAAACCTTCGGCTACACTGACGGGTATCCTCCCCACAGCACAATGTTTGTAGAGATGCCCCTTGCATTCCCACTCGATGGCCGCGCCGACTTGGCCGCGCGCACACCAGGACCGGTATCGAGAGCAGTACACAAAGACGCGGAATTGAATGCGGAGTATCTACGGCGCGTCCGGGAAGCCCTTGATGGACGTTTCTCCGAAGAACGAATGATCGGCACAATCAACGCAACCGAGACACTCCTCCTCCAAGACTTGGCCCTCCTGGAAGAGACCATCGGAAGAAAAAGAAACGACCGCCGGGAACAAATAGAAGACGCGTCCGAAACCATGCGAACCTTCATCCGCCTCCGCCGCGAGTTCCTTTTGGCACAGCCGGAACTGCCCGTTCCTGTTCGAAATTGGGAGATTTATTAAAAAAGACGTATCATCAAGCGTAAGAGGGTTAAGAATTTGTATTGCGGAGATCGACAACCGGTTCTTTGCCTTCCAGGCTTTTCGGTTCGACCAGTTTGATGATGGGTTTGATCCGTAAGCGTTCGAAGATTTCTTCTTCGATGCGTTCGCGCAGTTCTTCCAAAGGCCCCATCGTGTCCGTGAAGAGGCTGGGGGGAATCTCGACTTCCACCTCAAGGCGGTCCTGGAGTCCTTCCCGCTGGATAATGAGCCGATAGTCCGCCGACACGCGCCCGACGCGCTTCAGCGCCACACCGACTTCCGAAGGAAGGAACTCGACCCCTTCCACGACAAGAAGGTTATCGACACGGCGGTTCACCGTTTCCATACGCAGGAACGTTCGCCCACACGCGCACGGCTCTTCCGTCAGCGCGGTAATATCACCGGTGCGGAACCGGATCAATGGAAACGCCTCTTTCGTCAGCGTTGTTAGAACCAGTTCGCCCCGTTCGCCTGAAGGCAGCGTTTCGCCGGTTTCTGGATCGATGATTTCAGCGAGAAAATGATCCTCATTGAGGTGCAGTCCACATTTTTCTTCGCATTCAAAGGCGACGCCGGGGATACAGATTTCATTCACGCCATAGTTGCCATACACTTCCGTCTGCAATTGCTCTTCAATCTGTTTCGGCGTATGATCCGACCAGCTGAGACCGACAATCACGACGGTCCGCAGGAACAATGTTTTTGGATCGATCTGGTTTTCACGTAAATACCGGATGATATGGACAACCCTTGTCGGCGCGCAGACGAGCACGGAGGTCCGGTAATTGATCATGATATTGACTTGATCCTGGATCGGCATATTGAAAAGGGGAGTTACGCACGCGCCCAACTGCTCTACACCATAATGAGCGACCACAGCGCCGGGGAACAGCATATGATCCAGGTACACTTGCACTAAATCGTTTTCCGTGATCTTCGCAGCGGCAAATCCCCGCGCTTTCAAATGAGTCCAGACATGGACGTCATTTCTCGTATGCCCCAAAACGATTGGCTCACCGCGGCCAGAGTGGGCCGGATGCAGGCGAACCACTTCCCGCAAGGGTACGGCGAACATACCATAGGGATGATTGTCCGCTAGAGTCTGCCGATCAATCGGTGGCAGCAAAGACAAATCATCCAACGACCGAAAATCACTGGGCAGCCGGCCGATTCGCTCAAAGGCTTCTTTATAATACGTAACATTGCGTGCGGCGCGGTTCAGCATGGCCTGCAGACGTTCCAACTGGAGTTGCCGGAGTTCCGGACGGCTCATGCATTCGTGTTTAGCGTCAAGGATGGGCATGATACGCTCCTATCCAAAAAGATTTGACATGCAGTCATGTAGCGAAGTTGAGCAGACACGGCGCCTCATAAAGACGCGATCCACCCTACGGGACTATTACTCCCAAATTTCCTTATAGCCTTTTCCTAAGTAAGCCCGTTCGACTTCGCGATTTCGTTTCAGATCGTCGCAATCGCCTTCCATGACGATCTGTCCAGTCTCGATTACGTATCCCCGGTCAGCCAGATCGAGCGCCATGCGCGCATTCTGTTCAATCAATGCTACCGTCAGATTCCGCTCCCGCAAGACGGCCATCGTTTGAAAAATCTCATCCACAATCTTAGGCGCCAGTCCCATCGAGGGCTCATCTAACAGGATCAATTTTGGATTGGACATGAGGGCGCGGGCGATCGCCAGCATCTGCTGTTCGCCCCCGCTGAGCGTTCCCGCCAGTTGATGCGCGCGGTTGCGCAGGATCGGAAAGAGTTCCAAGACAGATTCCATCTGTTCCGTCACCACCTCTTTCGCCGAACGGCTGTACATCGTATACGCGCCCAGGATTAAATTTTCTTCCACGCTCATCGAAGAAAAAAGCTGACGCCCTTCCGGAACCAACGCGATCCCTAATCGGACGATCTTCACGGGGGAAAGACGGGCGATGTTATGGCCGTCAAATTGAATCTGGCCCTCCCGCGAAGGCAGCAATCCGGCGATGGTGTTAAGCAACGTGCTTTTTCCCGCCCCATTCGCGCCGATCAGCGTGACGATCTCCCCTTCTCCCACATGCAGAGAAATCCCCTTCAGTATTTCCACCCGCCCGATGGATGTGACAAGGTTTGTTATCCGGAGCACGTTAATTGGTCTCCTTCCCCAAATAGGCGGCGATCACATCTTCGTTGGTTTGGACCTCTCTCGGCGTTCCCTCCGCGATTTTAGAGCCGTAATTCAAAACACAGACTTGATCAGAAATATCCATAATCAGCGACATATCGTGTTCGATTAAAAGTACTGTGATTCCCTGTTCCCGGATTTTACAGATCAGATCTCCCATCTCCGCCGTTTCACGCATGTTGAGACCCGCCGCCGGTTCATCGAGAAGCAGCAATCGCGGTTCCGTCGCCAGCGCGCGGGCGATCTCCACTTTCCGTAGAAGAACAAACGGCAATTCACTCGGCATCGAATCGTATCGCTCTTCAACGCCGGTAAACGCGAGCCAGCGGGCGGCGTCCCCCGCGGATCGTTTTTTCTTCACGCCGGGTTCGGGGTGTTTTCAACGCCACACCAAACAATCCCACCCGCGATTTTGTATGCCGACCGATCATCACGTTCTCCTGAATCGTCATGTTCTGGAAGATCGCGGCGGTTTGGAAGGTGCGGGAGATCCCCATCGCGGCGATGACATGCGGTTTCCGGCCATGAATGGCGGAATCTTCAAATTGAATGCGGCCTTCCGAGGGCGGCAGCTCGCCGCTGATCAGATTAAACAGGGTTGTCTTCCCCGCTCCATTTGGGCCGATGACGGCTTGAATCGCTCCAGGACGGACGCGCAGGTCAACGCTGGAAACGGCGGTCAGGCCACCGAACCGGCGTGTTAGATTGGTCAATTCAAGTAGCGAGTCCATCCGTTCTGCTTTCATTCCTTCTTACCGAATGTTTTCATTGCATAGCGCCAAAGAGTATTCAATCCACCGACTATCCCGCTAGGCATGAAAATCATAATCAACATCAATATGAGTCCGAAGATTAAAAAATCGAGATCTTCAAACACACCCAGGAATTTAGGCAGCGATGTCAGCAACGCGGCGCCCGCGATGGCGCCCCAGACGCTGTTCATCCCGCCCGCCGCCACCATGACGACCAGCATAACAGAGAATTTAAGGCTGCACGCCGTTGGGCTAATAAACGTCACATAATGCGCGTAGAGACTGCCCGCCAGGGAGGCCAAGGCGGCGCTGAGCACAAATACTTGTAACTTATAGGCGGCGGTATTGACGCCCATCGCATTCGCGGCCCGTTCACCACCGTGGATCGATCGCAGCGCTCTCCCCACACGGGAATGGATAATATTCAAAGCGAGGAGAAGAACGACCGTCACGACGATCCATACGAAATAGTAATAGACCAGATCGCTCCGCAGTGTAAACGAATAGATCTCATCCTGATAGGTAAAATGGAAGAGTGATAAACGGGGAATGCCGCCAAAACCGGATGGGCCGCCGGTGAGATCGATTTCCGCCGTAAAGAAAATTACAATGATCTCCCCCAGCGCAAGCGTGGCCATCGCGAGGTAATGCCCACTCAACCGCAATGTAGGCGCCCCTACAAGAAGAGCAGCGATGGATGTGATGACCATCGCGGCAAGAATGGCCAGCCAGGGATTCCAATGAAGTTGAGTCGTCAATAAACCCGACGCGTACGCGCCCAGGCCGAAAAACGCACCGTGCCCCAATGAGATCTGCCCCGCGTACCCCATAAGAAGGCTCAATCCAATGGTGACAATGGAATAGATGCCAATAAAAATAAACACCGTAATCCAGTAACTTCCTGTTCCAACGAGAAACGGAGCCACTGCCATTAGGGCGGCAAAAAATGCAATTGAAATGAGATTACTGCGAGTCATTGATTCAGCAAATCCAATTCTAATTAATAAATGATGGACTACGCATTACTCACAGTTCATTCAAACAATCATGATTAAGACCACAACTGCAAATGCGTTTAACGTTCATAGGAATTATGCGAGGGCAGAATAAAACCTTGCCCTCGCTACCCAATCTCTATTTTGTGCGATGTCCATACCATTTCATTTTGGCTATTCAGCTAAAATGATTTCAGTTTCAACTCTTCCCGGCTTCCGAATAGGCCGCTGGGACGCGCGTACAAGATGATAAGCAATACGAGCAATGCGATCGCGTCTTTGTAACCGGAAGAAATCAATCCGGCGCCGAGTGATTCTAAAATGCCTATCATAAAACCCGCGATCACCGCGCCCGTGCTGTTTCCCAAGCCCCCCAAAACGGCGGCGCTGAATCCTTTCAAAGCCAGCATGAATCCACGGTTGTAATCCATCATCGAAATGGGCGCGATGATGATCCCAGCGATCGCGCCGATCCCAGCGCTCAACACAAAAGAGAAAAACACCATGCGCCGCACATCCACTCCCACCAAAAGCGCGGCCACCCGGTTGGCCGAACAGGCCCGCATCGCTTTCCCAAGAAGCGTATAACGGAAGAAAAGCGTAAGCAGCGTGACGGTCACGCCCATAATCCCCAAGATCCATAAAGTCTGTGGAAGAATCGTCGCGCTGCCGAGAGAAATTGGTGTTTCGCCGGAAAAATGAGGCAAAAGATAGGTCTCTTTTCCCCAGATAAACATGGCGATCCCCTTCATGACTATGGAACCACCGATTGTGATAATGATCAGTTTGAGCACCCCCGCGTCTTTCACGGGATTAATGGCGAGCCGTTCGAACACACCGCCAATCAAAGCGACAATCAAGGTCGTAAGAAAAAAAGCAATAAAAACTGGGACACCCGCGCCCGTGGTCAGGGTAATCATCACCATGCCCCCCAGCATGACGAATTCTCCTTGGGCGAAATTGATAATGCCGGTTGAGTTATAGATGATATTGAAACCGATGGCGACCATGCCATAGATACAGCCGATACTGACTCCCGTGACGAGGTACTGCAGGATCTGCGCCCAAATACTAATGCCCATACTGGATGAATCTCCAAACCACATAGCAGTGGAAAGGTAGGGGCGCGTCACACCCCTACCTTCCAACAAAAGTTAATCTTATCAATTTAACTCATTATTACGGCTGGGTAAAGGACAAACTTCCCACCTTTAACAGTAATAATCTCAAAGGCGTCCTTTTTCAAACCGGTGTGATCCTCGGCGGAATAATTAAATGTGCCCGCCGTGCCATCGAATTCCGTCGTGTTTTCAATTTGATCCCGGATTTTCGCGGGATCCGGCCCAACGGACCGCAACGCCTTAATGACGAGTTTCAGCGCGTCATACGCATGTCCGCCGAATGTGCTCGGTTCAGCGTTGAATTTCGCCATATAATCGCTTTTGTATTTCATCAGAAGCGCTTTGCGGGGATGATCGTCCGGCAGGGAATCGACAGCCAGCAGCGCGCCTGCGGGGAAGATGAGGCCTTCGCCCGCATCTCCGGCGGCTTCCGCGTATTTTATATTGCCGAATCCGTGGCTTTGATACAACTGAATATCCATGTTCAGCTGTTTCATGTTTTTCGCCACAATACTCTGCGCGGGAACGATGGACCAATTGACAACCGCTTGCGCGTCGGTTCCGCGAATACGGGTCAACTGGGCGGTCATGTCCGTATCTTGAGGACCGTAAGTTTCATCCGCCACGATTTCGATACCCATCTCCGGCGCGAGTTTAATCAATTGATCCCGCCCGCCTTTACCGAATCCCGTCGTGCCAGTAATAATCGCGATTTTACTGATTCCGACGGTTTTCATATGCTCATAAATCCGGACAACGCAATCGCTGTCTTTTTGCGGAGTTTTGAACACCCATTTTTTCACCGGTTCAACAATCTGCGCCGCCGCCGCGCAAGAGATGAGAGGAATTTCATTCTCTTCCGCAATGGGAATCACAGCCAAACTCGGACCACTCCGGGAAGGGCCGATGATGGCGCACACTTTGTCCTGTTTGATCAGTTTATTAACCGCCATGACCGCTTTGTCTTCAACACCTTCAGTGTCTTCTATGATCAATTCGATTTTCCGCCCGTCGATCCCACCAGCGGCGTTGACTTGATCCGCGATCATAAGCGCCGTATTCCGTTCGGGCTCGCCCAGCCATGAGGCGCCTCCCGTAATCGAGAAGACCGCGCCGATTTTAATCGGCTCCTGGGTAGTGGACTCATCGCCGCCGCCACCACCGCAGGAGACACACAAAACGAGCGCGAATCCTACCAGTAATAATAGACCATGCTTTTTCATTGTTCCCAAAACCTCCTTTTTTTTCCCGCCTTTGGTGAAGACCGGATTCATACGATCCCTATCTCCACCGGCGTGTTTCCTTTTCCCATACGCTTATACTTTTTTCCTTCACCACGTTTTATATACGCAGGAAGAACGGGTCTATAAGCGTGCACCGGCGGATAACGCAATGACGCAATCATCCGCCGGCCGCTTCTAGCAAACTGCAAAATCATTCACATTTAAAATTTGTACATTAACTCGAACCGGACAAAGAAGGCGTCGTCCGCATCGTCCGCATAAAAATCACCCGGCGCAAACCATTCCGCCAAGAAGTGACCGCTCAAGTTATTGTTGAAGACATATTGAGAAAGCCACTGAAGATTGTGGCCCCGTTCGTCTCCATTATTCACCAGGCTGTTCTTCTCATCCGCCAGGTAATAGAGGTACCGCAGCGATTGGGTGTATTTTTCCGTCGGTTTCACAGTGATCATCGCTTCTGGAATAATCATATTCGACCAGACGCCCACGTCGGGATCGTTCGCGCCTGTGCGGCTTTTGAATCCGTCATAGAGCGAATATACGTACAATTCGCTGTACTTCGGCCACTGGCCGTAGAAGTCATCCCATCCTTCATAATCGGAGGAATCAGGATCGTCACCGGAGAAGTACGAAACCGCGGCTTTGAAACTGGGTTTCCAGGGCGCGTTGTTGAACGCCAGCGTTCCATGAAGGTACCCAGCCCATGCGTCTCGATCGACCCGGTTGTCCCCTGCGAAACGGTTAAATTGGAACGCGCCGGGCAGATTTCCCGATCCGGTAAAATCGACGGTTCCCCATTCCTTCCCTCCTTCAGCGCCAAGGGATAAGGTCATGCCATCGTCATTTAATTCAAACATATGAGTCAACCGTGTGCCCAGCAAAACAGTTTCTTCGCCAGGGGATGGATCCAGCGACTCTCCAAACACATAATTCGCGCCGGAAAAGATATTTGTGCCGGCAATCAGATTGACGCCTTTATCCGCATCGAGATTCTTGTTGCGGTAAAGCAGGTAGGGTTCGACTCCCGTGTTTCCAAACTTCAGTTTATTGTAAATCCCATAAAGATCTTCATCATCCGCCATATCGGCGTTATTTTCATGCAGTTTGGAGTAAATGAGATCGGTGGTACCCCATTCGTGCGGGTAGGTCAATTTGATCGCGTCGAATCCGATGGTCTGTGATCCATCGTAAGGCGTGCCATCGAGAAGCACCAATCCTTCGCCGTAGATCAAATCCTGCCGCCCTGCTTTGAGGGTAAAGCCGGTATTCAACATGTTCTTGACTTCAAACCACGCGCTGTCAAAAGCAACGTCTTTACCTTCGACGTCATAACCGGGCATTTCTTCATCCTGCCCATAGAACCATTCCTTGGTCATACGAACGTACGCTTCCATATCGTCCGTCGGTTTCCAATCAAAGAAGACGCGGGGACGGAACCGGAAGACTTCCCGTTGATCCGTGTCATTCGCATTGTCATAATTCCAGACGTTATCGAAAAAGAGTCCGCGCAGACGGATATCACCACCGACCCGCAACGTTCCACCCGGACCGACCAGTTGCATCTGCCCTTCAGCCGGAGCCGCCACGGCGGGCGCGGCCGCCTTCTCTTGCTTTAACTCATCCAGCGCCGCTTTCATTTCATTCAATTGACTCTCCAACGCTTGGACTTTCTTCTCTAATTCAGACACATTGTCCTGGCACAAGCCCGCTTTGGGCATGACAATCCCCATTAGCACTGCGCCGATTAATATGAAGATACTTGTATACCGCATTACATTAATCCTCCCAATTCATATTGTTTCTTCATGAGTTTACTGCTTCCCCTCTTCATCATCATGCAGCCATTCTACACACTGCTGTGAAACGATTCCCGTTCCGAATAAGGCTTCACCTCCTTCCTCATTCATTTCAATCAATATATTCAAATCGTATCCCTCTCCCATTCCAACGCAGTGAAGAAAAAAACGGTCATAGTGAATTGACAACCGCTGACTTCACCCGTTTGTTTAATCCGATTCTCGCGCGAAGAGTTCGTCCGCGCTCACTAAGCGATGGCCTTTCGCTTTGATGATCGCCAGCGCTTCCTCATCATTTCCAAACTTCATAATAAGAATCGATTTTCCCCCCACACCCGTAGAAAATCCATAAATATAATTCACATCGATTCTCTCCCGCTCATATCATCCAAAAACTCACCCAGTTTTCCGGGAAAATCCGGCAACTCAACAGCGGCGACCTGAGTCGTGTGTACGGTATATTTATTCTCTTTCAAAACAGCAAGCGCCCGGTCCGGGTCACTGACAATCAGCCGGATAATTCCAAAATCATGCGTATCCGCAAGGGAGATTGCGTGAATATTGCATCGATTCTGCCCCAAAAGCCGGGCGACTTCCGCAACCCGCCCAATTCGATTCTCAACGAAAATCGATATTTGCATCAACAACATCAAAAAAACCTCCCAGCCGGCCCTTCTTTTCAGAAAAGATAAATCCAATAAAACAAAGCATTTACAACCAACAAAAGCATAGAAAACGAGTGAATACGTTATGAAAATTACAAAAAGGTCCAATTCGACACACTATCATTTCAGATTTTTCTCCATTTGTGAATAGCAGTTGAGATAATTTGTTAATTTTTTATTATGGAATTTCTCTACATTATTGATTTATTAATGTTATATAAAATCGATTCACAAATAATACATACTCTTCTCCCCAAAAAAATGAACTTGTATTCACTCGATAAAAGCGGACATCATAGACATAGAACTGGATTGTGGTTATCATGACAGAACATGCTTTCAGCTTACTAGGAGTTAAATACCATGACTGAATATTTTCCCGAAGTCAAATCCCCTATTTCGTATGAAGGTCCGGATTCAAAAAATCCATTCGCATTCAAGCACTACAACCCCGATGAGGTGATCTTAGGAAAGCGCATGAAAGATCATTTCCGGTTTTCCGTCTGCTACTGGCACACGTTCAAAGGTCTCGGTTCCGATCCATTCGGCCCGGGCACTATGATCCGGGCGTACAACGATTCCAGCGATCCAATGAAGATCGCAGAAATGACGTTGGACGCCCGCGTTTGAATTCTTTACCAAACTGGGCGTTCAATTCTGGTGTTTCCACGACCGGGACATCGCCCCGGAAGCCGATACGCTCGATGAAACCAATAAACGCTTGGATCATATCGTCTCTCTCGCCAAGAAAAAGCAGGCGGACGCAGGGATGAAACTGCTATGGGGAACGAGCAATATGTTCAGTCACCGCCGGTTTCTCGCGGGCGCGGCGACCAATCCATCTCCCGCCGTTTTCGCCTACGCCGCCAGCCAAGTAAAAAAAGCGATGGAAGTCACCAAAGAACTGGGTGGAGAAGGCTATGTATTCTGGGGTGGACGGGAAGGTTACGAAACTCTTTTAAACACGGACATGAAACGCGAACTCGATCACCTAGGCGCGTTTTTAAATATGGCGGTTGATTATAAAAAGAAAATCGGCTTTGAAGGCCAATTCTATATTGAACCCAAGCCCAAAGAACCCACAAAGCATCAATACGATTTCGACGCGGGGAACTGCTACGCGTTCCTCCAAAAATATGGACTCGTGAACGATTTCAAGATGAACATCGAAGCGAACCACGCCACATTGGCGGGCCACACATTCCACCACGAACTGGCGTTCTGCGCCGCGAATGACATCCTAGGATCCGTCGACGCGAACCGGGGGAGATCTATTGTTAGGATGGGACACCGATCAATTCCCGACCGATCTCTACGACACGGCGCTGGGGATGTACATCATCACTAAAGCGGGTGGTTTTAAAACAGGAGGGCTCAATTTCGACGCCAAAGTGAGACGGCAGTCGATCGATGGAGCCGATCTCTTCCATGCGCACATCGGTGGAATGGACGCTTTTGCGCGGGGCTTAAAAATCGCGGCGAAGTTAATCGAAGAGAAACCCTTCGAAGATTTCCTCCAACAGCGATACGGCGGCTGGGACACCGGACTTGGCCAAAAGATCGAAAACAGAGAAATGGACTTCGAATCCCTCAACGCATACACCCTCGAAAACGGTGAACCTGAAGTCCAAAGCGGACGGCAGGAGTATCTCGAAAATATCCTCAATGAATATATTCGCTAAAAATCTTACAATAAATTGAAACCTGCAAGGGGCGCCGGCAAGACGCCCCTTTTCTATTTCCTGCTTATCCGGCAAATGAATACATGCTAAAGATATTTATATAAAAATGAGTCCCCTGTACTTTCTCATTCGCAAACACTCCCGCGACTCATTTTCATTTGCAGGTTGCGATCTCGATCATGATAGTTTATCTTATTTATCATACAGATCCCAATTTTCAACATTAGAGGAGGATAAGAGTCCATTTAAATCCCAAATCATCGCGGAACCGTCCGCCGCAGAGGTGACGAGTCTATTCCCGCCGGGGAAAAATTTAATGCTTTGGACCGAATCCTGACCGCCCTCCAATTTTGCAATCAATTTACCCGTGTTCATATCACCGATAAATACCGGATAGACAGATAGACAACCCACGGCTACCCATTTTCCATCCGGCGACACTTCCACTGATGCGAAGGGGTAATGACCAAAATCAAATATGATATTCAATTCACCTGTTTCATAATCCCATGCCGAAACATCGTTGAAATTATTGGCAGTAACAAACGTTTTACTATCAGGCGCAAAAGCAATGTCAAAAATTTCTGGGTAGGAATCATTCAAATCCAGCGAATGAATTAATTGTCCATCGCTAGCGTTAAAAACGTAGATCTTTTTATTGTAACCACCTGCGATAATGGATGCGCCGTTGGGGGAAAACTCAACCGAAGTTATAATATCGTCTCCCTCACTGAATGAATAATATATTTCGCCAGTAGTCAAATCCAAGACGTCTACGACATCGCGTGTGTTTGAATAACTAGCGGCCGCCATCCGGTCTCCCGATGGAGAAACAGCAATGTCCCAGATTTCTTTGTATAATCAGGATAAGAGAACACAGGATCTGTTTTTGATATATCCCACAACCGCAAACCAAGATTGCTGCCGCTTATAAATTGCTTGCTTCCTGGTAAAAAACTCCCCGTTCCCCATTCACCATGCTCTTTGAATTCTTGCACGATTTCACCGGTGTTGGGATCTCGGATAAGGATCGAAGAATAATAGTTTGGATTTTTTCTATCCTTACAGCGCCCCATCGCTAGAAGCAATTGCGAACCATCTTCTGATAAATCGCAAATATGTTGTTGTCCGTAAAAACTTGGATTTCGAAGAGTACTCACTAATTGTTTTTCTTTAGTCGTCCGAATTTCAACGGGGCGGCTTTTACCGCATCGATAAGCGAGCGCATAAACCATCTCACTATTATCCGCAAGAAATCGGTCCGACACGGCCATATCGGTAATAGGACAAGTATCGTTATCCTCCGGAAGATAATATACATGTCTTTCTCTCGTTTCAATGTCAAAATAAACGAAGGCCTTTTCCATCGCAACATAGAGGCTTTTTCCATCCGAAGAAAATTCACAGGCGGCGCCCGGTGTTTGATATTCACGGATGATTATATCGTTCCATTCGTTTGTTTCTTTTTCCCATAATAAGATTTTTTCTTCACCGCACGCGGCAATTCGATCGGCGTTCGGAGATAAACAAGCAGTATAAATTGGAATATTTGTTTGAAGATCTTGAATCAGATTGGATGGATCGTTCGAATCGTAGAGTCTAAGAACGCCATCGGACGATGCGGCGAAAAAACGGCTGCTATCCGAGGAGAAACCAACACCAATTATTTCTTGAGAAGATAGGGGAAATCGCTCCAGTAACGTTCTACTGTTCGCATCCCACAATAAAGCGACACCATTATCACTTCCGCTAATAATGAAAGAACCGTCCGGCGACCATGCAACCTCCCGGATTGGAGAATCATGCTCACCAAGTTGTTGTAGAAATTCGTTTGTTTCAAAATCCCATAATTTTAATTGTCCTTTGGCATTACCTGTTATAATGATTTGATTGTCTGGAGAAAGATGAATGGCTGTAATAGCTGCTTCTGGATCGATCAGAACAATTTCGTCATTATACGATACGTCTGGACTTCGAATGATTCTTATGGCGCCATCACCGAAACCAGCAAGCAGTTTGCCATCCGGCGAAAAAGTCAAACATAACGCACCCGGTTCGAAACCGTAAGGAATGGTTAATATCGGTTCGTTGATTGTAGGAACGTCTGTTTGCGAGAAACCAGGGAAGGCTAAAAAGAACGTTAAAATGAAAAAAAAGGAATATCGCATAATTATTCTCTCCTATATTTCAATCTGTCTTATTAAATTTGCATTCATTCTTAATTCAATAAAGCAATGTAAAATATTGTATCGTATCGTATCAACCATTCGATTTTTTACAAAATTATACACAAACACATTGATCGGGATATTCAGATTTCGATTCACTCGAACAATCCAAGCCACATTCATATCAAGCCACATTCATATTTAGATAGACAAAAAAGAGGTTCATCCGTTCATAGTATTTCGGTCTCAAGGCGTCTGATTTCGCTTCTAGAAGAATCCCAATGAATTTTGGCAAGTTTACCAAAGCATATACTTTTGACGATCTTTCAATCTTCGATATACTTAAAAAGATACTCGGAGGAAAGATTGAAACAATGAAACGGATTCCATTGTTTGTATTCGCGATATTAATGGTATGTCCCATGATTGGATGGGGAGATGTAGTTATTAACGAACTCAATTACGACCCGGTTGATCAAGGGGATGAAGGTGGTGGACTTCGGGAATTTATTGAGATCTACAATCCTGGACCGGGCGCCGTGGATCTGTCTGGATACGCTTTAACGAACGGCGTAACCTATACATTCCCCCAAGGAACCAGTTTGAGCGCTGGGGCCTATTTAATTGTGGCCCGCGTTCCCACACACCGGACTTGGCGTAATAAATCCTATTCCGTCCTAGGCCCATTCGATGGAAAACTCTCCAATGGAGGCGAACGGTTAACTCTCCAACGCCCGGACGGGACACAAGTCGAGAATTTCCGCTACGACGATGATTCCCCCTGGCCGCGTGGAGCGGACGGGTATGGACGCACACTCGAACGGATCGCATGGGATCTGCCAGCGGGGGATTTTCACTCCTGGCGCGCTTCGCTTCGGGATGAAGGCACTCCTGGCGCGCGTAATTCAGTCGATGGAACACTTCCCCGCCCTTTAATTATCTCCCATGAAAGAATCCCTCGAAATCCAACTTCAGCAGAAGAAGTGCACGCGCGGTTCGGTCTTTCCTCACCGGAGATCATCAATTCCGCCTATCTTCTATACGAACGTGTGGGAAAAAGCGCAGCATCAAATCCAAACGCCCTGATCAACGCCAATGACACATGGCGCTATTGGAAGGGACTGTCAGAACCATCCGAAGGAATGGAATGGACATCGCTCGATTTTGACGATTCATCCTGGGAACAAGGGCCGGGTGGTTTTGGATACGGAGACACCGAGCGAGTAAATACACTATTACCGGATATGCGTGGATCCTACACGACATTTTACATCCGCCGGGAATTCACTGTAGACGATCCCGCATCACTAGGCGCATTGACGCTAAGTATCTATCACGACGATGGATTTATCTGCTACATTAACGGAAATGAGGCAGCGCGCCACACCGCGCCGGATCCATATACACATGAATCACTGGCCGTCGAGAACCATGAATCGGATACCCTTACAGAGATTGAACTAGGGAACGCCCGGAACATACTCCATGTGGGACAAAACGTGATCGCGTTGGTTGGCTTTAACGTCTGGCTATCGGACAGTACCGACTTTGTCCTCGCCCCAACAGTATTACCCAGCGGTGTCTCACAGGACAACCAAGATCGAATCCCCATGACCATCGCCGGCCGATCTATAGATTCCGTAACCCTGGAAGCCGTACTGCCTCCCTTCCCTTCTCAATCCTTGATCCGATATAACATCGAGATTGAACGGACCGATGGGCAAATTCTAAGGCTCCCCCACGAGGCGGAACGCCATCCCTTCGAATCGTATTTCGTCTTTGACGGAGAGATCGAATCAATACTGCCAATTTTGTGGATCTACGATTCCATCTCCTCTTCCCTGCCGGAAAGCGCCAACCAATACGATGCGGCGGTGACATATCTTCCGGAGGGGAATCAGCTCGAAGTATTCGACGGCGTCCGGTATATCCGCTCCGAAAATGGGAACAAGATCAAATTCAACAAAGGCGAAGAATTCCGGGGAGACAGAACGATCAACATCATTCCCGAAGCGCCCTCATTCAGCGGCACGGCTGGACCAACAGGGCCTTTCCGCGAATATCTGGGATTCTGGTTCTACCGTCAAAATGGAATACTGGCGCCTCGCGTTGATTGGTACCGCGTCATCGAGAATCCGGGAACGGCGCAGGAATCCCATACCCAGCGATTGATCGTCCAGCAGGTCAATGAAATATTCTTAGAGATGAATGATCGCGATTCCAGTATGGACCTTTATAAATTGGAACACAACACCGGTTTCATCAAACATACGAATAAAGACGAAGGGAACGAAAGCATCCAAACCCTCCTTAACGCGCTGAATACCAATCTTGCGAGCCGCCGCCGTGAAGCAATCGAAAAATATCTCGATGTAGAGGAATTTCTGACCTACAGCGTCGTCTCCGTACTATGCAGCAATTGGGATGGTTTCCACAACAATAATTGGATGTACTTGAATCCCGAAGAAGACGGTGGGCACTGGGAAATCATCCCCTGGGATCTTGATAAAACGTGGGGATTCACCGACAGCAACGCGCAGTTCTACCGGATGCCTCCTGATTTTCCCCTGAATGGTCAAGCGGAGCACGGCTCACGCCGTCCTGGAGACATCACCGGCCTCTTCCACAAAGACACGGGGATTCATGAGGAATATCTAAGACGTCTCCGAGTCGAACTGAACCGCCAGTTTCTAATTCCGGACGCCCCTGTGTTGACTGAAATAGATCGCGATGAAGGAATACTGCTCGACGACTTGGCCCTCTTGGAAGACTATCTCAATCGATCGCAATCAAGACGGCGCCAGCAGATTGTTGATTCGTATCAAATCCTGCGCGAATTTGTTGAACTGCGCAGCGGCTATCTCGACAGCGTTCTACCGGTATCCGTTGATGACTGGCGATTGTATTGACAGTAAAAAATGGCAAGTCTTAAATCGAATGGCAATACCTTCTAAATTCAATACATAAAATATAGAAGTTTTGATAGGAGAGGGTGGCAAGGGCAAGGTTTTTCATCTGCCCTTGTATAATTCCTGACCACATTCGGATAACGTATTGATCAGTATTTATCTGATTTCTTAAGCGACGGATGATAAAGATCTTTATTAGAGAACTGAATAAGTACTCACTTGCTGGATGAACCAGCCTTTTCTATTCGTAAATATCAACTCACTTGACTCTCCTTCCTATTTCTTCCTCAATTGTCACCATATTCATATTGCCTTTCGTATAGTAATTAATAGAACCATGAAACGGGAATCACAGATTTCAGACAACGCCCTGATCAAGGCGATTCAAAACGAAGATGGGAGCGCCGCGGCTCTCTTGTACTACCGGCATGTCGATTGCGTACATCGCATCTGCTACCGGATCGTGCTCGATACTTCACTCGTCAAGGATTGCGTACAAGAAGTCTGGTTTAAAGTGTTTCGCAATTTGAATACGTTTCACGATGGAAAACCATTTGTTCCTTGGTTAAAATCGATTACGGTGAATACAGCGATCGATTTTTACCGGAAAGCCATCAAGAATAATAATCGAATCATATCGGAAACGATTCCTTTTTCGATGTTGATTGCAGAGGGTCAAACGGTCCACGAAGAACTTGAGGAGGCTCGAATTCAAGAATGGATCACTCACGCGTTACAAAAAATCAGCGTAACACAGCGGACAGCGTTTATCCTTCGCTATTATGAGGATATGCCAACGGCCAAAATCGCTCAAACACTGCGTTGCAGCGAGAATACTGTTCGAACTCATATCCGGCGTTCTTTGCTCGCTTTGCGGAAACGATTAGCCGATAAAATCACACGGTAGAGGTTTGTAAAATGCAGCGTCCACGATTGTCATACGAAGAATTCAAACTTCTTTTTGAGAGTGAATTCCGTCTGGAAGAAGAATTAATGAAAGAATACGAGACGTATGGCTCGCTCTTCGAACAACTGGATCAAATACCGGTTCCCGATTTGTCAGCGAACGATAAAGCTGAAATCTTTGAAAATATATGGCGCGATCATACACAAAATTCATGTCAATTTTCATGGTTCTCAAAGATCTACACGTTTCTCACACAACCATTTGTAACATTTGCTCTTGGAATATGTATTGGATGTTTCTTAACAGTAAGTAATATGAATGGACAAGTCACGAAAGATACAAATGCGGCGCCCGCCCCTGCATTATCAATGGAAAGAACTGGAGATACGCAGATCATATCAGGAAAAATCATCAATGAAATCTATCCCCAGGTCGAAAATCCAAAAATCGTATTAGAGAAAAAAAAGGAAGCGTCTTCCCCCCAACGGGTATTGTATGGAACGTTGGATCATGGAGAAGTCTATTTTGTCTGCAACTTATAAAGAAGAAGGAGAAATTACCATGAACACTCGAATCGTACATTTCTTGATGGCATTCGTATTGTGCGCGTTCAATCAAGCCTGGTCCCAATCACAAAACGGCGGTTTCAGTTCCTCATCGTCTAAGAGCGATCTAGATCAAGGTGAGATGGAGACTCAGATTATTCCTATTGAATACTATCCCATAAGTGATCTAGAACGGCTCATTAGAGATATTTTTGGGATTGATGAGATTCATCAGGATCGGCATTCGAACCGCCTGATTATTAACACGCCTGCGAATCAAATGGATAGAATTAAAAACCTTATATCCCAATTAGACGTTCCTGATATAAAAACGAAGGATACATCATCGTTAATATTACGGATCTATATGTTTGAAACGCCTAATGATGAAAACCAATGGAAAGATTTCTCTCTTGTAGTACTAACCCTTTCAAATACGTTCACCACCGAGTTGTTAAAGACTCTTGATGAAACACGCATGCAAATTTCGGATATCATTCAATTGGATGAACGCTATTTTGATAGACTCCCAAGATCGGGAAACATGACAGATGAACGAGAGAGAATGAAACCAATATTGATCCAAGGCAAGGCGGAATCGAACGCCGCCATTGTCGAACTGGTTGAACAAATCCCCGGCGCGGAAATCATCGATTTACAGTGGGACCAGGCCGAAACTTTCACACAAAACATCGATGCGGCGCAGTTTCGACATTTACCCGAACAACTGAAAATGCATCTAGTTAATTTCTTGGGCATGCCTCCGATTCAGACCATTGGGTACTGGTTCGGCACCTCCTCTCTTTCCGGAGAAATCGAATCCCCCATTGGTCCCTTCATCTTAAATATCCGCTTTGATACCGATGATAGCTCACAGCAGGAACATCAAATGAATATCGAAGTCAAACGGCAGTCTTCAACTCGATATTATTATAGTCATAACTCGAATGACACGATCCTCTCCAACACAATCACAGCCCAAATCGGCAAGCCGATCATAATCTGCTATTCGCGGAATTCGTATGGAGAACGTAAAATGGGAGCGTTAGTCATCGTTCCTGAAGCCGACACCATGCAATTCGAAACATCCATGGAGCCGAAAACCGAATAATTTTCTTACGATAATACGGTATTCTCAAACACATTTCTCGTTCTTACGATAGGGTAGCAAAGGCAAGGTTTTTCATCTGCCTTTGTCTTATTCGATACTACATTTGGATAGCGCAATAACGGGTATCCCTTTCATTCTCAGCAATCACCATCGATAGAAATTGTTACTAAAAAGTACTCACTCGGATGAATTCTAAAAAAAGTGAGTATACCCACTTATCATGAATCTACGTTCCGTCTATAATGCAACCATATTGCAAAATAGACGGAGCCTATTCTATGTACCACCCTCGCGCGATGAGTGACTGCTGGCTCGATGCGTCCAAGCAATTTCCAGCTGTTTTACTTACTGGAGCCCGTCAAACCGGCAAGACAACACTTCTACAAAAAATATGCGATTCCGGCCGAAGATACGTTACACTTGACGATCCCGTTTTGCGGAGTTTGGCCAAAGAAGATCCCGCTCTATTTCTACAACGATTCAACAGCCCCGTTCTGATTGATGAAATCCAATACGCGCCAGAACTGCTTCCCTTTATCAAAATGGAAGTCGACGCAAACAGAGAACCAGGCGCGTTTTGGCTGACAGGATCATAGCAGTTTCATATGATGAAAGGTGTAACAGAAACGCTGGCCGGCCGAGTCGCGATACTGGAACTCTATGGATTTTCAAACCGGGAACGGCAAAAAACCTCCCTCAATGTAGATCCGTTTCTCCCAACAAAAAACCATATTGCTGAACGAGAGAGTTCACAAACCAGTTCCAGTTTACGGCGCGTGTATAAAGACATCTGGCTGGGAGGCTTTCCCTCTTTAACCGCCGGCCCAATTAAAAACCGCGATCTATTCTTCAGTTCCTACGTTCAGACCTATTTACAAAGAGATGTCAGAGACTTGACGCAAGTGGGGAATGAAGCGTCTTTCCTCAAATTCCTTAAAGCCTGTTCCGCCCGGACGGGACAACTGCTGAATTACTCAGATCTGGCAAGAGATGCGGATATCAGTGTAAACACAGCGAAAAACTGGCTATCCATCCTCCAGGCAAGCCATCAAGTCTATCTCCTTCAACCTTACTATAGCAACCTTACTAAGAGACTTGTAAAAAGACCGAAACTGTACTTTCTTGACACAGGATTATGCGCGTATCTTACCGAATGGACATCCCCCGAAACTCTGGAAGCAGGCGCTATGTCAGGACCGATTCTGGAAACATATGTGTTTACCGAGATCCTCAAGAGTTGGCGTCACCGTGGACGGATTCCACAAATCTATTTCTATAGAGATAAGGATGGACAAGAGATTGATTTTATGTTCTTACAAGACCAGACTCTATATCCTGTTGAGGTCAAGAAATCCGCCACGCCAAAACGAGAATGGACGCGCACATTCAGATGTTTATCCAATCTTCAACATAAGCGGGGAGAAGGGGGAATCATATGCCTATGCAAACAGGTAATACCGCTTGCCAACAACACATACGCCATTCCTATAGGTCTTCTATAAAAACACCGCAATAATGAATCCACGATACAGTCAATTATTATTGTATAGATTGCTCATTGCCAACGGGAGTTTGATTAGGAAAGATAAAACTGCACACATATCCTGTGACGCAAGTCGCCCCTAAAATAATTGCGCCGATCCACATGAATGAAATTCGTTGCTCTTCCGAAGCTTGATAATACATGAAAGTAGAAACATAAACGGTTGTGAATATCCCAGCCGCCATCGCTATATAAATCGATATCGGCGAACATCGTTTGGTCAGCATACCTAGTAAAAAAACGCCGAGAAGAACCGCGTTCAAGTTTCCCCAGATGGCCGTCACTTCAATGATCGTCGTATTGGCGCTTTCGGAAACCATCGCAATCGCGCAGGCCGCCAAAATGCTAAACACCCCCCAGAACAAAGTCCAACGCTTGGACAATGCGAGATAGGCCCGATCGCTGCGTGGAACGTTTCCAAGCCGCTTATAAAAATCAATAATCGTCGCTGTCGTCAGACTATTAATTCCCGAATCGACAGTCGACATCACAGCGGCGAGGATGGCGCCGAAGATCAACCCAACAAGACCGGGTGGCAATTCTGAGAGAATGTAATAACTAAGGATACTATCATTATCAATCGAAGAGGGAGGAGCCAGGGATGGATTCATTCCATAGTGATAAAAAAGAGCCGTGCCGACAAACCAAAACGAAGCGACAAATGGAAGCAGCATCAAAAATTGAAAAAACGACGCTTTCGCCGCTTCCTTTTGGTCTTTTGTTGACAGATACCGCTGGACTGTCAGCTGATCGACGCCATAGGTATATGAATTCCAGACCAACACATACGCGAAAATCGACCACAGCGTCACTCGTTCATACAGCGAAAACGAATAAAACGATTCCGTGGCCCATAGATCAAAACCATGTTGACGCTCGGATGCGAATGAATAGATTTCAGTGATCCCCCCTCCACTCTCACCGATCAACTTAAACAATACAATCAGGATTCCCCCAAACAGGATGATAAACTGAAAAAAATCCGTCCAGATCACCGCCTTCATTCCACCAAGCGCCGTATACGCTGTAGCGATAAAACCCACACCAATGATGATAACAGGAATCGGAACATGAAACACAGGTTGAAAGGCTTTGGCGCTGGCATAAAAAACTACAGCGACATACGAACTCCGGACCAACAAGAAAATACCACTGGCGATAAGCCGGGTGGGAAGATTGAAGCGTTCCTCTAAATACTCAAAGACGGTGAAGATTTCCCTGCGTAAATAAAATGGAATAAAAAGAAGAATCACAAGTGGGGCCACGAGAATCACCAGCGGCGATCGCGGATACATCGATAAACCATTCGCATAGGCTTCGCTGGGCAGCGCGACAAACGAGACAGCGCTGAATAATGTTGCGATAATCGAAATCCCTACAATCAGCCAATGTGTCCGGCGGCCCGCCAGGAAATAATCCGAAAGGGATTGGTGTTTGCGGAAGAAAAAACCCACCCCCACCACAACGCCAAAGTATGCAATCAAAACGGCTACATCCCAAAATCCAAAACCTATACTTTCATTCATTCTGCATTTCCATTTGCGGATTGAATCTGCGCCGCCTTCTTCCAATACACATCACAACCAGCGGTATACACACGAATATCAAAAATCTCTGCGAACGGATACTCTTCATTCGCGGCAAGACAAGTCACACGAACCGCCTTTACGACTTCCGGTTCTATACACGTCCGGATCATGGTATGATGATTTCCCCGCACACGTTGAATCGCGCGCCAGGAACCATCCGGATCCTGGATTTCTATATCCACATCTCTCAAGATTTCTTCCAACGTCCGATCGCGATGCCGGGTGAACAGGGTTTCCAAAGGATTATCCCAATCAGCGTTGCAGATCACATCGATTTGAGTGATCGTCTGCGGTGAATCCCACCGAAGTAGTATCCATTCCGTTTCACCATCTTTTAATCGCTCCGAACTCCAACAATTGGGCGTTTGCAAAGGCCGTGAGTATCCATTAATTACATTTCCAGGCTGATAGCAATCCTGCGCGGGCTCGATGGAAAAAGCCACATTGATTTTTCGTGGCTTCCAAATCAATTGTCCCACATATTGGTGATGGAGTTCACGGGGCCGTTCCGGTTTTTTTGCGATGACACCTACCGCTTGATCACTGGATTGAAAAAAAGAAATATCTTCATTCTTATTTACAATCACCCAGACAAACAATGGCTCTTTGAAACAAAGATCGGCGGGGATAACTAAATTGTAAGATTCAGATTTTGGAATTGAAATCGTCTCTTCCCATAACTTACAATTCGGAATGTAATTCATTTTCTTATCATTAATCCAGATTGAAACGGAGACACATGTATCCCGCTCAGCCGCAATTGGAAACGTGATTTGATCCAATCGCCCCTCTGTTACCGGAAACATCAACGCAAAATCGTCATCAATCGAATATTTAGAATCAGACTTGATAGAGAAACTGGAAAGTTTCCGGTACGTCGAACTTGCCACATTCGCCGTTCGAGCGATGTTAACCGGATCCTCTCCCCGCAGCCAATGGATATCTTGATTCTCTCTCAATAAAAGGTTTTGCAAAGATTCGGCGCCATCGCCGCTCAACTGTCTAGGAGTTAAAGACGCCATCCGGCACAGGTAAGCCGCCGCGCCAACCACCTGCCCGCCCACCGCGCAGGTCGCCATAACCCGCGCCGATCCAAACGCCACATGAGACGCGGAAATAATACGCCCTGCTAAAAACAGATTCTCTATATTTTTTGAGTAATAACAACGATATGGAATGGTATAGACGCCATCGGGATGTTCTTGTGAACAAGCGTTTTCACAGGAAAAAACACCTTCCGCGGGATGCAGATCGATGGGCCATCCCCCAACCGCGGCGGCGTCGGAAAAACGCCTTTGTTCTGTGATATCGGATTGCGTCAAAACGTAATCGCCAATGAACCGCCTCGATTCACGTTTACCCGGAATCAAACCCACCCATTCCAAAGTTAAGTTTTCCGTATTTGCGCATTGACCGCTATTCTTGATATAATCCCAAATCCCATACACAATTCGCCAGAGTTCCCATTTGATCGAATGCGCTTCGTGAATAGTATCCATCAATCCACCATATTCGATCCACCAAAATTCCGGCCCGTTCTCTTCAGACCGGATCCGGCGGAATTTGGGAATATCAGTTGCAGCAAGATCCAGCGCATAATCCGGGCGGATAAAACGAACCGGTTCCCCGGCGTCCTTGCTCATAAAATAGATTGAACAACCGAGAAGGCGCCGGTCATCCTGTGGGGGCGCGAAACGCTCTTGATACGTCTGCGCTGCTTCACGGCCCATCTGGAATTCAGCGCCGGAGAGATACCCAACAATCCCATCTCCACTCGAATCGAGAAATAAGGGCGAACGAACCTTATATTCATTTTGATTCAACGCGCTGAGCGCGTGAACCGATCGAATCCGATTCGGGTAAGTAGAATCCATCGTGACATCGTATACTGCAGTATCCAGCAATAATGTTATATTGGATTCCCGGTGAACCCACTCCAGCAGGATTGTGTCCCAAATGACGGGATTCCCTTCGGGATTGCGATACCGGTTTTCAATAAACAGTTCTCCCATAACACCGCTTTCACGGCTATACCGGTTGTGCGATCGTCCGTAACATGTCGCCCCCAACGCCCACAGGCGAATTTCACTGCTGGAATTCCCCCCCAAAACCGGCCGGTCTTGAATTAAAACTACACGCAATCCCAAACGCGCCGCGGTAATCGCCGCGCAAACACCCGCCAATCCGCCGCCGATGATCGTAAGATCACATTCAATCGTTCGTTTCTGTAATGTACGAAGTGACATAATCAATATTTGGATATAGAATGAATACCAGTTGAATCCAGTTCAAAACTCTGTGTTCAATTCATCAATGCGATACAACCGATCTCGTTAGAACACGTTTCACATTGAGCCTATTAACACTGTTTTTAATCAATGCGCATTGTCCATTTTTCAATCGTTACAGTCCAACATTTTCAATTGCATAATTATCATTTAGCGCATCGTAACCGCCGATCATGAAAAAGAACAAACCAACGATGAAAGACGTCGCCCGTCTCGCGGGCGTTTCTCAACCAACGGTTTCCCGTTTCTTGAACGGTGAAATCAACAACTTCAGCATAACCGAGGAAACCAAAAACCGCATCTTACACTCGATCAAAGAACTCGGTTACGTTCGCAACGAAGCGGCCCGTGAATTGAAAGGGCAAAAAACCGAATTGCGGATCATGTTCTGCAATATTTTTAAAAGCCCGCTCGTGTATCATGGCATCCGGGACCGGCTCCAAACTATGGAGGGTATGGCAAAAGCCTCATTCTTCTTCCACAATCTCCAAGAAGACCGCCTCTTAAATGATCCGACGTATTTTATCAACCTCGGCCTGAGTTCGTACCGGCTCTGCATCATCATGGGAACTTCTCTCCAAGGCGATGACTGGTTTCGTGAAAATATGGCTCATTTGCCGATTCCCATTTTGTTCATCGGACGTTTGCTGGATGAATTTCACTCCATCACGATCGATTACAAACAGCAGTTCCGGGCGACTCTTGATTACTTATGGGAACGCGGCTGCCGCCGCATTCTCTACCTCGGCCGCCATTGGACCAGCCAAGTCGACAAGGCCCGCATCGCCGCTTACGAACAATTCTGCAAAGCAAAACGAATCCACCGCCTGATTCTCAATCATGGAGATTTCGACGAACATGGCGGTTATATGTTGACACACGAAGCCCTGTCACAAAACATGAAACCGGACAGCATCGTATGCGTATCCGACGCGCAGGCGATTGGAGCGATCCGGGCGCTGCATGACGCGGGTTTGTCCGTTCCCAAGCATCTGCGCGTGATCGGATATCAGAATTTTCCGATCTGCCGCTATACGCTCCCCTCCATCACATCCGTTCCACAATTCACTCACGAAATCCTTGACGCTGTCTGTGGTTTCGTAGCGGGAACCGTATTGAATGAAGAGGAACTGCCGGCGCCCTATCAAAAAGTGTTCGTCAGCCGCGAAATCATCTGCCGGGAATCCGGATAACCGGAAGGAGAAGCCATCCATTTCTCCTCCCGGATCGCTGGTCTAGAACAAACTCCAATTCACAATTTCCGTCAATTTTGCCTGGGAGCCAATTTCAACACGCACATCATCTAAATAAATATGATGAAATCCACCGGTATAGGTGATGAAACGAAGCAGATCGATCTGTGCGCGCTGGAATTCCACATAGGACAACGGATAGGCCTCGACGCCATCAACAAACGCTTTGCGCATTTCATACGCGGTACCATCCTCATTCCGGAAGACAACGTATTCTATCAAATGCATCTGCCCATCCGCATGAGGCACAGTAAATCCGGATGGATGTTCCGTATTACTAAAATCCAGTTTCAGATCCCCCGTGATTGGCCGGAACGTGACATCCAAAAATCCGATCCCATCCTTTCCACTTGATGCGATGCCTCCATCGGCGCTATCCCCCATAGCCACGCGCACAGTATCATCGTCTTCATCTCCTTCACTGGTTTCCGTTGTCCCCACATAAAAACTAAAACGGATGGGAGCGTCCTGCGCGTCGATCGCCACTTCAGCGATAATGTTCCCGCTATCGAATTCATCTAGGAGATACATCGTTTTCGTGGAACCATCCGGGATTCCCTCAAAATCAGTCATATCCGACACGCCCCAAACCACAACCGAACCATCGGAATCATCGCCATCGCCCGGCGTCCAATTCTCTGGAACACCATTCAAATCGATGGATTCAAAGGTTTCTTCATAAACGGTATCCGATGGCGTGAATTCCATATCAGGCGGCGCTTCGATTCCAGAACCACCCACTTCAATGGTGATATCATCAATTGTGAGATCGACATTGGTCCCGCTGGTGCTTGTTATTAAATACATTAGATTCAACTGAGTACGCGCATTCTCCGTTGGCGTGGCGGGCAGAACCGCAATGTCATCGATCGTAACGGCGGCGAGTGTATACGCGGTATTCTCCTCATTCCGGGCCACGTAATATTCCACTTTATGCAGCGCCGCATTGCCATGAGGGAGAGTGATCCCATCCACAGCGCTGTTGAAGTTGGGAAGCAGGCCATTTGTTGTATTCATGTTCATATTCAAATACCCGATTCCCAATTTTCCCGCGCCATCAAGACCGCCATCCTCCGAATCGCCCAAAGCGATTCGCAGAAACGAACTTCCTGGACGATTGTTTCCTACGTAAATCGTCAATTTGAAGTTTTCCGTTTGCGCCGGAAACGGCATGGCAATGACGGCGTTTCCTTGATCGCTGTCGTCACCGATGGACAGATTATGCGTGGTTCCGGATGGCTCGTTATCAAAACCCACGAAATCGGAGACCTCCCAAAAGATGCTGACATCATCCGTATCGTCCCCATCGCCACCGGTCCAGCCTTCGGGCTTCTCCCCAACAGCGGCCGCTTCAAAATCCTCCGTATACACGGCGCTCCACTCTTGAGCCAGCCCAACATTCACGGCAAGCAGCCCTAAAATCAACAATCCAAATCCCTTTTTCAGCCCCATCATTTTGAGTTCACCCTTTCTGGATAGAATTTGGTCCTTCATAGAATATTTAAAGCATTTTTAGTATACGTATTATTCACACTCTTGCCTACCCCGTCAACCATTGTTTTCCAAAAACAGGAAATAAAATATCCAAAATAATTCTGATACAAAGGCATGTATACGTTAAAAAACCAATTGATCCCAAGAAATTTCTTTTTTAATATTTTCTTCATAAAATTGTGATAGATTCTCTTGACAAATGGATAAAATCACAAAAAAATGTATACGTATACTACCTCGATCCCGGTACACTATCAGGTGAAAACATGAAAGCAAACGGATTCACATTGATCGAACTTCTGATTGTCGTGGCTATTATTGGGATTCTGGCGGCGATCGCCGTCCCCAATTTTCTGAACGCGCAAATCCGCGCTAAAGTCGCCCGGAGCGTATCCGACATGCGCGCCATCAAAATGGGATTGGCGCAATATCGGCTCGATAACAACGAATACCCGTCCTACTCACCAGGCATTTCAGGACGCTTAACCCGCCTGATCCGCCTCACCACACCCACTCCCTACCTCTCCTCAATCCCCTACGATCCGTTCCGCCCCAAAGGACTCACGGATCGGGATGGAGATGTCTACCCCTATTGGCCGATTGATGTAGCGGATGGAAAACGGGATGGAGGAGAATTTGATCATATGCCACGCGTACGCGACGCCAAAGGAACGTATATCTTATTAGGAGCCGCCCCGAATGGATTATACGAACCCAGCACAGCGGAAGGAGCGCTTGGTATTCATATGGAATATGACAGCTCGAATGGTTTGGTAAGCATCGGGGATATTTACGAACTGGGATTTTAACAATGGATAGTATTCATCATGCGTGATTAACCAAATTCCCGCCGCACAGCGTCAAAAGATTCAAACGCGTCTTGAAATCCCTTCCGCATAATACCGCTCAATGATGTGGTGTTCAGAAAACGGGCACCCATTTCAATCAATGTCCGCGCTCGTTCCGGATTGCCTCCCGGCGCGCCCCAATATTTTCCATGTTCCTTTGCCGCTTGGGCGACCTGCTCAAACGCGCGTTGGATCTCTGGACAATCCCACTGCCCAGGCCGTCCATAACTCTGACTCAGATCTCCCGGACCGATAAAAAGAATATCGATTCCCTCCACGGCGGCGATCGAGTCAATCTCATCCACCGCTTCCCGGTCCTCGATCTGAACAACGATGAACGTTTCCCGGTTGGCCCATTCGATATACTCCTCCATCGGCGTCATCCCATAGCGGGCGCTCACCTCAACACCATCCATGCCACGCAAACCCATAGGAGAAAACCGCGCCTCTTTCACAATCGTTTTGGCGTCCACCTCCCCCATACAATGCGGAACCATGATCCCCGTCCCCCCTACTTCGAATCCCCGGAAACAGGAATGACGCCCCTCCCGCCGGATACGCACCATCGGCTCCATCCCTGTCGCCCGGCAAGCCAGGCAGGCGTTAAATACGCTTTGATAATCGAAATCCTGATGTTCCATATCGATCCAAAGACAATCGAATCCAACCAGCCCAATCAATTCAGCGATTTTAGGATCACAGACTGGAGTCAAGCTGCAGGAAAAAACAATCTTCCCGCTTCGAAGTGTTTCCAATACACGATTATTCGGCAATGATTTCATAACGCCTCTCTATATGAAGTTTAGCGAATAGTATACGTATTATATAGATTTAACAATACCCCAAAAATTAAAAAAATTATATTCCTATATATCTTTACTTCAATCATTAATTACTCTAGTATAGGAATACTAATAATCATGTTTCTAACCATATTTTATGGAGAAAAAGTCATGAGAGCAATCCATCGGAGCATGGGAATCTGGATGGGGATGATTTTCTCTACGATAGCCGTTTGCGATGAGCCCGAAGTGACCAACATGCGGGCAATCCATGATCAAATCTTCCATTATCGGATCCAAAGCCCCGCG
This sequence comes from bacterium, assembly GCA_963663405.2. Taxonomy (GTDB): domain Bacteria; phylum Hinthialibacterota; class Hinthialibacteria; order Hinthialibacterales; family Hinthialibacteraceae. Next base: position 141,159 of record CAXXSM010000076.1, on the reverse strand, counting down.
TTAAACAAATTAACATCATTCACCGCGGTCGTTCCAAAAGAGTACTCCGATACCGGCGCTCCCTGGCCGGTGGTGTACCTTCTTCACGGCGCGGGACGCAACCATTTTTCACTCACCGATTTTGAAACCACACGCGAGACTTTATTGGCAGCCCGTTTCGTAACGATAATGCCCTATGGGGAAAACGGGTGGTGGATCGATAGTCCCGTCTCAGCGCAAAGCCAATTCGAAACATTCATTGACGAAGTAATCCAAGTCTCCGAAAAACATCTGAATATCAGCAAGTTATCTAAACAGCGGGGGATCACAGGTTGGTCAATGGGCGGCTTTGGAGCGATTCGATACGCGGAACGACACGCAAACAGGTTCATAGCCGCCGCTGCGATTTTGGGATTGCTCGATTTCCCCAATTTTTCTCTCCCCACGGAACAAAACCACAGCGTTCCTTCCATTTTTGGGACTACGCAAGAACAACAAGAATCGTTCAATCCCCTTCCACTCGCCGCCAACTTAAAATCCATGTGTCTGTTTCTGACAACAGCGGATCAAGCCTTTGACTTCACCATGAACGAACATTTTCATGAAAAACTCACTGAATTGGATATCCCCCATCAATACAAGGTCTTTGAAGGTTCGCATACATTCAGTATTGTGGAAGAATCGCTTCCTTTAGTCGTGGATTTCTTTCACGAAAGTTTTTCTTCCGTCAGCGTCAACAAGAATGCGCAATGCTATCAATGAATAATAACATATAGGAGACCAAATATGCGTTTTCCCCTACAATGCAAATTTATCACTCTATCCATTTTAATCCTAACCGGCGCCGCTCAAGCGCAAACTCCTCATACAGGAATCTATACCCATTTTTCTGTCGAACCGCTATCCGTCAAACAAGGACAGCCCATAACCATCTCCATTCACACATCCTTTTCTGATATTAAAAATTGGACAATTCATCATCCCTACACAATTCTAAAAGAAGAAACCCTTCCTGGATTTCAGTTCCATGAAGAGAACCAGCAAGCCTATTACGGCCCCAATGGAATGATTGAAGACAATGGACAAAACGATCTAGATCCAGAAGCGGGGAAACTACGCATACAAATCAGCACAAAGGATTGGCCAAGTGGAATCCATAATTTTACAATCGAACCCAGCGCCATCCACAAAGGCCCTGATCATCCCGCGCTAGATTACCGCGACTTCGCCATCAAAGTGCAAGATCCAAAAGATCATCTAGCGATTTCGATCGAGCCGGATCGTTACTTCGCCGAGGGAACGCATTTCAACACCATGTTTGTCACATCAAGTGGACGTGTTATCAGCGATGGAAAATATTCGGATGATAAAGGATACACATGGAAACCTTATACGAACGACTCGCTGTTGTGGGGAAAAGGACATTCTCAATCCGCCATGATATCACACGAATTTACTGATAGTTCGCTGCTCGGTCTCGCGTACCGCACATTGCCAAAAGAAGGAGAAAAAGGCGCATTCATCGGTCAACGGTACACCAGCGATGACAACGGTCAAACCATCAAAGATCCGTTTGAATGCCCGTTTACTGTACCCCACGCTGTCGGTTCCCACGGCCACGCCTATCATCCTGGCCCATTATTCATGCGCTCAATCGTAGAGATCGACGACGGTTCTCTCCTGGCGTTGATGTGTGGATGGTTTGACACCGACACAAAAGAATCTCCTGTGCACGGTCAGAATTACCGCCGCAGTTTCCTCACTCGCTCGACGGACAACGGGCAGACATGGAAATACTATTCCACCATCGCCTATGAACCCAACTGGGGCAGCGAAGGATGGAACGAGGGATCGTTGAAGAAACTTGAAAACGGTACCCTCATCGCCGCCATCCGTTCCGGCAGTGATTCGCAAAAATGGAAAGATAATCCACTATGTATCTTTTACAGCAAAGACCAGGGCCTCACATGGGATGGTCCTCACCGGACCGGGATCGACGGCGTCTATCCATGCCTTGTGGTCATGTCGAATGGAGTGCTGGCTTGTAGCTACGGACGGCCGGGCGCGAAGATCATGTTCAGCGCGGATCAAGGCAAAACCTGGACGGATCACACCAGCGTTCATCCTGAACGCTACTCCGGATACACATGGATAGCAGAAGTGGCTCCCGGTGAACTGCTCTATGGATTCGGCCTCCGAAACGGCCTTGATCCCGAAACTGGTGAGCGTAAGAACATGCTTCGATTAACGAATATACAAGTCGTTCAAAAAAACCAATAACGATCATTAAGCGCGCATATCAATCGATCTATTTCATACACAAAATCACATCATTTCTTACAGCCCGCTAACATCAACGTTTTATCAAGATTATGGTTTTTATCAAACTGTGATTCTTTACAAAACCTTACCCCGTCCGTTTTCTTGAAGATATTGCTATTCTTTCTATGTCACTATTTAGTATGTATGAAAAGGTTGAGAGGAGCGGTTTCCACACTAATGAACCGAATTGTCTACGACAGTCACATCCATACTCCCTTATGCAACCATGCGGTTGGAAGTATAGATGAATACGCCTCCACCGCTGAAAGGCGGGATTTGAAAGGGATCATTATCACATGCCACAATCCGATTCCCACTGGTTGGTCCCCCAGCACGCGGATGAAAATGGATCAGTTCGGCGCCTATCTCTCTCTCGTCCAAGACGCGCGCGATCGATGGGCGGGCCGTTTGGATATATTACTCGGTCTCGAAAGCGACTATCTGCCCGAGATGGAGGGCTGGTTGACAGAATTACACACAAAAGCCCCATTTCATTATATTCTTGGCTCCGTGCACGCCCATATCCCGGATTACATCGACCGATTCTACCAAGGAGACGTCCGCGAGTTTGAACGCATTTATTTTGATCATCTCGCCTCCGCCGCTGAATCCGGCCTCTTTCATGCGCTCGCTCATCCGGATGTTGTTAAATTGGCGATACCCGAATCATGGGATATTCAAAAATCGATGGATAGTATTAAGCGCAGTTTAGACCGAATCGCAAAGACAGGCGCAGCCTTGGAATTAAACACATCGGGATTAAATAAAATCATTCCGGAAATGAATCCGGGTATCGAATTTCTAAACGAGATGAAAATAAGGGGAATCCCTGTCGTCGTTGGCTCCGACGCGCACGATCCTTCCCGCGCAGGCGCGGATTTTCAGGAAGCGTTTCAGCTCTTACTCGATGTGGGGTATACAACCATTCACCACTTTATCAATGGTAAAAAATGTGGAGTATCCATTCAAGAAGCGATACAGTCGTTACGCCAAGATTGATAGAACTACTATTATTTCTTCACCCGAATCCCCCCCAATGGATACCACCCATCCGGACGCCTTCCCTCAATCGCAAGTTTGACATTCGGCGTATGCGTGAGTGTGTCCAGTATAGCGATCTCAAGCTGGTATTCCCCTTCGGAAAGATACTCTGGAACAACGACGGAACTGTCACACAGATTATCGCCAGGAAGCCATTCTCGAATATCAGCGGCTAAAAGCAGTATGGCTTTCTCATTTTCGCTATTCAGCCGCAGCGCGAGAGGAAACGGATGGTAGCAGGGAGCGACTCCCTTGTTTTCCCACCAGGATGTAAATGTAAGTTTTCCATTCGGTTTCACAATGGAAGGATAGGTAAATTTCCGCAAGACATAGCGATACCCCATTTTTTTCAGCCACCGGTCAACATGGGGCTCCCATTCTTTAGGAACAGGGGATGATTTGGAGTTGAAAGAAGAGATATGCCATTTAAGGGATTGGTCGATGATGTAATCAACATCCCAGCCCTGATCTTTCCAATGCCTCATCACCCAGCAGACTTCCAAACTGACCGGCGCCGTTTTCCATGCGTCGCGGAATCCACATTTAATAATATCCTGTGGATACATGTCATACATATGACACCAAGTAGGACTGAATCCCCCCATATCCCCCAAACAGTCAAACCGCAATCCCACATTCCGTTTCGAGAGACCGTAGCCATTCGTTTTGGGATCGGTCAACAGCATGAGCAAGTGTGTATTGGGGAAGGCTTCGAGATAACTGTCCACAAGCGCTTCCCGTGTTTTCTCTGTCAACCGTTCCGATCCCGCGCCTTCCCCCCAGGCGCCGACAATCGAAAGATCGACGCTCTCCAAACTGGGATGTCCATCATACCGTTCCCCCAAATCACGGATCAGATCGCAAAAATGCTCCACATAGCGAGGATCTTCTGGATCGACCTGCCATTTCTCTACAGGCAGTTCCTTCCGTTCCCCCACCATATCCCGATACCAATCAGGAACGTCCCGCTCCGGCCCCGTGCCATAGGGCGCAATACGCAGCAACAACGTCTGACCGCGTGCGGCGGCGGTCTCAAGAGCTTTGTCGATCAGTTCCCAATTGTATTCATCCCGCTCCGGTTCGATGAATTTCCAATAAATCCGGAAATAAGCGAGTGAAGTCATCGGGTGATTCTCATTCTCCAGATTCCCATCAAAATCCTGATACTCAATCGGAAATCCTTCCGTCCATCGTTTCCCTTCATTCAGTTTATCCCCATTAAAACGCTGGAAGGTCATAAAACCGATTCCCGGATTGATCAAGACATCATCGATCTCAATAGGCCGGACAATAATCGTTTCCTGTGCTAAACACGGGATACAGAAAATCATGAATAGAATGAATAAGAGACAAGGAAGCATTCGCATGATAAGAGTCATCCTTTCTATCGTTGGATTACGCCCGTCTTCATGGTTATAAAACGGTTTACAAATCCATTCATACGATACATCATACGGAAAGTCAACCGAACGGCGCCTAGGTACAAACATGGGGAATCCGCTATCACTCTTTCATCCCATCATTCAAAACTGGTTTACGGAACAAATTGGCGTTCCAACCGACGTGCAAAAACGCTCATGGCCGCCGATCGCGCGTGGAGAACACCTGCTCATCACCGCGCCGACGGGCAGCGGCAAAACACTCACGGCATTTCTCTGGGCGATCGATCGTCTGGTTACACAACAATGGGCGCGCGGACATACCCGAATTCTATACGTATCCCCGCTCAAAGCCCTCAACAATGATATTTTACGAAACCTTCTCGAACCCCTAACGCAAATCCGCGAATACTTCCAGCGCGCAGGCGTTCCGTTTCCAGAAATCAACGTTCTCACCCGCAGCGGTGACACGACCCGCAGCGAACGCGAGAGAATGCTGCGTCATCCCCCGGAAATATTGATCACCACACCGGAAAGTTTAAACCTGTTGATTAGTTCCATGCGGGGACGCAGGATCTTGACACAGATCGAATGCGTCATCCTCGATGAGATCCACGCGGTCGCCCGTACAAAACGCGGAACCCATCTCATCACCGCCGTTGACCGGCTCGTTCTTCTGGCGGGAGAATTTCAACGCATCGCCCTATCCGCTACCGTCAAACCTCTTGAAGAAGTAGCCGATTTCATTGGCGGGTATCAGATTGAAGAACACGGTGGACATGTGAAATATAAAAAGCGGGATGTTCGAATTATCCGCTCCGAACAATCCAAGGATTACGAAATCCGCGTCCATTTCCCCGTCAAACCAAGAGAGAATCTAGAAGAAACGGACTTCTGGCCGCCACTGGTCAAACAATTAAAAGAGATCATCGCGAAAATCGCTCTACGCTTCTATTCGCCAACAACCGCTGTCTCTGCGAACAGATCGCTCTACTCATCAATCAGGATGAAGAACAACTGATCGCTTACCCGCATCATGGTTCCCTCTCCCTCGAAACCCGGCGCATTGTTGAAGAGCGTTTGAAAAATGGAAATTTATCCGCGATCATCGCTACGGGATCGTTGGAATTGGGGATCGATGTCGGCGCATTGGATGAAGTGATTTTGATCCAATCCCCCATGTCAATATCAGCGGCCCTGCAGCGAATCGGCCGCGCCGGGCATCGCGTTGGAGAGGTCAGCAAAGGTCTCTTCTTCCCCACTCATGGACGCGATCTATTGGAAGCCGCCGCAATCGGACGCTGTGTTCTCGATCGGGAAATCGAAAGCGGACATACGATTCAATCCCCGCTGGATGTGCTCGCTCAGGTGATCGCCGCAATGACCGGCGTTGAAATATGGGACATCGACGCGCTCTATCATTTTCTCCAAACCAGTTATCCCTACCACGAATTGAGCCGCGTGGAATACGATCTTGTCCTTAAAATGTTGAGCGGCCATTACGCCGGAAGCCGGAACCGCGCATTACAACCACTCGTCTCCATCGACCGTATCGACAACACCATTCGCGCCAAAGAAAAAACGCTTCGCCTTGTCTATCAATCCGGTGGAACGATCCCTGACCGGGGCTATTTCATACTGCGGCGCCGGGACACAGGAACCAAGGTTGGAGAACTGGACGAAGAATTTGTCTGGGAACATAAACCAGGTGATGTGTTCACATTCGGCGCGCAAAATTGGAAAATCCACCAGATCACCCACAACGACGTCATCGCGGCGCTGAGTGATGGAACCACAGAAGGAGCGCCGTTTTGGATCGCGGAAGAGATCAACCGCGATTTCCACCTTGCGGAAAAGATCAGTCTCTTTCTCGAAACAGCGGATAGTAATCTTCAAGATTCTGGATTCGAAAAAACACTAATTCATGACTATTGCATGGAAGAGACAGCGGCAAGATCGCTGATTCTCTTTTTACGAAAACAAAAAAAAGCATCTGGAACTGGGCTGCCACATCGCCATAATTTGCTGGTGGAATACACCCAGTTTCCCGGCGGTGATAAGAACTGTTCACAGGTGATTCTGCATACATTATGGGGCGGGAAAGTCAATTATCCTTTTGCGCTGGCGCTCTCCGCCTTATGGGAAAACACAAATCGAAGCGAGCTAAAAATTCTGCCTCACAACGACGCCATCGCGATCATTCCGCCTTATGATTTCCCTGTTAAAGAATTCCTCCTTTCTCTACGCGCGGAAGATATAGAATCGTTGCTGCGACAGAAATTGGAACGAAGCGGTTTTTTTGGAGCCCGGTTTCGCGAAAACGCCGCGCGGGCGCTGCTCTTACCCCGCGATTCCTTCGACCGGCGGACGCCCCTTTGGCTGAATAGGATGCGTTCAAAAAAAACTTCTGGACACAATTACTCAATATGAAGATTTCCCCATTCTCATGGAAACATGGCGTGGGTGTCTGCGGGATGAGTTTGACCTGAATACACTGAAAAAACTATTGGATGAAATCCACATAGGCGAAATCACCATCACGGAAGTCGCAACCCATGTTCCCTCCCCCTTCACCGAAGGGCTTCTATGGCGGCAGACCAACCAGCTCATGTATAAAGAAGACTCTCCCGCCGGCGCCGTTTCGAATTTACGCGATGATCTAATCAAACAGGCGGTTTTTTCACAAGATTTACGGCCGGAGATTGCGCGGGAATTGATCGAGCGTTTTGAACAGAAAGCAAAGCGTACTTTTCCCGGCTACTCTCCACGAACGACAGTGGATCTATTGGATTGGATCAAAGAACGCCTGTTAATACCACGCGCCGAATGGATCGCCCTTCTTCAAGCGATAGAAAAAGACCATTCAATCCAACCCAGTGAGACAATACAAACATTAGACACGAAAATAGCGTGGATCAGATGGTCCGCAAACACGCCGGCTTCTATTACCGCATTAGAAAAACTTCCGCGGTTCATTACATCTCTACAGATAGACCGTTCGCAGATATCAATCAATTCACTAATCAATCAAAGAGAACTGCCAATAAATGAAATTGTAAGTTCTCTACCTCCCTACGAAACAGTTTCAGAAGACAGCGATCCCTTCGCCGATTGGCTGGGGCAATGGCTGCAATATTACGGACCAGTTACAAAAACTTACATTCTCGAAACATTAGGGATCTCCGAATCCAGTCTAAACACCGCGCTGGATACACTTGTAGAAACAGAACGGGTTGTCATCGGCTCGATCAGCGCCGGTTGTACAGAAGAGGAAATATGTGATAGCGAGAATTTGGAAATCCTACTCCGTCTCACCAGGAAAGAAGCGATCCCCCATTTCGATCCACTCCCCCCCCGAAGCGCTGCCACTCTTCCTGGCGTCTCATCAAGGAATCGCCCGAAAAGGAGATACGCTGGAACACCTGCAATACGCTCTCGAAAAACTCTTCGCCTATCCAGCAAGTCCAGAACTTTGGGAACGTGAATTCCTCCCCGCCCGGATAAACGCCTATTCCACATCATCGATGGACACGCTCATGCAGGAAACCAATCTCGCCTGGATTGGCTGCGGAAAAGAGAAAGTCACCATCGGCTTCCACGATCAATTGGATTTATTTATCGAAGAGAACGGTGGGAACAAAAATGATCCTGCTGGAAAAATCAATACACAAGAAACGAATAATTCAATCTCTTTAGAAACGATCTTTCCCGATCCTAAAGGCAAGTATGATTTCTCACAATTGCTGAATCACACAAACCTGGATTCCGCGAGCCTGACCAACGCGTTATGGGATTTGGTCTGGCAGGGAAAAGTAACCAACGATTCGTTTGGATCATTACGTAAAGGAGTGGAGAATCAATTTCAGGCCAGCGATTTATCTCAAATCAATGGAGGCGGGCGCCGCGCAGCGTTCAGCCGCTGGAAGATGTCACGGCCCTTCGCAGGCAACTGGTATGTTCTCGATCCACCCACTCCCGCGCAGGACGCCGTAGAAGAACTTGAACGCCTGAAAGACCGCGTACGGCTATTATTGGATCGATATGGGATTCTTTTCCGGACATTGCTAATACGCGAACGGCCCGCGCTGCGCTGGGGCGCATTATTCAAAGCGCTGCGGCTGATGGAACTTTCAGGAGAAATCATGGCGGGATGTTTCTTTGAAGGAATTCCCGGTTTGCAGTTCATCTCATCCACCGCCCTGCGCGCGCTGCAAAACGGGCTTTCGGAGGAATCGATTTTTTGGATCAACGCCAACGATCCCGCATCCCTCTGCGGCGTATCAGTAGAGGGCCTCGAATACAATCTACCCGAACGGCGTCCCGCAAATCATCTTGTCTACCACGGTAAACAACTTGTCATGATCTCCCGCCGCAATGGCAAAGATCTAGATATCAAAGTAACTCCCAACGATTCTCATTTGCCTGAATATTACTCACTTTTCAAAGATATGCTCGAACGGGCCTTCACGCCGGTAAACACCATAACAATTGAAACCATCAACAATGAATCCCCCGCCGAAAGCCCCTATCTCAAACCACTCCAAGAACTCTTTGATATAAACAAAGACTATAAAAAAGTAACATTACGAAAACGGTATTGGTGAAGAATAAAATTGAGCCCTAATAAACATTCATCTCAACCGCTTTAAACGCAGCGTTTGTCTGCCATGTGCCCAATCCAAATTGACTCGGTTTTAAATATTTCGTTTTAAATTCAAGCAATTTCTGACCGTCGATATATCCTTCAATCATCCGTCCCTTGACATCAACGGTTACACGGATCGAGTGCCACATTCCACGCTCAAACGTAAAATCTTCGAGATCGTTTAGAACGATGTAGATCGAATAATCCCCATCGAGCGTGTTCCACTGTTCGAGCGAGATGGTCGAGTTCTCTTCCCCGCCGATATTCCACACAAAATAGTTCGTCGGTTTTTGATAATTCAACAGAATCCGGATGCCCCCGGTTCCATCGTCGATCCGGGCTTTGCAGACGAAATCACCTTTTTCAATCACGGGTTGAAAGATCAACGAAGCCGGATTCGCGTTCGGATCGTTCTGTTGGATCATATCCTCAGCGAATTCCCACTCCCCGCGAAGCGGAACCGTATACTCATCATCCACGAATTGAATGTTCCCCTTGAGCGTCACATCCTTACTAAAAAAATCAACAACGGTGGACTCGTTATTCCCTCGGTACCCATACCACGCGTCGATAATCCGGCCGTCTTTACCGATGATGTACGTCAATGGAACGGCGCTCATGCCAATCGATTCCATTTCGCCTGAGAGTTTCATTGCATCATCGGATGTGTCGAGGATCGTTGGAAACGTCGCGCCGTTTTCCATGAGAAATTGATCCGCCACTTGTTTACTATCCGACCGGTTGAATCCTAGAACGACAAAATCTTTTTTCTTATAAGTTTGATATATTTTTTGGAGACTCCCTATCTCCTCACGGCACGCCGGTCAACCAGCGCGGAAGATATAGAACCAAATGATCTTCCCCTTATAGTCAGACAACCGGATCCGCCCCCCATCAATCGAAGCGAGATCGAAATCAGGAAACATCGTACCCTTTTTGAGCAGTCCTTCTTCGATCGGAGGCTTCTTCCACTCGAGCCAATCCTCCCCCGGTTTCCAGACAAATAATTGATTGTCCATTTCGGAATTGATCTTCAGCGTTGTCCACTGTTCGTGCATGATAATATCGTAGCTGACGCGGACAATCTGCTTCAATTTACGGGGGAGAGTATCTTTCTTCGCGATCCATAAAATCCAGCTGCGCTGGTGTTTCATGATGCTGACTTCAATAATCTCGCATTCCTCCCCCCCAACGGTTTCCGTTCCCATGCTTTGGACTCCATCGATGTAATCTTGGAGGGAATCGGTATAACCGTGAAACGTGCTCGGATCGAGAACCGTCATCCCCATACCCAGCCAGCACGCTTCGTGACTGATGGAGTGCATTCCATTGGCGCAGTATTTCGTCATATAGAAGGTGTTTTTATGTTTTTCATATAGTTCGGCGCGTTCTCCTTTAGATTCCCAACCATAGCGGGGTTTCCCATTCGGCCAATAAATCCACAAATTTTCTCCGTCTCCAACGAGAATTCCCTTCGGCGAAGTATCCCCACCAGGGAATACCTCCATCCGGAAGTAATTCGGCTTTTTCAACCAGATTTTATACATGCCTGAGCTGTATACCTCGCCTTTCGCCTCATCTTGATACTCACTTTCAATATAGAGGCTCTCGGCGCTCCGCATCGCTTCCACCATCTTGTCATAGAGCGCATGCGCGGCTGGATCGTCTTGGAATTCCTCCGTTCCCGCCGGTTCTTCCGCCGCGTTCACGCTGGGAGGATCAACAAACCATCCCATACCCGCAACAGAAAACAATAATAGGACTACCACAATACATTTCATCATGAATACCTCCACCAGACTCAATCGCATTACTATTTTAACGGTGAACGATCAAAAAAGGTTGTGTGAAAAGCAAGGAAAAAACATCGATCGATTCCAGCTATTGTTTTTCTCGTTTTTCCTATGGTATATTGAGTCATTATGAACAAGGCAATCGACAAAAAACAGGGAGATCGAATCCAATGAATCAACAACCGCGCCGTCAATTTTTGCGAACATCGCTGCTCGCTGGATCGGGACTCGCCGCTACCGTCTGGGCGCCGCCAGCGTCCAAAGCCAAAGAAACAGTCGTTCCCCTCTGTGACCGCTTTTTTATCATGAGCGCTGGATTCTTCAAAAGCGATTTAAGCGCCGCGCAAATCGCCGATTGGCTTCAACGCATCGGGAATCCCCGCTATGACTATACCATTGGAAATGACGAGAAACGTTTTAAAGAATTCCCGGAGTCATTGCGAACAATGAAGCGGAAAGGGATCGATCTAATCACGGTCTATTCCACAATCGAGATCGATGCGGGAATCCTCCCCCAATGGATCAAAGACCTGATTGGATTGTTAAAAGGCAGCGGGGCGATCCTTTGGATCTCACTAATAAGCCGGAAATACAAATCCTCCGATCCCGCGGGAGACAGACTGGCGATCCCCATTCTCCGGGAAGCGGCGGATCTCGGCAAGGAAAATGGGCTACGGATCTCAATCTACCCCCATTGCAATTTCTGGGCGGAACGAATAGGAGACGCGCTGCGCCTGGCGCTTCACGTGGACCGGGAAAATCTGGGATGCACGTTCAATCTCTTCCACTGGCTGTATGTGGAAGGCCCCAAAGACCTGGAGAAGAAAGCAAAACTCGCGCTCCCGAAATTGAATTGCGTCACAATTAACGGTTCCCTCCAAAACGCCTCGGAATTAAAGGTGACGGATGGCATCCTGCCTCTCGGCGAAGGAGACTACGACACTGAAGCCTTCGTCAGAACCTTCATCCGCCTTGGATATACAGGCCCATTCGGTTTCCAAGGATATGGTTTCGAAGGAGACATCACAGGCAAAATGGAACGCTCACTGAAGGTATGGAAAGAATACTGTCAGCGTATGTAAACTCAATTATCATAAACGAAAGGATACACGATCGTGAGTCAAGAAAAATCCGTATCAAGACGCCGTTTCGCAAAATTATCCATACTCGGCGCCACTCTATTTACCGCATCGTCTCATCGGCGCGCCATGGCCGCCCAGGCCAATCCCATCCGGCTGGGAGGGCCGCCGATGGAAAAATATAACTCACCGGACGAATGGGTGGCGATCATGAAACGCCTGGGCTACAGCGCGGCGTACTGCCCCGTCAACGCTCAGCAAAGCGATGACATCGTCCAAGCCTACGCCAAAGCCGCCAAAGAAGCCAATATCATCATCGCCGAAGTGGGAGCCTGGAGTAATCCCCTCGATCCCGATGAAACAAAACGAAACGCCGCGCTGAAAAAATGCAAAGAACAATTGGATCTCGCGGACCGGATCGGCGCGGAATGCTGCGTCAACATCAGCGGCTCGGTTGGAGAAAAGTGGGATGGGCATCATCCAGATAATCTAAGCCAAGAGACCTTCGACAAAATCGTTGAGTCGGTCCGTGAAATCATTGACGCCGTAGAACCGAAACGCACGGTTTACGCGTTAGAGACGATGCCATACGCTTTTCCCGATTCCCCCGATTCCTATCTTCGCCTGATTCACGCCATAGACCGCAAAGCCTGCGCAGCCCACCTCGATCCCGTCAACATCGTCAACAGCCCACGCCGGTATTACAGCAACGCCGCGCTGATCCGCGAGTGTTTTATGAAACTTGGTCCCTATTTAAAAAGCTGCCATGCGAAAGACATCATTATGCGTCAGCAACTCACCGTTCACCTGGATGAAATTCGTCCTGGTCTGGGCTATCTCGATTATGGCGTATACTTAAAAGAATTGAGCAAACTAGATGGCGTTCCCTTGATGCTGGAACACTTAAGCACAGCCGAAGAATATAACCAAGCAGCCCAACATATCCGCTCTGTGGGCAAGGAAGAAGGATTGAGGTTTCTATAATACCACATCCGTTTCCAACATTTTCCTTTCCTGAAATGACAATCCAATAAAATTGTGCTACTAATTCAGTAAAGAATGGACGCTGGCGCCGCGCTCCATTTGAATACGTGATTGAGAGAATCGTATACTCACGGAGGTGAATATGAAGATGCCTCATGAGGATGAGCAGGCGTTGCGCATTCTATCTATTGGATTACTGCCAGAAGAACTTACATTGTTGAAACGGATTGTATCCAATCAGAACGGTACAATTATAACGGCAAGTGATGATCTGGATTTATGGAACCACGCGCGGTACAAAAACTATGATCTCTGCATTTTGGGACAGAGCGATACTGTCTCTTCTCCCAGTTATATACTTTGGCTGCTGAAAGGAATCTTTCAATATTCGAGGATTCTGTCGATCTACTCCTCGATCACACAAGAGGAGATGAATCGATTAAAACGATACAATGTCCCCACGGCGCTCCATCGGCCAATCAGTATAGAAACAATGGCGCAAGCAGTGGAATCAATCTTGGATGGATCGACAGAACGCCGCGAAAAACGCCGCTCCATGCTCGCCCATTTCATCCCTACGCGCCTCCAATCCTTGTTTCACACATGAAATGATTGAGATTCAAACGCGCAAATAAGCCGCGGTAGGGCAGACCGCGCTTTATTGACCCACCGGGAGCGATCAATATATAAAGTGGATCATTAAAACGCGATCCACTGTCCTCTTAGTGAACCATCCAATTCACCACTGGCGTTTTAACGCCTTTCGATCCAATGTACTCCCCATCCTGCGCGGCCGTAGTCAGTGGGGAATCCGGCGTAAGGTAAAAATCTCCACTCTCCGCATCAACGTATCCAGGCGCTATGTTTAGAATAGTATTCGAAACGATGGATGCGCCAACAAATGGCTCGTCAGTCACGAAGAAATCACAATACTCTACGGTAAATTCCGCTAACACTCCCATATTATTCATGACGCCGATTTCATCAACAAGAATGGAATTAGTAATCGTGATATCAGCTAAACTAATCAGATCTTCCGTAGTCGCGATAGCGAATCCCATAATCGATTCATAGAGATCACAATGATCGATCGTTACCGTCGAGTCTCCTTTATTGGAGGAAGAGATAAACACTTGGCCGTTCACGTTATTCGAGAGAACCGTGTTTTTCACTGTCAGCGTACCGAGTTCCATCTGGATTCCGGCGCCTTCATTATCCAGGCCATTGTCTCTGATTTCACACTGATCGATAACTACGGTTGGATTCTGAGCGGATTCAACCGCATCAATCTCCCCTTCATCCAGCTGCACGCCATGTCTTCCATTATTCCAAATGACACAATTGGTGAGAAACGCCTGGTCATCAGCGGCCTGAACGCCGACGCTATTGTCATGGATATTACAATCAAACAGATGGACAGTTCCATCATTCACTTCAACTCCATTGCGGTTGTAATAAAATTCACAATTCCGCAAGGTTGTCTCAGGCGGCAAACCCGTTTTCAACATATCTTCGGTACCGAATCCGAATTCAACATGATGGAACCGGCAGTTTTCCATAGTCAGATTCGTTGGAGGTACACCCGTTCCTTGACTCAGCGCGAATACGTCGATCGGGGAAATGGCCAATCCAACCAAATCCCCTTCCGTATTCGAGGCGGGGCCGTCATCAGGGGAAGGTCCCACAATTTCACAATTCCGGAATGTGACATTGGAACTGCCAACGATAACCGCCAAGGCTTGATCGATATTATTCAACTCAGCGGAAGGTTGGATGAATCTGATTCCTTCAATGAGAGCGTTATCTCCATTCAAAACAAAGCCGGCGCGGTCGGCGGGGCCTGGATCGAATCCAGCTTGTGTCAATCCACCCGCCCGGTTTTTGGTGTTGGCCGCAATAATTTCGACGGTTTCTCCCTCGGCGGCGCGGAAAGTAATATTATCTTTTTTCAATGAAGGAACGTTGAAATGTCCAATACTCACATCTTCAACATATGAACCGCCGGACACGGTCACAACATCGCCAGAAGACGCGGCGTCCAGCGCCTCTTGAACCGTTGTGAAATCACCCGTCCCATCTTGCTTCACTGTGTATTCAATACAAGAAGCATCCACAAAATGAAATAGAACAATGAATAGGATAAAAGAACCTTGAAGAATACGTGTAGGATTCAGTATCGCGCAATTTCTCATTCATCAATCTCCTGCGTCAGTAAGATATCAATCCAGAGAAATAGAGTAATACGCCTTCTCAAAGAATGAAACCTTCTTAAACCATGAGATATATAGCGGTAAAAGAATCTGATGCAGGAAATGGAATGAATGCGTATAAACAATTGCCCGTTTAAGAAAATCACTCCCAGTAATCCTGGAATAGCGCTTCGTTGTGCAAGGCGCCTTCGTCTGAATAAATACGCAGTTTACGGGACCGCCAGACATCTCCATTGGACGTCAGCCCATTCGAGGAAACATACGGAATCGCAGGACGGTTAATGAACCAATCAAATAGATCCCCATCCGGCCCACAAGCGAAGAAAAGATAATACGCGCCTTTAGGCGCATTCGAACACCCATGGTCAAAATACCCATAAAACATTCCCCTGGTGAACACATCCGCCGGGATTGAATTAATGTAGTTGACGGGGGTAGTTAATCGCTGATAAATCTGCCCATTGAAGAATTCATTCCCGAGCGCCGCCCCCTGTGTATCAATATATAATTCATCGGGTACCAAGCCCCAGTCATGAAATCCCTCTTCAAACTCGCAATGTTCGGCTTGTCCTGCGTCATTCCCATCAATCAACCATAAGCCGGTATCTATATGGCGGATAACGGCTTGATCGTCCAACATGCGCATATCGCATTTCGTACGAGTCACTTTCGCGCGGATTTGCGCATTGAGAAAATTGGGCACGGCGATCCCCGCCAGAATCCCAATAATCGCTACAACGATCAGCAATTCAATCAACGTAAAACCGCATCGGTAATACCGAAAACGCTGATTCACGATTCCATCTCTCCCTAACGCCGACAAATCAAATCGATTTTGCTATAACAAATATAGTATCGTGATTTGTGCCGCATGAACACAATGTCGTTAGATAACACAGCGTCCAGCGCGGCTTGAACCGTTGTGAAATCACCCGTTCCATCTTGTTTCACTGGGTATTCGGCGCAAAAGGCGTCCACGTAGTGAGATATAACAATAAGTAGAAGAAAAAACCTTGAAGAATACGTGTAGGTTTTAGAACAGAAGAATACGCGCAGGATTCAGTATCACGCAATTTCTCATTCATCAGTCTCCTGCGTCAGCAAGATATCTATCCAGAGGAATAGAGTAACGCGCCTTCTCGACGTATGAAATCTTTGTCAGCCGTGAAATATAACGCGGGAAAAGAATCCGTTACATAAAACGGAATGAATACGCATAAATAATTGCCCGTTTAAGAAAATCACTCCCAGTAATCTTGGAATATCTCTTGTTGATACAGGTCGCCTTCGTCCGGCCGGATACGCAGTTTACGGGACCGCCAGACATCTCCATTGGACGTCAGCCCGTTCGATGAAACGTATGGAGTCGCATGACGGCCAATGTACCAATCAAATGTATCCCCATCCGGCCCGCAGGCAAAGAAGAGATAATGCGTGCCAATGGGCGCATTAGAACACCCGCGATCCTCATAACCGTAAAACAATCCCTTGGTGAACACATCCACCGGGATCGAATTGATGTAATTGACGGGGGTTGTTAATTGTTGGTAAATCTGTCCGTTAAAGAAATTATCCCCAAGCGCCCCTTGGGTATCGACCTGCGCTTCCGCCGGTGTCTTGCCCCAGAAATTATAACCGGCTTCAAACTCGCAATGATCAGCTTGTCCAGTATCGTTGCCATCAATCAACCATAATCCACAATCCATATTTCGGATAACGGCTTGGTCATCCAACATCCGCACATCGCTTTTCGTACGGGAAATCTTCGCGCGGATCTGCGCATTGAGAAAATTGGGTACGGCGATCGCCGCCAAAATCCCGATAATCGCGACAACAATCAGCAATTCAATCAACGTAAAACCCAACCAGTGATTCCTAACTCGCATATTCATTATTTCACATCTCCCTTGCACAAACAAATTAAATCGATTATTCCACAGAACATTGTATCATGGATCACACTGCATGGAACCAATGAAAAACCACATTTCACTCACAACATGAAATCAATCGATTCCCCATCCTTCATTCATTGTGAGTCTTTTGGAATTCAGTCCTCTTAAATTATAATTTCAGTCAATGGGAAATTCTGCGTGTCACCCATTGACGCAATCTCTTATGTGATTGTTCTCTTATTGCTTGTTATTCATACGGCGCGCCCCCGTTCAAAAAAGGATATATTGAATGCTATCGATCCAAAACCTTTCCGTTTCCATCGCCAACAAAACGATCCTCGATTCTGTCTCTCTCGACATCCCGGACGCCGGTGTCTTCGCGATCGTTGGACCCAACGGCGCGGGAAAAAGCACGTTCCTCCGCGCCGCCGCTGGATTAATCCCCACCCATGCGGATCGGCTTTATCACAAGGAGTATGATTTATTAAGTCTCCCCCGCATGGAACGCGCCCGGATCATCGCCTATTTACCCCAATCCATGCCTTCTGTCCAAGGATACCGCGTGGCTGAATTCGTCTCACTCGCGACCCATCCCTGGAACCACATCGAGTCACCGCAAACTTCAAAACAGCGCCTTGAGTACGCGCTTGAATTATGTCATATAGAGGAATTTAGAAACCGGAAACTCTCAACTTTGAGCGGAGGCGAACGGCAGCGGGTCTATTTGGCGCAAGTCATTGTCCAGAACACCCCCGTAATATTCCTGGACGAACCAACAGTTTTCCTCGATCTGAAGCATCAGATCATTTTCGAAGACATCCTTGTCAAGTTATACAAAACCGGAAAACTCATACTATACGTCTCCCACGATCTCCATTCCGCGCGGCGCATCGCCACACAGGTGGCCGCCCTTTATCAAGGCCGTATCCTCGCGCAGGGCAATCCACAGGACGTTCTCAATCCCACTTTAATCTGTCAGCTATTTGACACCAGCGAAGCCATCGTGCGCCAATGGTATGGTAATTCGTGGCCAATCCATTAGAATCCATTTACAATTCTGTCATGGAAAGGATCTACACAATGCGGAATCAGAAATGTCTCTTATTAGCCATCTTTCTAATCACAGCGGCCGTCTCCTCCAGCGCGGCGGCGACAATGACGCTGGATGTGGACGCGAGGGATCTACCCCGTGGTTTGCTCAAAGCGTCTTCCACCTATCATGTCAGCGGCCCTGTCTTCGATCTCTATTACCCCAAATGGGTTGAAGGTGTGCACGGTCCCAAAAGCCCGATTCAAAATCTGGCCGAAATTTTCTTCTCCACAGAAGATGGAAAACGCCTATCCTGGACCCGCGATCCCCATGACGTATTTCATTTCCTGATCGATATTCCAAACGGCGTAATCCGGATTCAGGCCGATACAACCTACATCTGCAACCAAGCGGCGCCAGCATATTCGCTGGGTGTCGACACGCATGGCACATCCCAGCTTGGAATCATCGCATGGAACACCTGCCTCCTCTATCCAAAGGGATACGATATCAGCGATATCAATGTCAATCTCACTCTTCAATTACCCAAAGAATGGAAATGGGGCTCCTCATTAACCGCTCAAAAAGAGGACGAAGGTACCATTCAGTTTAATCCAGTGTCTATCCGTGAACTCGTCGACAGCCCGTTGGTCTGCGGTAAGTGGTATCGCTTTATCGATGTAACGCCAGACGGTGGAACGCCCCACTTTCTCCATCTCTTAGCGGAATCGAAACCAAGGCTTCACCCCGATGAAAAAACGTTGGATAAAATCCGCAAGATGGTTGCGGAAGCGATGGTGATGTTCGGTAAGCGACACGATTATGACTACCATTTCCTGCTGATGTTAAGTGACAACCTGCCGTTTATCGGATTAGAGCATATGCGATCAAGTCTGAACGTTGTTGGCGCCAACGGCCTGGAAGAAGACCAGCTGCGCGTCACCGGCCACCTCATTACGCACGAATACGGGCATCGCTGGTGCGGTAAATACCACCGTCCCCAAGGGATGGCCACTCCTGATTATCAAGTACCGAAAGACCTTCGATTGCTATGGGTATATGAAGGATTGGATCAATACATCGGCGTTGTTCTAACCACCCGCTCCGGCCTGTTTGAAACCAAGGATCGAACATCCTTCGAAGGCGGCCTGCGGGATGAATGGGTAGGCGTGGGCAAGACTATTGTCTCTTTGATGCTGCAGAAAGGCCGCCGTTCCATCAATCTAGAAGACACCGCGTCATCTTCCTATCTGCGCCGCCGGGGAAGTGAGCATTGGCGGAGATTATACCGGCCACAAGACTACTATTTTGAAGGCGCGCTCCTCTGGTATGAAATCGACACCATTCTCCAGGAAGAAAGCGATTCGAAACTCTGCCTGGACGATTTTATCCAGCGGTTTCTTGGCCGGTACGATAAAAACCAAATGCTCATGGGTTATGAAGAAAAAGACATCGTTGAAATACTAAATGAGCTGCTTCCATACGATTGGGAAGCGCTGATCGAAGACCGCGTGCGCGGATGGCATGATGAACTCCCCCTGACTGTTCTCGATCGTCTAGGCTACCGGATTGAATATTCACCTAAACCAACAGATTATGATAAAGATCATTCTCTCACATCATTAGGTATGCGCGTCTCAACTACTGGTGAGATCACGGAAATCAGCCCAGGCGGCCCAGCGGATCAAGCGGGACTTTACGACAGCGTCAAAATCATCGGTGTAAATGGAAAAAAATTCAGCGAAAACCGCCTGAAAGACGCGATCGCGGACAGCCCAACAACACGATCGGTTGAACTGCTCCTTTTAAAAGATGAAGTGTTCGAAACTGTTACCATCCAATACGATGGAGGACCGCGATACGTGGATATCGTCCGCAATGAAGACAAACCGGATCGTTTCGCTGAGATCTTCGCTCCACGAGTGAAGTAGAGCAATCACGGGCTTGAAATCCTCTCCACTCTTTTAGAAAGAATTCTTCTTCTTTTTCAATGCAGAGATCAATCGAGGAATCCGCTGATATAAAATCTGTGAGTTTTGAGACCAACCACTGAAATTTACGATGATTCGGTTAAGAAGGTCTTTCTGTAAAGGCGCTTGCCAATATTCGAGAAATGGATCGATAGTGACCGGGAAGAGGATTTGTATGTTTTCCGTCTCTTCTCTCATCAACGCGTGTTCGATTTCTTCCATCGCCCAGGCGCTTGTTAGAGATTCTTCGGAACAAATAAAAAGCAAAATATCCCGGCGGTCGATGCTGCGGCCGATTTCGCACCGGATCGATTCCGTCATCTTGATCTCTTCCGGGAACCGCCAGGCGCGAATCCCTTCTTTCCGCAGCGCCAGTAACAGCATTTCGCTGAAATCCTTATCCTTATCACTATGGCTGATATAACAGGAATAATAATGATTCGCGTCATGAGTTAATGGGTTTTTATAAACAATCAGATTTTCCGGCACACCCGCTCCCCGGAGAAACGCGTCAGGGATTTTCCCCTTAGACTGGAAAAATGTATCGACACCGACGGTGGAAGGAAAACAATGTTCGACGCTTTCCAGGTGAATGGCTTCGCTGAGATTCACGTCGGCGAAAATGGTACGGAACAATTTCGCCCGCTTAAAATTCGCCTTTGTCAGCGTCGTTCTCGTAAAATTGGTAAACATCAGATCCGCCCCATCCAGCTGCGCGCCGCTCAGATTCGCCTCACTCAGATTCGCCCCGCACAGGTTCGCGCCACTTAGATCCGCCCCGCTAAGATTCGCCTTCAATAAATTAACGTCATTCAGATCCGCGTCCCGGAGATCGGCGCCGACAAAATTCGCCTGAAAAAGATACGCTCCACTCAGATCGACTTTTCGGAATTTCACACGATCAAAATTGGCGCCGCTCAGCTCCGCTCCCCGCAGATTGGCCCAACGCAGATCCGCCCCGCTCAAATTGGCCTCCCGCAGGTCCGCCCGGCTCAGGTCCGCTTCAATCATTTCCGTATCGCTGATGTTCGCCCGGAAGAGATCCGCCCCGCTCAGGTCCGTTCCCGTTAAATTCGCCTGCCGGAGATCTCCATGACTCAGATTCACTTCCCGTAAATCCGCATGACTCAGGTCCGCCACAATCAAGTTCGCTTCACTCAAGTCCATCTTACTCAGATCCGCCCAACTGAGATCGGGGAGAACACCCAGGTTCTCCTCTCTCCATTGATTCCAGGAGTCGATATCTCTTTTTAAGCGTTCTAAATGTTCGGACTGTGGCATAATTGGTTCTCATTCGAAATCGATCGTTCATAGATAGAACGAGGCCTATCGTATTATTATCGTCAATAAACGAAAAGGATTTATTGTTCTATTAAGAAACGGCAAAAAGTTAAAATTTTAGATAGAAACTCATTGAGATAGATGATGACGTACTTTCCATAGATGAGTTATGCTTAAGTCACGCTTTGCAGGGCCTTTTTGTCTCCGTATCGTATCTATAATTCACAAGATATATCTGTTCATAGCAGCCATCAACCGAAATGAAACGGTGTTTTATTTTTCCCATCCTTTTTTGCTATTTGGGCTTGGATATCGCAAGGATTCTATGGTATTTTCTTGAGTGGAACAAATTCGGAAAAACAAGACTATTTCTGAATCTTACCGGGTGACTTCTTGGTTGGAATGACATATGGTGGAACAAACCATCTTCAACGGATTCATTTATTCATTATAATTTTGGAGCGTTGAATTTAAGCAGGAAAGGAAAAAAACGATGATAGATCCAAACCGGCGGCAATTTATTAAACAAAGCTTACTCGCGCTCTCCGGTGTGGCGGCCTTAGCGGCTCACCCAACGGTTACGCAGGCGATCCCTCCCATCATCCGTGGAGTCGATCCCAAAATGAAAGCGAGTCTCTCCGCATATTCCTTCCGCAAGTACCTCAACGATCCCGATCCCTACACCATGAATATGGATGGATTTCTATATGAATGCGCCCAAATGGGATTGGATGCGGCGGAACCGACATCGTATTACTTCCCCAAATATCCTTTGGAAGAGTACTTCATCCGGTACAAACGGAGAGCGTTCATGCTCGGTCTGGATATTTCCGCCACTGCGATCGGCAATGAATTCACCTACCCTCCCGGTCCGCAGCGGGATAAGCAACTTGAATACTGCCGCGAGTGGGTCGATTACGCGGCCATTTTCGGCGCCCCCTGCATCCGGATTTTCGCGGGAAGAGTGCGTGACGGCGCCAATGAACGGCAGGCCCGGCAATATTCCATCGACACCATCCAAGAAGCCTGTGAATACGCCGGAACGAAAGGGATTATCCTCGCGCTTGAAAACCACGGTGGGATCGTATCGGACGCCGAAGGTCTGCTCGCGATCGTCGATGAAGTCGATTCCGAATGGTTCGGCGTCAATCTCGACACAGGCAATTTCCACACCAGCGATCCCTACAAAGAGATCGAAAAAGCGGCTCCTTATGCTGTCAACGTACAGATAAAAGTCGAAATGTGGTCCGATTCCAATCAAAAATACGAAGCCGATTTCGACCGGATCGTCGATATCATCGGGGAGGCTGGTTACCGGGGCTATGTCGCTCTCGAATACGAATCGAATGAAGAACCAATGGAAGCGGTTCCCCGTTATATCGAAAAACTCCAAAAGGCTCTCGCAAAAGCCTGATTCCCATCAATATAAAACGATTCGTGAAATCTACGCAGTTATCCACTCCAAACCATGAATACCGCGTTAAAACGGATATTCCATTCTTTACGCTGTTCGCTTCGTTAAGTTCCTTTTATATCCTCTTTATTTTGATGATTATTGTGGCGGGATTGCTCAAAGTCGAGTGGAACGATTTTTCCATCGCGCTGCGCAATCCGAATATACAATATTCCATCCGCCTGAGTATGATCACGTGTACGATCACCGCCGTGTTGTCGGTGATCGTCTCGCTGCCGATTGGGTATCTCTTGTCACGGTTCAAGGTTCCGGGAAAGATTCTGATTGACTCGATCTTGGATATTCCGATTGTGCTGCCGCCATTAGTCATCGGATTGAGTCTGTTGATTTTGTTTGGATTGACGGTGGCGGGAACCGACAGCGACCCTTTTACAGTGGATGATCTTTTCCGGATCGTATCGAAAAAACTCTTCGGCCGGGACGCGGGGATTGTGTTTCAGATCCCCGCTGTGGTTCTCGCGCAATTCATGGTGGCGTGCGCGTTCGCCGTACGGACAATGCGGGCTACGTTTGATCAGATTTCACCCCGGCAGGAAGATGTGGCGCTTACCCTGGGCTGCAATCACAGCCAGGCGTTTTGGCGGGTGGTTCTGCCCCAATCGTTCCGGGGGATTCTAACGGCGGGAACGTTGGCCTGGGCGCGGGCGCTGGGCGAGTTCGGGCCGATATTGGTCTTCGCGGGATCGGTTCGTATGCGGACCGAAGTCCTGCCGGTATCCGTTTTTTTGGAACTGGGGATCGGGAACGTCAAAGGGGCGCTGGCTATTTCGTTGATTATGGTGGCGGCGGCGATCGTTGTATTAGTGTTGGTGCGTTTTCTCGGTGGGAAAACGTTTGAAAACTACCGCAGGGCGCCATGATCACGATTCAGAATCTATCCATCGATTTAGGGACGTTTTCGCTGCGGGATATCAATCTGACCGTCGCGGCGGGTAACTATGGCGTTCTAATGGGCAAAACCGGCTGTGGCAAGACAACGGTGTTGGAAGCGATCTGCGGATTGCGTTCCATCAAAAGCGGACAAATTCATCTCGCCGGCCGGGATGTGACAAAACTAAAACCGGCGGAACGGCGCGTTGGTTTTGTCCCGCAGGAAGGAGCGTTGTTTACGACTATGTCCGTGCGCCGTAATATTGGATTCGCCTTGTCCATACGCCGCTGGCCGAAAAAGGCAATCCAAGAACGGATTGGCTTTCTCGCGGAGTCGATCGGCATTACCCATCTGCTCGATCGAAAACCGGAGGGTCTGAGTGGGGGGGAGCGCCAACGTGTCGCGCTGGCTCGCGCGTTATCGTTTGAACCTCCGATCTTATGTTTGGATGAACCGCTGAGCGCGTTAGATGACGACACACGCGCGGAGATGTGCCGTCTCTTACAATCCATCACGAAAAATACAGGTGTCACGACTCTGCATATCACGCATAACCGGGAAGAGGCGGTTCGTCTCGCCAATCAGATATTTCTCTTTGATGAGGGGCGAATTAAGGAGATCTCTCACGAACAGGTTATACGGCCGGTTGGGGAGATGGGGTGAATGGATTTTTTTTTGTCTGAATCTGGATGGGCAAGATTAGCAGGATGTTCAGGATATGATTCATTATTGTAGGATACACAATTGAAACACTCACTCTATGTATCCAAATTCACGGGCGGGACGCTCGCGCTCCATTAATCGATCCCACGGGAGGTGAGCATGATATCGCCGCGGCTGGAGAGGCCGTTGCTGGGATCGTATTTGCTGCCACGGGCGTTGGAGGTGGCGTCGGTCCATGTCGCCCCGTACCATTCCCCATCAGGGCCGATACCGCCGATGGCCCATTCTCCCGATTTCAACGGTTTGTTGCCATACACTTCGGCTGTGCCTTCTTTGTAGGCGGGGAAATCGTGATCGTCGGTTGGATCTTCGGGATCGTTGTCGAGGTAATAATAGTAGCAGCCGCCATCGATCGCCGGGCTTTGAAACGGATCTTTTGGAATAGATGACATGTAGTTGACAGGACTCGTCAACGGCGCAAGCACGGCGTTACGGCCCCGCGCTTCGAAGTCTCCAGCGCCGACCATGTTGAAGATCGTGCGGAGACGCTCATGACCCCATTCCCGGTCGTCGTCCCACCAATCGACCAGCATCACGCCTTTATCCATCCGCAGGATTTCAATGGTCGTTCCGAGCGCTTTTGTATCGGCGTAGCAGCGCGACACTTTCGCGCGGATCTGCGCATTCAGAAAATTCGGAACGGCGATCGCCGCGAGCACTCCAATAATGGCGACGACGATGAGCAGTTCAATCAACGTGAATCCATGCAATACATTCCTTTTTTTCCCCATTGTTCTTCTCCCTCGTGACGCCTTGTTATTCAGGCGATTCTGTTTTTTCTTGTAAGTGTTAAATGAAAAACCAACCTCCAGCGTTCCACATAATACATCGATTTGTATCCTTAGGTTTCCTTTCTTCAAATTCGTATTGCGGTTTGAAAGAAAAGACGGTGTCCAGGATTTCAAATTAATTAGATTCATATTATAAAATATATTTTATCGAAAATCAGGATTCACGATACTCTTCAATTCCAGTGGATATAATAGGGGGAGCAAATAACCTGCAGATACAATGTAGCGTTTTCTTTTTTCCCCATTATAATGAATTAGAAAGAAAATTATCGAAGAGAGTTGGGGATTGAGCCTCGTGAGAAACAAGGCATTGGAATTTAAAGCGCATTTATGAAGATAGAAATAAAGATAATGTATTTCTAATAATAATATAATACCGCAAAAACAAACAATTTACTCATATAACTCGTATTGTGAAAAGCAATAGACGGTATTTTTTTGGCCTAAATCTGGAAAGCCCAACCATTCGGTAATTGATCATGAGACAGGAACAGCAATTTTAAAAAATAGAAAAAAAATAATTATCTGTGGATTCATACGATTTGAAATTGATTTCAATTTTGATTATATTATATAAGATATTATATCCAATAAACGAAGCCGGCCCGGTTGTCAATGAGAAGAATTGATTCGCGACAAGGAAAACCAATAGTATCAAGTATTTGAACAGGTGAACATGGCGGCAAAAGCAGACCTGCGAAATTTAATTATATTATTAGCAAATGGAGAACCATCCAAAGTCGTTGGTCAGATCGATTGCGAGATTGAAGAAGTGCAATCTCTTGCGATGAAAGTTCCTGTTGAAGGACAAGAAAAAGAGTTTGGCCCATTCGCGACATTTGAGGAACTGGACGCCGTCATCAAAACGCCGGAAGGATCGAACATACAATTACCCGCATGGGTGGTCGATATCATCAAGAAATTAAACAAACAGAGGGATAGCGCGGATAAGATCGCCGGTCCACTCTCGGTGACGGAAACATCCATCCAACAAATCGAGAGCAAACCGGGAATCAAACGGTACAACAATCTGCAGAAGGAAATCCAGAAGCCGGATTGCCAGACGAGCGCCCGGACTCAATACCGGCGGGAAATCCAAAGCCTGAAAGCCTCCTATTCCAAGGAACTGTCCGATTTAGGTACGAAAATCCACGAAGCTTTGGCCGGGCGCCTAAATTTAATTCAATGCTGGAAAAACGTAATCGTATTGGAGATCGATTTTTATGAGAATCTGCGAAGCGTATTGCTGGAAAAACTCCGGATAGACGCGGCGCAGGCGGGGGATGAGGATCTGTTTAACGCAGTGCATGAGCGATTGAAATCTCTTCAGAGCCAATCGAGCAGTTTTCAAGCCAGCAAAATATCACAATCGACGTTGCAACTCTCTAATGTAAAAGTACTGAAGGAAACGCTGCGGCAACAGTTGAATGAGATTATCCGAATCGACCGTGTGATATCACAGAAACAAGAAATCATTAGTCATATCGATACGATCGAAGATGGGATCAACGCAAAGATCAATCAAACTTCATCCTCCAGCCCATCCATCGCCCGAGCGAGTGAAACGAAATCGACACCCAGCGCGCCTAGTCAGCGCGCCCAACCATCCTCACGAATGACCTTTTCCAAAGATTCAAAGGGCCGGTAATGATTCAATACCGATCATCCACTTGCTACAAATAGAATACATGAATAATTGCTACAAATTCATTGAAAATCTCATCCTGTAGTTATCAAATTACTAGAAAAAATCATCTATTTTATTCAAATTGCTGTAGAATATAGTTATGCTCGTAACGAAATATATTTGTTCCGCATATTGAGTTATTATAGATCGACTAATTCAAGCGATTTTGTAATCCTTTTTCTATTAATCATTTCGTTTTTCCGAAATTATTCGCTATCAGAATATGATTGAAGGATAAAATTGAATATAATGAATTAAAAGGAAATGTAATTTGACATAATGTAAATTAAAAGGTATAATAAATTTTCAGATTTGCAGGTCGAAAACGCGGCCGATCTTAAATTGAAGTAATACAGAATTATGTCAGGGCAGAAAAAAACATGCCTTGGCCTTTCATCGTTGTGTTTTCGATCATGATGGTTTAATAAATAAACATAATCACTAGGATGAACCTTTGATTACAGGCAGTCATTCGGTCGAATTTGCTTTCTCCTGTGTTGTTTGACCGGGAGGAGGGAAGGTTCTTATTATGGTTTCCTCTCATTATCCACTGAATTGGTTTTTAAATAGGTATCCAAGCCTTCTTATTTTTTTCATTATAGTTACAGCCGTTCTATCGCAATCCCAATCCAGCGGCGCTGGAGAGGTGACTCTTACCTGGGATCCTCATCCTAATTCCACGCAGACCGGTTTCAATGTTTATTATGGAACGCAGAGTGGATTATACGATTCGGTGATTGATGTAGGGAATGTGAACACATATACAATTACCCATTTGGAGGAAGGCCGAACTTATTTTTTTGCCCTGAAATCGTATAACAAGTATTTCAATGAGAGCGAGTTTTCCGAAGAAATCTCGTTTACGATAGGAGAGGGGGACGAAAGTACTCCAGGTTACAATCCCGAAGAGGAGAGTCCAATCACCGCTGACGCCGGAGAGGATCAGGAGATTTTTTCGCCCATCGTATTAAATGGATTTGCGACGGGTGGAACCGCAAATTATACGTATTCCTGGTCAGTTCTATCCGGTCCGAATGTTTCTTTAGACCAATTTTCGACCAATTCAGCTCCCGATCCTCTTTTCACGCCGAAGTCGCCGGGAACGTACGTTCTGTATTTCATTGTAAAAGACGGAGTGAATCCGCCTGCGAATGATACGATTACCATTACCGTTCGTCCAACGATGACACTCATGGAAGCAGAGTCGGGAATTCTATTCCCACCGATGACCATTAAATTGGATGAAACCGCGCAGGATGGAAAATATGTTTGGGTAGCGGATGATCAGGGCGGCGGAGAAGAGGGATACGCAGAGTATGATTTTACTGTGCCATTGACCGGTTATTATCAGGTTTGGGGGCGGGAAATATCCAATGACGGTCTCAGCAACTCGTTCTATGTTTCCGTTGATGGGGGAGAAGAAGTGGTGTGGAACACTACAATGGGCGGATATAACACGTGGGTGTGGGATCCGGTCAGCGAGGGGGATGAATTGGGTGGGAATATTGAACCTGTCCGATTTTTGTTGACGGAGGGAGAACATACGCTGCGAGTGAAACAGCGGGAGGCGGGGACGAAGCTTGACCGGCTCTTGATTACAAATGATTTAATTTATACACCGGATGATGAAGCCCTCGACCCATCCGCCAGTCCGGATTCAGATGATAGCGAACTGATGCCTCCGATCAACATCACACCTCTCGTCGCGGATGCGGGGGAAGATCTTCAGATCGCGGGGAAAGTCCCGGTACCATTAAATGGACACGCGACAGGCGGGGACGGCACATATACTTATTCCTGGTTCATCTTATCCGGACCGGATAAAAATCTCAATCAATTTTCGAACAAGTTCATCGCGAATCCGATCTTTACACCAAACGCCGAAGGAACGTATGAACTCTATTTCACAGTCAATGACGAGGTTCATTCACCAATCAGCGATACGGTGACGATTGAGATTCTACCTGTGCCGGCAATGGTTTCGGTTGAGTTGGATGGGAAACCGAGTGAAGTGTTGTGGCTGGAAGCGGAAGCGGGTGTGCTTCACGCGCCGATGCGAGAGGAGCCGGACGCCATCGCCGGCGCGTTTATCTGGGTTCCCCAAGGTGAAGGGGGCTTGGAGAATGGTTATGTAGAATACGCATTCTCTGTCAAACAGGCCGGGACTTATACCATCTGGGGGCGGGAGATCTCCAATTGGGGGAACAGCAACTCGTTCTATGTCTCTATGGATGGAGGACAGGAGATTGTCTGGAATACGAAACTGGGGGGGTATGAAACGTGGGTATGGGATCAGGTCAATCAAGTTCCCGAAGGCGCCGACAATTCAAATCCCGTGATATTCACGTTAGACGCGGGAGTGCACTCGTTTGTCGTCAAACAGAGGGAAGATGGAACGAAACTCGATAAAATCCTGATTACAAACAACATCGAATACGATCCCAGCGGAGCCTCCAGCGAAGAGGAAACATCGGAGGGTGAATCTCAATCTACGCCGACACCGGTACCGACAGAACCACAATTAGAATCCACATCCACTCCGACACCGACGCCGACAGTCACCCCGGCGCCGGAGGAGACCGGGACGCCGACACCCATTCCGGCGCTGCAAATCGCGCAATGGGATTTTGATGGGGATCTTTCTTCATCGACGGGAGCCGCTCCACTTGAAATCGGCGCCATCAATCCCCCGGCGGTTCCTGATTTCAGTTTTTCAGAGCAGATGATCAATGTAACCAGCGCTGGTATGGTTCGTTACGAACAAGGCACATATTTCCGTATGATCCACGGTCTGCAACCCAACGGGGGTGGAACCCGTATAAATCAATATACCCTTATCATGGATATATCCATCGACGCGTTGGGAATGGCCGGCTTGTGGCAAACGGATCCAACGAACGCGGACGACGCCGATTGGTTTATTCGAGCGGATGGAGCGATCGGCGCGGCGGGTAATTTCGGCGGGCAGATGACGGCGGGGCAGTGGCATCGAGTGGTTTTGGCAGTGGACGCCGCCGCTGGCGTTATGCATAGCTATATCGATGGCGGCCTTGTGCAGATCAATACCAGCGGGATCGAATTGGATGGCCGGTGGTCACTCGGTCCGGAAGTCCTGCTGATGGCGGATAATGACAACCAGACGATCGGTGGGTATATCAACAGCGTACAATTGCGCAATAAAACGTTGAACTACGCGCAAGCCGCAGCCCTTGGCCATGCTAACGCGGCGGGAATTCCAATGGAGTGAGAGCCTGTTTGGATTGTTCTCTTGGCGCATCCAACGGGATTTCTTGACAAAGCCTTTCTCTTTGTACATCAAGGAGAGTTCCGATATTCACGTATTGCACGGAAAAAAATCCGTGTTTATCCTACCTCATCCGTGATGCAAAAAATTAATCCCCAAAAAATATAAAACGCACTTGCATTGGATCTCGTTTTAGAGTAGTATTGAGAAAGTTCTTTATATTATAAAGTTCTTTCTATACGATCCCTCTCTACTGGATGAGCCAAATGAACTACAAATATGATTCAGCAGGGACGATCCAAAATCCATGTGTTGATGGAGGAGCGCAATGAACTGTGCCGCCCTAAAGCATTTCGCGATCAAGTTTTTTTCTTTCTATGGAATCATCGGTATACTGATCTTTCTCCTGCTTGCCCTATCCTGCGGATCGGAGGCTGAAGCGGACGCTCTGGAGAAGACGATTACCATTGATTTGCCGAATCTTCCGGATGACGCGAAGGCGTTGGAGATGGTATTGATCCCCGCCGGGACGTTTACGATGGGTTCGCCGGAAGACGAGTGTGGACGTTCGAATCGGGAATGGCCGCCGCATACCGTGACAATCTCCAAGCCGTTCTATATGGGGAAATACGAGTTCACCCAAGGGCAATGGGAAGCGGTGACAGAACAAAATCCCTTTCAAAAAAGAAAACATATCGCCATTGGGCCGGATTTTCCCGCAACGAAACTCTCGTGGTCCCAATGCAGTTCGTTCATCAAGAAGCTGAATAAAAAAGACCTTGGGACGTTCCGGCTTCCGACGGAAGCGGAATGGGAATACGCCTGCCGGGCGGGAACGGACACGTCCTTCTTCTTCGGCGATTCCGCGGACAATGCGGATGACTATATGTGGAGCCGGCGAAACACGGATTCGGACTTGGCGATGGAAGTGGGTCAGAAAGAGCCGAATGCCTGGGGATTGTATGACATGCTTGGTAACGTGGCGGAATGGTGCTCGGACCAGTGGCAGGAGCCTTGCGAACGTGGCGCGCAGATTGATCCGAAAGGGCCTTTGTCCATGTTGAGTTTGCCATTAACGTCTCGTGTTTTCCGAGGCGGCAGTACAATGAATCCCCCAGACAAAAACCGGTCGGCGTCCCGTGGATTTGAACAGCAGATCGATTTTCATTATAGCCTTGGTT
This sequence comes from bacterium, assembly GCA_963663405.2. Lineage (GTDB taxonomy): Bacteria > Hinthialibacterota > Hinthialibacteria > Hinthialibacterales > Hinthialibacteraceae. The sequence goes on along the minus strand of CAXXSM010000076.1, from coordinate 109,580 downwards.
TCCGTGTGGTGATGGAGTGTACAGAATGAGGGATTTAGGCCAGGGCAGAGGAAACGCAAAGGCTCCGGCGCGAGCGTCGGTACTTGCCGTGGGTATCCGTGAAAACATGATGGAGGGGATTAGTGGGAGGTTTGCGGGATTTAGGTTAGGGTAGAAAAAACGCCTTGCCCTGGGTACCCGCTAAGTTACACTAAGTTACAGGTGGGGCGCCCGCTAAGTCACGGGCGAGACGCTCGCGCTCCATTTATTTATTGTGGATGCCGAGACCGGTTAAGATCAGGTCGCCGGATGAAATAAGGCCGTTCGATGAATCGTATAAGAACGATAAATTGGGGGCGTCATTTCGTTTCAACGCGTCCATTGAATTTGTGTTCCAGCCCATATCCAGATCCCGGTCCGGGCCAAAACTGATGACAACGTAACCCACGCCAGATTCGGTGATGTAGGGAACCATTCCATAATCATAATAGTTAAACTCGCAAGCCGCGCCGATCGCGCCTTCCGGATTTTCGTTTGTAAAATAATCCTTGAAAACGCTGAGATTTGAAATATACGCGATCGGTGTCGTAAGCCGATAATACGCGAGCACATCCTCGCAAGGCCCACCGACATCGGGCGGATAGTGGTTATTATCGAGCATATAACTCTGGAACGATGTGTCGATCGCCCGGAAATCGGCTTTTACGCGGGTGATTTTGGCCCGCATCTGGGCGTTCAGAAAATTCGGCACGGCGATCGCCGCGAGAATTCCAATGATGGCGACGACAATGAGCAATTCAATCAGTGTGAAACCTTTTTGGAAATACCGCATGACTGCACCTCATATTGTTTATTCCATCCATCGTTAAATCTCCCCAATCGGGAATCATCACTCCCATCACTAGAAATCCAAAAAGAGAATCAACAAGGGTGGATTGATTTGGACACCTTATAGGGTATTTCCTTGTGAAAAATACGGCAATGCCAATACGAGTGAATTCTTCTCGTGGCGAGAGCGCTATATTCGAGACAATCTTTTATGATATGATGAAAAATCCTTTATTTCACTATAAAACTGTTAGCATGGGGAGGATCGATGATGGCGCGATTTGTTTATACAACAATCAGTTTCTCAATTGTTTTATCTTTACTATGTTTCTCTACCGTTTATGGAGAAGATTGGACACAATTCAAATTCGATTCCGGTCATTCGGGCGGCGCCGCCGATCGGAGCGTTCGTACACCATTGGGCTTACTTGGCGCGGTTCCATTGACGGACGCAGCGTTTACGGCGCCGGCCGTTTCGGATGGGCGAGTGTACATCGTGGATGGATCGGGAGCGGCGTTCTGCGTTAATGCGGAAACGATGGAATTGATTTGGAAATTTCAAAGCCCTGGTGGCGCTGCTAACTGCAGCAATGTTTCATCACCGGCCATTGCAGGGCGATATCTTCATTTCGGCGCGATGACTGGATATTACTATGTTCTGGACAAGGTGAATGGAAGCGTAATTAAACAGATCGTCTGTGGAGAGCCGATTTTCAGCGCGCCCGCCGTTTCGAACGGCCGTGTATATTTCGCCACGCTGGGTTCGAAGGTGTACGCTCTCGAACCGGATGGCACAGTCTGTTGGACGTGGGATTTCGTCAAAGAAACGATGGGATTCAAGGGGAACCGCTGGAGTGGGGCGGATTGGCTCAAGCATAAGAATGGACGGGTGACGTGGGAAGATCAATTCTGTTGTGTCCGGAATCTGGCGGTCTACCAGAAAACGCTCGTTCTCCCGGCGGGGGGATCGCTCGCGTGGCTGGAAGATTCGGGCGACGCGCCGGTTGTTCGTAAAGTCTACGCTCTTAACGATCCAAACCGCGAAAGCCCCGCGACGTTGGGTTTGAGTATTAGTAAGGATGGAACGATCTACCGGCAGTGGCACCGGCGGGACAACCGGGGAGCGGTGGACGCGCTCCGATTTCGAAATGGAGAAGTGGAAAAGAGCGAGGTTCCAGGAACGAAGACGTGGAATGATCTTCCGTGGTCGCTCAGTTTCAGTTCGGTAAGCGCGCGTGAGGGCGTGGTGTACCGCTGCCGTCCGGAAGAGAATTTTGGGCTGTGTAAACATTCGGCGGAGAAAGAAACACAATATTTAGGGGGATATCCCTCCATCGCGGCGCCGGTTTTGTTGTGCGATCAGGCGATCTATGGAGGATTGGATGGGAGCCTTTATATCGTTCCGCTTTCTGGAGAAGGGGAGGTCTGGTCATTTAAAACCGCGTTTGGGAAGGCGATTACCGCGCCCGCCGCGGTTTGTGACGGGCGGGTGTATTTTGGGTGTGAGGATGGATATTTGTATGGATTAGGGCCGGATGGGGAGGAACCGCTTCCACAGAAAGATCTTGAACTTTGGCGGATTCGAAGTCCGCTCACAGGATCGAAAACGGATGCGAAATACAACCGTTTTACCAGTTTCAGCGATTGGGCGAATTCAAACGCCAACGAACAGGGAATCAAACCGCCATTTAAGATGAAATGGATCCGGAAATACAAAGGAACGGTCAAACACTTCTCCGTCTGTGGGGAAGGGCGGATCTACACCCACACAGCCGAAGGGCAGATTTTCGCGGTCGAACAGGAGACGGGGCGTTTGCTATGGAGGCGATATTGGCCGGGTGTGCACGTCTCGTTCACATCGCCGGTGTATTACGAAGGGCGAATTTTAGTACCGCAGGCGGGGATTGAGAAATCCATGCTGCGCTGCCTGGACGCGGAGACGGGGAATTTAATTTGGGAAGCGCCGTTTTCCGGCTCACCAAGTTGGAACCGCCAAATGCCGCCTATTATTTATAAAAACATGGCGTTCTATCCATTCAGCACGGGGAAATTTACTGGGAAATCGTGGCTGTTCGAGCATCAGAGCACTTTTGGATTCCCGAAGGATCATAAACCACTCCTGCGCGCGTGGAATGTGGACACGGGGGATGTGTTATGGACCAAGGATTTCTCGGAATACGGCGCCGGGGGGGATGACGTGGGGATCTGTCTGATGGATGGCGTTCTCTATTATTCCTGCTATTTCGGCGATTCAGCCAAAACGCGCCGGGGCTTCCCCAACGCGAAAGGCGTCACTTTGGCGATGAAGCCGGAGGATGGAGAAGTTCTCTGGTCGACGGTTGAATACACTGTCCATGCGGGCTGCACGATCACAGGCAAGGACAAACGGCTCTATCTCGGCGGCTACAACCCAGTCGAAGGAAAAACCAACCGGGTATGGTGTCTTGACGCCAGCGATGGTTCTCTGGTTTGGAAATCCGATCCGGTCCTCGGCGCCATTCATGCGATCACGATCGGGAAAGAACATCTCTTCACCCATGCGCAATATCAAAACGGCTATTTACTGGATAAAGAAACCGGCAAGATTGTAAAGACATTAACAAAGGGATACAACTGCACCCGCTTCAACATTTCAGAACCATACCTGATTGGCTCGAACATGGACCTCTACGATTTGTCGGATAACGCAAAATTGATATCCACAGGCCCGCAGGTGGATGTGTTGGAATGCGTTGGGGCGTATGCGTCGAATGGACGGTTGTTTTATACGGCGAATGGCGGTGGGGTGCAGGTGTCGGTGGGTTGTGGGGAGTGATGATGATTTTTCTTTCGGATTGATTGTTGGGGGGGATTTTCTAAGGGTTGGTGGATTTAGCCAGGGTAAGAACGCCTTGCCCTGGGTACCTGCGACATAACATCTTAAAAAAATTCCTCGCAACGTATAGGCTTTTCGAGAATTAGAGGTGGAAATATGAAGGAATCAATATTTCATATCCTATTTGCGGGAATTCAGTCAGGCTTTATCGATATTTCTTTTTTGAAAAAGTGGACAGAGGAATTAATAGATATTTCTGATAAACCTCAATATTGGCTTATTGATTTAACGTTGTGTTCAGATTCTGATTCGGCGCTAAACATTCTTAGAAAATATCAAAGGGACTCAGGTAAAAAATTGAGTGAAGGATATGGTGAGACATTACTTGGTTTTCTTTGCCTTAGCTTTGAGAATAAAAAATTATCGCTTGATAAGTTTTTTTCTAAAATTATCGATGTGCTTGATGGTTATGGAAGTATTTATGGAATTGGTGATTTAGAAGTAGAGATGCTTTCACAGTTTTATCAAGGAGATCAATTTATGAGTGAAGAATTTCTTAAATTCGTTTCTTCTAAATTCGGTGAATATCGAGAAAAGAGCAATCAGCTTTATAGATACTTGATAGATGCCAAGCATAGTTTCGATGAAGAATAAAGAATCGTCACTGTGCTGAGACTCTCACCTGGTGAAAAGCATACCGGATTTCTGTACCTATTCATAAAAAAAGCCTTACCCTGGGTATCCGCTGGTTTGAACCAACCGGACGCAATCAATCCCTATAACACACTGTTCTCGTTGCTTGTATAATGAATAAAAGAGAATGTAATATGATCTTATGTTCATATTCATCTTCATCTTCGATTTTGGATTGTATTTAATGTTATCGGTTATCTCGTTCTGAGTATTTTTTTGATATCTTTCAGAAGACGAATTATTACTATTGAATGTATTATGACAAATTTCGTACAGGGGATATCAAATCATGGTTGAAACCTCATCTATGGAAATGAAGCTAGCCGCCGTCATCCACGGCGCCCGGGCGATTTTGGAGAAGAAGGAGTTTGCTGAATCGGCGCGCGCGATATTTGATCTCTGCCGGAAATTAACCGGCGCCGTCTCTGGGTATGTAGCGTTATTAAGTAAAGACGGTCACGAAAATGAAGTGCTTTTTCTAGAAGCTGGTGGAATGCCCTGTTCAGTGGATCCGGAACTCCCCATGCCCATTCGGGGACTGCGCGCCGTCTCCTATGAAACACACAAGGCTGTGTACGAAAATGATTTTATGAACAGCCAATGGGCGCAATACATGCCGGAGGGGCATGTGGTCATGCAAAACGTGTTGTTCGCCCCCTTGAATCTCGAGGGAAAGACAGTGGGAATTATTGGATTGGCCAACAAGCCATCCGATTTTACGGATGAAGACGCCGATATCGCGTCTGTATTTGGTGAATTGGCGTCCGTCGCGTTGGTCAACAGCCGGTATATTGACCTTCTGAACGAGAAAACCACGTCACTCAAACAAGCGTTATCAGAAGTGAAGACACTGCGAGGACTGCTGCCCATCTGTGTGGTATGTAAAAAGATCCGGGATGATGAGGATCACTGGCATCAAGTCGAGGCCTATGTGAGAAATCATAGCGATGCGAATTTCACTCACGGCTACTGTCCTGAGTGCTACCAGAAGGCCCGAGAAAAAATCAAACAAGCCAATTTAGGTAAATCCAAATAATTTCGCCGAATCCAAGTCTTCTTCTCACTCCTTCTTTCTCATACAATCCTGTGATGATATTCCCTTTCGGAAATTCGGCTTTGCTTGATTTCGATAAAGATATCTTCGAGGTTACTTGGCGTACGATCAGAAAAGAAAAACGGGATTGATTCGTCTCGAATCAATCCCGTTCGCGTCGTCGATGAAGCCTATCAATAGAGATACCAATGATCTATTGGACTGGAGATTTCTTCAATACCCGTCGCGCGAGATGTGGTTTTGGGATCCGCGGTCGACCGGAACATGACCCATTCGCCGTTTCCTAAGTAGGTGACGCTTGCGTGGAAATTGCGGTTTTGGTTGTAGGGCTGTGTTTGATAATCGCCGACATTGGCGACGGGATCTTCATCCAATTCAAAGGTCAAGCCATCGTCCGTTGAAACAAATGAATAAATCGGACGCTCGCTGTTCGCCATGCTTCCCCAGGCGTACCAAACATCCTCAATGTCTGGATGTTTCACGACGGAGGAAAATTCCAAACTTTCGAATCCTTCGATTTCATTGACGCCGGTATACCCGCCCCAGGTCCAGTTGATTCCATCTTCTGAGGTATAGCGAAACAATTTTTTACCTTGATCAAACCACTCCAGAGCGGCGTCGAGAAAGGGTTCTTCGCAGCGGCAATACGCTGTGAATGTTCCATCTTCCAACTGTGTCACCGCGATACGTTCAACGGGTCCCCATTGCGAAGAACCAAGGTTGTCGTACACGATCCCTTCAATGATTTGATCGTCTCCCCAATTGATTCCATCACTTGACACGGCGGTGTAGACGCTGTATCCCTGGTCGCGCTCGTCAGCCATGTACCACATTCTAAAGAGAGAATCTTCAATTTGCAGAACAACCGCTTTGCTTTGACGCGAAGTAGTAAAACCAGTAACCGGCGCGTAGTTCGTCCAGTTGATTCCCTCTGAATCCGTTGATTCAGCGTAGCCAACATCGTAACCACTGCTGGAGTCATACCATGCGCGCCAGATGTTCGCAATCGGATCGAAGATAACCTGACCATAATAAGCCCGGTTGTCACCAAAACCTGGACTGCCAATGACGGGATTATTCTCCACATCGTCCGTCCAGACAATATCACTTGGATTACTCCACGCGCTTGTTACGATGGGAATAAGTAAGACAAGAACACCTAATCGAAAGATTGTTTTCATCATGCTCTCCTTTAAGTTTTGAAAAATATAGTAATCCGTTTTCAAATCTAGCGCAATTCATGCAGGATTCAATCTACATTTATTGAATGTTACCTTAAAATCAAATTAAATCACGGTTTTTGGTAAAACAACTTCATCGAGGAATACGTTGCGGTTGCTTAGAGAAGAGATTGGAGACGGCGTATTTGAGTTTCGTATTCACTACGGACCTGGGTACCGTATCTATTTTGCAATGAAAGAAAAGGAGATTATTCTTTTATTATGTGGGGGAGAGAAAAAAACACAAAAACGTGATATAAAGAATGCCAAGGAATATTGGGAGCAATATAGAAATGACTAAAACGATCGATTATGATAAGTATCTGATAGAATCCCTGAAAGATCCCGAAGAGGCGGTGGGGTATCTGAACGCGGCTTTAGAAGATGGGGATTTGGAAGTATTCCTTTCCGCATTGCGCAATGTCGTCCAAGCGCGAGGTGAAATATCCACGTTTTCGCAAGCCGATTCTAAAAGCCGCAATATCTTCACAAGTACTAACAATCCCTATTTATATAACGCGCAAGAAATACTAAATGCTATAGGATTGACTTTGAGGATTGCCGTTCGGAAATAATATTATATTAGGATTATCAATAGACTTTGTTGATTTAGGCCAAGATAGAAAAACGCCTTGCCCTGGGCGCCCATCGATTATTGTTCTAGGATTCCTCGCTCCATTAAAGAGTCAGCCGTTTGGAGGCCATTAAGGTTGCTTGGAGGAGGGCTTTGAGGCGGGTGTAGAGGATTTGTCTTTGTTCTGCTTGTGAGGCGTTTGCGGGGCCTAGTTTAAGGAATTCGAAGAGTTCTTTTGGGGCGCTGTATTCGATGAGATATTCCGCAATGGGATCGTTGAAAATCCGGGTGCGGTAGTGTTCGATTTGGGCTTCGATTTTTTTCAGGGGAGTGGGGCTTTCCGCATTTCTCATTTTTCCCAGCATTTGCAGGCCTTGCTCCGCGATTTCGACACGGGTTTGGAACGTGGTTTTGAGTATTTGTTTCAATTCGGCGCCTGCGGATGGATTCAGCGGCGCCAAGCGGATTTGTAGAGATCTCAGGATGGAGGGAACATCCACGTTCTCTCTTCGTTCCTTCTGGATGGTTTCTTGGAGAGTCTGGATGTGAGTTCCTTCGATTTTTGCGCCGCCTTCAGTGGCGTCGATGACGGGAATCTCTGTTTTGCGGATATCTTCTTCGAGCATACGCAGGTAAATCAGAAAATTTTGAACGGTGGGCACAGGGGCGCCGTCTATGCCTTCAACCCAGTAGACCGGCTCTTTCGTGGTTCGAGACGTTTCTCCAGGGATATTGATATGCACATGATTTTGGTCTTTTTCCAAATATTGAACGGACCGGTTGAGCGCCGCGTCATGAAAATGCGTGGCTCCATTTTCTGTATCCAACGCCAGATCCTGCCCCACGAGAATAATCGGTTGACAACCGAGAGCGCGGGCTACATAGAATCCCGCCTGTGAAACCATATTTCCTTTCGGGATGATTCCCTTCCCTCCCAGTTTTCGATCAAGCCAATGGAAGAACGGATGCTTATCCGTGGTATACGCGATCCGGTTTGGAAATTTCGCAACGATCTCTGGACGCGCTTCGGGATCGATCAGTAAGATGCTTTCCGGGCCGTATTGGGGATTAGGGAAATGTTTGACATTCAGTTCTGTTGGATCGACGGTGGCGACGAGATGGGGTGTGATACCGTGGTTTCGAAGGGGGATATAGGCGGTGTCACTTGCGATGATGAGAAAATGCTTTTGGGCGTCCTTCAGTTGGCGGATGTTTTTTCGAAGGGAAGGACCGGCGGCGACAATGATGGCCGGGATGTTTTTAAACACGGGGCCAATGGCGCTCAATCCTGGACTCGACGCCAGCGCATCCAAGTTTTGTATGAGGTTCGCAAGGGTAAGCGGACCGTCTTTGAATTTGACCAGGAGTCCGCTCTGTCCAAATTGGAGCGTTTCCTGGATTTCACGCCGGACGGCCTTTGTCCATTCGGGAAAGGTGGATGTGATGGAAGGCGTATCAATCAACAAGAGTTGATTCGCCATGAAATCCGTGACAAACGGGCGGAGCGATTCGGCCACGCGCCCCGGTTCATATCCCACTATAAATGTTACGGCGGGGTGGTTCATCAACGGCGTTAAATCGACTGCTCTCAATGCGGCGCGAAAGACAGACAATGACGGTTCAAGAATGAAGAGACGTCTCAGAGCCGGGTGTTTTTGAATCAGCAGCAAAGGGAAATAGCCTAGGCCGCATCCGAGAATGAGTATGTTCCGCGCTTCATTGACACCATCCAGCGAAGTATAAAATTCATGACAATGCGTTAATGGATCGGTGGGGTGATGCAACGCGCAAGTTTTTCCGTTTTGTTGAACCAGTAGCGTTGGAGCCTTGGTTTTTGTCGGTTGAATGAGAACAGACGCGTCGGCTGTTTGTCCCTCCACACGGGCGGCGAGATTGGGATTGATTCGGCGAAGGCGTCTTATATTGTCTTCGTATATGGACATATGGTATGCTCGTCAAACCACTGGCGCAATAACATTATCTTTAGCGTCTACGCATTTGGTCTTCTCGTTATGATCAAAGTTGTATGGCAGTATACTATATCTTATATTGGTTTGATTAAGGTTTTTGTTTTTTTATCATGCGGGTTCTTCTGTTTAATCCATGGATTACGGATTTCGCCGCGTTCGATCATTGGACGCGGCCTTTGAATTTGCTGCGACTCGCTTCGTTGTTACGTCAATGTGGAGTGGAAACGGACTTTTATGATTGTCTTGACCGGCGGTCGCCTGATTTGGAAGGCGTTACCCGCATTCCACGTCACCGGCTCAATCCGTATGGCTGCGGTCATTACTACCGGGAAGAGATTCCCCTGCCAGATGTGCTAAAACAGATTCCACGGAAATACAAACGGTATGGGATTCCATTCGATCGTGTTGAGAACCGTTTGCAGGAATTTCCTTCACCGGATATCGCAGTTGTTCCCTGTATGATGACGTATTGGTATATCGGCGCGTTTGAAGCGATCCGGATGCTGCGACGGTTGTTTCCGAAGACGATCGTTGTTTTGGGGGGCGTTTACGCGGCGTTATGCCGAGAGCACGCGGAGGCGCATTCCGGGGCGGACGCTGTTGTGGTGGGGGAGGATTGGCCGGGGATTACACGCGAGATTCTTACGCTGGGAGGATGGCGTGAGAATGATTCACTGGGGGATCGGACGGATTGGATTGAACCGGCCTATGATTGGCTAATGGGGGAAACCTGCTATCCTGTGTTGACCTCCGTGGGCTGTCCCTGCCGATGCACGTACTGCGCGACTCATTCGTTATGGCCGCGATTCATCCAGTACGATTGGCGCAGGGCAGCGGATTCGATTGAACGGATTGATAAACAGTACGGCGGGAGCGATGTGGCTTTTTTTGATGACGCGCTTCTAATCGATAAAGAACGCCGGATTCTTCCCTTGCTTGAAGAATTGCTGCGCCGGGATGTAAAACTGCGTTTTCACACTCCGAACGCGCTTCATGTGCGGCAGATCGACTTGCCCACCGCCCAGCTTATGAAGCGGGCGGGATTCACAACGATCCGGCTTGGTCTGGAATTGACGCGGGAAGAGTGGCAGCATTCCACGGGGGGGAAAGTGCGTACAGAAGAATATATACAGGCGATGAGTCATCTGCGTCAGGCTGGATTCACCGCGCGGGAAGTGGGAACGTATCTTTTACTCGGTCTTGAATGGCAGAGTCTCACATCGGTGCGGGAAGCGTCCCACACCGTAGCGAAAGCGGGCAGTGAGATCAAATTAGCGATGTATTCTCCCGTGCCGGGCACGCCATTATACACCGAAGCGGATTCCGGTTTTCAGTTCGATCCAACGGCGGATCCGCTCCTGCAGAATAATTCGTTGACCCCTTGGCGTTCGCGCCGATTTACGTATGAAGAGTACCAAGATTTTAAGCGCGAAATAGCGAATCTGAACCGAACTTTACGCGAAAATCCCCTAAAATAGGGCCTTTTTAGCCGCCGATCCCCAAAAATCCCTTAAAAACCGAAGAAAAATAGCATTTTTACAATTTTTTTGCTTGACGGAATTCAAAAAATCGTTAAATTACATTCGAAATAATTTAATATTAACCCCCTAGAAGGAGAGGCGTCATGAAGAAAGCCGCGGCAAAGAAAACCGCAACGAAGAAAACCACAGCCAAGAAAACGGCGGCGAAAAAAACCACCACTACCGCCGCCGCCACCACAAAAAAACCCATGACCAAGACCCAATTGATCACTCAATTGGCGGAGAAGTGCGAGCTGACGAAAGTGCAAGTGAAGTCGATGCTGGATGAGTTGGCGGCTGTAGGGTACAAAGAGGCGAAAAAAGGATTTACTCTTCCTGGATTCGGCAAATTGGTTCTCGTTAAACGCAAAGCCCGGACAGGCCGCAACCCCGCGACCGGCGAACAGATCAAGATCCCGGCGAAAACGGTCGTCAAATTTCGGGTCGCCAAAGCGTGCAAGGATGCGATATTGGGAACGTCATAACGAATCGTTTCCTGCTGTTCGGATCCGCTTGTTGTCAACGCGCTTCTCAGCGTATGTTCACGTAGGGTATTAATGAACCTCCTTCATGGTCATCAATCCGGCGAACGGATTGATGTCTGGTGGGGGTTTTTTCATTTGGTGGGGGATTTTATTCGTTATAAGAAACTATGTGAAACTATAATTTTTCCCTTGCTTTTTCAATCAGTTCCTGATTGAGAACCTGATCCATCGCTACGCCTTTTATATCTCCTGTATGCGGCTTCAGGCCTTTCACGAAGGAAGTTACATTCGCGGGTATGGTAGTATAGGAGAAGGCAAACACAGGCAGCGAGTAACCGTTTGCCCTGAAAGGCTCCAGCAAGGGAAGCGCTCTCTCAAATGGCGCAACGCATATATCATCCCGCTTTTTGAAGAGACTGCGGGGAGCGAGTTCCTGTCGTGGAATTAAAAGCGCATCAACTTTTGGAATAAGCGCCGGTATTGCGTCTGGCCAGACGGCGACAGACATAATGTTCCCGTCGATCTGTAAGAACATGATTTTAGGGACAAACACGGATTCACCGAAAGTATTCTGATTTTTCTCTCTTGCGTAATTCCACTTCCAGATGGACTCTAACTCATCTCCGGACCGAGAATGAATAATCTCTAGAGGCTTCTCAGAGTTTAACATCGCACTATATCCAAATTCGTTCCCGTGGTTCCATCCAGTGAGGAATCCATCCCTTGAGTACGGCCCCTCATCCATGCCATTGAACTGGGGATCAAAAATCTTGAAGCCAAAGTGATTCACAACGCTTTGCACTTCCGGCTCCGCTTCTAACGCGAAGTAGTGAGGCCGGAAAAAATTCAGATTGAAGGATACATTACCATTCGGCGCTTCTGGATCCCCCTCTTGTTCATCCGAGTATTCAAAAGAGAAGTACACCCCTGTATCCTCATTTTCATAACATGCTTGAGAATTCTCGACTCTATAGTGGTTCCTATCGCTAAAGTAGTCTAAGAATTGTTTAAGCGTGATTTTCGGTTCTGTGAAGAAAAGATCGTAACTCATTTATTTTTCTCATAGGTTAACGACTGGGCTCTTGTTTCGAAATGAAGGCGACGATAAAAAGCAGTCTTTGTTTGGTAGTTTTCTTTCATCGAAAGAATCCTCTCCCCTCTTTTATGTCCCCACTTAGGACTTCTTGCATTGTCCAGATGGATTCAGAATCATCTTGAACGACTCCTTCGAATTTATCAAGAAGAGCCTTCAGGAAGGCGATAACCTCCGGCCTGCCATTATGTCGACCGGAGACATTGGCAGTAACGGAGACACTGGGTTTGCATCCGAGGGAGTCGATCAACCGGGTCCAATCATCGGGCTCAAATTCAATTTCGAGATCAGTGTAGAAATCAACATACAGAACAGGAGTTCCCTTCGTCAGACAGATCCATCCATCGAGCAGTGCGCCACGCTGATCACATATCTTGTCAAGCGCAACGACGACTTTAGCCTTGTCCACATTTTTTAAATATACAAACACCGATCTCATTTTCTGATATTAACAAGTTATTCAATGATTTCCATTTATTATAAGTGTTTCATTGATAATCTATTCGCCCGTGAGCCTGTTGTTATTGTATAGGATAATTTCAGTTTACTGAACAATTATCTTTTATCCAGTTTTTTTCTGGGTTTTCCGGCAAGTTAGTACGTGTTTTATCAATCCATTCACTTTTTGTGTGAAATATTGAAGCCCTGCGCAACAAAGCGGGATTCTTCATTGTCTGAACCTTGATTTACTTGATTATCATGATTTTTATGATTTTTAATCATGGTAATCCTATAATCCTTAGAATCATGGTTCAGACGATTAAGCCATCCTAAACATAAAGCGCAATTTCCCAAAATGATTTTAATGCTCCCTATATGAACCTTATTTATACAGCCAACGATATTCTGTTTTTTTACAAAATATTATTGCGTGTCCCTCGTCATTCCTGTACTATGAAGCCGTTGATAGACATCGGATAGTAAAGGATGGGGATCTGATGGACGGTATGATACAGGAATCCCGGTGGGAGGGATTTACATTGATCGAGCTTCTCATCGTTGTCGCCATTATCGGAATCTTAGCGGCGATCGCGGTTCCGAACTTTCTTAACGCGCAGGTCCGGGCGAAAGTGGCGCGGGTGGAGAGTGATTTCCGGACGCTGGCGACGGCGCTTGAATCGTATCATTTGGATCAAAACGGTTATCCTCCTTATAACTTATGGGGAGGGCACACGAGTCCACGATATTTTAACGCGCTGAGCACACCGACCTCTTATTTGACCAATCCGGAATCGGTGGACGATCCCTTCCAGGTGTATATCGATCAAGATGGGCAGACCGGCATGCGGTATGGGTATTTCGATCCGACTTTAGTAGACGGCCCCCGGCAGAAATTCTTCCGGGCTGGCGCGATGAAGGAATGGAAAGGCGTTGTGATGCCGGGGGCGTATGAATGGTGGGTGATTTCCCGCGGCCCCGATCAGATCATGGATGGAGACAGCGGGCAATTGAGCATGGAATCCGGCGCCATGGTTACGATCGCCGGCCCCAATATATTCTTGGTTTACGAGCCATCCAATGGTATTCAGAGCCGGGGGGATCTTCACCGTTTTGGGCCCTAGTTTGAATGGATATTTGTCTGAATCTGGACTTCCAAGATTAACAGAATACTCAGGATTTCTGTTCATGACCTTTTCTCCCTTTGTATAATCTCCTTAATATAACGCCAGGGCAGATGAAGAACTTAGCTCTGGCTACCCGCTCTTCATTTAATATATATATAATATTGTTAATCTGCAGGTATTAAGGAATCCAAATAGAAATTTATATTTTTTTTTGTCTTTTTAAAGAAAAAAAGTATCGAAGGCTCCAGCACAGTGACAAAGAGTGGAGAATGAATCTTAACATATTGTTTATCAGATAGTTATACGATCATCAAACAGTATACGGTGGTGTTTTTTTTCCTTAAAACAAGGTCGAAATAAGGGTTAAATTCAGAAGAAATTACAAAGATTTAAAAAAAGTTAAAAAAGTGTGTCCGCGGGGTTTGCGGTCCTGAATTACTGGCTATACTTTTCCTTCGTGCTCAGAGACAGAGAGAGTCAACAAACGAAAGAAACTGAGTAAGATAGGTTCTCTTTCGTATCCTAAAAGGAGTTCTGCCAAGTTCGATGAAGACAAGAAAAAATAAAAAAAATGGGCAGAGCGGGTTGACGAAAAAGAAATAAAGAGTATAGTAATTATCTGCCCGCAACGGAGAGGCCGATAAACACTCAAAGTTGCGGGTTTGGTTTCTGAAGCAAAAAGAGAGGACGAATCCTTTCTTGTTCTTTGACAATCGAGTAGACAAACACAAAAGCGTGTAACATCAGCTTCTTTAATCCGAGAGGATTGAAGGGGCCCCGATTCGAACAACGCCACAATAAAAGTGGCTTGTTAAGACAGGATAAGCCATTCACTAGCATATTGTTAGTGGATGTTAAATTTTCCATGGAGAGTTTGATCCTGGCTCAGAACGAACGCTGGCGGCGTGGATAAGGCATGCAAGTCGAGCGCGAAAGCGCCCTTCGGGGTGTGAGTAGAGCGGCAAACGGGTGAGTAACACGTGGGTAACCTACCTTCGGATGGGGGACAACTTCGGGAAACCGAGGCTAATACCGCATAATGTTATAGAACCGCATGATTCTATAACCAAAGGGGGGGATTCTTCGGAACCTCCCGTCTGAAGAGGGACCCGCGCCTGATTAGCTAGTTGGTGGGGTAACGGCTCACCAAGGCGATGATCAGTAGCCGGTCTGAGAGGATGGCCGGCCACACTGGGATTGAGATACGGCCCAGACTCCTACGGGAGGCAGCAGTCTAGAAGCTTCGGCAATGGGCGAAAGCCTGACCGAGCGACGCCGCGTGCAGGACGAAGGTCTTCGGATTGTAAACTGCTTTCGACGGGGATGAAATGCAGTGAGGTTAATACCCTCATTGTTTGACAGTACCCGCAGAAGAAGCCCTGGCTAACTCCGTGCCAGCAGCCGCGGTAATACGGAGAGGGCAAGCGTTGTTCGGATTTATTGGGCGTAAAGCGCGTGTAGGCGGTTTGGTAAGTCGAGTGTTAAAGACCCACGGCTCAACCGGGGGAATGCATTCGATACTGCCAGACTAGAGTGCGGGAGAGGAAAGTGGAATTCCAGGTGTAGCGGTGAAATGCGTAGATATCTGGAGGAACACCGGTGGCGAAGGCGGCTTTCTGGCCCGCAACTGACGCTCAGACGCGAAAGCGTGGGTAGCGAACGGGATTAGATACCCCGGTAGTCCACGCCGTAAACGTTGGATACTAGGTGTGGGAGGTTTTCTACCCCTTCTGTGCCGCAGCTAACGCATTAAGTATCCCGCCTGGGGAGTACGACCGCAAGGTTGAAACTCAAAGGAATTGACGGGGGCCCGCACAAGCGGTGGAGCATGCGGTTTAATTCGATGCAACGCGAAGAACCTTACCAGGGCTTGACATCACCGTAAGGGACCGTGGCTTCTTGGAAACAAGAGGTCTTAGGTAGACAGGTGTTGCATGGCTGTCGTCAGCTCGTGTCGTGAGATGTTGGGTTAAGTCCCGCAACGAGCGCAACCCCTATCCCTAGTTGCCAGCGGTTCGGCCGGGGACTCTAGGGAAACTGCCGGTTTCAAGCTGGAGGAAGGTGGGGACGACGTCAAGTCATCATGGCCCTTATGTCCTGGGCTACACGCGTGCTACAATGGCTGGTACAGAGGGCTGCAAGACCGCAAGGTGGAGCTAATCCCAAAAAACCAGTCTCAGTTCAGATTGGGGGCTGCAACCCGCCCCCATGAAGGCGGAATCGCTAGTAATCGCGCATCAGCTATGGCGCGGTGAATACGTTCCCGGGCCTTGTACACACCGCCCGTCACATGACCCGAGTTGGTTGCTCCCGAAGTCGTTCACTTAACCCGCAAGGGAGAGAGGCGCCGAAGGAGTGGCTAGTAAGGGGGATGAAGTCGTAACAAGGTAGCCGTATCGGAAGGTGCGGCTGGATCACCTCCTTTCTAAGGAGTTGTATGCCCTTCAGAAATCGCTGGACAGCGGAGGATGGAAAAGAGGCGTTCCAGTGTGAGAACGTCCGAAGCCTCTGCGTTTGGCGACATGATTTCTGAATGGGTTACTCCTAGGTAGAGACACGCTTGTTTCGTTCTACTCGATTGTCATAGGTTAAGAAAGAACGTCCTGGACGCCGTGGAGATTGTGCGTCCATTTTTTCTGACTAAAACAAGATATGGAGGGCCTGTAGCTCAGCTGCGGTTAGAGCGTTCGCCTGATAAGCGAAAGGTCACAGGTTCAACTCCTGTCAGGCCCAGATTTTAAATCGATGGGCGGGGCTGTAGTTCAGCTGGGAGAACGTCGGCTTTGCAAGCCGAAGGTCACCGGTTCGATCCCGGTCAGCTCCATAACTTAAAATAGAGATCGTTCCATTCACGAAAATGAGTCGTGAGTGGAAGGATCCCCTGAGAGTGATCTCAGGCTGTCCAACCGGTCTTGAAGAGACCGATGCTCTTTGACAATTTGATTCGTATTAGTCGCCCACTACGTGGCAACACGTAGTAGTAGTAAGAAAGAGATCAATCTTTGCGTAGATTGATGGGTAATGCTGCATCTGTTCGTAGGTGAACGTTAAGCTACTAAGGGCGTACGGTGGATGCCTTGGCACGAGAAGGCGATGAAGGACGTGGCTAGCTGCGAAAAGCCTCGGGGAGTTGCAAACGAACTTTGATCCGGGGATATCCGAATGGGGAAACCCGACGGGGGGAATGCCCCGTCACCCACAGCTGAATCCATAGGCTGTGAGGAGCGACACGTGGGGAACTGAAACATCTAAGTACCCACAGGAAGAGAAATCAAAAGAGATTCCCAAAGTAGCGGCGAGCGAAATGGGAACAGCCCAAACCGGAGGATGTTTATCCTTCGGGGTTGTAGGGCCACCATTAGGCGATCCGATACTTGATAGTTGAACGGTCTGGAAAGTCCGGCCATAGAAGGTGACAGCCCTGTAAGCGAAATCGAGTATGGCGCCGGTGGTACCTGAGTACTTCGGGACACGTGGAATCCCGTGGGAATCTGGGAGGACCACCTTCCAAGGCTAAATACTCTCTCGTGACCGATAGTGAACCAGTACCGTAAGGGAAAGGTGAAAAGAACCCCGAGAGGGGAGTGAAATAGTCCCTGAAACCGTACGCTTACAAGCTGTGGAAGGGCAGTGACATATGTCCGCCTAACCGCGTGCCTTTTGCATAATGATCCGGCGAGTTGTCTTCAGCAGCAGGTTAAGGCGTTCAGCGCCGAAGCCGTAGCGAAAGCGAGTCCTAACTGGGCGTTACGTTGTTGGAGGCAGACCCGAAACTGAGTGAGCTACCCATGGCCAGGGTGAAGCAGGTGTAACAGCCTGTGAAGGCCCGAACCAGTGTCGGTTGAAAACGGCTTGGATGAGCTGTGGGTAGGGGTGAAAGGCCAATCAAACTCAGAGATAGCTGGTTCTCCCCGAAATCGCTTTAGGGCGAGCCTCAGAAGATTAGTATCGGTGGTAAAGCACTGAATGGACTAGGGGCCCTACCAGGTTACCGAACCCACTCAAACTCTGAATGCCGATATCTCAAATTCTGGGAGTTAGACGGTGGGGGATAAGCTTCATCGTCAAAAGGGAAACAGCCCAGATCGCCGGCTAAGGTCCCTAAATGAATGCTAAGTGGTAAAGGTTGTTAGATCAGCTGGACAGCTAGGATGTTGGCTTAGAAGCAGCCATTCATTTAAAGAGTGCGTAATAGCTCACTAGCCGATTGCTCTAGCGCCGATAATTCAACGGGGCTTAAGCATTCTACCGAAGCCGCGAATCCGCGCTTGCGCGGATGGTAGGGGAGCATTCCGTAGTAGGTTGAAGGCCGATCGTAAGAACGGCTGGACGAGACGGAAGAGAGTATGCCGGAACGAGTAGCGAAAAAACGGGTGAAAACCCCGTTCGCCGCAAGCCCAAGGTTTCCTGGGCAAGGTCAATCCGCTCAGGGTTAGTCGGTTCCTAAGCCGAGGCCGAAAGGCGTAGGTGATGGACAACAGGTTAAAATTCCTGTACCACCTTTATTACGTTATGAGTATGGGGTGACGCGGAAGGTACGGCCGGCCAGCGACTGGAAGTGCTGGTCTAAGCCTGTAGGTGGGTTCCCAGGCAAATCCGGGAACTATAACACCGAGAGGTGATAGGGTGTCTGTCTTCGGACAGGCGGAAGCGGTCCGAGCCATGCCGCCAAGAAAAACCTCGTTTGCCAGTGATAAGGGTGACCGTACCGTAAACGGACACACGTAGGCGAGGAGAGTATCCTCAGGCGCTCGAGAGAACCCTCGTTAAGGAACTCGGCAAGTTAGCCCCGTAACTTCGGAAGAAGGGGTGCCCGGACTGGTGAAAGCCTTTACGGCTGGAGCTGGCCTGGGCCGCAGTGAAAGGGGTCAAGCGACTGTTTAACAAAAACACAGGGCTCTGCAAAATCGTAAGATGACGTATAGGGTCTGACGCCTGCCCGGTGCCGGAAGGTTAAGAGGAGGTGTTATCCTTCGGGAGAAGCGCTCAATCGAAGCCCCGGTAAACGGCGGCCGTAACTATAACGGTCCTAAGGTAGCGAAATTCCTTGTCGGGTAAGTTCCGACCTGCACGAATGGCGTAACGACTTGACCACTGTCTCAACGAGGGGCTCGGCGAAACTGTAATACCGGTGAAGATGCCGGTTACCCGCGACAAGACGAAAAGACCCCGTGCACCTTTACTACAACTTTGCATTGGATTTTGGCTCGGTTTGTACAGGATAGGTGGGAGTCTATGAAGCTGGGGCGCTAGCCTCGGTGGAGACACCCTTGGGATACCACCCTGATCGTGTTGGAATTCTAACCGCGTTCCGTAACCCGGATCCGGGACAGTGCATGGTGGGTAGTTTGACTGGGGCGGTCGCCTCCTAAACGGTAACGGAGGCGCTCGAAGGTTCCCTCAGCGCGGTCGGTAATCGCGCGTTGAGTGCAAAGGCATAAGGGAGCTTGACTGTGAGACGGACACGTCGAGCAGGTGGGAAACCAGGACTTAGTGATCCTGCGGCTCTGAGTGGAAGGGCCGTGGCTCAACGGATAAAAGGTACGCCGGGGATAACAGGCTTATCCTCCCCAAGAGCTCATATCGACGGGAGGGTTTGGCACCTCGATGTCGGCTCATCGCATCCTGGGGCTGGAGAAGGTCCCAAGGGTTTGGCTGTTCGCCAATTAAAGCGGTACGCGAGCTGGGTTCAGAACGTCGTGAGACAGTTCGGTCTCTATCTGTCGTGGGCGAAGGAGATTTGAGGGAAGTTGACCTTAGTACGAGAGGACCGGGTCGAACGGGGCAATGGTGTTCCTGTTGTCACGCCAGTGGCATCGCAGGGTAGCTATCCCCGGACAGGATAACCGCTGAAAGCATCTAAGCGGGAAGCCTCTCCCAAGATAAGATCTCCCGTGGGCGCAAGCCCCCTAAAGACCCCTAGAAGACTACTAGGTTGATAGGCCGCAGGTGGACGCATGGCAACATGTGCAGCCGAGCGGTACTAATCGGTCGTGCGGCTTAACACTCTTCACTAGCGAACCGCGGCATTACCCTTCAATCCGCGCAAAGCAAACGGTTGACTATACACGAATCAAATTGGACAACTTAATACCGAAATCAAGTTTCCGGTGACAATAGCGAGAGGGTCACACCCGTTCCCATCCCGAACACGGCAGTTAAGCCTCTCCACGCCGATGGTACTGCAGCGGACACGCTGTGGGAGAGTAGGTCATCGCCGGAATAAACTTTAAAACGCCCTTGGAATTTTCCAGGGGCGTTTTTGTTTTTAGGGGAAAAGGTTGAAGACTGAAGGCGGAAGGGAAAAGCAATGTATTTTGTTACTCGTTCCCTTTCCCCGCTTTTTCGATTATGCATTCAGAAGAATTTTCCTCTTATTTTTGTTGATATTGGCTATGACGTGATAAGATTTTTTTATTTACTGGACTAGATACTGGGATTGACAGTTCACTCCTCCTCACATACAAAACATTTATATACTATTTAAAGCACATACAAAAAGCGCTGGTTATACGTTATTCTTTCCAACATAGTGTATGATGGAATAAAACGGGTATTCAACGGAGGGGTTGTATCCAAAATGAATAAAAAAGATATCGCTTTGCAATGTGACCGGGATGAACGCTATCTGGATGCGATTCGAGCGTACGAAGAATTCTTTTTGGAGAGTGATCCCGGCCGTCAGGATTACCTGAATCTGTTCGCTCTCTATTTTTACACCCAAGATTACGTTACCGCCGCTCGAATGCGTCTTGATAAGAAACTTCTTTCAAAAGCGGAAAAACGAGTGTTTGAATTGCTGGACGAAGCGGAATGGAGATTTGGAAACGATACGGAAATTGATTTTTGGAGGCGATATATACGTTTTCGTTATTATGACAAGGATTTTGAAGATTGTGAGGCTTTGGCTAAGCGGGGTGATTCCCTCGTTCCTTATTTTTTCCTGATCAACACCGCCTACAATATTGAAAATATGAAAACGTATTTGCTGGAGTGCAGATCGCTATATAAACGTGTGAAGGATGGCGGGACTACTTACGAGAGAATTATTCGATCCGAATTAACGGAAGCATTCGATAAGATTGAGCGATCGGTCCATGATAAACAATTAGATGAATTGGGCCCTGAAGAATTTGAGAAATATCCAGTATGGTTTTTTCCGTGTGAGGACGACGATGATTTAACGGTTCGGCCTTATATAGATCAACCGGACGAAGAACTAGGTGAGTTACTTGTTCGAACGATTTTTACAGATCAATTGGGCAATCAATATAAAGGGAATATTCATTGGATTAACACAAACGACGTGGGATATTTACATCCAATTATGTATTTCGATCAAACTGGAGATCGCGCATTAGGTTTCTGGACGGGTATAAGAGAACCTGATGATTCTTATTTTGAACATGCGAAAGGAATTCTTACTAAGCAATCATTACCCATTACCTTTAAAAGTGATGAAGTCGCTGGATTAAAATCGATCGAGGGGGTACTTCATGGGATTTATTACATTGGCGCCAATAGAATAAACATTAACAGCATGCAAAATGAAACGATGAGTTCCCTGATTGAAAAAGATGTTATCCGATGTAAAAAGATACCTTTTTGATAGACGAGTAGGGCTAAGAGCAAAGCGTAGCCCACCTTTACTCTATCCGCATCGCCTTCATCGACCGTTGTAAATGTAAGTTCTGTAATGTATATTGTTTGTTATGTTGCAAGCAGGCGGCAATTCGTTTTTAGATCATCCTGCGAAACTGATTCGATAGATAATTGATTATGGCGCCCTACGCTGCGCTCTTCACCTTACGCAACTATAGTATTGGAATATTTTAATAATTAGTTTTAGCAAGGGATAAAAATGGCAAATTATTTTGATACGAGAAGGAAGTTCATCAAAAATTTGAATATATCAAGAGACCTTCCCGAGCTTATAACTTGCTGGTTAGGATTTGTTGAAGATTGTGAAGAAGGCTATAGTTGGGATGTTAGCGAGTACAATAATGAAATTCATGTGCGAAATGAATTGGAAGAAATTCTCACAAATCCCGAACTTATGACCTTTCAGGAACATAGTTCATTTATTAGTACGGTTCAAGACATTGATAGAAGGTTTAAACGCTTGCTTCACAATCATTATCATTTATCAAATAATAAAGAATGGTGGAATAGAGGAGTACTATCAGCAGCAGGTGAAGAATATGTTGAATATTTTAAAAACGCTTATGGTTTTGATATTAACTTGAAAGTCGAGTAATCGAGTAGGGTAGGCTAAGAGTGAAGCGTTGGGCGCCATTACATTGTTAAACACTATATCCGCAACGCCTTCATCAACCGTTGTAAATGTAAGTTATTTTACGCAGCCAAGTAGGGTGGGCTAAAAGCGAAGCGTAGCCCACCTTTACAATAACCGCAATGCCTTCATCGACCGTTGTAAATGTAAGTTATTTTACGCAGTATATTGTTTGATTGCATGGGCTTTTATAGCATTATAAATTTATCATGTTGTAAACAGACACAAACCGCTTTTAGATTATTCTACGAAATTGAATAAATTGATAATCGATTAGGGTGGGCTGTGCTGTGCTTTTAGCCCACCCTACGTAACTAGTCATGCAAAACGGCGGGCCATTCGACAACCCGCCGTTTTTTTAATAAAAATATCTCTCTCGAAATTATGTCAATACACGGCCCACTCGATCACGGGTGCTGATTGCGGTCCAAAAATTAGTTCTCCGCAAGATGCATACCCCAACGGTTGAGCCAGGATCAACGGCCAAAAAGCGGCTTCATTTTCCGGATCCAGATAAGCCTGTGTTTCAATTTCTTCATCCAACAACAAATCAAAAAATTCATTATCAGGGCTGAATCCATCTGCGAAAACACGGCTTGCCCACCAATACTGAACCGCTAAATCGCCACCATCATCATCATCGAGACCCACATTGAAATCCCACACTTCACCTTCGACCATAGATGTTCCCAAGTCTTCATCTTCGAAACACATTTTGTGAATTCTGGTTTCCAATGCCCAACCGGTTTCGGTTTCAATACCAACGCCATACACTTCAGCGTCTTCCCCATAGGCCCAATCTAAACCGGCGGCAAATCGAACCGCATCGCGAGGAAGACTGGATGCTTCATCCCATTCTGAAAAACGTCCTTCCCAGTTGAAATAAACGTGACCACCTACTAGGTTTGTCGATCCGTCGGTATTGATATCATAGCGGTTATTTTCCGGTCCAAAAACAATTTCAACCGCATCATCTTTCCAGAATGCCGCATTTTCATCATTGGAACGAACCACATCATCTTTCACATCGAGAGCGACATATAAAAAGGTATCATCATACGCCACATAGAATGTAAAACTTGAATCATCCGGACCTTCCCAATTCTTTTCGGTGGCATAGTTCAAAACCCATCCTGTCTCAACGGGAATCACTTCTATTCCTTCAAATCCACCATATTCATCAGCGGAAATCTCACCATCTAAGGTAATCGATGGCACGTTAAAAATGGTAATCGTGGTGTTATCGATATCCGACCAAGGCCCTTCGGTTTGTTCATCAAAGTCTTCAATCTGAGCCATGACGGGTAAACAAAAACAACTCAATAGAATCATTACAAAAAACTTATTCATAATACTTTTCTCCCTAAGAAATTTTCACTAAACTGATTAAAAATCAAACCGTAACGAAAAGAATCCTCCTTTCTAATTGACCTCGTCCCAATCTAACAAAGATCCAATGATGAATCAAGCATTTTCTGGTTCATCCGGAAATTGGGTTAAAAACTTCAAAAAAAGTGAGGACAGGCTTAACTCTCCTAACCGGTTAAAGTTAGAAAAAGGAGAGCGAGCATGTCAGAAAGTTCATTATACGTATCAGGTCAGTCATGTGAAGTGATAACGGGTGGGAAAGGGGGCAATTTTTCGGTTAGAATAAAATCGCTGAGAGCCGAGACGAGTGTCTGGATTGGATTATAGCCTCACCGTTTGAGAGTACGAAACACAGTCATCAAAACGGATTTAGTCGAATAGTCGAGTAGGGTGGGCTAAAAGCGCAGCGTAGCCCACCTTTACAATAACCGCAACGCCTTCATCAACCGTTGTAAATGTAAGTTATTTTACGCAGTATAGTGTTTGATTGCATGGATTTTTATAGCATTATACATTTATAATGTTATAAACAGACACAATCCGCTTTAAGATTCTTCTACGAAACTGAATAGATTGATAATCGATTATGGTGGGCTACGCTTCGCTTTTAGCCCACCCTACCCAGTTTCAATCCGTGGTTATCCTTCTTGATAAGGATGTGTGTAAGGGGCGCGGTATTCTCGTTTGAGGAGTTTGGCGGCGAGGGGATTGCCTAGGATTTGTTCTTTTTGGGCGTCGTAGGCTATTTTTTCGCCGGCGTGATAGGCGATCATACCGAGTTGTACTGTTGATGTGGATTGGAACGCGTCCTCGATTGGGCAGGAGGGGGTTTGCCGGGTTTGGACGGCTTTGAGAAAATCAGCCATGTGGAGCGCGGCCATATCTTCTTTTCCTTCAGTTGGCATCACTTTCTTTTCCGCTTCCTTTCCACCCGGAATGATGATCCATTGGCGGTCGGTGACGAAGACGGTTCCTTTTTCGCAGAAGAAGAAGATTCCATTGTTCACTTCGGGATTGTATTCGACCGCTCCCCACAGACGATGACGCCAAGTGACCGGGCAGCGATTGAAATCGAAATGGGCGGTAAGTGTATCGGGCGTTGTGATTTTATCTTTTAGATAGTAGATTCCACCGGCGGATTGGATGTGATGAGGGACGCTTTCTCCAAGAATGACGCGGGTGGCGTCGATTAAGTGGATTCCCCAGTCGACGAGATGACCGTTTCCATACGCCGCTTCCAGGCGCCAGGCGTAATGCCCGACCTGGGGGCAATACGGAATTTTGGGTCCAGGCCCGCACCATAGATCCCAGTCTAAGGAGGCGGGTGGTTTTTGAGGAGTAGTATCCTCTATTTTCGCTGTATAGTGAATCTGGGCGTCGACTTGGACGACTTTACCCAAGGATTCTTCTTGGATGAATTGTTTCGCCGCTTTTACGGCGCTGCTTTGGCGGCGCTGAAAACCGATTTGGATGACACGTCCTGATTTTTTCGCCGCGTCCACCATTGCGCGGCCTTCGCGGATATCGTAGGCGACCGGTTTTTCGCAGTAGATATCCAGCCCTTTTTCGCATGCCGCGATGAAAGGGAGCGCGTGCCATTGGGGGGGTGTGGCGATAATGACCGCTTCCAAACCGGGCGTATCGAGAAGTTCTTGATAGTGTTTGAATGTTTTCGGTCGTGTTCCCTGCTCTTTCTCAATATCATCTGCGCTTTTATTGAGATGTTCGGTGTCTACGTCACAAATAGCGATTACTTCAACGCCCCCCACGCGGAAGGCCGCTTCGGTGTCGACCATACCATACCAACCGCAGCCAATCACCCCCATTTTGAGTTTTCGTTCCGCGGCGGTTCCATAGATTGTATTCATCATCGCCGCCGATCCAGCGGCGGCTCCTAAAAACGTGCGGCGTTTCATTGGTTTCATCAGAATATCCTTTCTATGCGGCTGTTAAGGATTGAATTTATTTTTATGAATTATTATTAACGATCTCTACAGAGGATTACCAGTTATTCCACTATTCAAATGTGGTTCGGAATAAGGCAAAGGCAGATGATAAACCTTGCCTTTGCTACCCACTCGTTTTTATTTAATAAACGTGCTTACTTTCCAGATGAGACTTAATTAATTGGATTCCAGTTTATGATTCGGTTTCCCGTTTTTCCATATACGCCATCCGGTCGAGTTGAAATCCCCGTTTCTGGGCGACATCGGGGACGTAGTCTTCGTATCCCGATTCTTCGGGTGGACGAACGAGATCGGGATATTTCTTTTCCACGTCAGCCATTTGTGTCTCCACCTTCGATAAGAACGATTCGAAATTGCGGAATTGTTGAATCGGGCTTTTTGTGCGAAAACGAATGCCCATGGATTCGAAGAAATCATCCAGATCGCCGCTCTTTTTCATCTTCGTAACTTTTTGGAGAGTCTCCTTTTGTTCGATCACGGATAGCGGCGTGTATTTCGATCCGCTCTGGATAAGCGTCGGGAGCATGACTGGCATCTCACCGGATGCGATAGGATCGCGCCAGTAATCAACATAGTGATTCTGCGCCTCGAAGAGGACGATTTCCCAGGGTGAGAGATTGTATTCTTCCCAGAATTCGATCGCTTCCCCGGCTCCTCCGGAGAGGGAATCGAATTTTTTGATGGAAAGGACGATCATTTGTGAGTTTGGATTTTTCCGCCAGTATTCAATCGCCAACCGAATCGAATTGTTATGAAGGATCCCTAATCGCGCTTGGTTGAGAATTTTTCGTTCCCTCAGCGTTGGTGTGATTCCGACGAAACTGATAAAACCGCGATAATATTTCTGTCGATCCTGTTTGCCGCCAAGGGAATTCAAAGCTTTTTGAACCGGTTTCATGACGCGGCTGTCGTCCGCGTCTACTCGGACCACATCGGCGACACCGTGGTGAACCACCAGATTTTTCAACAATTCTTCTGTGACATTGGAGATAATGGGAACCACAATTGTTTGCAGTTTCAAGCGTTTAATCATCTTGAAAACGCGCAGATAAAAATCATTCTTCGCGTCGCAACGCAGGTAAATAAAATTGGGCTGATGCGACTCGATGAGAGCCGCCGTTTCAACAAACGTGGAGGCTGTATAGATCTCGATACCTTGGATTTGGCGCAGGAACGCATAAAACCGCATCCGGTCCATTTCGTTGGGATCGGCAATCAAACAACGCAACCTCATACCTGTTTCCCTCTTTAATCCATATGATCCAAGACTCGATGAGCCTTCATGGAGAAACGAATGCTATTCTAACTTAAAAATTATAGTGCAAAACATATGGAATTGTTAGAAATGTTCGATCCATCAACTATTAGAGATCAAACACTGCAATCCGATCGCTATTTTTATTCGTTATCTATAGGACCAATGAATTTTCGCCATTTTGCGCTATGCTGATATTACAGCTGGAAACATTGTGAGAAAAGTAGTATTGACGGTATAGAAGATGAAAAAACGAGAATTGATCAAGTTGGGGATTCCAAAGGGAAAACCTTTGGAGATGGCGCTGGGGGCAATCAGCAAGGCCTCCAAAGCGGGGATGAACAAAGAAGAAATCCGGAAAACCATGCGCGCGGTGTTGGCGAATCCACAGACCTACGCCGAAGAGCCGTATTTTGGAACGTTCGCCAATTCGCTTCTTAGCAAAGGAAAGAGGCAGGAATATCAATACCGGGAAATCTCGGCGCCATATCAACAGTGGGGTGATAACTTGGACGAAGCGTCGATCCAGCAGATGGAGCGCGCCTGTCAGCTGCCGGTCTCCGTCGCGGGCGCGTTGATGCCGGACGCGCATCTTGGATACGGGCTTCCGATCGGGGGGGTGCTGGCGGTTCGCAACGCGGTGATTCCGTACGCGGTTGGGGTGGATATCGCCTGCCGGATGCGGTTGACCGCGTTTGACATGCCGCCCCAATCACTCACCGGCGCCGTTGACCGGTTGAAGAAAGTATTAGAACAGGAGACCCGGTTTGGAATCGGGGCGGAATTCAAGAATCGGCGAGCGCATTCGGTGATGGATGAAGACTGGGGCGTGACGTCCGTGACGAAGCAAATCAAAGATAAAGCGTGGGCGCAGCTGGGAACGAGCGGGAGCGGGAACCATTTTGTTGAGTATGGCGTTCTAGAAGTGCAATCCGAGGATTTAGAGGCGCCTCCTGGAACGTATCTCGCGCTCTTGAGTCATAGTGGAAGCCGGGGGCCGGGTTCGAAGGTGGCGGGGTATTACAGCGGACTTGCAATGAACCGGCGGCCCGAACTGCCGAAGGAATTGGCGCATCTTTCCTGGCTCGATCTGGACAGCGGAGAAGGCATGGAGTATTGGGAAGCGATGCGGTTGATGGGCAAATACGCCGCAGCCAATCATGAATTGATCCACTATCACATCGCCAAAGCGCTTGGAACGAAAGCGCTATTGAGTATTGAGAATCACCATAATTTCGCGTGGAAAGAGGATCGTGGTGGAGAAACTGTGATCGTACACCGGAAAGGCGCGACCCCGGCGGGACGAGGGGTGTTGGGGATCATTCCCGGTTCAATGGCGTCGCCGGCCTACGTCGTCCGGGGGAAAGGGAATCCGGCGTCGCTTCATTCAGCCTCACATGGAGCGGGCCGCCTGATGAGCCGCCGGAAGGCGAAAGAGAGTTTTACCTGGTCACAGGTCAAGAAAATTCTGGCGGAACGGGATGTGACGGTGCTGAGCGCGGGTTTGGATGAAGCGCCGATGGCGTACAAAAATATCGATGAGATTATGTCGGCGCAGTCCGATCTCGTTGAACCGCTGGCGGTGTTCCACCCGCGAATTGTGAAAATGGCGCCGGAGGGGGAACGGGCGGAGGATTGAATAGATAAAACTCCGATTTGTGAATTTACAATTATGAATTTTAAACAGTATTCCCGTGTGAAACTTCTTTCTGATAACTATTCCAGCGAAGGCGCCAGTGAAGGCGCAATTGGAATTATTATTGAAATTTATGGTGATGGACCGTTTGAGTATGAAATCGATTTTTCTAATCCGGAAACAGGAGAGACAGTTGCCCAGATTGTTGTATCTGGTGAAGAGATCGAGTATGCCGAATAGTCATGTGTTGAAGTTAAATATATAAGAATTTGGGGGTGGAAAATGAATAAAGAAATCGAGGAATTGATTGATGAATATAAACTCAATGCGGCAAAGCATGGTGACACAATAAAAGAGGGCAATTACAAAGTAGGGAACAAATGTTACGATAAGCTGATGATAGCATTAAATAGAATCAAAGAATATGGTGATGAAGGTAACGAAGCTTTGCTATCTTTAACCGACGATGAAAATGATAGTGTGCGATGTTGGTCTGCATGTCACTCGCTTAAATATAATGAGGAAAAGGCAGTAAAAACTCTCGAAGAAATACAAAAACAAAAGGGTATAATTTCACTAAGCGCAGAGATGACATTATCCGAATGGAGGAAAGGTAATTTATAAATTCCTTTTGAGTGATAGTTATATCTTCTTGACAGAGAGTTCTCTCTTTACCATAAAATCGCTGATAATCCATTGAAACGATGGGTCATCAATGCGCGATCCACCCTTACCTTCTAAAGAAGGAATTGCGTACGGATTGATTGAACCTTAGTCAATAGATCTTCTTTTGTTTGAATCACGGATGACTCGGATTACCGCGGAATTCACGGAAAAAAAAATCCGTGGACTCCGCGCTTTTTCCATGAAATCCGTGGTTCAAAATGCAGTAATTTTGATGGGCTGCGCTACGCTTTTAGCTCATCCTACGGACTAATAGCATGAAAAAAGTGGCTTGGCTGACGGATATCCATCTTGATCATATTGACGACGCCGGGATTGAATCGTTTTGTGAGATGATTTTGTCTCATTCGCCGGACTGCATTTTAATTGGTGGGGATCTATCGACAGCGCCGAGATTGCTCTCTGACTTACAACTGTTGGATTCCTATTTTCCTGTACCCACATTTTTCGTTTTGGGAAATCATGATTATTATTTTGGATCGATCGCTCATGTTCGGCGGGAACTGCTGGAGCGCACAGCATACTTCTCCAACCTGCGATGGCTGCCTCAACAGGGCGTTGTTCCTTTGTGTGAAGATACTTGTTTAATCGGTCATGGCTCATGGGCGGATGGGCGTTTTGGGAATTATGAAAAAAGTAAGGTCCTCTTGAATGACTACATTCATATTCAGGAATTTGTTGGTCTTAATTCAGCCGATCGTCTCTCTTTATTAAACACACTGGGGGATGAAGCGGCGGAATTTTTTCGAAGTAACTTACCTTTAACAATCGATCGATATCGCAAAGTGATTGTGTTGACGCATGTTCCCCCGTTCCAGGAAGCCTGTTGGTATGAAGGGCGAATCAGCGATGAGAATTTTCTGCCCCATTTCAGTTGTAAAGCGGTTGGAATAGCGCTTCAGGAATTTATGTTGAAATATCCCCAAAAAGAAATGTTAGTTTTATGTGGGCATACGCATGGGGAAGGAATTGTAGAAATGCAGAATAATCTCATTGTTAAAACCGGTGGGGCGGTTTATGGAAAACCAGGGTTGCAGGAATTTTTGGATTTGTAGTCGTAATGGCGGGCTACATTGTCAATGGATCTTCTTTTGTTTGAATCACGGATAATTCGGATAGAGATAGATTACACGGAAAATAATCCGTGGACTCCGCGCTTTTTCCATGAAATCCGTGGTTCAAAAATCAGTATTTTTGGCGCCCTGCGCTACGCTTTCTGCCCATCTTCTATACCGTTGCATTAGTCATTATTTGAAATTTTCCTGACACGATATCTTGTAAGCGTTCGTTTATCAAGTGTACGAATTGAATCAATCCTGATATCATCATCAGAAAGACTATTGCTCCACAATGTATTATTTTCCTTCCACTTTTTAAACAGCTCTGCTGCTTCAATCCTATCTGTAGATGAAACGATTTCTATCCATTCATCCATAATTACAATACCATCATATTATCAAAAAATTTTTCTGCAGCTGCAGCAGGCGCAACGGTGGGCTACGCTGCGCATTTAGCCAACCCAATTTCTATCCCGATCTTCACGAATTAGATCAGTGCTATCTGTTTTTTGAGGCCCCACACGTTTGCTGAAAGCTTCTGTTTCTTTGATAAACTCCTCAAGGCTGAGCCGCTTTTCGTTTTCTTGTTTGCTCTGTGATTGTTTAAGAATATTCCATGCGTCTTTGTCAAGAGTCGCTTCATAACGAGTCAGGAATTTTTCCAACTGCGCTAGAAAACCTGGATCGATCGGTTTATCCGGGATATGGATAATGATATCACTCACTTTTCATACTCCATTTTATTTTG
This sequence comes from bacterium, assembly GCA_963663405.2. GTDB lineage: Bacteria > Hinthialibacterota > Hinthialibacteria > Hinthialibacterales > Hinthialibacteraceae. The sequence goes on along the minus strand of CAXXSM010000076.1, from coordinate 78,775 downwards.
GATGCTTTGTCTTAATAGGATAGTGAGGAGTGATGTGGGATTCAAGCATGTATTTAAAATTGACATGTGAGAACTTTGTAATGACGCCCTACGCTGCGCTCTTAGTCTACCCGACTTCTCTATACGGGCCGTTACGTACCTTTGATGAATTTAATCCTTGTTTCTTTCCGGAGAGAAGCAGTTATAGGAATTGAGGCGATCCCGGCTTCTGGTACGGCTGGAGCGCCTCGAATCGAAACTCGATCTCGGCGATCTCGTCCTGAGTCAATTCCAGTTCCGAGAAGATGGGCGACTTCGGGATGGATTGCCCTGGCCCGTATTGGCGTGAGACCATCGTCTGGAACACGCCGCGTTTCTTCCAGAGATACAACTGGTAGCCGCGCAAATCGCCGGGATGGGTCCTGCCGAGGTTGATCATTAGGAGAAACTTGCTGTACGCGTCTCGCAATGCGCCGGGATTCAAGCCGCTCCGATGAAGGCGCCAGATGCGGGTGAGGACGTCGGCGTAAATGGCTCGTTCGGTGATCAGGCCTTCCACCCCGAGCCGCAATTCGTAGAGCCAGCCGAAGCCTCCACGGGCGCCGAATACGCGCCGGATGGGCGGCTTCGCAGCAATCAGGGAACGGGTACGAGCGATGACGTTTCCCGCTTCCTCTTTGACGTAACCAAAGTTCGGGAATTCCTTGGCTAACTCGATCAGGAGTTCCACCGAGGGAGTCGGTCCCTTGTAGGCCACACCGCCCGTGGTCTGGATAAAAACGGGCCGTTTCGTGACCGAGGCGAGAGCATGCCAGTATTGACGCATGTCGTCTTCCGTCTTTCCCGAATCCGGCGGTCTCGAGATGAACGCCGCCGGGGCCAGTTTTTCGGCATGCCTGGCGTAGACGAGCATTTCGTCAGTATCTTTACCCTGGACACCAAGGCAGAGCGCCGTGGTACGCAGATTGCGCGCCGTCTTGGCTAGAACCTCCATGCCTTGGAGTTTTTCGTCGATGGTCAGCAGATCGACGCTATCGCCCGACTGGGGCCAGATCATGCCCGGACACCCACACCAGTCGACGTAGCGAGCCGATCTGGCGAGAGCGTCAAAATCGACGGCTCCCGATGAAGTGAAAGGCGTCGAGAGAATCGGAAACGGTCCTTGGATTCTTGGATCCGCAGAGTCTGCACTTTGCTCCATTCCCTGGAGGCTCTTGCTGGTAATAACGCCGAATCCGCCGGCTATCGTGGTCATGAGCATCTGCCTTCTCGTAATGATTTTCTTCATGGACATGATCCTCTTTCTTCTTGATATTGCGCATACGCTTGTGGATATCCTCATAACTACTTTGATTGAATGAGCATTCCAATATACAGCCCCATAGGTCGCGTTTTTATGAGGCGAAGAATACCGCAACGATTAATACGCGGTGGATTGATAAAGCGTGATCTATCCTACATGACTAATATTTTTTTTAATTTATGTTCATATTCATCATTTGGAGGTAACAAAGCTTTTCTTGGTATTTTATTGAATCCATCAGTCCAAAACGTATTTTTTCTATTATCGATATAATATTTTGCTAATAGCCTCCTCGCAACATTATCACCGGCTTCTTTTGATTTAGTGTAGGGCAGTCTAGAAACTAAATATCCCTCTTGAAAGTGAGGCCGTAAAGCACCATGCGGACATACATTTTGGAGTTTCACTAACATCAAGCTATCATCCACATAATGAGATATGCTACCATGAGGGTGGGGCATACCAAAAACAAAAAGATATCCTGTTCTTGATTTGTGCAGCGCAAAGCTTGCTGCAACACGCAATGAATTGGTAAGGTCAAGCATTGGGGTTTTGCAAAGTTCATAGTGTTGAAGTAATGCTATATAGTATTCTTTATAATTCATTAATATCGAATGTATGCCTAAATTCCCCCTTTCTTTGTATAGAAGATTTATGTCTCGCTCTAGAATATCAAATCTCTTACTAAGGGCTTTTCGAGATAAACGAGTTGAAGAGGGTCTGTAAATCGATGGATATATAGTGGATTGACCTTTATTATCCTTATGATCATTTATCTGACCTCTAAAGAGTAAGTTAAACATATGATTATTGTATCCCAATTCCGCCACTAAATAACCCAGTTCTTTGAATGATCGAACAATGTATCCCTCATTTTTTCTTATCGCAGTTATAGACCTAACACCTTTCAGATTTCTTTCAATCACACTCCCAGGGCTTGAGTGAAATGAAGATGCTACAATATTTTCTCTGATATGGGTAAATACTTGTCCTACGATATGTTTCATTGCAATAAAATAGTATTTATTACTTCATGTGATCGGGTAGCCTAACAAATTATTAAATGGTTTATGGAATTTATGATACATTTCCTTGAATGTCAAGGAATGCCTTTGGGGATGAAATAGCGCCGGTTTGGGGGATGAATTTGGGAAATGCTGGAGCGGATGAAGGAATGGCTCAGCCCTGTAAGGTGGTCGCGTCTTTATGAGGCGCCGAATACCGAATCGATTAATCATACGCGGTGGGTCGATAAAGCGTGACCCACCCTACTGTTTGATATGGCAGGTGGCATCAGTCTTCCGTCTCTTTCGCGGTTGTCTGTTGCGCTAAGGATTTTCTTCTCAGTTGATCGATGTAGACGGCGACGATGATGATTAGGCCGATTACGATTCGTTGGACGAAGGAGGAGACGCCTACTTCTCTGGGCGCGTGCGTGGATGACATGTGGCTTTATTGATAGGGATTCAAAGGCAAAGAGATAACAGTCTTTGTTCATTAACTCGTTTCCTGATTTTCTATCTCATTCTCCATTTCTGAAATTCCCCCGATTGTGACGGCTGGCCGGTTTGGGAATTCCGCCATCAGACGTAAGCGGCCTCCCATTGCTTCAATATAGCCGCGCAGTGTGGAGATTAGCAAATCGCTCCGTTTTTCCAGACGCGAGACACCATCCTGACCGATCCCCAAAGATTCCGCTATGCGCTCTTGAGTCAATTGATGAGCGCGCCGCAGATCGCGCAGGGTCATCTCTTCCGCAATGAGTTCAGCCGCCCGTTCTTCCACTTTCTTCCGGCGCTCAGGACTGAGTTGGTTCATTTTATCTTCCAATGTTACAGGCATTTGTTTACCCTTCTTGATTCAGTTGTTCCAAATGACAATCAAAGCGACTATCAGCTTTTTGAATCAACTGTTTGTAAAATCTCTTTTCGCTGACACCAGACTTATCTCCAGCCAACAAAATGATTGCCCGCCTCTTCGGATCAAAGGCAAACGCGGCGCGCCATACTCCTTTGTTTGCATTGAATCGCAATTCCTTCATATTGGAGTGACGTGATCCTTTCAGCGTATCCACTCGTGGTCTGCCCAACATAGGTCCGAATTCTTCAAGCAAATGCGCGTGCGCTAGAATTTCATTTTGGACGGAGTCCGAGAATTTGTCGAACTCATCCACAAACTCTGAGAAGAAGATAACGTCCCATACCATATCTAATTATGGCCAATAATACATATGTTATCAAGTACATTTTTATCTTCGTTCAGACGAACAGATGGTATCTCTCAACAAGGGCAAAAAAAGTAAATACTCCGGGGTAAACGCCGGTTCTTACCCGCCACCCATATATACGAGGTGGAAATCAGTCTTCCGTCTCTTTCGCGGTTGTCTGTTGCGCTAAGGATTTTCTTCTCAGTTGATCGATGTAGACGGCGACGATGATGATGAGGCCGATTACGATTCGTTGGACGAAGGAGGAGACGCCTACGATATTGCATCCGTTGCGGAGGAATTTAATGATGAACGCGCCCATGATGGATCCGAGGATCGTTCCTTCCCCGCCCATCAAACTACCGCCGCCGATGACGACCGCTGCGATGACCTCCAATTCCATCCCCAACGCTTCAGACGGTTGGCCCGTGTTCAAGCGGGACGCGTGAATGATCCCCGCCAATCCCGCCGTTACCCCTCCAATGATGTAGACCAACACTTTCACCCGGTTGACGTTCACCCCGCAGAGCTGCGCGGTTTGTTCGTTCGAACCAACCGCGTAGACCTGCACTCCGAAGACTGTGTATTTCAACACAAATCCCGCGAGGAAGGCCAGTGGGATCAGAATGAACAGCGGGTAAGGGATCAAAAGGATCATGTCCCCCTTCTCGATGAAGTTCGGGTAGGCGTCTTCGAGAATCAGGCGATTAAGATGAATCAGATTATTGCCCTGTGGATTTTTGTTTATCCTGTACATCAATCGATCGGACAGGGGGGAGTTCTCGAAGCGTTCCGGTGTATAGATGGGGCCGGAACGGATGAATGCGTTCAGGTCTTTAACTAGACTCTCTTTCAACTCATCGGGGATTTCTCGCGCGTCTTTATATTCCTCCAGCATTGTCTTGGTTTCATCGGATAAATTCGCCCGGACGCATTGGGCGGCGGGATCGGTTCCATCCCGGAACCGGTTGGAGAGGGCGGTAAAATTGAGTTCATCCTCGGAGAATTCAAGGCTGCGGCTGATCGTGATCGACCAGACCGCGTTGCCGATTTTACTGAAATTGTTGGGTAGATTCGTTACGGGAAGCCCCCCGGCGGATTGGAGCGCGACGCCGCGGAGGATTTCCATCATCCCCAGCGTGACGATAAAGGGCGCCAGTTTGCCGCGCGTGATTACCACACCACTAATTAAGCCGCATACCGCGCCGGTTAACAATCCCACGAAAATTCCTAATGACAGCGCGCTGCTACTGTTGAGATATTTCCCAAGATAATCAAGAGACATAAGATGATCGGACGACATGATCATCGTCGCGTAAACGCCTGCGAGAGCTACGAGCGAGCCAACGGAGAGATCGATCCCGGCGCTGACGATGACGAATGTCATTCCGATCGCCGCGATCGCGATGACGGCGGTCTGTCCAGCCACATTGCTGAAATTTTGAAAGCTGAAAAATTTCCCCGGTTCAATGGAACCAAAAATCGCGATGACAAGAATCAGAGCGAAGACCGGGCCGATTTTCCCGGACAGCAACAGCATTTTCTTAGAAGCGTCTTTCCACATATTGTTCCTCAGTGATCGATTGACAAAACATACAGACCGGAAGAGGCAAAGAAATCCACGAATGGATCGATCGTATTACATCACGAACCGGTCTTTATTTCCAAATCAACTGACAATCCCGTCGCCAGGACCATTACGCCGTCTTCGTTGATTTCGTCGATGGCGTATTTGCGGCTTAGGCGTCCACGGGACATCACATAAAGTGAATCACACATCCCAAACAATTCGGGCAGGTAACTGGATACCATGACGAGGCCGTTCTGTTCGTTGGCGAGAGCGTCGATCAAACGGTAGATCTCGACTTTTGAGCCAACATCCACGCCCCGTGTCGGCTCGTCTAGCAGCATGGCTTTGATCCCGGCTCCAAGCAGACGGGCGAGCGCGACTTTCTGCTGATTGCCACCCGACAGTTGATTGACTTTCTGATCGCCCGATTCCGCCTTGATCCCCACACGCTGAATGAGATCGGAGGAGATAGCGCGGATTTTATCAAGTGAAAGCACTCCATAGCGGCTGACTTTTTCCGGGATGGAGAGCGTGATATTGACGGCGATGGTCATATCCTGGGCTAAGCCCTCGCCGGCGCGGTCTTCGCTTAAGAGTCCAGCTTGGTTCTGGAGAAGTTTTCTTGGCGTCGGTGGAAGCACGGTGACACCTGCGACGTTTAGATCATCCATATGCCCTGGATCGAGGCCGAAGAGCGCCCGCATCATTTCTGTCCGCCCTGCGCCGACCAATCCGGCGACTCCCACGATCTCGCCCGCCCGCACTTCCAGATCCACATTCCGCGTGCCGTTGGCGCTGTTGAGGTTCCGGACGGAGAAGATCGTTTCGCCAAATGTGTGGGGTGTGCGCGGGTAGAGATCGTCGATGGTGCGGCCCACCATCATTTGAATCAGGTCGTCAGGCGTTATGGACGCCATTTCGCCGTATCCCACCCGTTCGCCGTCGCGCAGAACGGTGAAGACATCGCCGATCTCGCCGAATTCTTCCAGATAATGGGAGATGTAAATGATCCCGACACCGGTCTTTTGCAATGAGCGAATCGCTTCGAAGAGTTTCTTGGTCTCTTTTTCAGAGAGGGCGGCGGTTGGTTCATCCATGACGATCAGCTTCGCGTCGACGCTGAGCGCGCGGGCGATTTCGACGAGTTGCCGCTGGGCGACGCCTAAATGATTGACGGGGATATCGGGATCGATATCGGAATCGAGGCGTTGGAAAATCTCCTTGGCGCGTTCGCGCTGTTCCCGCGCTTTCACGATTCCACGAGAGGATTCTTCATGGCCGAGAAAGATATTGGAATGAACGGGGAGGTGGAGCGCCAGGTTGAATTCCTGGTAGATCATGGCGATCCCGGCCATGAGGGCCTGCTTGGGATGGAAAGCCTTGAACGGTTTTCCTAAAAACAGGATCTCCCCTTCATCAGGCTGGTGCACGCCTGTCAGGACCTTCATCAATGTGCTTTTTCCGGCCCCATTTTCTCCTACGAGAACATGCACCTGGCCGGGTTTTACCTCCAGATCGACGCCAATAAGAGCGCGTGTCGCGCCGAAGGTTTTATGGATGTTCCGCATACAAAGAAGGGAATCAGTCAAGCGTATCCCTCCCCATTAATCAGTAATAAAGCGCGTGTAAGATGAAACTTACGAGTGCATTGAATATGATGCATATCTTAACCGTGGAGTTTTTTATAAAGTAATAGATCTATGCTTAGTTCCGTTTCATCCCTCCTGGAGAATTGATAGATCCGGGGAAAGCAGTTTTTGCATTTCCGGTTGGTTCATATTATCCGGCGTGACGAGATAGACACCCGTGTCGATTCGTTTGCTGACTTCTTTACCTTCCAGATGGTCCACGATTGTTTTGACGCCTTCGTAGCCCATGTTGAATGGATTTTGGAGAACCAGGGCGTTGATTTCTTTCTTTTCGAGCGCTTCTACGAGGTCTTTGGATGAGTCGAATCCGACGAAGATTTTCTTACCCGCCAAGTTGAGGCCGCGAAGGGCCATCAGGGCGCCGTGGGTGCTGCTTTCATTCGGGCCGAAGATGGCGTTCACATCAGGATGAACAGTAAGCATATCTTCAGTGGCGGAGCGTGATTTGTCGCGGTCGCTGTAGCCGTATTGTGAATCGATGATTTTGACATCGGGGAAATCTTTTCGCAATGTGTCTTCGAAGCCTTTTTCTCTTGCGTTGGTGGACGCGCTGCCGGGATCGACTTTGGTGACGATGACCGTGCCTTTGTTATTGAGGAGACGCGCCATCTCTTTGGCGGCGGTGACTCCACCCAGATAATTATCCGTGGCGACGAAACTAACGTATTGATCTGTATTGATGCCGGAATCGATAATCACGCAGGGAATCCGGGCCTGCGCGACGGATTCGACGACCTGCGCGAGAGCGTTTTCATCTTGGGGAGCGAGAACGATGCCGTCGACTTTCTTGACGATGAAATCCTGGACGATCTCGATCTGCTGGTTTTTCATGGTTTCGGTTTGGGGGCCGTTCCAAATGATTTCCGCCCCGAATTCTTTCCCCGCGGTACGCGCTCCGGCGTGAATGGAGAGCCAGAAGACATGCGCCGTGCCTTTGGGAATTACGCCGATCGTATATTTCGCTTCCGCTTTTGTCTCTTTGCCGCCCGTATCATCGGAGGAACCGCCGCAGCTCCAAAAGACAGTCAGCATGAATAAAGAGATCAGCATCACCAGTGAATTTTTTACTGTGAATATTTTCATCATTCTCACTCCTATACATCCCAATATTGGGGAATCTTCTTCTTAATGTAAGATGTTGTATTCAATGAATCCAAAAACAACCGATACCATTGTAAGGCAGGAATGGGCGGAAACAAAGCGCTTCGAACGGACAAACTGGCTAACTTTTGCCTAACGCGGTGGATTTCGATAGGATTAGTGAAATCGGGAGGCGGGCCGTCCTCTCCCTTCCTCAGGGCCGGTCTGGAGTGGAACTACGGTTTCACGATCCGGCACGATCCAGACGTAGAAGTCATGCACGCGGAAATGATCGGTGTCAATCGCTTTGACACTATAGACTCCCTCACGCAATGAAGAGATCGATTCGCTTTTCATATGACCGTTCAGCGTTACGCTCGTTTCGACCGGCTGGGAAAGATCGATCTGCAAGGAACCATAGTTGCGCCGTTCAAAGTGGGCTTCGTTCTTGACGCTGGCGAACATGATAAGAATGGAAGCGATCACCGGCGCGGCGAGCGCGCGGCGGCGGAAGGAATTTCGCAGTATTGTAGGAAGATAGGTTAACAGAAGCAGAAGGCATGGCGCCGCTTCGATCGCGAAAAGATCCCAATCCTGATGGATGCCTAGATTTGGATGCCAGACCAGTGTAAATCCAGTGAAACAGAGCGTGTACGCAAACAGGAAGAGACGTTCCGGCTTGCAAACGCTCCGTATCCCCTCCAGCGAGATTCCCCATAGGATGGCGGGCCAGAAAATCCACGATCGAGCGAGCCAGGCGTAGATGATATCCGCCAAGTGTCCCCATTCGAACATTGTATAAAAGCGTTCCCCACTGGGATCGTGGAAGAGTGGAATGTAATTATTCGAGGGAGACAGGCCCTGCACTTCAACCCCTAGCAGATAGTAATACTCTTTCATAAAAAACGCCGCTACGAGGAACAGCAGGCCGTAAAAAAATCCGGGAAGTTCCTTTTGGTTCCATTTAAGAACGAGAAGAAGCAGCAGGGATGGAAACGCAAAGAGAATTCCTAAATGCATCCAGACGGCGGTGGAATAGGCAAAAGCGGCGTGAAACAGGGAGCCAGTTCCACGCAGGTAACTCACACCCGCGTATCCATAATAGAATAGGGTCGCTAAAAAGAGCGTGTAATATTCCGTGTGTCCATTGCAGAAAAGAAAGAAACCGGAGGAGAAGAACAGTCCCAGCGGCCAGAGTATATCCACTCGTATAAAATCCCGGTTGAAGCGGATCAAAACGCCGATCGCCATCGCTCCCGCCAGGCAGGAGACCAAGTTGATCACATTCAAACCGGTCCATCCGTAGGGGGAGAGAATCTGGTAGAAGAGTTGAAAGATCGCTTGGGAGGTCAGTTCGGTCTGCACCATCCACAGCCCGGCTTCGACCATCCGCGAGAGTTGATCGCCGTCGCCGGAATAGTAGTGGGATCGATAGATCCAGAAAAACAAAAATAATCCCGTCACTAGAAAAAGCCAGTGGCGTTGAAGAAAACAGCCCGTGTAAGTCCACGGGCTGTTGTTTGATTTCGCTGTATCCAAAGTGGATTGGTTCATGATTTTTTACATCATTGGCATACCGCCCGGCATTCCACCCGGCATTCCACCACCCGGTCCGCCAGCGGGCATGGGGGGTTCAGGTTCGGGGATTTCAACGACAACCGCGTCGGTTGTCAAGAGCAGGCCGGAGATACTGGCGGCGTTTTGAAGCGCTGTGCGCGCCACTTTCGCGGGATCAATGACACCCGCTTTGACCAGATCTTCGATCTCATCTTTGGCGGCGTTAAAGCCGACATTGACTTTTTCTTTTTTCAGCCGTTCAACGATCGCCATTCCTTCTTTGCCCGCGTTGTCAGCGATTTGTTTGGCGGGTTCAATGAGAGCGGCGGCGAGGATCTGGGCGCCGACTTTTTCATCGCCTTCCAAATCCATTTTTTCAATTGCTTTGATAGAGCGCAGGAGAGCGATACCGCCACCGGGGACGATGCCTTCTTCAATCGCGGCGCGGGTGGCGTGCAGGGCGTCTTCAACGCGCGCTTTTTTCTCTTTCATTTCGGCTTCCGTCGCGGCGCCGACGCGGATGATCGCCACACCACCCGCCAGTTTCGCCAACCGTTCCTGGTATTTTTCCCGGTCGTAGTCGGACGTGGTTTCGATAATCATCTGGCGCAGCTGATCGGCGCGGTTTTTGATATCGGCTTTTTTACCGCCGCCTTCAATGATCGTAATGCGGTCTTTGTCGATCGTGACTTTTTCCGCGGTTCCTAAATCTTTGATGTCTACGCCTTCGAGTTGAATACCCAATTCTTCTGAAATCACCTGGCCGCCGGTCAGAATGCCGATGTCGATCAGCATGGCTTTCCGCCGATCCCCAAATCCAGGGGCTTTGATCGCCGCAACGTTGAGAACGCCACGAATTTTGTTGACGACCAGCGCCGAGAGCGCTTCGCCTTCAACATCTTCGGCGATGATGAGCAGCGGGCGTCCACTATGGTGGGTTTTTTCGAGCAAAGGAAGCAGGTCGTTCAAGGAAGAAAGTTTCTTTTCATGCAGCAGAATGAGCGGTTTCTCCATCACGCATTCCATCCGTTCGGGATCGGTGACGAAGTAGGGAGAGAGATAGCCCCGGTCGAACTGCATTCCTTCGACCATGTCCAGTTCCATTTGCAGGCCTTTGCCTTCTTCGACCGTGATGACGCCATCCTGACCGACGGTTTCCATCGCTTCCGCGATCAGGTTGCCGATTTCGGGATCATTATTGGAAGAGATGGACGCCACTTGAGCGACTTCGCTTTTATCTTTGACGCGCTTGGCGATGGAGTAGACTTTGTCGATGGCGGCGTCGACGGCTTTGTCAATCCCCCGCTTCAAGGCCATAGGATGATGCCCGGCGGCGACCATTTTTAGTCCATTTTTGTAGATCGCTTCGGTCAGGATCGTCGCGGTGGTGGTGCCGTCTCCAGCGAGATCGCTTGTTTTCGAAGCCACTTCACGGACCAAACGGGCGCCCATGTTCTGCATGGGGCATTCGAGATCAATCTCTTTGGCCACGGTGACGCCGTCTTTGGTGACCGTGGGGCTTCCGAAGTTTTTGTCAATGACGACATTGCGTCCACGGGACCCAAGGTGACTTTGACCGCCCGCGCGAGTTTTTCGATTCCTTTAAGTAATCCAAGGCGGGCCGCCTCTTCAAATTGCAAGTCCTTAACAGCCATCTGTTCTTTTCTCCTCCGATTGTTCTTTATTTATAGAATTAGGATTAATTAATGATTAATTTCCTTATATAAAAATACGTCGTATTATACTTCAGTGATGGATAAATCTGGAATCCAGCCGGTGAACGACGCTTTACCGGGCATGATGATACGTGACCAGCCGTTTTGACGCTGAACGACGCGAACTTGGGTTCCTTCATGCAGCGTGAAATTCGTAGAGAAATCTTCACCGGGTCCCGTTTTCACATCCAAAGCCGGCCGCATGACAATGGCCGTGGACACATATTCATACTGATAGAGTTTCACACTCGTAGATGAAATAAATAGTATAACAGCGGCGCCTAGTATCCAGCAAGGGATTCGAAGCCATCGTTTCCACTGCTCGGATCGAACATAGATCCAGCAAGCGAGAACCAGCGCGAAAATCCAAAACATCGCCGCCGTGAACCAGAGGCTTTCATTTAAGTTCAACGCGTTGTGCAGCGAGAGAAAGAAGCCTACAGTTCCACCCGGTTCCGGCAGGCGGAATTCTTCGTCGGCCAGTTTGCTCCGGGCGTATTCGTAGTTATAGTGAAGATCATCAAACCGTGTGAGGTACCGGCTCGCCCGTTCGTACCAGAGAATCGCGTTTCCCACTTCTCCCAATGGTAGTAGGTATTACCGAGATTGTAGTATAGGTATCCGTTTGTGACGCCTAATTCGACCAAGTAGAGAAATCCATTCAGCGCTTTTTCCGGTTCGGCGTTCCGGTAAAATTCACTCGCCCGTTGGAAGATTTCCTCCCGGTTCAGCCCTGAATAATAGCCTTCGGGATATTTGGGCTGCGCGTCAGTGGGTAAAACAAACAGAATGACGAAAAGAACGGTGATAGAAACGAACCGTCCGATTCGCCTGATGGTATCTATCTTTATTATCGATTCCGCATCCCTATCCCTTTCTCGTTTTTTGTTTCATTAAGGCGGAAAGAACGCTTTCCGTCCGCTGGTAGGCCTTGCGCATCTCCGGTATTTCCGAGCGGTCGCCAGAAAACCGGGCGCGGTCAAACTCTTCCAGCGCGTTCACGACGGATTCACAGCAATCCTCCGGGACGCCACATTTCTGCATCGCATGACGGAGTTCATTAGTAGTCAATCCAGCGCAGGATAGATTCCAGCGATGAGAGATGTAATCCGTGACCGCTTTAGATAATGCGGCGTAGACTTGTCCGGGATTCCCTTCATTGATGGCGGACCGGGCTGTAGACAAGAGGCGGTTCGCCAATCGGGGGGCTTTTTTGCTTTTCAGTTTATCCGGATTTTGTGCAAAGAAATCCATCCTTTGTTTCCAGAGATACACCGCTGATATAAGAAACAGGGGCGCGAGAAGAACGAGCCAGTAGAATGAGCGCTGGTGCTGCGGCAAGATGACCGTAGAGAGCGCGAAGGGTGTGACGGCGATGAAGCGGAAATCATCACTCACCCGCGTGATAAAACGACGATTTACACCGCTGGGGCCGCTTCCTCTTGGTCCCAGACGGGATGGAAGTATGTTCAGGGTAATGGGTTTGGTTTCCAGGGTCACATATTCTTCTTTTTCCGGATCGAAATACGCGAACCGCACCGGCCCGATTTTGTTTGCTTTGATATCGTGTGGAATTAATGGGTATTGATATTCTATCCGCCCCCGAACGCCGTCGATGGTCACATCAATGTTTTCATTCTTAATCGGATCGTACATTTCGAAGCGCGAGATATCCGGCAGGACCGGTTTGGGCGCATTATGAATGGCGCCAAATCCTTCGAGAGTGACGGTCAGGGTGACAGGATCTCCTTCTTTGACTTCAGAAGTGTTGACGCGGCTGTCAAGATTGAAGGTCCCGACCGCCCCTTCGAAAATATCAGGTTTGCCTTCTTCCGGCAAGGGTTTGACTTTGATCTTTATTGGTTCGGATGATACTGTGAGATCTTCCATCCGCCCTAAAATAAAGTTCATACGGCTGCGGCTGCTTACTGGAACCTGGCAGGTCAGGGGGAGTGGTTTAATCGTGTGTTCCCCCGGTGTCAGAGGAAAAAGCATATAGCGCATCAACGGATATTCAATGTAAACCTGGCTGCCGATTTGCCGCCGGGTCTGCTGACGTTTCTTCGTTAGGTCAAATTTTTCTGTCCAGAATCCTTCAAACTGCCCCCGGTGGTCTTCCAGGCTATTTAAATTTAAACGCAGGTTGTATGGATACATGACACCGTAGGTAAGGAGAATCTCTTCCCCTACATAGGCTTCTTCTTTGTTGACTTCGCAGAGACAGTGCACGCCATACCGGTTGGCTGGGGCGCGGAGGGATCTGGGATTGGGGGTCGGAGTCGGCGCGTTGGCTCCCAGGACGGTGACGGTGATGGGTTTGGCGGCCGCGTCTCCCTTAGGCGTGGGGACAGCGATGCCGGTCAGGTTATATTTTCCTTCTTTCAGCGCAATCACTTGATAGCGGACTTCGAGCGAGTAGGAAATGACACCATTGACGCTGGAGTAGTTGCGGGATGTCCCCCCTTGGATGAATTGCAGGCCTTCAACAGGAGGCAATTTGAGTTCACTGACATTGTCGTCATTGCCGTACGTGATGGTGATAGTGAGCTGCGTACTTTCCTCCAAGCGCAGGACCGTCTGATCAACCGATATTGTCACCTGCACTTCCGCGTTGGCGCTTGGAGCGGTGAAAAGCAGGACGCCCATCAGCAGACTCACGAAAGAAAATAGAAATAAGTATCTCGATTGATGGGGAGATGGACAGTGGAACTTCATAATCGTCTCTTCTCCTTACCAGTCTTTACTGGTTCGCCGGGTACCTTGGGAGGGTTGCTGTTTGTATTCCCGGCGTTTGTCTTGTTCGTCATCTTCGAGACTTTTCAAGAGCTGCATCGCCTGTTCTTTCGTCATTTCCTTTTGGGGTTGTTCCTGTTGTTGCGCTTGCTGTTGTTTTTGCTGGTCTTGTTCGTCTTCTTCTTGTTGTTCTTGGGGCTGTTGTTGTTCTTGTTGATCTTGTTCCTCTTCCCCTTCTTGTTCTTGAGGCTGTTGTTGTTGCTGTTGGTCTTGTTGTTCGTCTTGATTTTGTTGGTTTTGTTGTTGTTGGTCCTGTTGCTGCTGCTGCTGTTGCTGTTGTTGTTGCTGCTGTTGGTCTTTGGATTTATCCATCTGGTCTTTCAATTTACGGCGGGCGACTTCCAGATTGTATTTTGCGTCTTCGTCTTCGGGAACCAGATTGAGAGCGTTGATGTAAGATTCAATCGCGCCGGCGTAGTCTTCCATTTTGAATTTGCAATTGCCAATGCCGTAATGCGCCTGCGCCGCCAGATTCACATCAGACGCGGCGGTCGCGGACGTGTATTCTTCGATCGCCTTTTCGTAATTTTCCTGCCGGTACCACGCCGCGCCGATGTTGAAGTGCATTTCATCGGATTCGGGCGCATAGGTGGCGGCGATGTCGGTATACCGCTGGATGGCCGTTTCGAATTCGCCTTGTTCGAATAATTGATTGGCGGCTTCCACTTTTTCCCGGAGGGGATTGATCCATCCGATTTGGGTGGACGCGAGAACCGCGATCAGGAAAAATCCGAGCGGGGATGTTGCATGTATTTTCATTGAACCGTCGCCTCCTTTTTTTAAACGGCCACGCCGTTTTATTCCACGGGCTGCGCGCCTGCGCGTTCTTGTAATTCCACGGATTTTTCTTGGACGGTAATCTTTGGTTTGATCTTCTTACGATCCGTGAGCAGCATCTCGATTAAGAGTAAGACCAACGCCGGGAACAGGAAAAACTGGTACCGTTCCTCAAACTGGGAAATGAACCGTGATTCGAGATACCGCGCCTGTCTCCGTTGTTCCATATGTTCGTAAATTTCGATCAGTTTGAACGCCGACCGGACACCGTGATAAGCGCCACCTGTGGTCAGGGCGATGGTTCGGAGTGTTTCTTCATCGAGTTTGCTGGAGTGGGCTTTTCCCGATCCATCCGTCACATATTCTTCCACGTTTCCATCTTCATTCCGGATGGGGATCGGCACACCCGCCGAATCGCCGATGCCGATGGTGTAGATCAAGACGTTTTCCTCTTCCGCCCGTTCCACCGCTTTCAGTGGATCGCTGACCGTATCTTCCCCATCGGTGATGAGAATAAGCACGCGGGATTCGCGGTCACCTTGGGGATAGGATGCGATCGCCTTGTCGATGGCGGAGCCGATCGCAGTGCCGGGCACAGGAACCGATCCGACTTCCACTTCCCGCAACAACAGCTTGGCGGCGGCGTAGTCCAGAGTTAATGGACATTGTACGAAGGCGTCTCCGGCGAAGATGATAAGACCGATACGGTTGCCCCGCATGTGATCGATCAGGGAGAGAATTTCCTGCTTCGCTTTGGCAAGGCGGTTGGGTTTGATATCTTCGGCCAACATGCTGCGCGAGACATCGAGCGCGATGATGACGTCGCTGCCGCGGGAGACAATTTCGAACTCTTTCTGGCCCCATTTCGGCTGCGCCAGCGCAAAAAGAGAGAAGGCGAAGACGAAAAAGATCAAGACCAATTTGAGCCGTTGTTTTTCGCGGCTGACACTACGCATTAATTTTTCAATCAGCTCCAGATTCCCAAACCGCTGGAGCGCCTTCAGACGGGCCTTCCAAGCCCAGCGTAAAAAGAAGAACAGCGGGAGCAGGAGCCAAAGCGCGTTGAGTATTTCTGGTGATCCAAATCTCATGGCAGTTTCCGAAACCGTGTTTGTGATAGCAGTACTTCAAACAATAATAAAAGCAACGCCGGAACCAGGAGATAAGCGAACAGTTCCCGGAACTGACGATGCCCTTCCGAAATGATCTCTGTTTTTTCCAACGAGTCGATTTCTTTGAAGATCTCCTTCAATCCATCCGCGTTTGTGGCGCGGAAGTATTTCCCGCTGGTGGTATTGGCGATCTTGCGCAGCGAGTCTTCATCGACACGTTCGGCGTTGGGATATTGAACCAGCCGCTTGCCGAAAATATCATTCTGCAGGATATAGGGCGCGCCTCTTCCACCGACACCGATCGTGTAAATTTTGATATCCAACGCCCGCGCCATGTCCGCGGCGGTGAATGGATCAATCTGGCCTGTGTTGTTGGCTCCGTCTGTCAGGAGAATGATGACCTTGCTTTTCGCTTCTGTGTGACGCAAGCGGTTCAACGACGACGCGATCGCGACGCCGATGGCTGTGCTTTGCTCGGGGATTAAGCCGATATGTGTTTCGTCGAGGAAATTTTTCACGATGCCATAATCGACCGTGAGCGGACATTGCAGAAACGCGTCTGACGCGAAGACCATCATTCCGATGCGGTCGTTCTTGCGGCCATCGACGAACGCTTTCACCGCTTCTTTGGTCACTTCGAGCCGGGTGCGTTGTTTGTTGACGTCCAGGTCGATGAAGTTCATACTGCCGGAGATATCCACCGTCAGCATGATGTCTACGCCTTCCGTATAGATATCGCTTGTGATCAGTTCCGCCTGGGGGCGCGCCAGAGCCAGGATGAAGAGCGATAAAGCGGCCAGACGAATTACAAACAGAAGATCCCGGACCTTATGCGTCCATGGAATCCGCATCGTGGAGACATTGAAGATTTTTTTGATCCGGCTGATGTCGGAATACACCAAAGGAGCGGCGAACCGTTTATGCATATACCGCCAAAACAGAACCGGCGCAATCAATAGAAAAACTAGAAACACCGGATACGCAAGACGCATCTCTCCAAAGGGGAGGGTGATGGGGGTGTTCAGTAAATGTATGAGAGAACTAAACATGCTGTTTATACCTCCCCATTTTCCTTGGATTCATCCACGGGCAGTTCCGATCGCTCCGGCTGCGGGGCGTTGTTGGTTGACGCGATGACGGGTTCTTCTCGTGTATCATCCACAATGTGTTTCGCGATATCAATTAAATTCTCAAAGATTGTGTCTGCGGGTTCGTGTTTGGCGAATTTCATCAAATCGCAGCCATCGAAGAATTCCTGGAAGCGATCCCGGATCGGGGGATTTAAGTCCAATTCGTTCAGCGAATCCATGATTTCTTCCGTCGTGAAGTCCATCGCCATGATCCCCCATCGCTGATGGATGTATACCCGTAAGATTTCGCTGACTAAAATCGAGAAGAGTTTGAATTGACGGCCTTCGATTAAATCGGTCCGTTCGCGCAGGGCTTCCAGGGATTTATACGCGCGTTCATGGGCGGGCAGCGGGGGCTCCAAGAGAACTTCAACTTTTCTCGTTTTGTAGTACCGCCATAAGAAGTACGCGGCGAGTAGTATCAGCAGCAAACCTCCCGCTGCTGTGAGTACGATCCATAAACGGCTCGCGCCCGTCAGGAGCCAGGGTTTTTTGATGTCGCGGATATCCAGGTCCTCCGCTTCTTCGTCGGTCAGGCTGCGGACGTGCACTTTGATCGGGCTGGTGCTGAAACTCCCTGTTTTTTCATCAGCGGTTTTAAATGTCAGATCGAACGGGGGAATTTCAAAATCGCCGGTGAAGTACGTCGAAAGTTTATAAATATCCGTCCGTTGAATCTTGCCGTCCGGTAATGTCGTTGTTTCGCCCGGCAAAATATCCTTGATTTCGAATTGACCCAGATTAAAGTTCTTTCCCCGTTCCACGATCTCCACCGTTGGATCGTGGGTGATCGTCAGGGTTAATTGGATCACGTCTCCAATCAGGATTTCATTTCGATCCACTTGCGCGTCCACTGTGGGATAAAGGGATACGGGGATCTTATCCTGCGCGTCTGACGCGCCGCTCAGAAGAACAATCATCACAGAGATGACACAGGCTGTCCACTGATTTCTTGCATTCATTCTTTATTGCCCTCATTAGGATCCGATGGATTGACACGGGGTTGCGCGGATTGGAACGCGCGTTCGTACAGTTTGACGTTTTCCGCTTTGAGCATCTGTTCGAGTAATTGTTCCTGCTGTTCCTTTTCGCGGATTTGAGCCATCTTCGCTTCGACTGTTTTGCGAACCTGATCCAACGGCTTGATCGTTTCGGGGATGCGTTTTTTGATTTTGAAGATATGCGCGCCTTTAGCGCTTTCGAGCGGGGCGCTGACCGCCCCTTCGTCAAGCGCGAATAACGCTTCCGCGATTTTGGGCGCCTGGCCGATGCCGGTGATGAAATTCATACCTTTGCGAAGGGTTCCCAGATCGCCGCCTTTTGCTTTGGTGTTTTCGTCGGTCGAGAATTCTTTAACGGCGTCTTCAAATGATTTTCCCGCGTCTAACACCGCTTTCACCTCCTGCGCTTTTTCGAGGGAATCGACTTGGATGTGCGCGATTTGGAGGCTTTCCGGATCGGAGAATTCCTCTGGATGGGCTTTATAGTATAGGTCGATATCGTTTTCGGTCACTTGGACCTTGCTGCGCACTTGCTCATTGTAGATCTTGCTGGCGAGCAGGTTCTTTTCAAACTCACGGACGCTTTTCCGGACATCTTTATCTTGGTCATATTCCTTGCGCAGAGCCGCGTCATAGAGCAATTCTTGGAACACTTTGGAGCGGAGATATTCAAATTTCTTTTCGGGGGTGGTGAATTGCTGACGGGCGTATTCCGGCATCTGGGCGATTTCGCGTTCGATCTGATCCATCCGGATTTCCCGGTTCCCGATTTTCGCCACGACCGGACCACTGCCCTGCTCTTCTTCGTCTGGTTCGAGGTCGGTCAGTTTTTGCAATTTCTTCTGCGCGTCGAAACCGCGTTTCATGGCGTCGTAGCATTTGATCATCCGTTTTTCGGCTTCACGGGCGACAGTAGCTTTGGGATAGAATGTGCTGATTTTAAGGAACGTAGCCAGCGCGTCTTCATAATCGGCCAGATCGTCGAGATAGGTTGTCCCAATGGTGAATAGAATATTCGCCCGCAATTCATCTGGAATCTGGGCTACGGCCAAGTAGCGTTCGTATTCTTGAATCGCTTGTTCGTGGAGGTCTTGGTTTTTTAACGTGGCCGCGAATTGACGGATTTGTTCAGGAAAGATAGCCGGAGCGGATTCTCCCCCGCCTCCGAACAATAATTGAAGGACCAGAATGGTTATCAGCAAAAGAATGATCGCCGTCGATAAAAAGATATCTTTCATAATCAATCCCCGATTGTATTGATTCTTCAATTCCTTTAATTCATTTTATCCGCCGCAGGGCGGCGGTTTGATTCTGTTTTGTAATCAATACCGGCTGGCGCGTTGCTGGAAGAAACGGATCAGTGGATCGATGTAAGGCTGGTCGGTGCGCAAGGGCACGTGATCCACTTTCATCCGTTTGAATTCTTTGACCAGCCGCTCCGTATCCAAGGACGCGATCTCGGAAAACTGATTCCGTACGCGAACGTCATAAGTGTCGATAACGATTGTTTCGCCTGTTTCCGCATCTTCCAATTCGAGAAAACCGATCGGCGGCATTTCCACTTCCCTTGGATCGGTGACGCTGACCGTTACGAGATCGTGTTTCTTGTTCGTGATGCGCAACGCTTCTTCATATCCGCCGCTCATGAAATCCGATATCAAAAAGACGACACTTTTCCGATTGAGGATTTTGCCCATGTATTCCAGCGCGGCCCGGATATCCGTGCTGCCGCCCGACGATTCGAATGTCAGGAGTTCGCGGATCAGACGGAGCACATGTTTTTTCCCTTTTTTGGGTGAGGATTAATTTTTCCACCTGGTTGGTGAAGAGCATCAGCCCGACGCGGTCGTTGTTTTTAATGGCGGAGAACGCCAATAACGCTGAAAGTTCGGTTGCGAGATCACTTTTCATTTTCTCGGCGGTGCCAAACATGCCGGAGGAAGAAGCGTCCACAACGAGCATGACGGTCAGCTCGCGTTCTTCGCGGTAACGCTTGACGAAGGGTTCTCCCATGCGGGCGGTGACATTCCAATCGATCGTGCGGATATCGTCACCGGCTTGATATTCCCGGACCTCTTCGAATTCCACTCCCTGCCCTTTGAAGACGGAGTGGTATTCACCCGCCAGCACGTCGTTTACCATGCGGTTGGTGCGGATTTCGATCCGCCGGATTTTTTTGATTAATTCACGTGGTATCATGAAGCCTGTTCCGTCTTCAAGCGGGAAATCTCCTGCCGCATCCGCGCGATGACTGTATGCGCTTCCGCCAGTTGCGACTGCAGGCGTCCGGCTTGTTTCATCGCGTCATCAAATTGGCCCGCCCGCTGCTGGATCTCCCGCCGCTGTTGGAAAATTTGTTTAAATATTTTGTCGAAGATCGCGTCCCGGCCATTCCGGTACCGGCGTTTAACAACTGCTTCGTTCGCTTGATAGCGATCCCGTTCGAGAATGTTTGAATTGTCGTCTCTGCGCCGGTATTCCCCGGTGATTGCGCGTATATGTTGAAACGGGAATTTCCGGGACAGCCGGATCAAAAATTCCCAATCTTCATACACTAAAAGTGATTCATCGAATGGTCCCACAGCGTCGAAACAATCGCGGCGAATCAACAGGCACGTAATCGGGATGTAATTCGCCAATAGAAAGTTATCTTGTTCGAAATCGAATGAATAGACCAATTGCTCCTTGGCGCGTGTCCATTCCTGGGTTTCCGGATTTTTTTCGTATGTGACATTCAGCACATCAGAATAGACGACGGGCAAGCGGTCCGGCATGGCCGTGTTGACCAGAAGATTGAGATGATTCGGATACACTCCGTCATCATCGTCCACAAAACAGACGTAATCTCCCGCCGCCGCTTCCACTCCGATATTCAAACCCGCTGTCCGGCCCAGGTTCTCCGGATTGCATATATATTGATACGGGATTCCCTGCAATCCATTGGAGACGATTGTTTCCACATCCACACCGGCGTCGTTGACAGCGATCACCTCAAACGGGCGGTAGCGCTGGTTCTGCAGGCAGACCAGACACTCCTTCAACCGGTCCGGACGATTGAAGGTGCGAACAACGACGCTGACAAGTGGATTTTCGCTCATGGGTATTCGCCGTGAAACGATTAGGGTACCTCGACGCAGTCGAACACGCGTTGAATGACCTGCTCCGGCGTCATCTCTTCCGCTTCCGCTTCATAGCTGAGAATGACCCGATGGCGCAGCACATCCATCCCGATTGATTTGACATCTTCGGGTGTGACGTACCCCCGCCCCCGCAGGAACGCGTGGGCTTTGGCGGCGATGGT
Source organism: bacterium (assembly GCA_963663405.2). Lineage (GTDB taxonomy): Bacteria > Hinthialibacterota > Hinthialibacteria > Hinthialibacterales > Hinthialibacteraceae. The sequence continues at coordinate 57,602 of CAXXSM010000076.1, read as the reverse complement.
GAGATAAATCGTCGCGCGGGGGGACGCGCCGTATTCGATCAATTCATCCAATTCCAGCCCATAGACTTTCGGCTCGCGTGTCGCGAAGACGACATCGACGATATAATCCCGGACTTTGTCGTCGATGTAGACTTGCCGTACAACGTCTTGTGCGCGCAAAACCTGTTCCGGTTCTAGAATGGTTTCCGGCTCTGCTGGCAGATCGCCTGTCATCCGGTCGAGGATTGTCCGTTCTTCGGCTTTTGTGGGATAGGTGACATTCAGTTTCAGCATGAACCGGTCGACCTGCGCTTCGGGAAGGGGATAAGTTCCTTCCTGCTCGATCGGGTTTTGTGTCGCCAAAACCAGGAACGGCGCCTCTAGAGGATAGGTGGCGTCCCCAATGGTCACCTGTCTTTCCTGCATTGATTCCAGCAGAGCGCTTTGGACTTTCGCGGGAGCACGGTTGATTTCGTCCGCCAGAATGATATTGGCGAAGATCGGTCCTTTTTTAGGCGCGAATTCTCCTGTGCGCTGATTGTAGATCATCGTTCCGATCAAATCCGCTGGGAGCAGGTCGGGCGTGAACTGAATGCGTTGGAAAGATGCGCGCATCGTTTTCGCGAGGGTGGAAACCGTCAGCGTTTTCGCCAAACCGGGCACCCCTTCCAAGAGCACATGTCCGCCGCTGAGCATGCCGATCAATAAGCGCTCAACCATGTACCGCTGTCCGACAATAATTTTCTCGATCTGTTCGATCAGCGGGCCGATGAATGAACTTTCTTCACGGATACGTTCCGAAAGTTGCTGGATATCCTGATTCGAGGTGGAAACGTCAACCACGGATTCGAACCTCCTAAAATAAATTCGTATGTAACGATCAGCGATCGCAATCGCTGTTTGTATTCATTACTCGGTTTTCAGCAGTCGTTTGACATCATCCTCCATCCGGTTTAACAAATCGGGAGAGGGATGTACGGGGGTATATTTCACTTCTTCACAGTTCTGGAGAAAGCGGATCAATACATTGCGCTGACTGCCTTCGAGGCAGTCAAGGTAGCCTTCCACATGAGTGGGATTCTCTTCCGGGAAGCGTTCGGACAATGCGAGCCGCGCCGCTTTTTCCAGCATTTTGACAAAATCGCCGGTTTTTCCGTCCACCCGGAAACGATGAGCGTTTTCCAAGGCTTCTTCGCAAGGTTTTTTTTCTTCCACCGGCGTTTTATTACTCATGGCTTTTTTTGAACGATTCCGGAGAATGAGAGTAACGCTGAGTCCAATAATTAAGAGAAGAATTACGAAACCTTGGAATAACGGATTTCGTATGAGACCGCCGAGGAATTTAGAGAGTGAGAAAAGGGGAGGATGAATTTCAACGACAGTGGGGGAGGTGGTTAAATACGAGTCCGCTTTGTCTTCACCGGGAGAATAACGGATCGCCGCCGAACCGAGAACAGCTTCACCTTGGCTCTCGGCCATTAGATTATAGGAGAAGATCTTTTCCGCATACCGGCGGTTGTTTTCCGAACCGGTTCGGAGAGTCGTCGAAGGTGTCAAAATTTTAACACCTTCAAACTCCGGTGTTTTTTCAAATTGAGGATCGATTCCTTCGAGACCGCCGTACCACCGAATGACAATGCTCCACGTAAACGGTTCTCCCGCGTGAACGATTTCTGGAACCGGCCCTTCCGTTCGGACTGAGATTTCTACATCCTCCCCCGCTTGGGGGGGATTGGAATCCTCCTTGTCCTGCGGGAGGCTGGGCGCCGCCGCTATGCAGAAGATAAGAACGGCGGAGAGAAGCCGAATGAAGTTATGGATTCGAAGGGTTCTCATTGCTAGGCAACCGGCTGAGTTTCTCATCAACCAATTGAAGGATATGCGGATAGGGTTGATAAAACGACCGAATGGATAGCAGCGAGGCGCGAAGGTTTTGTAACGTAGTTCGTTCTTCACTGATCTTCCCTTTGGTGTGATAACCATTGATTGCGTTCAAAGTTTCGTCTAGCGCGTGTTTCACAAATGGATTCCCGGGGAAGTAGTTCCGGATCGACCATTGATAAGAGTGTAACGCGTTTTCGAGTTGACCGTCCAGAAGGAAATCACTGGCGCGCTCGTTGTGTGTATACGATAAGAACGCGAGCCGCGCGGCGATCGTCAAGAGAACGAGCGGAGCGATGAAGAATCCAATCCAAAGGATCCGCCGAAATTCCGCCTTGGTTAACACACCACCGGAGAACATAGCGCCCCCTGTTTCATCCCTCCTGGAAAATAGACTTTAAAGAATTATACAGCCGCGCGTGTGAAACCAGCGATCCAGGCCGGTTTTGTTACGCCGCGTCTTTTTTCGCTTTGGCCGTATCAGTTTTCGGCTGGCTTTCTTTCTTGCTCTCGGTCTTCATTGGTTTTGTGTCTGTTTTCTCCTTTGTTCCCGTTGTCGAAGGAGAGGAAGATTTTCGCTTGTAATCAGTTTCGTAAAACCCGCTGCCTTTGAAGATAATCCCGGCGCCCATGCCGATCATGCGCTTCACCGCGCCGCGCGATTTACATTCCGGGCAGTCTTTAATCGGCTCTTCCGTCATCGATTGAAATTGTTCAAATTCATAACCACATTTTTGACAAACATAATCATAAGTCGGCATGGAATGGAAACCTCCCATTGGAGAGTCTAGGGGGATCGGCGCCAATAGCCGATCCCCCAGGGATTTTATTTATCTTGATCGACAGTGTATTCCGCATCGACGACATTGTCATCGTCTTTGGGAGCGCCTGTGTCCGCGCCGCTGGACTGTCCGCGCGGTTGTTCCGCTTGGAATCCGGATTCTGGTCCCGCGCCGGCGCCCCCGGCGCCGGCGGCCGCTTGTTGTTTGGCGACTTCTTCGTAAATCGCCTGCCCCAATCTCTGGCTCGCTTTTTCGAGGGCTTCTTTCTTCTCCCGGATTAGATTGAGATCGGTTCCTTCAAGGGCTTTTTTCAAATCTTGGACAGCGTCTTCAATCGCCTGTTTCTCTTCCGCTGAGATTTTATCGCCATGTTCCGACAGGGATTGTTCGACGGAATAAGCGAGGGTATCCGCTTCGTTTTTGAGCTGGGCTTCTTCCTGTTTGCGTTTATCTTCATCCGCATGGAGTTCGGCGTCTTTGACCATTTGTTCGATTTCGGATTCCGAAAGTCCGCTGGACGATTCAATGCGGATTTTTTGTTCTTTGCCTGTGCCTAGATCTTTTGCGGAAACATGAAGAATCCCGTTGGCGTCAATGTCGAACGTTACTTCGATCTGCGGCACACCGCGCGGGGCAGGGGGAATACCGATCAGGTCGAAGCGTCCGATGGTCCGGTTATGGGACGCCATAGGCCGTTCCCCTTGAAGCACGTGGATCGAGACAGCGGTCTGGTTGTTGGCCGCCGTAGAGAAGATTTGGCTCTTCTTCGTTGGGATCGTGGTGTTGCGCTCGATCAATTTAGTGAACATATCGTTCAGCGTTTCGATACCCAAGGAAAGGGGGGTTACGTCGAGAAGAAGGACGTCTTTCACTTCTTTTGACAACACGCCCCCTTGGATCGCGGCGCCGACGGCCACCACTTCATCAGGATTGACGCTGCGGTTTGGTTCTTTGCCAAACAGATTGGCGACGGTTTTTTGTACGAGAGGAATCCGTGTGGAACCGCCGACCAAGATCACTTCGTCGATGTCGGATGGCTGCATGCCGGCGTCTTGCATGGCTTGCCGGCACGGGCCGGTCGTGCGCTGTACCAGAGGCTGGATGAGTTGTTCGAACTTGGCGCGGCTGATTTTTGATTGAAGGTGTTTCGGGCCGGAACTGTCAGCGGTAATGAAGGGAATATCAATGGAAGTTTCCATCGTGCTGGACAGTTCACATTTGGCCTTTTCCGAAGCGTCTTTGAGCCGCTGGAGCGCCATTGGATCGTTACGGATATCAATTCCGTTTTCTTTTTGGAACTCATCCGCAATATAGTCAATCAAGACCTGGTCGAAGTCATCCCCACCAAGGTGTGTGTCACCGTTGGTGGATTTCACTTCGAAAACGCCTTCACCGAGTTCGAGGATCGAGATATCGAAAGTACCGCCGCCCAAGTCGAAGACCGCGATTTTTTCATCCTTCTTTTTATCCAGTCCATAGGCCAGCGCCGCCGCGGTTGGTTCGTTGATGATGCGCAACACTTCGAGTCCGGCGATGCGTCCGGCGTCTTTAGTGGATTGACGCTGGCTGTCGTTAAAGTAAGCGGGGACAGTAACAACCGCTTGTTTGATTTCTTGACCAAGGTAATCTTCCGCCGTCTGCTTCATTTTTTGCAGAATGCGCGCGCCGATTTCTTCCGGTTTGTAAGTCTGATTGTCAACGCGAAAAATCGCGCTTCCATTTGAATCCTGCTCGATGGTATATGGCACTTTTTTCATCTCTTCGGTGACTTCCGTCCGGCGGCGGCCGATGAAGCGCTTGGAAGAGAATATGGTCCGTTTTGGATTGGTGATGGCTTGCCGTTTCGCCACTTGCCCAACCAGCCGTTCGTTATTATCGGTAAACGCCACTACGGATGGCGTTGTGCGGCCGCCTTCGGCGTTTGTGATGACGGTGGGCTCACCACCTTCAATCACGGCGACAACGGAGTTGGTTGTTCCTAGATCGATTCCGATTACTTTACCCATGATTTGTTCTCCTGTGCCCCCACTTATTTGTTCCGTTTCTCAAAATGGATTGCTGTATTTTTGGCGCCCACCGCTCTCCGTTCGTGGGACGGCGGTAGTAGAAGGTGTTTCCCTTCATTGTTCGTCAATCAATTTTTGTATTTGAATCGCCGGCTTCAGTTTCGGATGACACCGGGCCGGAAGAGACTTGTACTTTGGGCGCGCGCAACACGCGGTCTTTCAAGAGATAGCCGGGAGAAAATTCCGCAATGATGATCCCAGTTTCAAACTCCTCTGATTCCACCTGCGAAACCGCTTCATGAAACAGGGGGTCGAATGGTTCACCTACGGTTTCGATTCGCCTGAGCCCTTTCTCTTCCAGCAGATTCATAAGTTGCTGAAAGACCATTTCCACACCGGTTTGATAGGATTTCACATCCTGTGTTTCATTCCCTTGATGCAGAGCCCGTTCCATGTTTTCCACCACGGTTAACAGGCCGGTCATGAAATCCTGCAGGAGAAATTGGGACATTTCCTGTCGTTCTTTTTGTGTTCGCTTCCGGAAATTATCGAATTCCGCCTGCAGCCGTTGAAGATGGTCGAGATATTCATCCCGTTCTTGCTTCAGTTGTTCGAACGCCTCCTCACTGACAGATTCATCATTGGATGGAACGGATTCTTCATTTCTTTTATCTTCTTGTTTCATTTTGGATATTTCTTTTTCTTGTTTCCATTTTTCTTCCAAAGCGAGTTTCACTCCATCCTCGGATTTATCAGCGACTGTTGTTTTTCCGCCTCCTTTTGCGGCTGTTTTATCGGTCATAGTTCATTCCACCACGATTGTTTTTTTATAGATTCAGCATGATAACGTGTCTCATGCCGGTCTTTTCAATTTGCCGCTGTCATAGACTTTGGGAGTTTTTGAACTGGAAAAAGAGCCGTAAGAGTCCTTTATCAACACGGCGGGCCAGTTCAATTACTATTGTGTCTGAATGAGCCAGCGCTCGTTTGATTTCCTTCATATCGTCCAGCGAATTGACAACATATTTTTTGTTCAGCGATAAAATGATATCTCCGCGTTGGATCCCCGCATGATTGGCCGCATAGTTAGGGTAGTTCGAAACGATCTTCGCTTTGGCGGCGGCGCTGTCGGGATCGACGGACAGGATCACAACGCCTTCCTGTCCTTCACTGATTTCAAGACGGTTTCTCCAGGGATTGTCCAACGCTTGAAATTCCATTCCCTGCCAAGATATTTTTTCAACTTTCCTCTGGGAAACGGGGATCGTGATCGTCTCACGCTGGCCTTCCCGGATAATCTCAAGGCTTAAGTCGTTTCCTTGATGTTCCTCCAACCTTGACTGAAAATCCCGGCTGTCCGAGATGGGATTTCCATTGACTCGGACGATCAAGTCCCGTTTTTTCAATTTTCCCGCGCTTAATCCAGAGGGGGAGACCTGAACAACAACAATACCTGTCAAGTCTTCTTCCTTTAAGGAAGGATAATAGGTCCGGAAAAAGCGCTCGATATGCTGGGTTAAATCCTGAATTTCCAGACCCATTTGGTCTTCGAGAAGGAGAATTCCCTTTACCCAGTAATCGTAGATCCTTTTGATGCGGGAGACGGGGATTGCGAATCCCAATCCCACTGATCCACCCGATGGAGAGAGGATCACGGTGTTTAATCCGATGAACTCTCCATTTATATTGACTAATGGACCACCACTGTTTCCACGGTTGATATCGGCGTTGGTTTGAATCAAGTTTGTTAAAGGGCGTTCGTTTTTTCCTTCAATGGTTCGATTCAGGGCGCTGATGATTCCGTTCGTTACGGTAAATGGCTGACCCAGCGCGCTTCCGATGGCGATTACGGTTTCTCCAACCATTAGGTCGTCCGATTCGCCCCAAGGCAGGTAGTGCTCTGGATGGGGGCCTTCGATCCGTAAGATCGCCACTTCTTGATAAGGATCGCCGCCGATTATTGTCGCTTCTCGGAGATCTTTTTCTCCATAGACGGTAACGAATATTTTATCCGCAGGGCCGAAATCATACGAAATCACGTGGTAATTTGTGATGACGTAGCCACCTTCGATCACACAGCCTGACCCAAGATTTTTCAAACTGTATGTTTCCACAAAGAGATCATCCATCGGTGTTCGGAAAAATGAAGACCGGAAAGGAAACGTGGAAACTTTTACATCTTTGGTGGTAAGGATATCAACGACGGAAGGCAGAACCTTTTCCACCGCTTCCACAATCGGTGTACGGCGATCATAGGCGAAGGCGTTGACAGCGGACGCGGCTATCGCGCATACTATCAATCCTGCGATGTATTTATATGCCTTTTTTACTTTCATCGTTATCCTGTGATCCTGCGTTCAATATTATACGCGCAACTTTTCGGATTCTACCTCACAGCAAGTAGTATTCCAGAAACGGAACAGGAACAATAAATTTAATTATATCAGTGTGTTAGAATGATTGGTTTATAGAGAGAAGTTAATGGAATGAAAAGAAGGCAGGCCATATTGGCGCGATGGGGAATTGAATCCGGCTTGGGCTGTGCCAAAAAAGTATCCTTAGTAATCCCCTGATTTTATCTGGAATAGAATATAATAATTACAATTATGTCTGAATCATCTACTCAGAAACGTTTACAACCTTCCCGGCAAGGATCGAAACCGCCTTGGCTCCGGGTGAAAGCGCCCGTGCGAGCGCAGCGAAGTTCCACAAGCGCGATCGTCCACAATCATGGCCTTCATACGATCTGTGAAGAAGCGCGTTGCCCGAATATCAGCGAATGTTGGAATCATGGAACCGCGACGTTTCTTTTGTTGGGGGATACCTGCACACGTTCCTGCCGCTTCTGCGCGGTCCGGTCCGTGGCGCCAAAACCTCTCGATCCAACCGAGCCGGAACGGATCGCGCAAGCGGTTCGTGAGATGGAATTAAAAAGCGTGGTTCTCACATCCGTCACCCGCGACGATCTGCCGGATGGAGGCGCCATGCAGTTTTACATGACAGTCCAAGCGGTGAAGGAGCGTTCTCCAGATTGCGCGGTGGAGATTCTCATCCCTGATTTTCAGGGAGATCAAAAAGCGCTCGAAACAGTCTTGAAAGCGGAGATTTCCGTTCTGAGCCATAATGTGGAAACGGTTCCCCGCCTCTATAAAACTGTCCGTCCACAGGCGGATTACCACCGCAGCCTTGAACTCCTCCAACGAGCGGCCCGCGCCTATCCGGACTTAGCGGTGAAATCTGGAATCATGGTGGGGCTGGGGGAAGAACAATCTGAAGTGTTTGATGTGATGAAGGATCTGCGGGAGGCTGGATGTTCCATCGTCACCATCGGACAATACTTGCGCCCCTCTCCTCACTATCATCCCGTAATCCGCTACGTCCACCCCGATGAGTTTGAGACGTATTCCCGCTGTGGAAAGGAACTCGGTTTCCGCCACGTCGAATCCGCCCCCCTTGTCCGCAGTTCCTATCATGCTTGGAAGCATGTTGAGGGTTCTGTAAAGTAATTTATCTTGTCTGATTTTTCCTAAATAATTGCCAAAAAAACGAAAATTGGCGAATATTCTTGTTTGTGTTACTTTTATAGCAAGGCTGTTTGTCGTGTTTTTGAATCATTTTTGAGTATGAATACACTTTTAGCGAAATTCGTTTTTAACGGGGGAAATATGATGATACCAATTATCAAAGGGACTAAATGGCGAAGGCTTCTTTGGATTCTTTGTGCGGTTATTGTTGTTCCTTTCATATATTTAGTGATACAGTCTCGTTGTTATATTATTATAGAAGTAGTTAATAATACTAATATTTCCTTAAAAGATTTTACTATCAGGTACGGAGAGGATGGTGTCAGATATAAAATACGAGAATTAACAAATGGGCAGTCAACTTTTTTTATCGGCGAAAATCCTTTTTCTTTCCTTGATCTCTTTTATGAATATTCCCCCACTCTCACATTTGTTGATTCAAATGATGAGAAGAGAAGGATTCGTATCCCTAATAAAAAGAAATTGATTAAATTCACGGTTCACATCTGGTCAGAGGAAAATGCAGAGATCGATGATGAATTTTCTTTTTTTAAAGCGATTCAAGTGTTATATTATTTTGAACCCGGGCAAATCGTAATTGGATCTCACTAGTAATGGAGCTAAGGGGGATGCTTTTCTCCCCTTGTATAATTTACTGGGATGTAGCGCCAGTAACGACAACGCCGCGCGGTGGCGGCTTTTAGATGAAAAACCTTGCCCTGGCCACCCATCACTACGATCTTTCGCTGATGATCTATCGATCTTCTTTCAATTTCCGTTCAAAGAAATCGAGAATCCGTTGGAAAAGGTGATATCTTCGTTTATCGCCCCCGATGCCGTGGTCGCGTTGGGGGTAGAGGTAGAGTTCGTAATCTTTCTCGGCTTCGAGCAGTTTATCCACGAGGGAATAGACGTTTTGGATGTGGACGTTGTCGTCGCTCACGCCGTGAGCGATTAGCAGGCTTCCTTCCAAGTCTTCCGCGAAATTGCCGGGGGCGCTTTCTTTGTAGCCCTCTTCGTTGTCATCGGGGAGTCCCATGTATCGTTCGGTGTAGATTGTGTCGTAGAGCGCGTAGTCCGTAAGGGGGGCGACCGCCGCGCCCGCGCGGAATACGCCGGGGGATTTGATCATCGCGCAGCAGGTCATGTAGCCTCCATTGCTCCATCCCCAGATTCCGATATTTTCCTGATCCACATAGGGCAGTGTCTTTAAGTATTCAACCGCGAACGCAAGGTCTTTTAACGGGATCTCGCAGCCATTGTGGTGGATGGCGTTGATCCATTCCCGCCCGCGTCCGGTTGTGCCGCGGGTGTCGAATCCGAAAAGGATAAAGCCCCGGTTGACGAACGCCAGATCGCGCATGGATGTAAACGTGTTTGAAACGACCTGTGTCGCAGGGCCGCCGTACACATAAACGATTACTGGATATTGTTTTTCTGGATCGAAATCGAAGGGTTTGGTTATGCGGCCATAGTAGGTCAGACCGTTCGGGCCTTGCAGTTCGGTCAACACAGAGCGCTGCAACCGATAGGGGGCGTAATCTTCGAAAGTGGTTTCTCCCAATGTCCGAATCACTTTTCCGCGCGTGTCAATCACTTGTACGCGCTTTGGAACATGGAGGTTATTGAAATGAATGACCGCGTATCTCTTATCGGCGGAGAAGGTTGCGCTGTGTGTTCCTGGTTCCGTGGTCAATTGGCGCAGGCGTCCACCATTTGTGGAAAGGGAATAGATGTGTCTCTCCAAGGGGGAGGCTTTGGAAGAATTGAAAAACACCCGGTTCTTATCTTTGTCGATAGTGATTTGAATGCTCCAAAGGCTTGGATTGACTTCCCAATCGCCTTCGGTGAGTTGCTTGACCCGCTTGCCGTCGTTGGAATAGCGGTAGAGGTGGGCGATACCCGCTGCGTTCGGACAGCCAGAGGAAGGCGTTATCATCTTCGAGGAAGTAGGGGCCGCCGTGCGCGTTGACCCAGGCGTCATCGGTTTCTTCAAGAATGATTTCGCTGGTCCCATCACCGGGATCGGCGAATAAGAGAGTGAGACGGTCTTGGGCGCGGTTTAACGCTTGAATCGCGAGTTTCTTTCCATCGGGGGTCCAAGCGACACGGGCGATATACTCGTATGGTTCCCGCAGGTCGATCCATTGCGTGTCCCGCGTGGATAGCGAAACGACGCCGACGCGCACAGCGGGATTCCGCGTGCCCGCTTTGGGATAGAACATGTTCCGCACTTTGGGAACCGGTGTAGAATAGTCGACGACAGGATAAGTAGAAACGCCGGTTTCATCGAATTGCAGGTAGGCGAGCGTGTCGCTGTTGGGGGACCAATAGAACGCCCGGTATCCACGGCGGTAGTGCAGTTCTTCCCAATAAACCCAGGTCATGCGTCCGTTGAGGGTTGATTCGCTTCCATCGTGGGTGAGACGGATCTCTTTCTTCTGTTCGGTGTCGTAGACATAGATATCGTTCGCGCGCGTGTACGCGGCGAAGCGTTCGTTTGGAGAATACTCGATATCGTTTTTCTCACCTGCGGGTAAAAAGGTTTTCTCTTCCTCTTCTTCAACGAGAAGGTTTTCTTCTAGATCCCATGTATACTTTTTTCCTTTGACATGCAGCCGGACCGCGTCCTCGTCTTTGAGCCAATCATACCGGTCAATGGTTTCTACCTCTGTCGCGTCGTCCGGAATGTATTGAACCAACGAGTAAGGCGCGATCGCCACGCCTTCCGGTTTTGAAGCCAGTTGGATCAGCGCGTCATGCAGGGCGCAGGGGGTGATTAAAAACGCTGTCGCGTCATTGACGGGATTGTAGAAAACCATGTGTGGCGCTTCCGTGGCGCGGGAGACCAAATACGCGAGCGTATGCCCTTCTGTGGACCATTGCAAATTTTGGGGATAATCGGGATCGACGGGCTTGATTCCAAGTTCGTCCTTTTTATAGAGATAGTCCAGCGTGATGATTTTACATTCTTCCTTATCATCCGTCTCCTGCGCGAAAAGGGGGGCGGCGGTGAGAAGAAATACGGCGCAAAGACAAATGGATAATTTGAATAATAATTTGAGATTGTCGTTCATGAAATGGAGTCTCCTTAAACCGTGAATGCGAACCTTAAACATTCTGGATAGATTTATTGATGTGTCAACATCTATTGTAGAATGGGGGAGAAATCAATAGCTTAATGACCTCTGTTGCGAGATTGTGTGGCTATTTTGTCTGAATCTGGATATACAGGATGAAAGGATATTCAGGATATGGATCTTCAGAGTTGTGGCGTTCAATGGATGGTTATATCAATGGTAATTGGTCAGCCATCTAAAGTAAAAGATTCCTCCCCCAAGCCTGGGAGAGGTTAGGAGGGGGTTGTTTCATCGATGCGCCCCCCCCTAACTCCCCTCAGGCTTGGGGGGAGAATTCGCTCAATGATTCCTCTATATTGATTTTTGTTGCCTCATCACTTCATATGGGTGACATGATACTATCAATGAATGAATTTTAAAAATCCTGCTCATCCAGTTAATCCTGGCCATCCAGATTCAGACAAAATTCAGACAAAATGATATCTAGATTGTTGGATAGATGGAATATTGAATCACGGGCAGGACGCCCGTGGTCCATTCGCCTCGGACGTTCGCGCTTATTACATCACTGATGCGCTCGCGCGATGTCAAGTTGGGCTTCGCGGATGGCGGCGCGCATGATTCGTGGGTCGCGTTCGTAGGCTGTTTTGCGGGCTTCTATGGCGCCTTCTGTGTCGCCTTTTTCTTGGAGGACCAGGGATAGGAGATAGTATCCGATTGTCGCGGGTCTTCCCCGGCTTCTGAAATCACCTGATGTCAGATCCCGCGCGCGTTTTTCTAAACTATCCAGCAGGGATTCATACTCGGTTGGATTATTCAGCGCTTTTTGTGACAGGGCTTGGAAGAATGTGCCGAGATGGGGGCGTGTGTATTTTTCGGCGAGGATCTTCCGCATGTAATCGTTGGCTAGATCCTTCTTTTTCATCGCGATATAGACTTTGGCTAGATTCCAATAAACGTGCGCGCGGAAATCGGGTGTGCGGGCCGCCACCTCTAAGTTTTTCGGATACCGGCAGGCTTCGTTGTAATATTCCAGCGCGGCTAGATAATCTTGTTTATCGAACGCTATATCTCCCAATTTCTGGTTGACCTCCACCCAGCCGTGGTGGATACCGTATTGGCCTTCCCAGCTATGGAAATGGTGTTGGCTGAGTGTTTTGTACGCTTCTTTCAACGAGGCGGCGTCTCCCGCGATCAGACGCAGATCGACCAGCCGGGAGAGGAGATCATCCCGCATGCGCACCACATCTTGCCGCGCTTCGAGTATCGCGAGCCGTTCCCCGGCGGGGCGTCCCAGCTGTTCGGATACCTGATCGAGTTCCAGAAGCACGCGGGCGTCGGTTGGATCGAGTTGCGCGGCTTTTTGATAGGCGTCGTATGAATTATCCAAATTCCTTTTAAAATGATGTTCTCCATACGCCACGTTCCGCCATGCGTGGACTAAGTTTGGATTTTTCTCAACCGCTTCTTTCCAATACGCGAAGCCTTCTTCGCGCTGTCCGCGCGCGTAGAGGAGATTGCCGAGATAGAGACGCGCATTGGCGTCATCGGGTTGGCTCCGGATCGCCGCTTCAAGGGCGGCTTTGCCTTCCAGGCGGTGGGGATTGGTGTAATCGACTGGGCCTTTTGCGGCGCGTTGATAAAAGACGGACGCGCCCGGAACGTCTCCGGCCAGTTCTTTGAAATAGCCACGGAAATAATTGACCATTGGATGAATTTCGGTGTCTTTTTTCCCTTTCGAGAAGAGATTGAGAACAAGGTCCGCGTCTTCGAAGAGACCGGCGTTGGCATAAACGAGCGCCAATTCCATATAGTTCTGGGCGGAATCCCGCATAATCGAAGTCCACGTCTGTTCCCATTCGGCGGCGGTGGTTCGATCGTGTAGAGCGAGGATCTTTTCATATCCGCCCATGAAATGCAGCGGGTCTAATTCGATGGCTCGTTCCGCATTGGTGAGCGCTTGTTTCTCTTCTCCTAAATGACGGTATGCGGCAGCGCGGAGAGCGGGGATATCCGCATATTTGCCATTTTGGCTGGCGGATTCATTCAATTTTTCGATGGCTTCTTGAAAACGTCCTAAGCGCAAATCGATTTGAGCCAGGTTGTAGTATCCGCTCGAATAGAAATCATATGAATATGTAGACCGGTAGAATTGGTCGTACGCCGCTTCGAAATCCCGCAAGCCCCTATAGGCGATCCCTTTTCCAAAATAGAGGCGGGAACAATCGTTGTCCCGCTCCAACGCGCGGTCGAGATGATCCAACGCTTCTTTCCATTTTCCCTGTTTCAACGCGTAAAATCCCATTTCTGTATTTATGCGGGTGTCTTTAGGGTCTTTTTCCAAGGCTTTTTTGTAATAGTTGAGTCCTTGCGAAGTGCGGGTGAATTTATCAAGCCATTCGCCCGCATGGAACAGTTCATCCTGATTCATCTTGTCCGGATCGCCGGGATCGCGTTGGCCGGCGGGGAGATCCACCTGTTTTGGTTCCTGCTGCCGCAGCTGGATGCGCGTATTTCCGGTCTTGTCATAGACGGTCAGTTCCAAATCGCAGACCGTTGTGTTTTGAGGGGTTTCCACTTGAACAGAATAGGGCCGGTCTGGGGAAATATCCGCGAATGTTGAGGAGAGAATGGAATTGGTTTTCACATTTTTCAGAACAACTTTGTAATTTTTAACGCATCCGGTTGAATAGACGGCCCCAAACGCCATACCATCCGCCACATCGGTATTGACGGCGAAATCTTTATCCGCATGATGAAAACCGCGCGTATCCCGCACAGGATACCAATAGTCATGGGCTGTTTTCACTTCATTGGGCCACATCCAGTGGTAATCCGGTTGATTGTCGCTCCATGCGCCCGCTTGGGGTTCAAAATACGGTCCCCCACCTTCAGTTAAGATGTCCTCCCAGATCCGGCCGGACGGTCCCGATCCCCAGGTCCATAGTTTCTTGCCGGGCATGATATGGTGATTGGCCACATGAATCATGCCCCCCTCCGCCTGATGGTCGTAGACGCCGAACCAGTCGGAGGGATTGTTGAATGCAAAATAACTGCTCGCGTTGGGTGAATTCTTCCACCATGTCAGATCGACGCCATCATGAATCGGCCAATTCCAAAACTGGTGTTTTCCATGACCGGTAACCATATCGCCGGGGAACTGGGCTTGCGCGAACTCATTGGCGTGGGTGGCTGATGTCGCCCAGAATTGAAATGGATGTTTCGATTGGGTTGGATTGACGAAGATATAATCACAGCGAATATAACTGCGATCAGGGAACGCCGTCATCCCGATAATCCAGCGCATGCGGTAAATCGGTTCGGTCTCCCCCACCCAAACGGTGGCGCTGCCGTCTTCATTGTTGACGATCCTATAATCGACGGGCATGAAACAGGATGGCCGGTGGCCATGAGGGAAATTCCATTCAATACCACCGGAAATCCAGGCTCCAGTCATACCGATAAGGCCGGGTTTGATTGTGCGCTGCCAGTAGAACCAGACATAATCGTTGGTCTTGTCCAGCGCGCCATGCAAACGTCCACCGATTTCCGGCAGAATCAAGACCTTTATGTAATCATTTTCGAGATAGACACCTTTATATGTTTTATCGACTTTTTTATCTGTTAGAACATCATTTAATGTATATGGATAGATGTTCCTGCCCGAATCGGGGAAGTTGGAATGAACCTGTGGCGGCCCGATTTCCCACGTGGGTATAACGATCTCTTCTTCATACGCCTTCACCTCTCCATAGACGGAGGCGCTTGCCCAAACGAACGTCAACAGAATCGTATAAAATAGAACTCTTTTCATAATCACGCTCCATGAATTCGATCGATTATAAACGGCTGTATGACTCTCATGTTTATTCGTCTTTTAATGATTTTTTCTGTTTGTTTATATAATCCGCCACTTCGGCGATTGATTTTTTGACCTCTCCAGCGCTGGGGCTTCGGAGGAAAAATGCGCACCACTCCGCCTCGCGAGTATAGGTTTCAGCCGCGTCTAACATCGCTGTGTCATTTTGGAAGACGGCCAATTTTGATAACGCGCGGGCCAGCGTGTCCAGATACGCGAAGTTTTTATCGTCCTTGTCCACCGCTTTACGGGCCATTTCGACGGCTTCTTCATATTTTTTCTTTTTCGTAGAAGGTATATCCGACAGATCAGCTGAAAGCACATCGAACATCGCCAAAATGTTATAATAATAATCTTTGTACTCCACTTCGGGATTGAGGTTTTTACTGATGGTTAAAAAGTCCAGGCATTGCTCTAAAGCGCGCAATCGCTTATCGGGATCGACTTCGTGTTTCGCGGCATAGAGTTTATAGTCAGCGGCGACGATGGAGAGAAGCCAATCTTCCTGCGCCGCTTCGCGGTCCGGCAGTTCGCTGATAGCGCGCTGACGCAACGCCCGTTCGAGAATGCGCTCAGCGAGGGGATTATCTTCACCGCGTTCGATCGCTTCCTTGCGTTCTACCAGCGCGGTCCGGATCGTGTAATTTTCGAATCGAACCGATACTTCCAGCAGGTAATAACACACTCCAACCAGGAACACACCGCCCAGTAATGGAAGCAGTTTCCGCCAGGAGAGCGAAGTGACCCCCGCGCTTTTTTGCGAGGCGCGCCAGGAGGTTTCCTTCAAGAATTTGGCGCAAGCCAGGGAATACGCGAAAATATCGAGGGCCGCGTAGAGAATCCATCCGGCGAACCGGTATCTTCCATAAGCGCCATTTGAACGGCCGATAAAAAAGAGATCTCCAAGCAGCATTACTCCTAAAAAGATCAGGAGCACATAAAACGTTCGGTAGGAGTGAAGCGTTTCGCGGTGATAAGATCCGATCCAGCTGGCGAGAAAGAGAGAGAGGGAGAGCGCCACGCCCAGAATTCCTACGAGTGAATACCAGAACACACTGACTGGAATCCCCGTTAGGAAAACAAGACTCTTTGTTTGAGTCGTTAGTAGATCAAGCCGGGCGAAAGAATAGGAAAACAAAAGCCCAAACGCGGCGCCGGCGGCGGCGATTGAGGGTATCGACCAGAATATATGACGCAGACGCTTCCCCAGCGGAGCCCGGCCGGCGATCGGCAAAAGGAAACGATGGTTCATCTGCGTTTGGAAAGCGGTAAAAATCGACGCCGCTAGAAATGAGATTGGGCCGACGAGAAAAATCCGAGTCAGTTCGCTGACGATCTCTTGATACGTTAAATGCCGCGAGAGGACCAGTTCCGGCGAGATAAACAATAGATTCGCCAATCCCATCAATCCCCCGAAAAAGATCGCGAAGAGAATTCCAATCGATAAATGATCGGTGTAATCATCCGGATTCATCCACTGCGCGTAATGCGTGTACATCTTCTGGAGAGTTCGTTCGACGACTCCCCGCCCATGCACCCGGAACGAGATTTCCGACGGCAGATAAACCCGCAAACTTCCCCAAAGCGGCGCCGCTTCATTGACGTGGCTGCGCAGCCGCCGCCGGGCGCTTCCGATCGAGGTTAAAACATTGGGATTTTGGTTGGGATTTTGTAATGATTGGTCTACGCATAAGGATTGATAGAAACTCTGCGCAGCGAGTATGGGCATTTCATCGTCGCGGATTTCTGTATTGTATCCCAGCACACACATCCCTAAATCGTGCAGCCCCGACGCGAATCCGGCGGAATAGCGTCCCCGGCTTGAGGAACTGCACGCGTTAAGAAAGAAGAGTTTCGGCAGCCGGTTCGGCCGGGCGTCCCGCACAGCGAGAAACAGTCTCTGCAGCCGTTCGACGGAAACATAATCAATCGCTCCGGATCCATTCTCGAAACAGAGACAAGGATCATCGTCGTAAACGACACCATGTCCCACGTAATGGATCATGTGGTACGGCTCTCCGTGAGAAGAGAACAGAATACTCTCGAGTTCATCGAAAGTCCTAATACCGGCGTCTTTCCCGGTTTCACCCCGTGGCCCGATCCGGACGAGACCATGGGTTTGTTCTTCCAACCGGCGCAGCGCGTTTACTTCTTCCACACCCTGTTTGAGAGGCTCTAATCCGACGTTGCGGCAGTGTTTTTCCCCCGCTTGGATGAACGGGCGCAGCAACAGAATCCCCCACGATGTAATTGGATTTTGACTGGATTGGATGGGATAGAAATCCCTTGAATGCGAACGGACAATCTGGAGGGAATAACGCCAGGAGATAAAATCATTCCCATCATGAAGCAGTTCCCAAGGCAGATCCTCCATCGCCAGGCAGAGTTCCCGATTTTCCGGGGATGGTGGAGGAAACTGTAAGTATAAAACCCGGTTGGTTACTTCCGGTGGAAGATTGGCGAAACTCCGGATTAAAGTTTCCTGCGCTTCTTTACCTAATAAGCTATACAATCGGCGTCCCGTCTCGACTGAACCGGTGGAAAAATCTTCGATCCACTCACCCCTGTCATCCCCCCCATTGACCTGAATGGGAAGTTCCCCCGCGGCGGTAAACCGGCGGGCCGGCCACGGAAGCGTCAATCGCATGTGTTTACCGGTTTTATAATAAAAATCGGTTACAAGTTGATTCCCTTCTTCGCGGGGATCGCCAAAACTCCACCAAAGCCGTTGCGTCATCTCTCCTCTCACACTTTCAAACCTATTGAATACGAATAGAAATCGGTCTCTTTCCTCCCACAGTATTTCACAACATAGGTTGAAAATCCAGAAGACGGGAAGGATTCGAAACGATAAGATCACACGAATTCAGTGTTTAGGATAAATTTATTTTATTTTCCCCGAAGTCCATTTCATCTAAAAAAATCTGTTTTTTAGCTATGTGAGATTTCCAAACGATGATATAGAGTAAAAGCCAAACGAAATCGTATTCACATGAGTTTTATAAATTTTTTTGAGTCGAACCATTCCGGAGCCTTATAACCGCTCCACAGAGAGGAGAAGGACGATGAAACCGTTACAGCGAAATCACACCATCACCACGTTCGCCATTTTCGCTTTTTTAGGGTTGAATATCGTTTCTTACAGTTTTGCCGCAGAAGAGGTTGAAGTGGAACTTCGTGTGGCGCGAGTGTCGTATATAGAAGGCTCCGCGGCCATGCTGCGAACCAACGATGAAGATTGGACCGATGTCACAATCAACACCCCCCTGATGGCAGGGGATAAACTCTATACCAACACCGATGGACGCTTGGAGATCCAACTTGAAGACGATACGGTTATTCGTCTGTCAGGAGACGCGTTTGTGGAAATCCCGATTCTCGATGACGCTTTAACCCGATTCGTTGTCGTGAAAGGAACGGTGGTCATCAACGCATTGAATATCGATGAAACGAGACCGCCCATAGAAATTGAAACCCAGGCTGTTACGGCGGGAATCACAAATCGAGCGAATGTCCGATTCAATGTTGTCGAAAACGGAGGAACTGAGGTCGTTATCCGGCGCGGTGAGATCCAAGTGTACCAAGGTCAGGATCAGTTCTACCGGTTGAAAACCGGTGACCGGCTTATCGCCGAGACACCAGATCCAACCACGCACCGCATCGACAACGCGGCGCCGGAGGATACATTCGATCGTTGGTGCGATCTCCGCGACGCCCGGCGGGCCACACATACGTCAACCCAATATGTCACAACCCGCATCTCAGGATACCGCGATCTGGACGAATATGGCACATGGGTTGAAACCAAGGAATACGGCCGCGTCTGGAACCCAACTGTAAATGTAACCGTCACCAACTGGGCTCCGTATCGGGATGGTCGCTGGATCTGGCGTCCGCCTTATGGGTGGACGTGGGTCTCGTACGAACCATGGGGATGGGCTCCGTATCATTATGGACGATGGTTTTATCATCCCCGTCACCACTGGTGCTGGATACCGACAGATGTGGCTTACATGACGTATCATAGCCGGAACCGGCATTTTGGATTCGGTTGGCACCGCCCCGTCTGGCATCCCGCGCTGGTTTCGTTCACCTACGCGAAACATGGGAAATATTTCCACTTTTCACTAGGTGGCGGGCACTACGATCAGCCTTGTGTCGGATGGTTCCCCTTGGGACCGAGAGATCCGTATCACAGATGGTATCATCCACGGTCGATTTATGTCGACCGCCGAACGCACCGGCCTCATCCTGGTGATCGGCCTCAACATGGAGATACGTTTATAACAAATAACTATATTACGGACAATTCAACTCATATCTATCAGAATCAGTACGTGTCAAATGCGGTTACAGTAGTTCCCCAGAAGGATTTCCATGATGGCGGTCAGCCACGTAACATGGGCGCGACCCTTGAGAAAAACCGAATCGATCATATCAACGTCGGCGCGAAAGCGTTTCCAGAACTTCCTCCGAGACGAGTGGTTACAACGAAGAACCGGCGCGATACGGATCGAACGATGACAACTGCGAATCCGCAAGTTAAGACAGGCGGGGGCGGTGTGAATGCGACAATGGAAAACGCTCGTAGAACCGCCGCTAAAACAGCTCGGACACGGCCAGTAAACAATCAGGGCTTCAGCCCAACGCGGACCCAAACTCGCGAAGTCGCGGCGCCGCAGCGAACGAATGCGCGCACAAGGTTAGGAAATCGTACTAATCCTCAAACCGCTCCAGCGACGAAACAGAACCGGACAGCGATCCAGCGGGAAACCACACGGACAAAAACAACAACACCACCGAGAGCAAACGAGCCGCGGACGACAAATAAACGGACGACCCCATCGGCGGCTAACAGCACATCGATCAAGCGGGAAACAACGCGAGCGCAAACGACAACACCAGCAAGAGTCAGCGCGCCACGAACGGCTACCAAACGTACCACACCGGCTACTACCAACCGGACTTCGATCCAGCGAGAGACTACGCGGACACAAACGACAACACCAGCAAGAGTCAGCGCGCCGCGAACGACTACTAAACGTACCGCACCGGCTACTACCAACCGGACTTCGATCCAGCGAGAGACTACGCGGACTCAAACGACAACACCAGCAAGAGTGAGCGCGCCGCGAACGACTACTAAACGTACCGCACCGGCTACTACCAACCGGACTTCGATCCAGCGAGAGACTACGCGCTCACAAACGACAACACCAGCAAGAGTGAGCGCGCCGCGAACGGCTACTAAACGAACCGCACCGGCCGCTCCCAGCCGGACTTCGATCCAGCGAGAAACAACGCGGTCACAAACGACGACGCCATCTAAAGTCAGCGCATCACGCAATACAACAGCACGAATCAGCCCGGCTTCTCGAAGCCGGGCTTCTTATCGTGGAAGCAGTTCATCGTATTCATCACCGACTTCTTCCAACCGGTCAACTTATCAAAGAAGCAGTTCAACGTATTCGCAGCCGAGAACCTCCAGTCAATCCTCCTACCGGGGAAGCAATTCGAGTTATTCGCAACCGAGAACAACAAACCGGTCCTCTTATCAGGGAAGCAGTTCAACCTATTCACAGCCGAGAACCTCCAGCCAATCCTCCTACCAGGGACGTAGTTCGAGTTATTCGCAACCGAGAACAACAAGCCGATCCTCTTACCGGGGAAGCAGTTCAACCTATTCACAGCCTAGAACCTCCAGCCGCACTTATTCCAGCCCATCACGTTCGTCCGCCGCTCAACCCCGCGTTTCTACATCAGGAAGC
Organism: bacterium; assembly: GCA_963663405.2. GTDB lineage: Bacteria > Hinthialibacterota > Hinthialibacteria > Hinthialibacterales > Hinthialibacteraceae. The sequence continues at coordinate 36,723 of CAXXSM010000076.1, read as the reverse complement.
CGCTCTCCACAACGTTCCACCTCGCGTAGACGGTAACTTCTCCTGTTTCGTTGTATACCAGCGTTTTACAAACCGCCTCTACCCCCCCCCCGAAAAACACGTTGGTTCATAATCAATCCCGATCAACTTTTTGAAGCGTGATTTGAATGAGAAGCGGCGTCATGACAGAACAACTATAGGTTGTTATTCTATCGCTTGGTAAACAAGATTTTTTAGTTTCAATTGAATCTCGTCATCGCAGGGCATCCGGTGAGTCATTAAAAGAATGGCGATTCCTGTTTGGGGATCGACTCTCATGAAAGTTGACGCGGCGCCATCCCATCCAAAATCACCAACCGATCCCATAGTTGGGCTTTTAGACAAATCGGTCAAAACCGATACACTTAAGCCATAGCCATGTCCGTACAATTTTCCCCACGGCAATGTAACGCCATCGGGTAAGTGATTACAACCCATCAATCGGATTGTTTGAGGCGCAAGCAGTCTTTTCCCTTTGTATTCCCCTTGGTTGGATAGCATTAGTAAAAAGCGAAGGTAATCGGATGTTGTTGACAATAATCCACCACCACCCGACTGAAACGAAGCGCTCTCTTTTTGATAACGTGATATCGAATGATCGGGAACTAATCCATCCGATTGTTCATAACGATAGAGTGTCGTGAGACGCGGCAACTTATCATTTGTGATATAGAAACCTGTGTCTTTCATTTCTAATGGATCAAAAATCCTTTTTTGGAAGAACTCTTCCAGTGTCATCCCTGATACGACTTCAATTAAGCGTCCCACGACATCGATGGAATAACTATATTGCCAATCGGTTCCTGGCTGAAAATAGAGGGGGACAGACGCCAATCCGTTTGCGAATATTTCCAGGTTTATTGGTTTATCCATATATTTGGCGGACTCTTTCCGGTAAATTGAACTCACAGGATCATTTCCCCAACCATAACCAAGTCCGGACGCGTGACAAAGTAAATGCCGTATGGTGATTGGACGCTCTTTTTCAACCGTTTCAATTTCACCATTGTCTTCTTTCACAAAAACTTTTGTCTCTTTAAACGCAGGGATATATTTTGAAATCGGATCATCCAGCAGAAATTTTCCTTCTTCAAGAAGCATCATCGCGGCAACGCCTGTAATCGGCTTGGACATCGAATAAATGCGGAAGATCGCGTCGCTTTCGAGAGGCTTTTTACTTTCAACATCCATAAATCCATATCGCTGAGAGAATACAATTTTGCCATTCCGTGCGACTGTGACACTCATTCCCGGAAAGAGTCCTCGATCAACAAAATCCTGCATAACAGGAGTGATTCTTTGTAACCGTTCGGCGGAAAAACCTTGGTTTTCAGGAACGGCAGTTTGAAAATCGTTAGCCAATAATGGTGAAATTGACATCAGTGTAAATAAAAAGATAGCCAATACACGATACAAACATGAAATCATAACAAACCTCCAATGAGTAATTCGTTTTCTGGGTTTTCCCATATTATTGAGAAATATCCCTATGTTCTTTTTTTAACAGATTTTCGCAAGACAGTAAACACTGGGTCAATCTTGATGAATGTTTTTAACGTTTTTTCGTGGGATTGGGGTTGAGGTATTGGGAGGCTTCTTCCAAGCGACCCGCTTCGGTGAGCAGGAGAGCGTATTCCGCCCGGATCTGTGGTTGCCAGGAAAACCGTTTAACAAAATCGCCTAATGGTTTCAAGGCTTTCTCCACCCTTCCGCACTGACGACAAAACTCGGAATACGCCAGCAAAACATCCACGGCGGGATTCGCGTCTTTGAGAAGCGGCTCAAGGATTTCAATGGCTTCAGACGGTTGATTGCACGCCGCTTTACACCGGGCGAGATGAAGCACATTCCGGGGCCGCTCCTTTTCCAGAGTTTCGGCTTTTTGCGCTTCTTGCAACGCTTCCTCAAACTCGGCCCGGTCATAGCGCACAACGCTTCGCCAATAATACGCGTCCGCGTTGTTCTCTTCGAGTTCAATGGCGCGGGCGAACGATTGACTCGCCATCCGGGTATCTTTTAAACGGCGGTACATCCGCCCCACACAGACATGCGATTGGGCGTTGTTATCTTGTAGTTGGATGGCGTTTCGAAGAATATCAAATCCTTCTTCTTTTCGATTGTCTTCATAGAGAGCGGCGCCAAGTTTGTGCATCACACCAGCGTCATCGGGATAAGTTTTCAGAATTTGCTGATAGAGCTGCACGGCCCGGTACCAACGCCGCATTTGGCAGGAAAGATCAGCGAGTCGTTCGAGATTCTCCCGGCTTGGTTGCTTGGCGATGGCTTTTTCGTATAACATAAATGGATCATCGGTTTGCCCATCTTCGAGTAAGACATCCGCCAGCGTCGTGAAATCCCTCGCTTCCGCGTCCGGGATCTCGGCGATCATCCGGAGTTCACACAAAAAGGCGATCCGGTTGCCCCGCGCCTTATATATTTCCGCGCGCAGCCGGTGCCCTCCGAGATTTTTCCGGTCAAATTTAAACAGTTTATCGAGAATCTGCGCGCTTTCCTGGTAGTATTTTTTCTCGAATGCGGATTTCGCCTCTTGATATAAGCGTGTGACTTCTTCCTTGCGAATCGAGGGAACGGATGCGGAGAGTTGTTCGATCATCTTGGATAAAACATTGATACGGCGGTCGATTCCTTGCCCTTCGACCTGTTTCCGGACAAGGATTTCCAGTTTTCCCCTATCTTTCTGAGAAAGATGATCTAAACATCGCTTGAATGTATCTTGCAATCCCTTTTCGGCTTTGCGGTCACGTTGGACTTGGTTGTCAAGTTGTTCATAGGCTTTTATTAAGGTATCCGCATTGGAAAGAGTGTCTTCCTGGACGGCTTTCGTTTGTTTAACAAGTGTATTATATTTATTTTCAATGGAAGGATCCTGTTTACCGGATTCTTTCAAAAGCCATAGTTGTTCGATTTTTTGTTTGGCGTCTTCCAGCCAGAGTTTTTTTTTCAAAAACTGTTCTGAACTTTCGTGGAACTTTTTCGCTATTTGTAAACCGGATGTGGATATCCTTCCCAAGTCTTTATGTTGTTTAATTTCCCGCCGGACTTCGAGGATGGCGTTCTTGATCTTATCCATCGATCCTTCGCGGATGGTCTGGACAAATCTATTATTTTCTTCCTCTGGTTCTTCTTGGGGAACGGATTGTTGTTTCACATTACGAAATGAATTGTCGATTTGCTGTTTCCGCGCGATCGCGCCGATATCATCGATGCGTTCTTCGATGACTTTCTTCATCATCTCTCGTTGAAAGTTTTCACTGCTAAGCATGATAGAAATTATGATCCTTCTTGCTTACTCGTTATCTGAATTCTCTTCAATGGGAGCCGTGACCAATTCTCCCCCTTTGAGATAGACGATTGTTGGCCCTAGTATTTTTTTAACCGTCAGAGTTTTTCCAGCAATCCGAATGATAGAGCCGGGATAGATTGTCTCTTCGGCGCACACCTTCCGGATGGACGTTTCACTCTGTTCTATATCTTTTTCGATTTGGTTGTATTGTTCTTTTAACTTTTTAAGCGGCCGTTCCAGTTTCCGCAACGCATCCATCACTTGTTTCAGTTTCTCTTGAAGGGGAGGGGGCAAGGTTCCCAGTTTTGTTTTCTGCGCGAATAAAGCTTTTTGCGCTTTTTTCAGTTTTCCCTTCTGCTTGAGTTTTCCATCCAAGTCAGAAGCGAGGAAGCGGATCTTTTCTCGCAGGCTGGGCAATTCTTCCCCTAAAACGATCTCCGTTTCCACCCCCATCTCGGAACCGATCGTACGCGCGTACACATCATACCAGGCCGATACTTTTCCTCCCATGATCTGGCCCTTGCTTCCCTCGCATAGCACCCGCCGCGCTTCCAAATTAGATTGAACAATGCCGTTTTGGGAGACAATGGAATGGCCCGCTGTCACGTTGGCTAGATTGATATACTGGGATTCTACATTTTTACCCGCTGTAACTTGGGCTTCCTCTTTCCCGTCGATACCTCCTTGACAGAACAACGTGCCTCCCGCTTTGACTTTTGCCGCTTCGATCCCCCCACAGACAGCGATGTCCATTTCGGAATCCACTTCAAAACCGCTAATCACGTCGCCGGTTACAATTACGGATAAATGCGTATCAATATTTCCCGTCGAGTGATCTACGTTTCCGTTGATCGTCAACGCCGGTGTGATAACAATCCGGTTGTCTTCCACATAAGCGCAGCCATCGACTTCAGACAGCAGTTCCGATCCATCCTCACGGGGGGCGCAGTTCTCAATTGAGGGTAATTCAGTATTTAATCCCGCGATGGAGGGAATTTCCTTTCCATAAACATCCCACCCATTCTCTCCTTCATCGGGAGGATGTTTCCGCAGAATCACTTGGCCTTTTTTGACGCATTCAAAGAAATTCAGGTCAATTAAATCACAGTGTCTAGCAGAGTTCGATTTATTACTTTTTGAACGGGTGAATAATTTGAGACTATCTTCAATCCGGCCATTCCTTCCAACGACAGGATCTTTACCTTTCGCCGCGAGAATCGTATGGCCGTGCAGTTTCTCTTCGAAAATCCGGCGTAGATTCGATTCCAGAATCCCTTTCGTTATGCCCTGACGCCTCAGTGATTCCTTTACACGATCCACATTCCATAAGTTGAAAACTTGTTGGGGAATGCGAATCACCGCGGCCATATTTTCGTTGGTGACATTGAGATCGATTCCTACATCCATCGCCGCCTGCAATAAAAAATCGGGAACAGATTCTCCCTCTCGCAATGCGGTCTGGTCTGGGATAGTCATTCCTTCCGCTGTCATTTTCTGAATGAGAGGAACGATGTGCTTTAAAAAACAAAGGATGGAATCTTTCAGACGCGATTCCGGTATTTTTAATCCCCATTCTTTCAATCGATTGACGAAATGATTACTTTTTTTTAACTCTTCAAAGAGGGAAGGCTGTTGACCGGATGCTTCACACTGATCAATAAGCGCAGTTATCCCTTCGTGAAGTATACGAAGGGCGTTTTCAAGGCCGGCTCCACTGGATGAAAGAACTTGTTGAGTTTCTGTCGCCACGTTGAATTGCAATCCCGTTTATCTATTGGATAACGCTATTAAAAATGGAGTTCTATATATCGATATTTAGATTTATCTAGCCCCTGAATGTTTTTACGAGCGTCAATATATTTAAGCGCATTAATCAAGATACGGATTATCACTGTTTCAGTATTTATATTCGGCAAAAACCATCTAAAGGTAAAGCGGTCAAAGAAATCATTATCGGCGCGCCCGGATATTAGATCCGGCAAGATGAAACTCGCTAATATATTATAAATAGTAATCCAGCCGTCAACGACATCTAAGATTATATCTTTAAGTTTACGTTTATATCCGTTCAGCCATAATCCACTCATCATGTACTTGGAAAACGTTTTTACGCCTATCATCCTGATCAGAGATGAGAGAACAAGGCCATTTCCGCGATGATTTTATGAAATATGGTTAATTTTTTATAGTTTCTATACCAATTTGTATAATAAAAAGATAAAATAATTTTAACTACTTAGATTGAAAACGAAAAGATAATACTTAGGTATAACGACTCTCTATCATCGAATATTCAGGAAAAATTATCTCGCTGTCTAAGAGAGAATGGGGTGCGGTTTAGATGTACTTATTCTTTTCGTCCCGTATAATACGTAAAAAAAGGAATCGTGTTTTACGATTAGAACGGGTAAAAGAAAATGTGTTGTGATAACGTTGTAAAATAGAGTGGACCGCGCCTTATCGATCCACGGGGAATAATTCATAAATTCTAAAACGTATATTCTGGAAGAACCAATAACTACCTACAAGAACTGAGAATAGGAATTCGATTGACGGACAAATGAAAAATCCTGAATACGTTTCTTTTGATTCCCTTGTGTCAGGGAAATCAATCAAAGATCTGATCTTGTTAAAAGACGGTCAATTGGACTTAAGTCGGTTCGACGCGTTGATGCGAGCGATTCTAGAAGAAAGCGCAAAGACATCCAATGTTCCTTCGCACAAACTCGTTCGGGTGATTCGTGACAACCGCGTCATCTGGACCACCGCTGAGCAAGCAAAAAAAATGGTGGATTACCACCGTCATCATTCCCTCTCCGATGATTCCGAAGCGATCGCGAACAAAATTGAACTAGCGATCAGTGGTGATATCAGCCATTTGGAAGACGAGATGCTGATACTGCTCTGTATGGCCGAATCGACATACAAAGACAATCAAGAAGTACTCCAAAAACTGGAGCGGCGCCGGAAAGATGTTCTCAATGTGACCACCGAGATCCGTGAAGGGGAAATGGAGTTGGCCCAGCGAAAGCGCAAAACAGGCATCGTAGATACATTTGAAGAAAAAATGGGATTAATGCTGCAAGCGCGTGACCGCGGTCAGGAAAAACGCGCGAACGACTTAGCCGCGGAGCTGCGGCTCATCAAATCCAAATATCTTCTTTTTGCGCGGGGATTGGAGCCTCAAATCCAAAAAATCCGTCAATTACGCGGTGAATTAGTACGCACGAAAGAAAAAGTGCTTATTCACATTAAAAACAGCGTAACCCAAGAAGAAAAATCGCTCTCCCTCTCAATTGACTCGCTTGAAAAAAATATGAAAAGCCTTGAAGATTCCTTTAATAAAATTGCGCATTCTTCAGGGACGGATTCGAAGGATCTGGATAGCATGAAAACCCGGATCGCCAAAGTACAAAGCGCGATTAAGTCCAAAACGGAACGGATCGAAAGCATCCAGCAGGAAAAAGCCGCGTTGAACCAGGAAATTGAGACCGCAAAAGTGGTCGCGGATAAACTCGGCGCCCCTTCGTTGGATGATTCGATCAACGAACAAGTGAAAAAACAACAAGGCAAGATCAAAGAAACCCCCGGTCTTGACGCGATCGTCAACAAAAGTTCTACCTCCCGCATGCACATCAACCGGTAAGCATTCATAGAATGCCAAAATGGGGGGATTCGGCAAGAATTAATCAGGGGGATGATTCTGATGATGAAAATCAGTTTCTGGTTAAATCTAATCTGTTTGGTTTTAGTCCCTGCCGCATTATTATCTTGTGGAAAATCAGAAAAAACGGCGAATAGAGAACTCTCAGAAAAAGAAATCACGATTCCTCTTCCCAATCTTCCAGAAGGGTGTCAGCCGGTAGTGACAGTCTCGATTCTGGCAGATATTTTTATATCATCCTCCCCGATGATAGAATTTAAGCACACTGGTTGATGTTTGTCCGTCCAGGATTTTTCCACCGAGATCAACGGGAGATCTCTTGGAGATTTCCATGACGATACCATGCGCTTTGGGGTGATAGAACACATCCTGCGTCAATCTGATGACGGTTTTCGCGCTCTCGTTACGAAATGTAATTATGGTAATATTGTGGTAATGATGGCAGTCGTTAAACTCACCAGCGGGAACAATAACCGTTTCGTTTTTCAGGCGTTTGCTCTTCACCATATAGGAGACGAGAAGCCGTCCAAAATTGAATTCGGAATGATACTCTTTCTCTTCATCTTTTTGGAGTATTTGACAATCGAAGGGAATAGGTGGATTGAAGTGGACTGTTGTATCAAAGCCCGTTTCGATTTTATTAACCAGTCTATTCCTATCAATAAAATATCGAAAGCCTTCTTCCGTGGGATACTTTTCTTCTACGACCCATCGTTTGTTTTCGTTGTTGCCCTGACTGGATAAACATTTTCGAATCCGATCGCCATTGAGTTTTTTTGGATTTAAACTGCCCGGTTTCGGTCCTTGATGCTTATAGATCCATTTTTCTCCTGTTTGAAATAAATCGTCTTTTTCCGATGCGCCCGCCATTCCAATAATACCAATTAGTACGAGTATTAAAATTTTCCATTTTTTCATTATTCTTCTCCGTCTACGCGTTAATTTATCTATGAATGTGTATTGATTTACTAAAAGTACAAGGATTTGTACGCCAATATTTCATTATAGGAGATTTTTCTGAAATCAGGCAAATACAAGGAGATGGATCCATTGATCAATTGCAAGGGCGGGATGAATTGATACTCAAATGAGACGCGTTATCATTTGAGAACTTTTTGCAGAGTTTCAATTAACACGTCCCGTGAAACGGGTTTGTAAAGGAACTCGCGAATTCCTAATTTAAGGGATGCGTTTTTGTCAATCGTATCACTGTATCCCGTGCATAAAATGATGGGGAGATCGGGGCGCAAAGCGAGCATTTGTTTGGATAATTCGATCCCTGTAATTTTGGGCATGGTTTGGTCGGAAATAACAAGATCGAATTGATTTGGATTGGTTTGGAATAATTTCATCGCTTCCAAACTGTCTGTGAGGCCGGTGACCTCCAATCCAATTCGTTCCAATCGTTCTTTCGTGATTTGAATAATGGATTTTTCGTCATCTACAACAAGAACTTTTCCTCTTAATTTCGTTACAACAGGCGCAACGTATGTATCAACCTTCATCTTGCTGTCTTTAACGGTCGATAATGGGAAATAAACATTGAATGTTGTTCCTTGGCCTACTTTGCTCATTACATCAATATAACCACCATGAGAACTCACAATTCCCTGGACAACCGCCAAGCCCATTCCGGTTCCTTCTCCTTCCGGTTTTGTCGTAAAATAGGGATCAAAAATACGATCGACAATATCTGGAGAAATCCCAGGTCCAGTATCTTTTATCATGATATTGGCGTATGCGCCGGGAGGGATCGATCCCATTTTCATTTTATGTTCTTGTTGAATATGCTCTTCAGATAGTTTAATTTCAAGAATTCCGCCATCTTTCTTCATCACATAGTAGGCGTTTGTGCATAGATTCATGATAACTTGATGGATTTGGACAGGATCGGCGTGTATATAAATAGACGAATCGGTGAAGTTGGATTCAATATCTACTGTGGTGGGAATGGAGGATCGGATCAGTTTTAACACTTCCTTGATCAGAGAATTAAGTTCAGTTTGAGTCCGTTCATTTCTTCCTTTCCGGCTATAAGCAAGAATATGTTTGACGAGTTCTGTGGCGCGGTCTGTCGCGTGATGAATTTGATCGATCCAGCCTTTTGCGCGGTTGTCATCGGAGATGGAGTCTCTTACCAGTTCAGAATAGCCTTTAATGGCAAACAGAATATTGTTGAAGTCATGAGCGATTCCTCCCGCCAATGTGCCGATCGCTTCCATCTTTTGCGCTTGCTGTAATTGTTCTTCCAGCAGTTTCCGCTCATTGATATCCCGGATGATGGCCAAGATAAATCGTTCTTCCCCATGTTTCCCTTCTGCGAGAGAAAGATCGATGGGAAAAACTGTTCCATCGCGGTGTAACGCCGGAAGTTCAACGGTGTTATTCATGGCGTTATCAGGTTTTCCAGTTGTAAAATAGCTTTCAATATAAGATTTGTGTTTGGTCCGATATTCTTCAAGCATTAAACAATCCAATGACTGATTAAAGAGTTCCTTATGAGTCCATCCAAATATCTTTTCCGCCGCAGGATTAAATAGGGTGATTTTACCCTGGACATTAATGGCGATCATAGCGTCTTTACTGGCTTCGATAACAGAACGGAAACGATCTTCACTTTTCTTCAATGAAAGTTCCGTCTGTTTCCGTTCGGTAATATCTTGAATGACGCCAACGATTCCACCAATTTCTCCTTTGGAATCGTAGAAAGTCGACTTGTTAAATATCACATTTCGTATGGAGCCATCAGAAGCTTCCATGTCAAATTCATATTGTTGGACACCGGGATTCGCTAATAATTCTAAATCCGTATCCTGATAGGTTGCTGCATGTTGTTCGATCCAAACATCGTGTACAGTTTTTCCGATAATATCTTCGATTCGCTTTCCCGTAAATTCGCTGAAGGCGGGATTGCAACCCAGATACCGCATTTCTTTATCTTTGTAAAAAACGGGATTCGGGATTGCAGAAAGTAAAGATTCAAGAAACGCGTTTTGATTGGCGATCGAGTGTTCCATCTGTATTCCTTGATAGATGATGTACCAAGAAAGAGCGATGATAACACATAAAATGACAAGGAATACAGCATTGATTTTACGGGTTAATTGATGGATTTGTTCTTTTACGTCGTTGATATAGATTCCAGTTCCTACGATCCATCCCCAGGGCTTGAATTCTTTAACAAATGATGTTTTAGGAACAATTCGCGTGTCATCATCTTTCCATTGCCACATATAATCGACATATCCTTCACCCTCTTTTTTGACAATGTTGACCATCTCCACAAAGAGACGTTTACCACTTGGATCCTTGAAATTTGAAATATCATGTCCTTCCAAATCTGTCCGGTAGGGATGCATAATCATATATGGCTGCATGTCATTAATCCAAAAATAATCTTTCCCTTCCCGTCCATACCGCAATTTTCGAATCCGGGCGATCGCTCTATCCTGAGCTTCTTCAAGGGGCAGTATTCCCGATTGGACTTGTTCGTGGTAATAGGAGAGAAGACTCATAACATTATTCGTAAGTTCATTAATCATTTCACGCTTTGATCGAATCATGCTGCTCTCGATATAGGGTAAGAAAAGAAAATACGCTGTACCGAGGAACAAAAGAACCGTGATAAAGACGGGCAAAGCCGTCCGGAAAATGACGTTCTTTTTATACTTAGAAGTTTGGATCATTTTCATAGGCTTGTTCCTTACTACTATCGCGATCCAAAGGAATTTGTTGGACGAAACTTGCCTGCAAAGGAAGCAAAATTCGATAATATTGCATTTCTATTATCATGAATTCAAAATGTGAATTATTATTATATTAATTCTATTATCTGCCTCTAAACCTTCATGATCGAGATCACAACGTACAAACGAAAATGAGTTGCGGGAGCGAATGCCAACGAGTAAGTCTCGGAAACTCATTTTCATTTAAAAGGATATCAGATAATAAATCACCAAACAATACTATTTTTTCTATTAATAATAGATCTAGATTCACGAAGTGAAGATTAAGTTGCTACTATTGCCAATCTCCGATCGATAGAGGAGGAAACTGCGGAGTTGAAGTTTGAACGCAGATGATGATTCGCCTATTTGAAAATCAATCATTATACGTAGGAGAGAAGGCGGAATCTCCATACATTCATAGAATTCGTTGAATCCATCTTTTGTCTTATTCGTTTTTCTTCTTCCCGATGATGGTTCTGACGGCGTTTCCGACGGAACCGGCGGTTTTTTTGATAACATTTCCTCCTGTTTTGACAACATTCAGGAAAAGACCGGGAATGTTTTTGATTCCATTCCATAGATTACGGCCCAGAATATTGAAAACCCCGGCTCCAGGTTTGAAATTTGGATCATGCACATCTCCCCGCAGCCGGTTTTTATAAAAAATAATTTCTCCATTCTTGTTCTTTAAATTATTCAATGCGGTGATCGCTGTGGATTTATTGATTCCTTCATTCCACTTTCCTTTTTCGGAAGTGAATTCTGGGTGAATTAAAGTGAGTGTAAAAACGCAATCCGCTTCGTTGTTTGTCACGTTAAAATCTCCTTCGATACGAAGGCCCGCTTTTTCGATTCCGACAGGCATCGAGTCTATGTAGTATGTTTCGAGCGCGGTCAAATCTTGAATTGAAATCGTGGCGGCTGATTTTAGATTAACCGGTTTGAGGGACGACGCCGCTGTTCCTTCACTCAGGAACGTTCCTTGTGTGGGGGAAATCATGTTCGCGGACAGCGTAAAGGGCGTCATTTTCGTTGGGGAAGCGCCGATTTGAAAATCGCGCCAGTGAAACGTGACGGGATCGAACACGAGCGTAGTGGGCTGTTCAAGACGGGTATCAGTATATTCAACGCGCGCGTCCTGAATGACCGCCGATTGGATACGAAACATTTTGCTTGGCGTTTGAACGGCAGGAAGATGGGAATTCTTTTGAAGGCGGTTCCACATCGAATCCCACGTTTTTAAACGTTGAGATACATCCATGCCTTGCGGGGTATTTTGAATATGGATTGTTAGGGCATCCGCCGTAATCTCATCGATTTGAGTGATCTCCACCTCTTTGTTTACCACCACAGATGCGGACGTGATGGCGAAATAAGGATTGGCTTCCGGTTCCATCGTGAATGCGGCGTCTTTCATGATTGTGCGGTTATTCGATTCGTACAAAAATTCTTCGAGAGAGAAATGTTGAACCGGTTGGATCGGCTCTTTTAAGGTAATAACGCTGTCCATGATATGAATGTGTTTAATCGATGAAAATGGATTTGTGGTAGAGACTTTTGTGGGATCTTCATTCAGGGGCAAGAGGGATTGAATTACATTGAGAATACGTTCGGCGGCGCGGTTCAGGTTCACCCTTCCCTCCGCGTCATGTCGAATTTCGACGCGTAAACCTTTTAATTGAAGAGATTGCAAAGAGAGTTCTTGTTCTCTTACCCCGGCGAGGATGATTTTCTCACATTGGACGGCGGGTTGATTAGTTTCTTCAACGAGAACGCCATCAAGTGTTAGTTGGGCGCCATCTTTTGTAAGAGAGATTTGATCTACGTGAATTCGAATCGCGCCGGGCTGCCCTCCGGCGGGTGTAATCTCAATAGAAACGGACTCGAAGGATAGGGGGGCGAAGTTCCTCGGTGGATTCGTATGATCGGATTTGAATGGAGCGGTAATTTCCTCAATGACACGGCGCCAGACTGTCAGAGACTGCTTAAAGTCGTATTGATCCGGTTCCGTCTCTTCTCCTTTGATCACGATCCCTTTCGCATGGACTCCAATAGGCGTGGCCGCGTCCTGGAAAGCGCCATCCACACGAAGACTGTCGATCTGAAGCAGGACTCGATCCTGATCGCTGGTTTGATGGACGGATAAACCTTTTGAGAGAAAGCGATCCACTGTTGGATCGAACTGGAGTTCTCCAATGGAGATTGTGTGGATATCGTTTCCCGGTGAATTCCCATCCTTGTACTGGAATGTGGCGTCTTCAATGATGAGTTGTGGAAAGGATTTTTTTGATGGACTGGTTTGGGGATCTTCAGGCGCTGATTTGGATTGAAATCGTTGGACAACCTGGGCCAGTTGGAGCGCGCCATCCTGCGTCCGATTCAGTTCGACAGCCGGTTTAACCGCCCTTAGCCGGTCAAATTGCGCTTTTTGTCGAAAAACGCTGCCCAAATTCATGTCGATATCGATTCGATCCGCCTTTACAACTGGACCCAGTGATTCGTTCGCCTGATCGGTGATTCTGGCCTGTTTCAAGACAAGTTTTCCCATGGACATCCCGAAATGAAACTTCTCCGCCTCGATTTGAAGCTGATACTTGGTTGAAAGGATTGTTTTCGCGATCTTAAAAAAGATGGTCTTCCCCCAGTAATATTCGATTGCGAATGCGCATACAAAAGGTATGAGAATCCACCAAAGAATTTTTTTCTTCATAGTACGAATCCTATGAGTCATGTTTGTAAACGATTTGGAGAACATAACTACTGTTCTCTTAGAATATGATTTTAGGGGTTTATTACTGAAAGAACAAATGGAAAAGTCGTCTGCTATCGCTTCATTTATAGAATTAAGTGAAAAATAATCGAAATTACTCTTATTTTTTTCGGAATTCAATGAATCAACACAGTTTTAAAAAATTGAAGTTCAGATTCGATTGACCATCAATATATTGTGTTCGCCTTCATTTCAAACATCAAAATAGGCTATAATCAACTCTGCTAAGTTCCAATAACATGACATGAAATTTAATATTAAAAGCCCATGAAAAAAGCGTTTTTTATTAAAAAAAACAGAAAAATGTCTTGCTTTCAGGCTATTGAAATGCTATTGTATGCTTTGTCCCAATATAATCCCTGTTATGTCCCAGTGAGATGGAAGGTATCAATCCTTCAAATTCCAGTTGAGTGGCGAAGAAATCCCAAAGACAGCATTGACGCCAAATGGAAGAAATTCTTGAGTCTACCTTATCTGATTTGAGTCCTGGCGCCTCGAACGAGGGCGCGGATTCTCTTATTACTCCTTTTATAGGATCGTTTGATAAGAATTTGGATGGGAAATCAAGATTCGCGCTTCCCCAGACGCATAAAGATAAGCTGAAGAATTCTACCTTAATTCTAATGAAGTGGTTCAACCATTCGTTAGCCATTTTTCCGGAGATCAATTGGTGGCGTTTAGCGCATCAATTAAATTGTAAAGGCAATTACTCCAAAAAGGGAAGGGCGGCGCGCAATCTTTTTTACGCTCATTCAAGGGATTGTTCCATGGACAAAGAAGGGCGTGTTGTCATTCCACCAGATATGGTTAAATTCGGACGGATTGATAAAAAACTCTATGTCATCGGCGATTGGGACAAGATTTTAATCAGTAATCCAACCTATTACCTAGACGAGGTCGAACGAGCCGACGCGCTGATCGATGATTATTTGCCGGATGTGATGGATGTGATCAGCGGACAGAAGACGATCGGTGATTTTGAAAAAGGGACGGAAACGTAAAGGAAGCGATCAGCTAATAGATGACGATGGATGATTTTGAACGGGAATACAAACGTGAATCGAAATCATGAATGGGAACGAATCCCCTCACACGCCGGTTATGGCGGCGGAAACCGCGCGGTATCTGCCGCTTGGGGCGGGGGAATCGATCCTGGTCGATTGCACGATTGGGTATGGCGGACACAGCGCGATCTTGTCCAAAACCGTTTGATGAGAATGGCCGTTTGATTGGGATTGACCGGGACGAAGACGCGTTGAGGTATTGTGAGGAACGATTTCAGGATGTCCGCTTTGCCGTGCGGCTTGTACGGAATGGATTTGAGGAACTAGATTCGATCCTCGACCGTGAAGGAGTAAAGGCCGCCGATGCGATACTTTTCGATTTAGGATTTTCGTCTCCGGAAGTCGACACACCCGAGCGGGGTTTCAGTTTCATGCGGGAGGGGCCTTTGGATATGCGGATGGACCGCCGGCAGGAATTGACCGCGCAGGAGATTATCGCGGGCTGGGAGGAACAGCCGATGGCTGATCTGTTTAAACGTTTTGGGGAAGAGCGGTTCGCCCGCCGGATTGCGAAAGCGATCGTGAGACGGCGGCGTGAAAGCGCGATTGAAACGACCCAAGATCTGGCCGATGTCGTCACACAGGCGATTCCCGCCGCGCACCGAAAACAGGAAGGGCTGCATCCAGCGACGCGTGTGTTTCAGGCGTTGCGGATTTTTGTTAACGATGAGTTAGAGGCGCTCCGCACGGGATTGGGGGCCGCGCTTAATCGACTAAAACCGGGTGGACGGGTAGCGGTTCTGTCGTATCACTCGCTTGAACATCGAATTGTGAAAGAACTGTACCGGGAGTATTGCGGGCGCTGTGTGTGCCCACCCGGTCTTCCGCAGTGTGGATGCGGCGCTCAATCGAAAGGATTGATCGTGACTCGGAAGCCGGTCAAACCTTGTACAGCGGAGCGGGAGAGGAATCCCCGATCCCGGAGCGCGCAGTTGCGCGTTTTGGAGCGGTTTTCAGAGACGGTGGGAGAGGCGCATGGCTAGAGAGCGATCGAAGACCAAGGAAACGATGGCTGTGCCGATGACACGAGGTTTGATTCTCTACGTGTGGTTGATTGTCATGTTCGGCTGCGTTTTGCTCATCGCTCATACGTCCATTCAGGAGAAAGAGATCCGTTTACAGATCGGCTCCCGCTATAAGGAAAAAAAAGAATTAATCGACGAAATCGAGCGTCTCGATGTTGAAATCCAGAAATTGGAGAGTTACAGCCGGATCGCCAAGTTAGTGGAAGAACGGATTCCCGCGTTGGGACATCCACAATATATGGCGATCGAATTGCGAGTGCCGGGATTAAGGGAGGCGGATGGGTATCCGTCTTCGGATTCGTTGATCTTGGAAGATCGAAGTATGATGGGCCGTTTCCGGCGGAGTTGGGGCAGTTTGGAAGAAAGCGTCAATCATTGGCTGCAGGCTTGGGTGGAGAAATCACAATGAATCAATATACGCAGCTTTCCCGCTTTCGAATTCTCCTGTTGATGGGGGGCGCCGCTCTTATTTTCACGGGAATCGTTCTGCGATTGTATTTCATTCAAATCATTCAGGCGCCCGATTTAATTAAACAGAATTCCCGCTCCCGGAATTATTATACGATACTACCCGCGGCCCGTGGATTTATTTATGATTGCTTCAAACGTCCGCTGGCGTTGAATTTCAAGCGGTATACGCTGAATTTTGATACGGCGCGGATCGATGACGCGACGGAAATCGTAAAAATCAAGAATATCCTTGCGCTTTCGTCTGAAGAGTGGGACGCCTATATGGCGAAGATGTTAAAGAAAGGGCCACGATGGCGGGATTGGATCAAGAATCTAACAAAGCGGCAAAAGGATGAAATCAAGGAATTGGACATCCCCGGCGTGGGATTCCTAGAAGATCCGATCCGCTGCTATCCGGAAGGATCTCTTGCGGCGCCCCTGATTGGCTACACCGGCCGGGATAACAAAGGCTTGGGGGGAATCGAATTCACACTGGATAGTGAACTGGAAGGCCAAAGTCAATCGGTGACGGATGTTGTTAAAGATATTGTGTGCCGTCCTCTTTTAACACGCGATTTGACAAAACTCATTACGCGCGGCGCTGATGTGATACTTACAATCGATGGCTACATTCAATACATCGTAGAACGGGAATTGGAAAAAGTCGTCACAGAGCAAAACGCCATATCCGCCCATGCGATTGTCATGCAGCCACAAACCGGAGATATCCTGGCGTTCGCCAGTTATCCTACGTTTGATCCCAATCAATACAGCGACTACCTCAAGAAACCGGCTTTGCTGCGGAACCGGATTTTGACGGATGTCTATGAACCCGGCTCTGTATTAAAGCCTTTTGTACTAGCGGCGGCGCTTGAAAAAGGAGTCGTGACGCCAAGCACACCCATCGATTGTGAAAACGGCCTTTATATTTTTCCGGGGAAGCCAAGAGGGATACGCGATGATATTCACCGCTTTGGAATATTAACGGTTCATGATGTCTTGGTGAAATCCAGCAACATTGGGATGGTGAAAATCGCGCAGCGCCTCGGCGCCAATTCCGAAGACTATCTAGAGCAGGCCCGGATTATCCGCAGCTATCTGAAAGCGTTCGGTTTTAAGGATTACCGGGACGAAGATAAAAAAAATACTACGCTATTACAGGGGGAAAGTCATGGCCTTTTACGGCCGGCCGAGTCTTGGTTGCAGTCATCGATTGGAGCGGTTCCATTCGGGCAGGAAATGGCGACCAATTCCTTGATTCTTTGCGCCGCTTATGGCGCCCTTGCCAATCGAGGCGTTTATAAACCGCCGCGCATTGTGAAAGGTTTTCAAGGGATTGACGGGAAATTCTATTCCGAAGTGCCGGAACCACCACATGACGTCATCAAGGATAAACGTGTTATCGATCTAATTGTGCGTATGATGATTGACGTGACAGAAGATGAAGAGGGCACAGGAACGCTCGTGCGGATTCCAGGATTTCATATCGCCGGCAAAACAGGCACCGCCCAGAAATACGATCCCGAAACTCATGGCTATGGAAAAGGAAAGCGAATCGCGTCTTTCGCCGGCTTTTTCCCAGCGGAGGCGCCAAAGGCCGTCATCTTCGTCATGGTGGATGAACCGAAAAAAGGAAAATATGGGGGGAAAGTCAGTGGGCCTGTATGGAAAACCATCGCGGGAGAATTGATCGCGTATTGGGGGCTGACGCCTACCTATAAAGAAGATCCCCTTTTGCAAGAAACGGAAAACAAACCAAAGCCAAAAACAACCGTAGCGGTGAAACAACACACTCCACGCACGTTTGGCGTAAGAAAAGTAATGCCATTTTCAATCCACCGGGATTGGACAAGAGAAGTTGGTGTGATGCCGAATTTGATCGGTCTGACGACTCGTGAAGCGTATATTCAATTGACCCTGCATGGGCTGAAAGCGAAGTTTGAAGGATCGGGCAAAATCATCGAACAAAGTATCCCCGGCGGGACGCCTCTCGGCGCCCGTGAGGACGCGGGGACGCTGCGATGCGAGCCGGTTTTAAGCGATCCAGCGATCGAGGAATCTTCCGCGTTGGTCGCCCAACGTTAAGACGTTGTCTGACATCTTATTTGTATTTTGAACGCTCCTCGAAGAGGAGAATTATGATGGTTGAGGGACAAAAGATATTTAACCGGATCACCGCTGTAGAACAACGGGGTGGAATCCCAGCGGATGTGCGAAACATCGTCTGCGATTCCCGCCTTGTCCAAGCGGGGGATCTGTTTATCGCGTTGGTTGGATCTTCTTTCGACGGTCACGACTTTCTCGATGAAGCCGCGAAGCGCGGCGCATGCGCGGCGGTTGTGCAGACCTTCACCAGCGCGCCGCTTCCACAGATTCGTGTGGCGGACACGCTGGAAGCCCTGCCTATTCTCGCCGCGAACTTTTTCGCGCATCCAGCCCGTGAGTTGAAACTGGCGGGAGTCACCGGATCGAACGGGAAAACAACCTCGACCTACTTGTTGGAAAGTATTTGGAAGGAAGCGGGAGAACGGACCGGCGTTCTCGGAACGATTGAATACCGATTCGCCGATGTCCGCCGGGACGCGCCCAACACCACTCCGCTTCCCCATCTTATGCAGGGGTTGCTGCGGGAGATCGCCGATACGGGTGTGCAGCGATTGGTCATGGAAGTTTCTTCGCACGGATTGGCCCTGCACCGGGTGGACGAGATGAAATTTGACGCGGCGCTTTTTACCAATCTGTCTCAGGATCATCTCGATTTTCATCCCGATATGGAGCACTACCGCCGGACGAAAATCCGGTTGTTCTCCGAGTTTTTAAAACAAGGCAGACCCGCCGTAATCAATTCCGATGATGAAGCGGGAAGGAAAATGATAAGAGAGATTCACGGCCGCAGGATTGTCACATACGGGATTCAGGATGTCGCGGATGTAATCGCCAGGAACCTGGATATCGGTATGCATGGCTCTACGTTCGAAATCGCATTCCCTGATATTGAGATCCCTGTAGAGACGGGATTGATCGGCCGGTTTAACGTTTACAACGTGTTGGGAGCGGCGGCGCTGGCGTGGGCCTGCGGGACACCGGTGGAAGCGATTTGGCGCGGGATCGCGAAAATGAAAAATGTTCCCGGCCGGATGGAAACCGTGCCGAACCGCATCAACGCGCAGGTCGTCGTCGATTATTCCCATACACCAGACGCGTTGGATAAATGTCTGCGCGCGTTGAAAGCGATACCCCACCAACGCATCATTACTCTCTTTGGATGCGGGGGGGATCGAGATAAGACAAAACGGCCACAGATGGGCGCGATCGCCTTGGCTCACAGTGACCGGGTGATTGTGACTTCGGATAATCCACGCACTGAAAACCCTGACCGGATCATAGAGGATATAGAAACCGGAATGCGGGAGCAGAGAGATCGTTACACGATTATATCCGACCGGCGCGAAGCGCTGAAAGCCGGTGTCAAAGAACTCCGGGAAGGGGATATTTTTCTCATCGCCGGGAAGGGGCATGAGACGTATCAGATCTTGGGACGAGAAAAGACGCCTTTCGACGATCGTGAGATCACAAGAAATTTATTGATTGAAAGCGGGAAAGGGAAAGGAGGCGGGACATGGCTTTAATGTGGCTCTATCCGTTATCCCAGTTCTATCCCGATATGTTGGGTTTCCTGCGCGTAATCAATTATCTTTCGTTCCGCGCCGCGATGGGCGCTGTGACGGCCATGGTCGTGGGAGTTGTGATCGGACCTTGGTTTATCCGGTGTCTGCGTCAAATGAAGATCGGCCAGACAATCCGCGGGGAAGGCGTGAAAGATTTATACGAACGTCATAAAGGGAAATCCGGCACGCCGACGATGGGGGGCACGTTAATTCTCGCGTCGGTGACGATCTCGATCTTGATCTGGGGGAAATTGACGAATCCGTTGGTCGTCACCAGTTTAGTCGTCACCTTAGCGCTGGGGGCGCTTGGTTTTTTAGATGACTATACGAAATTGATGGAAAAGCAGTACCGGGGAGTGCGCGCGAAACAGAAATTGATTGTGCAGCTCAGTGTCGGATTGGCCTTGGGATTTTCGCTTTACTTTTTGCATCCATTGATCGCCGGCCGGCCGTATGATATACCGCTTCCTTTTTTAAAGAATGTCTTTATTCCTTTGGGAATTTTCTATATTCCGTTTGTGGCGATTGTAATCACGGGCTCATCGAACGCCGTGAACTTGACCGATGGATTGGACGGCTTGGCCAGTGGATGTGTGATCATCGCCACATTGGCGTTTTCCGCGCTGACATACATTGTCGGGCGTATTGATTGGAGCCGGTATTTGGGAATTATCCACGTGCCTCAAAGCGGAGAATTGACCGTGTTTACGATGGCCCTGGCAGGGGCGGCGGCGGCTTTTTTATGGTACAACGCGCATCCGGCCCAGATGTTTATGGGCGATACCGGCTCGCTGGCTTTGGGAGGGGCGTTGGGAACCATCGCCGTATTGATTAAGCAGGAACTGTTGTTATTCATCATCGGTGGCGTGTTTGTGATGGAGGCGCTGTCCGTGATTATTCAAGTGCTCTCTTACCGGTATCGAGGCGGCAAACGGGTGTTCTTAATGGCTCCGATTCATCACCATTTCGAGATGAAAGGAATTTCGGAGACGACGATTGTCGTACGATTTTGGATACTTGCGTCCATCTTCGCGTTAATGGGCTTGGCGACTTTGAAATTGCGATGAATCAAAAAGCCTTTCAGGCGGCTGATTGGATAGAACTAGCATTACCCGAACGAATCGGAATGGAATGCTTTAGGACATTTTAGAGAGGACTGAATACCAAGGTGTTGTATGACCAAAGAATCCATTCGCGACCGGTTGAAGGGACCGAATCCAAAGGTGGACGGATTGAATGCGCTGGTTCTCGGAATGGGAACGAGCGGGAACGCCGCCGCCGGTCTCTTGCATCGCGAAGGCGCTCATCTTTGGATTTACGACGCGGATCGTGCGAAAGAAAGCGCCATCCGTCACGAGTGGGAACCGAGGGGCGCGCGTTGTTTGTTTGGCGAATTGCGCCCGATCCAAGAATTGGATTTCTGCGTAATCAGTCCAGGTGTCCCACCATTCGGCGCGTTCTTTGATTGGCTGCGCGCAACGGGGATTCCTCTCTTGGGAGAGATGGAATTGGCCAGCCGGTTCCTAGAACGATTTACGCTGGCTGTTACGGGAACCAATGGGAAAACGACTGTGGTGAACATGATCGCTCATATCTTCAAGACGCGCGGCCGGAGTGTATCTCTGGCGGGCAACGTCGGAGCGCCTGTGGCTGCGCTGGCCATGGAGGAAGATCGTGGGAACGACGCCCCATTGGTGTTGGAAGTCAGCAGTTTTCAAGCGGAAACTTTCGATCAATTTAAGGCGGACGTTGGAGTGATCACAAACCTGGCTCCTGATCATCTCGACCGGTATGAGTCCACAGAACAGTATTACGAAACCAAGTTTCGCATGGTGAAGAATCAACGGCCCAGCGAGGCGCTTTGGATGGGCCTCGGGGTTGAGGGCAATTGCCCGGATTGGGTTTCATCAAGACGGCGGGCTTTCTCAATTGATGAATTGAGGCCTGATGGCGTCTTCTATCAAGATGGAACCGTTATCGTCCGCGGCGATTCGAGGGAAGAGCGTCTCTCTGGACGCTCACTCGCTAATCAGCTGCCTCAGTTTATTTTGAATTCCCTGGCGTCCATCGGCGCCTGTCTGAGCGCGGGGATTCATCCTGCTGAGGCGTTAGAGGCGCTGGAGTCGTTTCAATCTCTGCCGCACCGGTTGGAATATGTGACCGAGAAGCGGGGGATTCGATGTTACAACGATTCCAAAGCCACCAATATACACGCGCTGGAGACGGCGCTTCGATCGCTGCCCGCTCCGATTCGCCTCATTGCGGGCGGGCGCGCGAAGGGAGATTCGCCATCGTCTCTTGCGGCGTTGATCCAAGAAAAAGTCTGCGCCGTTCATCTAATCGGTGAGGCGGCGGAGACGTTCGCCCGCGTGTGGGGATCCTTGACCCACGCCGAGATGGAGCCGTCGCTGGAAGCGGCGGTGGAACATGGGCTGCGTGATGGAAATCCGGGCGAAAGTTTTGTCTTGTCGCCTGGCTGTTCTAGTTTCGATATGTTCGCGAATTATCAGGAGAGAGGCGATTGCTTTAAGAAAAGCGTCTTGGAGTTTGAAGCATGAGAAAAATGGGCTCCCTTGTCATCACGTCTCTGTTTATTGTCACCATCGCGCTGGTGTTGTTGGGAGTGGTGATGGTGATGAGTTCCAGCCAGTATGTTTCCTCTTCGCTGGCGGATGGGAACGTTTATGAATATATGGGAAAGCAGCTGATCTGGTTCAGCATTGGGCTTGCGGGACTCGGTTTCTTTTCGATGTACGATTATAACCTATGGCAGCCCAAAGCCCGGTTTTTAATGCTATTAGCGCTGTTTCTTCTTGTATTGATCTTAATTCCTCCATTTGGGTTTAAATCCCATGGCGCCACGCGATGGCTCAATACACCATTCGTAAAAGTGCAGCCGTCTGATTTCGCCAAACTCACGATTGTGCTCTACCTCGCCGCTGTTTGGGCGGAGCGGAAAGAAGAACTGGGCTCGTTTGTCAAAGGGATTTTGTATCCCAATGATTGTAGTCGGATTGGCGCTCTTCTTGATTATTATCGAGCCCGATCATGGAACTGTCTTTTTTATCGGCATACTCATCTTTGTCCTCTGGTTCGCCGCTGGGGGAAGAATCCTTCACCTTGTGCAAGCGCTGCCGATTTTTCTCGTGGCGCTGTTATTCGCGTTGTGGTTGAAACCGCATTTATTCGATCGAATCTGGGCATGGATATATCCGGAAGATTATCCCACATTAGCGTATCAGCTGAAACAATCCATTAGCACTATCGCGCATGGCGGTGTAGCGGGTGTGGGTGTCGGGAATGGTTTGGGTCAGCTTGGATTTACGCCTGAACCTCATACCGATTTTATCTTTTCCATTATGGGTGAAGAGTTAGGCTTTTTCCGCTGTTCGATTGTTTTAGGAATGTATTTATCACTGATTCTTCTGGGGTATCTGGTGGCGTTGCGCTGCGTCAATCCATTCGGAACGCTGCTGGCGATCGGATGCACGACGGCGATCGGATTTCAGACAGCGTTGAATCTCGCGGTTGTGACCGGTTTGACGCCCACGACCGGGATTTCCCTGCCTTTTATTTCGTATGGAGGCTCCTCACTTGTGGCGTGTATGTCGATGGTGGGGCTGCTGATCAATATAGCGAAGGAAAGTTTCGCGCTGGATGAGAGACATCCCGTCCGGCGAAGTCTGAAAAAACAGCGCCACGCGTATTCCGTTGGTCTTTATTAAGTATGGTATCGAACTGCGCCTGTTATAGGCGCTGATTTGAATGAACGCAGGATTGAAATCGAATTAAGGAGAATGCGTTGCGGAACCAGGCCGCGAATTCAATCCATAACTCCCCTTCCCTTCCCGTAGTAATCACGGGCGGAGGCACGGGTGGACATTTGTATCCGCTTCTTTCAGTCGCGGAGGCTTTGAGACGCATGAATCCGGATGTCTCGCTATTGTTTATCGGCCGTGACGCGGAGCGGGACCGCGCCGAAGCTGAACAACGGGTGATTCCGTTTTATGGATTGCGGTTGGAGGGGCTGCGGAGACGATTGGCGTGGGGTAATGTCCGCGCGTTATGGTTGTTCGGCATGGGAATCACGCGGTGCGTCCGGATTATGAAGAAACAGGGGAAAGGGATTGTGTTTGGCGTTGGCGGATACGTGTCCGCCCCCGCGATGATGGCGGGGAAAATGCTGGGTTGGAAATTGGCGCTCCATGAGCAGAACACCATTCCTGGATTGGTGAATCGGCGTATGGCGAAGTGGTGTGACATGGTGTTCGTAACTTTCAAAAAAACAATGACCGCCTTGTCCGAGTTCCCCTGCTATCACACTGGATTACCTGTTCGCAGCGAACTCTTGGAAGCCGCTAAAGAAGGGAAAACGGATGCGCGAAACGATGGCTCCCCCCTTTCCATTTTACTGATAGGGGGCAGCCAGGGCGCGAAGAAACTTGTGGAAACCGCGCATGGCGCGTTAGAAATATTGACGGAAAAAGGCGTTCCGTTCCGCGCATTGATCCAGACCGGCGAACGGAATTATGAAAAGGCGATAGAGAGGCGATGGCCTGAAGGTGTGGAATTGAAACCGTATCTGCTTGATATGGCCGCCGCGTATCGAATGGCTGATCTCGTCATCAGCCGGGCGGGAGCGGGCTCACTTTCAGAAATCGCCCTTTGGGGATTGCCTTCGATCCTCGTTCCCTATCCCTATGCGAGTGAAGATCATCAGCGTGTCAATGCGGAAGAATTTGTCCGCACAGGCGCGGCGGAGATGGTCTTGGAAAAAGAATTAACGGTGGACCGCATGGCCGATGCGCTGTGCGATCTAATACAAAATAAAGAAAAGCGAATCGAAATGGGCCAGCGGGCGCAGGCGCATTCCCGCGCCGAAGCCGCGAATGAAATCGCCGGCCATCTTCTGCGAATGTTTGAGAGAGACGAATGATGGAATCTCGGAACCTGCCGGAAAACACGCGGCATATTCACTTGGCCGGAATCGGCGGTGTCGGGGTAAGCGCCCTGGCTCCTCCTTTACTGCGCCTTGGGTATACCGTATCCGGATCGGATCCGGTCCGTTCGGAGATTACAGAACGTTTGAAACAGATGGGAATCCGGATTTATCACACACATCAAGCAGAGAATATTGAAGGCGCTTCATTGGTCGCCGCCTCGTCCGCGATTCCACCGGACAATCCGGAACTCCTCGCGGCGCGGGCCAAGGGAATCCCTGTCTGGCGGCGGGCGGAACTGCTGGCTTACCTCCTGGAGCGATACCGCAGCATCGTTGTCACCGGCGCGCATGGCAAGACGACGGTCACAGCGATGATTACGCATGTTCTCCTTGAGTGTGATTTCGATCCCACCGCCTTCATCGGGGGAGATTTGCCATCGATCGATGGGAATGTCCGAATGGGAGATGGGGAATGGGCGGTCGCGGAAGGAGATGAAAGCGACGGTTCGTTTCTCTTGTTTCACCCCGATATTGCGATTGTCAACAATATCGATGAAGACCATCTCGACTTTTATGACGGAATCGACGCAATAACCAATCAATTCCGGAAATTTCTGCAAGGCGTTCGGGATAATGGATGGATCGTGATCTCGGCGGACTGTGAACGCGCCCATTCATTAATTCATGACGGAATTTCGAATTGCAGGACCTATGGTTTTGCGGAAAACGCGGACACGCGGGGTGGAAATTATATCCCCAGTCAACGGGGCTGTTTGTTTTCCGTTTTCTTGCGAGGGCAATCGGTTGGAGAAATTGTTCTGCGGGTCTGTGGAAAAGCCAATGCGCATAATGCGCTGGCGGCGGTTTGTGTCTCTGATCTGTTAGGAATCCCATTCGCGCAAGCCGCCGAATCACTCAACCGTTTTCAAGGTGTCAAGAGACGGATGGAAGAGAAAGGAATCGCCAACGGCGTGTGTGTGGTTGATGATTACGCCCATCATCCTGAAGAAATCCGCGCGGTGGTATCGGCCTTGAAGGAGCGCTATCCAGGCCGGTTGATCGGTGTGTTTCAACCGCACCTGTTTTCCCGGACCTTGAAATTGAAAGACGCTTTTGGGCGGGCGTTTACCGGACTCGACACCTTAATCTTGACGGATATCTACGCCGCCCGTGAACAGCCCGTTCCTGGCGTTACAGGCGAAATCTTATTGGAACCGGTGAAGAAGAGTGGAGTCGATGCGATCTATGTTCCCTATCTGGATGACATCCCTGACTTGCTTCAAACCATTGTCCACCAAGGGGACACCATCGTGACGATCGGCGCGGGGGATGTATGGAAAGTTGGAGAAGCGTTCCTTCAGAACGCGGCGAATTCGAATGGGGAGGTCCATGTCAAATGATCATGTCAGGATGGTTTCTCTCCTTTCGAATGGTACTGCGAAATTTCTGCCGAATCACGATCGCATTAGCGACGTTGGCCGGTTTGCTCTTCATTGGTGTGGATTTTTTCTTCTTTATGATCGGTTCTGATTTTCAAGTGAAGGAAATCTCGATTGAAGGTTATAAACGCGTGAGTCAGGAAGAGATCCGCGCTTTAGCGGGTGTCGCGCCAGGATCAAATCTTTGGATGCTCAATCTAGAGGAGATCATGCTGCGTGTGGAGTCGCATCCTTCCGTGCGGCGCGTTCAAGTACAGCGTGTGCCACCAAGCCGGCTGGATATCAAAATCGAGGAACGCCACGCGCTCGCATACGCGCTGAATCCGGAAGATGGGAACCTTTATGGGATCGACCGGGAAGGAGTCGTGCTGCCTCCTTACCTTGTAAGTGAGTTTTCTTGGATGGACCGGAGTGATTTGGAGCCGGAAATTCAACAGATTCTCTCTTGTCCCGTAATCAATGGGGAAATCAGTATTCCCTTCATACCGGGACAAGCGGTCGAAGATTCCCGCGTTTTGGAAGGATTGAAATTCTTTGAAACACTTGTGAATCACGATGCGAATCATCCATCGCTTCCCCCTGTTTTTCCAGAAATCGTAGAGGCGGAATTTATGACCAACGGAAATCTCCATCTGCATTTCCGGCGGCGAATCGGGGCGCTGGTCCTGCGGGACTTAAACTCGCAGGACCTGGATAAAAAGATCGGCGCGTTATGGAACGTAATGGAAAAAGAGAATCTCCGGGCGATTTACGTTGACGCCCGGTTCCCCAAAAAGAGTTTTGCGGTGCGGTGGGATGAAAGTGACGGCGCGCGGTGGAAACGGCTCTATGCCTCTCCATCCACCTCGCTCAGTCAAGCGTCTTCTCCTCTTCCCGCCGAATCCGCGGTGGAGCGAAATGAATCCATGTAAACCATCATGGTTGAGATCACGACTGCAAATGAAAATGAGTCGCGGGAGTGAATTCAAACGAGAAAGCCTTAGAGACTCATTTTCATATAAATGGATGAATGTGATAGATCATTAAATTAATAGGATGGGTTGCCTGATGAAACCGGCGAAAGACAGCGACTATTTGATGGCGATAGATATTGGAACGACGAAAGTCGCGGCACTCGCGGCCCGGCGCAACGATCGAAAAACGATCGAGGTGCTTGGTGTGGGCGCGCATCCCTGCGCCGGTTTGTCAAGTTCGGGGATCACCGATCTCGATGAGATCGTCGTCTCGACGACACACGCGTGCCGCAAGGCCTTGAGTCACGTGCCGGGGATGGAAATCCGTAACGCCGTCGTGGGCGTTCCCGGTGGATTTCTGCAAAGTCAGAATTCGGTCGGCTCGGTGGTTCTCTCCAACCAAGGACGAGCGGTGACGGCGGAAGACGTCGAAGAGTGTGTTGACGCGGCGATCCGGAAATCGGTTCCCAAGGATTTCGAGGTGATTCATTCGATTCCCCGCTGGTTTCGTCTCGATCAAACGCCATACATACGCGATCCTATCGGACAGGAAGGCAGCGTATTGGAGGTGGACGTTCATCTCATTACCGGACGGCAGCCGCTTCTGAAGAATCTGAAACGCTGCGTGACACTGGCGGGGTATAACGTGGAAGAAATCTCCTCGCAAACGATTTCCGCGTGCGAATCGGTGTTGTCGGATGATGAGAAACAGACGGGCGTCGCTCTAGTGGATATCGGTGGGGAAACTACGTCCGTCATCGTGTTTTATGATGGTTCGATCTATCACAATGAGACCATTGAAATCGGCGGGGAAGATATCACGCGCGATATCAATCACTATTTCCAGACGCCAATGGCGGAAGCGGATAAATTGAAGCGGTATAAATCGACATTGATGTTGGATTCCCTGGATCCATCCGAGCAGGTGGACGTTATCCGTTTCAACAATCGCCGGACCATTGTCGTGATGAAATCGCTTTTATGTGAAGTGGTTGAGGCGCGGGTGGAACAGATCCTGGAAGAAGTCCTGCGCGAATTGCGGACGAAAGATTTACTCGGATTATTATACGCGGGAATTGTCTTGACGGGCGGCACGTCTTTGTTGGACGGGATCGAAGAAAAAACACAGACTTTATCCAACCGCGCAATCCAGATCGGTTACCCCAATGGCGTCGTAGGATATGCGGATGTCATTTCCAGTCCCTTATACGCGACTGTGATCGGATTGCTGCATTATGGTTTCAGAAAGCGGGACGCTCGAATGGCGTTGGATGGCGCGAAAATCCGCCGGTGGGTGAGAAAGGCGATTCGATGGGCGCAAGAGGCCTTCTAATAGAAAATCATCGTTCTCCATGCGGAGAATGGAATCGGGGAATGTGTTCGATCGCTCCATCCGCTCGTGATGGGCCTTGGTGTGGCTGAATTCGAATTTTAAGAATGGATCTATACATTCATAAAAAAATAAATAGAACGTGGAGGAAGGATGATGGATATTGAATTGATTCATGATTTTGACGAGGGAAACGAAAGAGATCAGGATGAAGAAATGATCGAGAATTGCATTAACGAGATCGAACTGGTTCAACCCGAATTGCTCGATCTGACGGGAGGCCCGAAGATCACGGTCGTCGGTGTGGGTGGTGGCGGCAGCAACGCTGTGGACACCATGCAGGACGGCGCGTTGGATGGCGTGGAATTCATTGTCGTGAATACAGACATCCAAGCTCTGCAGCGTTCTCAAACGCCCCGGAAGATTCACATTGGGAAGAGTATTACCAAAGGATTGGGGACTGGCGCGAATCCCGTTCTGGGTGAACAGGCCGCGAATGAAGACCGGGAATTGATCCGGTCAGAGCTCGAGGGCGCCGATCTGGTGTTTGTCACAGCGGGTCTTGGCGGCGGCACAGGCACGGGCGCGTCGTCTGTGATTGCGGATATCGTAAAAGAAATCGGCGCGCTGTCGGTGGCGATCACAACAAAACCATTCGATTTTGAAGGCACCGTACGCCGCACCCATGCGGAAAAAGGGCAGCAGATTCTACGGAAGAAGGTGGATACGCTCATCACCGTGCCCAATCAGCGGCTGATTACGGTCGTGGATGAGAACACCACTCTCGTCGAAGCCTTCAAGGTAGCGGACAGCGTTTTGAAGCAATGTGTGACCTCGATCGCGGATTTAATCACGCGGCCCGGTTTAATCAATCTCGACTTCGCCGATATCAAAACCATTATGGACACCGCCGGCGGCGCCGTGATGGGCGTCGGCTATGGCCGCGATGGAAACCGCGCGGACGACGCTTTCAAACAAGCCTCCAGCAGTCCTCTCATGGAAGAGCAGGTCATCGAAGGCGCGAAAGGGATTCTTATCAACATCACGTCCGGCACGGATATCAAACTGCTTGAAATTGACAAAGCCATCACGAAACACGTGCGCGAACGAGCGGGCGCGGACGCGAATATCATCTTTGGCGTCGTGGTGGATAAGAACATGAAAGACGAGATGAAAGTCACGATCCTCGCCACGGGTTCGACACAGCCGGAACAACGCGAATACACCATGCAGATGGAAAATGAGCGCCTTTCTCCGAAAGGACACGGCGCCTCGACTCTGAAAAACACCCGCCCCTGGATGGAAAAGAAAAAACTGAAAGACACTGTGGTCGATGAACGGGAAGAAATCAACAGTGTAGTCTATTCGAAAAGAAGTCAGATGTCGGCGTTCGACGAATCCGCCCGATCGAAATCGTCAGATGGATTACCCTCCCTTAATAGCGTCGCTACCGCCTCGCCAACGAAAGGAGCGATTTTTCAACATCTGAAAAAAGACCGGTGACCGGTTAAAGCATAAAAAACTGAAAAGACTGATATCAATTTGGTGAAGAGAGCAAGGGAATGATTACTACACAGAATGGTTGTGTTTGTTGTTCCCACACATCTCCATCACCGTTACGACAGTTCTAAACTAGCTCTCCACAGGCCTTGTGCCTGCGCCTTCTTTCTATCATCACTGTACACGGTGAGGCTCCTCCCCGGACCTCACCATTTTTTTATGCGTGAAGGATATTGAATTGAATGCAAATCAAGAAACAATGGATAAGTGGAACCAGTTTTTTCCAGGACCATCAATCGTGGGAACGCGTTTGAGGCGGTTGAATTATAGGAATAAATATTTGATGGAGGCGGTTATCCGAAAACCTATATCGTTGCTGGAGTTGATTATTAAATAGCCATTACGGACCGCGGAGCGGCAATAGAGCGCATCGGTATCCCACCCGCCTCCGCGGATAACTTTGTATACTTCTTCAAGTTCTTCAATACTTTTATCGCGGTATGAATCTATGCACCATTCCCAAACATTTCCACTCATGTCATATAAGCCCCATTGGTTGGGCTGTTTTCGTCCCACTTCAATTGTATCGTTAGCGCCGCTGTTGTCTTCATACCATGCGTAATGATCGATCATCGATAAATCGGGATCTTCTCCCCAATAATAGCGTGTCTCCGTTCCCGCCCGGCACGCGTACTCCCATTCCACTTCTGTTGGCAGCCGTCCTTGCAGGGATGGGGCCAACTCCGATATCCACACGCAAAAATCCCGGGCTCCATACCATGAGACTTCAATGACAGGATGGTTTTCATATCCGGCGTCCACTGTCCATTTCCCGCCGGTCAACTGAATCTTAACTCTCTCCATATTCGTAAAAAGATAAGGTTGACCTTCTGGACTGAGATTTCCTTTTGCCTGGAGGAAAGCGGAAAACTGCGCGTTAGTTACTTCATACGTTCCGAGATAGAAGTCATTGTCGATGGTCTCCCAATGCTGTGGACTTTCATTGGCAAAACCTGGTTGAAAACGGGAACCCATTAGAAATGTGCCATGAGGGATCCGCGTCATTTCCAAGGGGATCGCTGAATCCGGCAAGTTCGGAATATCAATCGTAAGGGTTGGGGAGGAGATATGTTGCGCCACGAATTCCTCCGATATACTATTCCAATCAGGATCGGTTTCATCTCCATCTAAAAGCGCTTCATTATAAAACCGGTCAGTCTTCAGAGGAAACACTTCAAAATTATCTAAATAAGCGATTAGTGTTTCATTCTCGCTGATATTCATGATTTGGATCAAGGGTTGAAATCCTGTCGAGGGAGGCGCGAAATAAGTGGAGAGCCGCTTATATTGATAAAGAAAATAATTTTTGTTGAAGGATGTGTTCGTCGTCACAAAGGCGTTTGGACCTTCATCCAAAGCCGCAAGAATAGCGGACATCGCCGCGTTGTTGGATCGGATGGAACAGCGGATCAGCGCAGCGTAGGACGTTTCAATCCGAGGTCCCCAAATGATCACCCCCTCACCGGGCGCGGCGATAATGGCCGCCCCCAATCCATCGGTCGCGTTGGGAAAATCCTCCTGTGTGGGAATGGAAGTAAAAAACACTCGGGCCTGTGGAATAGAATCGAATCCTGCCCCGGTCAGCATAATTTCACTGCGTTCGAGACTTTCTTTCGATAAGTCAATTTGCAGTGGAGCCTCGTCTGCGTCAGATGATGTGAGTAGAGAGTCGATATCATTCAAGAATGACAGCGCGGTTATTTCTGAATTTATTTCATCCCCATTAATAAATTCTCCGTTGTAAAACCAACCTGGCTCCAACAGAGAGATTTCGATGGTATCCAGATATGCGGTCAAAGATTCCGTCTCGCTCGTATTGACGATTTGAATCAACGCTTGAAAGCCATTTGTGGAAGGGGGAATGAAAAATGAGGAAAGCCGATGGTACTGATCGGTGAAAAATTCCCCGTTACACGGAGTGACGGTGGAAACAAAGACATCTTCTCCCTGGCCGATGGTTGCGAGATAGATCGATGCGTGAGGAGTATCTGTTCGCACAGAACCACGGATCAACGCGGCCTTGTCTGAAGCAATTATTGAAGAAACGATCATTACGCCTTCGCCGGGATCGGCTGTGACAATCGCGCCACGTCCATCGGGCGCCAGTTCGAACGTGTTATCGGTGGGAATTACGCCAAAAGACACATCCGCAGCCGGCAGTGTATCAAAGCCCGCGCCCATAATCGTGACGTCATTTTCTTCCGCCGTATCTCCAGAGAAATCGATCCGGAATGAAGTCTCCTGCCCTAATCCCATCAATGCCGATAGCAATAAGAGGAATGAAATTGAAACGAATCGGAGAGTATATGGCATTGTTATTTCCTCCTCATTTTCATTTAAATTGTTTTCTTCCTTGGATCGCATAGATTGGGAAACAATAAGAAACCATATTACATTATCAAGTATTGAATAATCTAGGAGTCCTTGATTCGTTTCTATAATTTTCTTACTGTTGTAAATTTCTTCTTCATCAGAGTTCCATGTAAGGTAGAACTCATTAATCAAACGATTTTATATTATATCATAAATTATAGGTAAGATTATACATTTTAATGAACAGTTCATATAAACCGTCATGGCGATTGCTCATTTTTTCTTATAGATTCAACCTTTTATAATTTCATTCTTCAAGTAACAATAATATATTCACTTTTCATAAACTGTTCAGATTTTGATCGTAATCGGGCAGAATAACTGTATACGTACGGATTCTCATCAAACAAGGGGATGAACATGAACTCCATCCATCGACGTCAATTCTTAAAGAACACAGTTCCACTCGGAGCGTTGGCTTCCATTCACTTACTTTCCAGTTCAAAGACACTTTTAGGAAAGGAGGCGCCATCATCACAAAAACCTAATATTGTTTTCATCATCGCCGATGACATGGGGTGGGCGGATATAGGATACCAAAATCCAGCGATGTTGACTCCACACCTCGATACATTAGCGAAGGAAGGCGCGCAGTTGACTCATCACTACGCCGCTCCAACATGCACTCCGACCCGTGTGGGAATCATGACCGGTCAATATCCCAGCCGCTATGGCGTAACGGGTCCGGATTACGGACAGATCTTCCGGGATGACACGATTACTCTCGCCGCCGCATTACGCCGCGCTGGATACTACACGGCGATTTCGGGAAAGTGGCATATGGGCTCTCCTCCCGAATGGACGCCTCTACGCTATGGATTTGATTCATCGTATGGATACTTTCACGGGCAGGTCGATCCCTATACTCATTTATACAAGACAGGTGTCCGGACCTGGCACCGGAACGATCAATGTATTGAAGAGACGGGCCATGTGACCGACCTGATCACAGATGAAGCCGTCCGGATTATTGAAGCCAAGAGGAATAACCCGTTTTTCCTATATGTAGCTTATAGCGTTCCCCATTTCCCGTTGGATGAACCTGAAGAATGGCTTTCTCTTTACAAAGAGGAAAAAGAGCCTTCCCGCCGTTGGTTCAACGCGAGTGTGTCTCATATGGATCATGGAATCGGACGGATTGTAGACGCATTGGATCGGACAGGGATCCGGGAGAATACGCTAATTGTGTTTGTCAGCGACAACGGGGGACAAAAGAATTGGCACAGCGCGGACCAGTACAAAGGACGTTACGCGGATAAACCACACACAGTTTTGGGGAACAACCAGCCCTTGAAAGGTTGGAAAGGCGCCGTGTATGAAGGGGGGATTCGTGTACCCGCTTTTCTCAATTGGAAAGGCCATTTGCGAGAGAAAACTGTTGAAGCACCGATCCATGCCGTGGATTGGATGCCAACATTATGTCAATTGACAGACGCGTCTCCTTCCAGCAAGCAACGTTTTGATGGAATTAATGTTTGGCCCTATATTACGGGGATTAAAAAAGCCGATCCCTCCCGCGTGATGTATTGGAAAACCGGAAGTTGCAAAGCCGTTCGAAAAGGGGATTGGAAACTGATCCAGTTTCAAAACACTGAGCAAGTGGAATTGTACAATTTGGCCGCTGATCCCTATGAGAAGCAAGATCTAGCGAAGGAGAGATCTTCGCTTGTGGATGAATTGAAATCGATTTTAGTGGAATTGGGAAAAGACGACCGGCCGAAATTATAAGCGGGACAATCCGTTTTCCTCCCTGGCTCATAGTCAGTATATAAGATTAGCCTTCACGCCACTTCATATTAATTGTACAAACGTAATACTATAATTACAATTATTTATTGCTGGAGACGTGTAGGCGATGCACTTAATGGATGGAGTTCTTCCACTACCCGTTGTAGCGGGTGGTTTTGTTGGCGCGGGGGCGTTGTGCGCCTGGTCCGCGTATAAAATCAAGGACGAGGAAATCCCCCGGATCGCCGTCTTCACGGCGGCGTTTTTCGTCGCGTCATTAATTCACATCAAGACCGGCCCGACGAGTGTGCATCTTGTATTAAATGGGTTGGTTGGTGTCGTTTTGGGCCGCCGGTGTTGTTTAGCGTTTCCTATCGGCCTGTTTTTACAAGCTGTGCTCCAAGAAAATGGCGGCGTGTCTGTGCTGGGAGTGAATACATGTATTTTCGCGATCCCCGCGCTGGTGTCCTGGCGGTTGTATCACTTTCTTTGCAGGTGGAACGAGCATTGGCGGTTTGCGGCGGGGGTGATCAGTGGCGCGATGGGAGTATTGTTATCAGCGTTCCTTGTCGCAATTGCGCTTCGTTTTATTGGTGAAGGATTTGATTCGATCGCGAAATTTGTATTTCTCGCGCACATCCCCGTGATGTTAATTGAAGGGGCGATGACAGGATTGATCGTCCAATTTCTGGCGCGGGCGCAGCCCGCGTTATTGAAGGATATTCGATGATGAAACGGTTGATTTGGATTTTTCTTTGTCTTGGAGTAATGGCGCCATTGGCTGGAGCGCACCGGCTGGATTTAGATTATTGGATTGAGGACGGTGATTTGATTATTGAAGCCTGGACAGGGAATGATGAACCGGTCAAAGGAGGAGAGGTCACTCTCTCATCGGGAGATGGTTCTACTCTCGCCAGCGGTGAAACCAACGAGGATGGTCAATTTCGTTGGAAGCCAGGCGCTCCATGCGAGATCACAATTGAAGTATACGCGGGACAAGGGCATAAAAAAACCATCACCCTCACCAAAGATGAGATGATTGAACTGCTAGAAGAAACGGGCGCTATCCAGCAAGAAAACGTTCAAAACGAGAGCGTTGCTTCAAGCGAAGAACAGGAAAAAGAAACCGCGCCCGTGGCGAAGTCCCCCCGGCGTTCGACAAAAAATCCAAGAGCGCTTATTGAGAGGATTCTAATTGGATTTTCTTTTATTATGGCCGCCGGTGGATTTTATCTTGCGTTGCGCAATTCGAAAAAGATCGCCTCGATCGAAACCTTACTGAGAGACCGTGAATCTTAATATCGAACAATATACGCGCATTGATTCCCCCCTCAAGCGGTGGGACGCGCGGTGGAAACTCGTCTCTATTGCCGTCTTTATCTTCGCTGTCACAACGGTTCAAAGCCCTTGGACCGCCTTGATCGCCCTCTGTTTCGCTCTGTTAGCGCTGAGCGCCGGCCGCCTCCCTTTCTCTGTCGTCGCCCGTCGGTTGGGGGAGATCCATCTTCTCTTGATCCCTTGTTTTTTTATCTTGCCATTCACGGTTGGTGGTGAAACATTTACCATGTTTGGATTTTCTCCAAGCAGAGAGGGATTTGAACTCGCCACGATTCTTTACCTGCGCGCAGTGGCGATTGTCACCGCATCGATGGCGGCGCTTTTCTCTACACCGATGACACGGCTTCTACATGCGGCGGAGAAATTGCGGGCGCCCCGGATTCTCATTCAGATCGCCCTGCTCACCTACCGATATGTGTTTTCACTCTATGATGAATTCAATACTGTGCGTTGGGCGCTGGTCACGCGTGGATTCCGTAACCGGACATCACGTCGGGCCTACCGGATACTGGCCAATGTTGTGGGGATGTCATTGGTGCGGAGCCTCGAGCGGACAGACCGGATCTATAGGGCTATGCAGTGCCGTGGGTATACGGGAAACCTCCGGACTCTTGAACGATTTGAGACCCGATCCAGTGATTTGGGGAAATCGTTGCTTTGCATTCTCGCTTCATTGGCTTTGCTTTGGATGGATTGGAACTGGGCGTGTCGATTGTAGCGATGCTGGAAGGAATTGGATTTGAGCTGCCTGATTGAAATCGATCGTTTAACCTACCGTTATCCCGATGGCGTAGACGCGCTGCAGGACGTTTCTCTTCATATTAAGCATGGGGAACGCGTTGGATTGGTCGGCCCCAATGGAGCCGGGAAAACGACGCTGTTTCTTGTTCTTTCCGGCGTTATCGATTCTTTTAAAGGATCTGTGTCTATCGCGGGTTGTGATTTAGGAAACCGGGAAGGACGCATTCAAGTCCATAAGAAATTGGGCATTGTTTTCCAGAACGCGGATGACCAACTCTTCAATACTAGTGTGTATGAGGATATCGCATTCGGTCCATTGAACATGGGACTCAGCGAAGAAGAAGCGCGTCAACGAGTGGATCGGGCGATGACCCTTGCTGGTTTAGGGCCGGAATATAGCGACCGCTTACCGACGCATCTATCCGGGGGGGAAAAACGGCGAGTCGCGATCGCGGGTGTTTTGGCGATGGAGCCTCAGGTTCTTCTACTGGATGAACCATCCAGCGATCTTGATCCCCGTGGACGGCGGGAATTGGTCCAGTTTTTAGATGGCTTGTCCATTACCCGCATGATCTCCAGCCATAATCTCGAATTCGTTTTAGAAACCTGTAAACGGATTCTGGTGTTT
>CAXXSM010000075.1:0-21300 GCA_963663405.2 bacterium | reverse complement strand
CGATACGCCCATTCGTTAGGATTGAAAGTACGTTTTACATGCGAAGACGCGTCACGAACCGATCTTGAATTGCTGATTCCATTTTATCAAGAACTGACTGCGTGTGGGGTAAATCTAATTGGGTATGCGGATACAACGGGGTGTTTGTACCCATTCCAGTCGCGTTCCATCTTTCATACAATTCGGGGGCAAATGTTTTCCAACAGCGCGGCTGCATTTTCATGGGCATAATGATCGTGGCCTGGCGTTGGCGAATGCGATTGAAGCGATTCAATCAGGATGGGATAGTGTGGACGCCAGTGTATTAGGTTTGGGAGAACGGGGTGGGATCATACCGCTAACCGAATGCGCCATTGCGCTGGAAGAGACGACCGGACGGCGTTTTACGCTTTCTGAATGTAAGTATTTGGATAATCTCGCGTGGGATAACTTGCATTTGGACCGCTACCATCAACGTCGTTTCGCGCATAAGGCTGGTTTGCATTGCCTTTCCGCTATCGAAAATCCTGAAACCTATGAATCTTTGCCGATGGAACGTATGGGAGAGCGGCGGATTGGTGTCTTGTCTAAAATTTCCGGTACCCGATCGATCATGGCTTTGGCTAAAGCGATTGGAATTATTCTAACGCGGGTGGAAGCGCGCGCGCTGGTTCAACAGATCAAAAGAGAAGAACGGGAAATTTGGCGCGCGAGTGAGGTGGAGGAATTTATCTTATCGGAAACACGCTAAGATATTTACTCATATTCACTTTCTTTCAATTCAATTTTGTACATAAATATAAGACTCATCCGATAAGTGAATACGTAAAGTAAAAATTGTTCTCTTTTCAAGTAATATTGTGTAATCATGCTCACCCAGACTTGAAAGTTTGGGCTATTTTTAAAATGTCCCTCCGGGACAAAAGAAAATAGCCCAGGATTTTAATCCTGGGGATAGAGGGATGTACAATCTCATTATGGATAGCATTTACTAAACGATTGATACGAAGTACGAATTGATATAATTCTCCCCCAAGTTTGGGGGGGAGTGTGAAGGGGGTGTAATGCCAAACTTGGGGGATTGATTGTGAAGAATTTTAAAAATGATTGTCAATGTTTAACTTATTGACTTTATAGTGAACCATCCTGGGTGTAATTCCCAGGTCACGCGCGGCGGCGCTGATATTGCCTTTTGTCCGTTTTAGCGCATCGACGATCATATCTTTTTCGAGTAAATTCATACGTTGTTTAAACACACCTTTTTGTGTTTGCTCGCTTTGATCCGGCATTTGCAAAGTGGGAGGCAGGTCATACCCATGAATGACTTCATCCTTACTCAGCAGCACGGCGTGTTCGATGCAGTTTTCCAGTTCTCTGACATTCCCTGGCCAGTGATAGGCGGTCATCATGTTGATGGCGGTTGTGCTGATCCGGCGAATGGTCTTCTTCATCTTGGCCGCATATTGTTCCACAAAATGATCGGCGAGCAGAAGAATGTCATTTTTTCGCTCCTGCAGGGGAGGAAGCATGATAGAGAACACATTAATCCGGTAATATAAATCCTGGCGGAATTCTCCATTTTGAACGGCTTTTTCTAGATCTTTATTCGTCGCGGCAATAATGCGAACGTCCGTTTTGAGCGTTTTATTGCTCCCGACGCGCTGAAATTCCCGTTCCTGAATAACCCGGAGAAGTTTGACTTGGATCGCCGGGGAGAAATCACCGATCTCATCGAGAAAAATCGTTCCGCCTTCCGCCTCCTCGAAACGGCCGATACGGCGAAACATCGCGCCCGTAAACGCGCCGCGTTCGTGACCAAAGATTTCACTTTCGATCAAGTTTTCGCTTAACGCGGCGCAATTCACTTTGATGAAAGGTTTATTCGCCCGGTCACTATTAAAATGAATGGCGGACGCGACCAGTTCTTTTCCCGTCCCCGATTCACCACGGATTAAAACCGTCGTTTCACTCTGCGCGACTTGTTTGATTCGTTGATACACCGTGCGCATCGCGTTGGAATTACCGATGATGTTTTCGGGGCGATATTTAGCTTCTAAGGCGCTGCGCAGGCGTTCGTTTTCCGCTTCCAACGCTTGCCGTTCTAATTTCGCCCGCAGCCGGGACCGGGCGTCGTAGGCGATCAACGCGGCGACGATGCTTAATGCGCGTTTATGTTCCTCCAAGGCGTCATAATTCGAATACGGGAGGTCTACGGATAAGGTCCCAATGATGTTGTTATCAATTGAGATCGGCACACAGATGAAACTGAGTTCTTCCTGGATCGTTTTTTTTCGAACGTGAATCCGGTCTTGGAATTCAGGTTCTTGAGAGATTTTGGCGATGATTTCTGATTTTCCGGTTTGCAATACGCGTCCAACAATCCCTTCACCGCGGCGGTAGCGAACTTCTTTTTGTCGTTGTGAGTCGAGGTTTTTCACCTCTTCGATAATCAATTCGCTCCCATCGGGAGAGAGCAGCATAATTGTGCCGCGCTGCATCCCCATTTGGTTTTCCAGAACGTCGATGACATCAAGCAGCATCTCTTTTTGCCCTGCTTGGGTTCCAAGTATTTTTCCAATCGTATAGAGCGCATTCAATTCCCGCTCATGCCGTTCCAAGTGTGGAACCAACGATCGAATATCAATTGGAGATTGTTCTAAACTGATCAAATTCATACAATACCTGTTTATAAATCGACGTTTTTTTTATGAATCCTCTACGATACGGTTGCCAAAAAATGAACTAACTCTCTTTGTTCATTGGTACTTATGTATTTTTTACAGATTGAAAATAATTAATCCTTTCTTGTTATTAAGCAATATATAGACCAGATTCTGTGTTTTAAGTTGAACAGTTCCAGTTTTGGTTTTAGTTGAATGGAGAAAAACAGATAACAATATACGAGGATCAAATCCGCTACTCGGATCGGAAACCCCTGATTGATGAACCTATTGGCGTCAATCCCACTCTGCAACAGAGCCTGCTTACAATTGCGGATGTATCGAATGGAATATCGAAAGCCTTCAGGTGACAGAACGCCGAAAATTGACACAGGTCACACCGCAGATCGTGAAGAAGCAGGTGATTTAGATTATACTGCATCCAATTCGATTCGTTGGGAAGTTAACTTATTGAAAAGAGATCCAGGTGGCGGCCAAAGTTTCGGCCTTACAAAAGGCGCATTTTCAATCCACTCAAGACACACTTGCGGCGGGGTATCAGGTCAGTCATGTGAAGTGATAACGGGTGGGAAAGGGGGCAATTTTTCGGTTAGAATAAAATCGCTGAGAGCCGAGACGAGCGTCTGGAATGGATTATAACCTCATCGTTTGAGTGTCCGAAACACGGTCATCAAAACGGATTGAGTCAACGCGCCATCGGCGCTGCGGTTTCCATAAATGACTTTCCGCATCAACACGGCCGAACGGATTTCCCGTTCTGAATGATTGTTATCGCTCGGAACATTTGGGTGAGTTAAGAAAGTGAACAACTATCATTCGTAACGGATGCCATTTCTGAATCAAGCCTTCCTTGCTTAATTGAAAGTGCAAATGGTAATTCAGGGTGTCCAGAATTTGCGCCGTCGTCATCCCCAGCGCATAATGCCAGAAGGCCGTCAAACACAACAAGCGATTGCCAATCGTTGATTTTCGCAAAGCGGTATCGATTTACGGTCTGGCAGGCAGGACAATAATCTCTATGAATGATGTGTTCCGTCACTACGGGCTGAATATCCTCCGGAATATCCTCGATGATTCGAGAACGAGTGCTTGGCTCTCCCTCGCATCGCTGGAGAGGCCCGCCGCAATCGGGACAGCGGTCGAGCCGATGGTCTTCATGGTGGTCAATTTTCTCGGGTTTGGGAAGGCAAGAACCGGGATGGTCCTTTGGGGCGCCCGCCTTCTTTTTTTCGTTTGCGCAGAGGCTTTTTGATAAGGAGGAATCATCCCAGAAGGCGTTGAAGGAGTGATCGATGATGGGTGTCCCATCTCCAATTCTTGAATTCGTTTGGAGCATTGGAGAAGAAGAAATAGAATGCCGTCTTCTCCATTTCCCATGAGAGTGCGAGCTAAGTTTTTGATCTCTTTTTCTGAAACAGACACCGATTGATTTAAAAAATCTTCAATCTGTTTCCGAATGACTTCTGTGGGCGTTTTCCCTCAACTAAATTCTCATTATAGATTACATCTGTAGTCAATCTAAAGTAAAGGGATTTGTGAAGGGGGATATTACATAATATGTAATTTAGAGGGATTTTCCACTTCAGGAGGCTGACCGATTACCAAATTTTGTGCAGGTTAAAAGCGGTCAGGAAAAGGGCTTCAATGGGGCCACTGATATTGATCAGTGGAAACGTATGGGTCGTCAGGCTGTTTATCAAGTACTCAATTGCTTCAATGGGGCCACTGATATTGATCAGTGGAAACAACGAAACAATATACGCATCCACCCCCGGCGCCGTGTTGCTTCAATGGGGCCACTGATATTGATCAGTGGAAACGCGACATTGGATAACGCCCCGGCGAATGGGGCGTATTTGCTTCAATGGGGCCACTGATATTGATCAGTGGAAACCGGGGAGGAATTCTCCGAGTACTATCCCGTCGCGCATGCTTCAATGGGGCCACTGATATTGATCAGTGGAAACCGATCTCCGGATGAAGGTTGTGAAGAAGTTGAAACAGG
Source organism: bacterium (assembly GCA_963663405.2). Taxonomy (GTDB): domain Bacteria; phylum Hinthialibacterota; class Hinthialibacteria; order Hinthialibacterales; family Hinthialibacteraceae. The sequence continues at coordinate 16,635 of CAXXSM010000075.1, read as the reverse complement.
CTTCAATGGGGCCACTGATATTGATCAGTGGAAACGCGAAAATCGGAGGCTGAAATTACAGGAGTATTATCCCTTCAATGGGGCCACTGATATTGATCAGTGGAAACCAACGGATGCCGTATTTAATTCTCCGCTTTCCAGATCCCTTCAATGGGGCCACTGATATTGATCAGTGGAAACCACGATGTTGGATCCTGGATTAATCTCCCATTTCACGCCTTCAATGGGGCCACTGATATTGATCAGTGGAAACATAGTAGAGAAAGAAAAGAATGAAAAAGCCATTGATCCTTCAATGGGGCCACTGATATTGATCAGTGGAAACGCGCATTCCAGCATATCAATTTCCTTTCCTCGGAAACCTTCAATGGGGCCACTGATATTGATCAGTGGAAACTCGCAAATGAATAGAGATATAGAGCGCCGGATAGAAACCTTCAATGGGGCCACTGATATTGATCAGTGGAAACTTGCTGGATTTGTCGGGAATGCGACGCATGGACCGTTCCTTCAATGGGGCCACTGATATTGATCAGTGGAAACCGCTCGCTTTCTGAGATCTTGATTCGACTCGGTTTATGACCCTGATTACGAGTGGTTCGCTTGGATAACAATTACTATAATTATTATTTTTACCTTTCATTGTACGTAACTCCTTGATTTTCAAAGAGCGAGCGCATCCTAGGGAAGTGACGTCACTGAACCTCTCGCAACGCTTTTTATCACTATACCACTATGGCGCCACGCTCATATGGTTCATATGTTCTTCCCAACGCTTCGATTTCCTTTTCTAAGTCTCCACCGGCGGGACCGACTGGAATAATCAAAACTTGGTCCTCTTTGTGGTGGATCACCTGATCCAGTTTCATTACCATTTGTATTTTTTCTTTGGGCGAAAGGTCCGCCCGGAACACCGATAACTGAAGATGATCCCCAAATCCGCGCATGATAGTATACACTTTTCGCAAGCGTTTGGAATCACTCACATCATAGGAAATAATATATAATCGCCGCATCACCGTTTACCTTGTTGTAAACACAGGCGGTTCTTTCATCTCACCCGTAAGATAACGCGCCAATAAACGCGCCTGCACTTCCAGCACCCGCCGGTAACTGACCCGATAGTTGAACACCGGATGTGTAATCAACATGCTCATTCGGCGTTCATACGCCAAGATGAAACGCTTGCGGGCCTCCGGCTTTAGCGCAACCGCTCCACCGCTGCGGATAAAATCATTCGGTTGCACGACACCATTATTAATGGCGGTGATCACCGTTGAATCCGCGATCAACGGCCGGAAGGGTTCCATCATATCAAGCGCCAGCGCGGGACGTCCGTAGCGAGGCTGATGATAGAAACCCAGGTATGGATCAAAACCGACAGCCAGGAGTATGTTAGTCCAATCTTTGACCAGCAGCGAGTACGCAAACGAAAGCAGCGCATTGACTGGATCTTTTGGCGGCCGTCTGTTTCGATTTTGGAAATCGAACGTATCCATTGCCGATTCCGGTTCTTTGGGTTTGAGCATCGAGGCGAACTGTTGAAAATAGAGCCGACCTGCGGTTCCTTCATAACCCAAAAGGCTCTCAAGGGATTCAGCCTCCAACGCTTTTTTTTCGAACCGGCGAAACTCATCTGAAGACGATTCATCGGCGTTTCGCCGCAGTAGAATCCGGCAGTTCTGTATCTTGTTATGGACCAGCGCGCGGGCTATGGTCAAAGCGGGCGTTCCTTCAGAGGCTTGGAATTGGCGACGCCGCAATTCAATGTTCTTATGCGGCATACCCGAACAGATCCCATGGAACCACCCTCCATACGTAAAATACAGAATCGGCTTTGCTCTCATGAGAAACTCATGCACCGCTTGCGTGCTGATTTGCACTGATCCAAACAAGCAAAGATGCGAAAGCTCCATCAACCGGGCCTTAGCGACTACCTCCCTTTTTTTCTTGACCGTGATTTCCTCGCCCGATTTTCCGACATAAGAGCCTTGTTCCTGCACATAGAGCGGCGACGCGTCGTCACGGGCGGGGTACAGCCTTCGAATGACGTCTTCTTCCGCTTCTTCGCTTGCATGAATTTTCGCATACAGCGTTTCGTCCGGTAGACAAATGCCAACCAGTGAACAGGCGGGGCATTTGGGACTGTCAATCAGGGGAGGCGGCCGTTCACCAGTGATGGCGGTTTGACGTAATTGTTCAGCTAGTTCTAACGTACGATGAACAAGCGCGTCATCGATGGGGATATCCACCCGTCTGCGCGACGAAACATAATACAACGCTCCGCGGTTGCAGGTGTATCCATTCTCCCGCAGGATGATAGCCTGCGCGGCGAGTTGGACTCGTTCCGGTTCCCACGACTGTTGTTCGTTATCAGGGATGCTGCCGCGTTTGTACTCGACGGGGATTAACTCCCCCTCGTTCGATTCGATGAGATCCATCTTGGCGATGAATCCAGCGTCAGGGGCGGACAGCGTCACCGACCGGGCATGGATCGTTCGATCATCGCTGTCTTCCATCGATTCGGCTTCGGGAAGCGTTCCCCCCGGACGGTCAACGCGGCGATGTTGGTAATCGCCATCGAGCGTCCAGACATTGTCATCCCATTCCTGCTCGATCCATTCCAAATAGCTGAGGCGCGGACAATAAGCAAACTCATTGAGTATCCGGGCCGGGATCAGATCGGGCAGTTCCATGACAGTATGAGTCGACTCATTTGATGTATCCATGATTCAATCCGATGATTAAGGGCTTGATCGCCCTTGTTAGTAATCAAGTCTAGCGAATAGGCCTAAACCACAATGCCGGCCGGCGCCGATTGCGATTGGTCCAGACCGATTATTTCGAAATAGAATTCTGACATGCCAACCTGGTAGATTTTTAAGGTAGTGCGGCCGTTTGTATAAACGAGGATGCTGCGAACCAGGAAAAAAAGGCGCCTTTCGCAATGTAATCTTTTCAATGGACTCTACTGGCTCTCCCGACTGACAAACCGCTTGTAGAAACAATTTTTCGGCTTTACGATGCTTTCCATCATCATAGCCGGGTAACAAAACCGGTGTGACAGTCGCCCATTCCTTACTTTCACCGATATACCTTTTGACCATATCATTTGAAGTAGTTCTCCAAAGTTCTTGTAGCAATCCACGCTCGTTTTGATTCTCATCGCAAAGAACTTGGTTTTTAAGACGCTGTTGCGCCCATTGAGCATGGGAGCCATTATCACCATACGATTCAGCAATCATTAACCGGCGAATCATTCCATCAGCGTGCTTGTGTCCAATTGTCGGCAATGGCAAGTATGAAAACCGATGCGGCGTCTTTTTTTGGTTTCCTGTATGACCAGCGAGAAAGATTTCGGAATCATCATTAGGAAACTGTTCTTGAAAATCTTCACGGTTCTTATCACGACATACAAGAGAACGCAACATCGCCCCAACTTCGACAGTGTTTTCCTGGGAAAAAGCGTTTCCTTCGGACAGTTCAAATACAGCGTATGAACGAAGAGGAGCCTGATCTTTTGGAATGTAGGATCGAACATCAAAAACACTTGTTTTGAGTGGAATGCGATAGTTATTTTCATCAATGCTATGAATGAAAGAATCATAAACTCTCTCTAAATCATTCAACGTTCCTTCAATTGGAATCCTTTTGAGATTGTTGTCCTGCATTCGACACCCTTTCCATGGCTTCCAATAAGTTCCGGAAAGCGCTGTAACATCCTGCATTTCTAGAACGCGGCCATATCCAAAAGCCATATCAATTCCCCACCCGAATGTGTGAATATTACGCGCTTCAGTACATAATAAATCCACAGTTTTATGTACTGTTTCTTGATCGTAGTCATTGATTTTCCATAGATAATGGATCGTTTGACCGTATAGAAGACGCTGGGGGCATGTAATTTTAGTTGTCAGCCGTTCATTTCGTTCAAATTCTTCATCACTATCATTATTCGGTACAAAGAGTGAAATGTTTGGAACTGGGTGAACGTCAGGCGCAATAATATTGGGAGGTTCTTGACTTTCCAGCCAATGATAACATTTTTCTTTTTCGCTATTCCATTCTAGATTATGCCCCCCCGTATGTGATCCATTTAGCAAAGCTTGGTAAAGTCGATAGGGTGAGGGTGGCCATTCAGGATTTTTGCCATCATTCCGACCATGAAAAATTGGATCTAATAAGGTAATAGAGAAACATAGATAGGGAGTCATCTTGAACCTCAAATTACTTTTTATTTGATTTTTCTTTAAGTGCTTTTTGAGCCGCTTTTTTGTCAAAATCAGCTTCTTTATCATCACCAACACCAAATTCATCTGCGGCAAGTTCCGCAAAAGGTATAGCAATCTTTGTGTGATCCATGGAAAATGATTCGCGGTTTCCATCGACCTTCACGGTTTCCCATTCCGCTTTTTTTGCTTGATCGGGGATCAGTTGACAACCTTCACGTAGAAATGTTTCTTGCGGAGCGGTAAAACAGATGAGAGCCAAACCTAGAATATATCGCCTTAATGCTATTGTTTTTTCATCGGTTTCTGCATTTAAACTGCGTATGACAACAAGATTCAAAGCCGCGTCTCTGCGTATCTCGTTTTTTACGATCACACCACCATGAGTCCACGCCGCTGGAACATGCGCCAAACCAAGATCTGCTTTTTTAACTTCGGGGATTTTATCTTTATCTTTTTCTTCATTTTCAAAAAATTCACCGGCAATGGTTGTGTATTGCGCAGAACGATGCAACATATCCGTATCATAAGCGCGAATAACAGAACGAACGATACGTGGTAATTTCACTTGCGTTGAACGTGAATCCCAACTGCCAAAAACAACTGAAGTGGGAGCAATCTTTGCCAGCGATTCCGCATTCCCTGTATTTTTAATCGAATTAAACGCCTCTTCCAATTCATCGTTGAGAGTTGAATATCTTACAATCGCGTCCGAAGCGCGATGAGCGGCGTCAAGTAAATTTATTTCCCTATCTTCAAATTTTATAATCACTTTCGGAATCAATTTTGAATAAGGCTCTTTTTTGAATAATGGCTCCATCCGGTTTGCCTGCGAACCGACACTATCGATTTGACAAACATTACTTCCGTCCTTCAAACGATCAATGTTGTAACCACACCACTCATTTTTTTGATCTTTTGGCATAGCATACGTCGGTGGGAAAATAACAGCGTCTTTTCCTTCCACTGGTTCCAACCATTGCCGCAAAACAATCGCTGCGTAATCGCTGTCGTCTTTTAGCCATTCATCAAATTGAGAAATTAATGGATCGTTGTTCATAGCTCTTCTCCTTATTTAGGTATTGCAAAACTGAATGCTCTATACCTTTTTTGATCATCTCGAAAATTTAATCTAAATTGATAAGTACTTCCATTGTCTATTTTGATTGCCCCATTTGCTATTGAACATGCGACTATTGGTGGAAGCGGTTGATACCATGAAACGTATTCAAAATACCATTTTTTTGTCGCTATTTTTGGACGAAATCGTTGTAGACCAATCAAACAAAATAACTCAACAGCCGGATGAGCATATGTTTTAAACTTTTGAACATCAAGAGAAAATCCAGTATCAAGCGCGTGAGAGAATCTTCGAGAATCAAAATAGAAAGGCTCTACATTTTTGTTGGATTTACCATATTCAGGTGGAGAACTTAAAATAGATGAAAAATCAAACATATCTTCAATATTTTTTATTTTCTTTATTTCTTCCTGAGCGGCTCGAGATATTTTATGAATCTCTTGCTGACCTGCCCATGTTTTTACTACAGTATCACCATCTGTCATCCACCAATTTAGTTCTAATGAAAACGGTAAACCAATATTTATAGAACCTTCCCGTGCTTTCTTCCCTAGTTCTTTACGCCTTATTTCTTTTTCAGGATTCAATTGTTGTCTTTTTTTTTCTTTTTCAAGTTTTTTTCGTTCATCTCTTTCTTCTGTAGTTAATCCTCCAAGTGGACAATTAATAAATTCATCTAGTAGGTATTTCAATGAAACTGCATGGTCTTTTGAAGCAATAACAAATTTGCGTTCTTTTATGCGTTCTTTTTTGGAAAAGTGCCCTTCCGCCCCGGGCCAAAGCCGATGCGCTAATTCCAGCAAACCGCAGCAGGCGAAGAATTGTCCAGGATTGCTTACATCAACAGGAATTGATATATTTGGAGATGATAGGTTCATTGTGGGTTCTCCGGCATAGTAGATACATTGTTTATTGTTGTTTCTTCTTTTGACACAGCATAGTCAGCGCAGCGAAGCAACGACTCCAACCAAGCCAACCCCCAGCGGCCAAACCGAAGTTGAAGCCTTCCAAAACGCCGCATCACTTCTTGAGCGGCTTTTTCATTCTCATTCGTGGTATAGTTTTGAGTATCGAAAGCGTTCAAATTGAAGTTCGGTCTTGCCCAACCATGATGCGCCGCGATCAAATGCAGGATCAAATCTTTTTCGGGATGTTTATCAATATCGGGATCGCCGCTTGCATCCAACAATGAGCCAAACTCATGCCGATACCCCCCGAGCAACCGCCAATCCATCACTTTCTTTCTTGATTTCGCCAAAGGTTCTCCATTCTTGTTGTAAATAGCTTCCTGCCAGATCAGTCTGTCTTTTCCCTTGTCATGCCATTCTGCCGCCAAAATTAACGCTTCCTTGATATTCTCCGGGATACCAACTTTTTGAACGATCTTTTCCTCCATCGCGGCGACTTGTTTGATATGCTGAGAAAGTGTGGGAGGAGCTATTGCAACACATTTTTTCGGATTCTCGAAAGAGAATTGTTCAGCCTTTTTGAATAAGACGAGATATTTGGATTCCTCTTCTTCATCCTCACTTTCTGCTTCTTTAAGCGGCAGGAAATAAGTAAGTTTTAAACTTTCCTTCGGCTTTGATGGAACCTCTTCACCGTTGAGATCAGAAACGATTTTTATCGGTCTTTCAATACTGGCAACGTCCAGCGCAGGATCTTTCTGGTTGCCATCAAGAATTCCTTCTTTAGTTATTCCCCCTGCTTCAGCAGGAAGAACAATAGTGCGAAAGGCGATGAATTCTTTTTTCTTTTTCAAAAGTGCATTCAGTGAAATTTTCTCCGCTTTCCCATCACCCGAAAGAACGACAACTCGGAAGTTTTCTTCCTTGGATTTCTTTCCTATTTTTTGAAGTTCTCTATAGACTCGATCACTCCAATCTCTTAACCGTTCGTGCGATTCAATGCGGCGCTCTTGAAACCACTCTTCAATGCTTTCATCCGGTACATCATAATCCACAAAATGTTTAACTTCTTCACGCCAAATGACATAGGTTTCAGGAAGGTCATTTGTCAATCCATGTAAAAAGGATGCGATTTCGGGCCTGCCGGGAAGTTCATCTTTAATGCTTGTCAGCGACCAATAATCCAACACAATATCCGTGAGTGGTTGAACGTGGGGCGCAGAATTAAAAGCCTTTTGAACATTCTCCTGGCTCAATATGTCCATTAATACTTTTGGATTTACATTTATTTCACCATTTTCATCTTTCTCGAGTCGTTCCAAGATTTCCTTTGTATTCTTAATTTCTGGTTTCTTATCATCAATTTTATCAGGGAAGACAACATCGATATTTGAATGCTTGTTTCCTTTACGGTTGACACGCCCGAATCGTTGAATCATGGAGTCTAACGTTGTCAAATCGCAAACCATGTGATCCGCATCGAAATCAACCCCTACTTCTCCAGCCGATGTGCTAACCAGGTAGCATGACTGCTCAACTTCTCTGTCATGATCCAAAAAGGCTTTATAGACACTGTCACTTTGAACGAGCTGATCTCTTTCATAGCCTCTCATTGTTCCAGTCAGCAGACTGATCCGTCCGTCAATTGTGTTTTGGTTTATTATCTTTTTTAATTGGCTCACAACTGTTTTTGCAGATTCAGGCGAGTGAACATAGATCAAGACTTTTACGTTTTCAGATTCATATTTAGAGGCAAGAGCAGCGATCTTTTCTTCAATCTTTTTATTATCTTCAATCTCATAATGGAGTAACTTGGGAGCGTTTAGCCTTTTCTTCACCTCCTCATCCTGTTCATCTTCATTCGTAAGTGAAAAAGATTTTTCTGAGATTAAATTTTTTTGCGGTGTCGCGGAGAGTTCAATAATTTTGATCGGCCTCAATTTGTCTTCTTTCCGCTCACCTTCATTTTGTTGGACAGCCGAAATTTTATCCAGCAATTGCCCAAAGGTGGGTGTTAGATGCGCTTCATCATGAACGATCAATGAATCCTGACCAATCAAACCGGCATGATGAGGACGTATGCGAAAACCATCACCATAACCTGAAAAGAGAAGTTTGCTGCCGATCATATCGACAGTTCCAACAATAATAGCGGGACACGATGGATCGGCTTTCCATTCTTCATTATCCGCCATTTCCCCACGCAACGTGCTAATGGCTAATGGGATGTCATTCACGACACTCATTCCGATTAGTGTTTCTTTGATAAAGGATAAAGTTGAATGATGTTCCTTCCATTTCTGCTTGTCTGGCTCTTTTATTCGGTCACGCATCTCAACAACGATATCCGTCGCTTGGTCAACCACTGTGCGCCGATTCACAATATAGATAAGCCGGCGAGGTAACATCTGTTCGTATCCTCGATCAATCTGTGTAACCAGCGCCACCAACCAGATCGGGATCACCGAAGTTTTTCCCAATCCAGTTGGAATATTACACGAATGTGTAATCCTGTTTTCGACCAAATCCTTAAACAATCGCTCCTGCCAAGCGAAAGGTGAATGATCCGTTAACGATTTAAATAAACTGGTGAAATCTCTCATCGCTCTCAATTTCACTCCCTTGTTATCCTTGATTTCAACACCATCATACTCCCCACCTCTGACACCTACTGTCAGTTATTCTGAGTGTAATTTCAACATTTTTTTTAAGGTTGTTGTGAGTTCTTTTCGCAGGGATTCTGGTTTGAGGACTTCGACATGCGGTGATAGACTCAGGATCCATGATTTGAATTCAGCCATTCCCTGGACCTTCATTTTGACGAGGAGGCTGCCGTCATCCTGTTCGATTAACTCTGTCTGTTCCGGCCAGGGTTGTTCGTGAGCCAGGCGTACAGCCAGCTCCGTCAGGCGCAGTTCTACCAGAGCGCTTTCTCCACGGAACACGCCCCAAACGGAATGAAAATACTGCTCAATATCAAATGTTGATACCCGCTCGAACCGTTGATTTGTGATCTTTACCGCGGAGATCCGCTCCAAACGATACAAATGAACCTCCTGATTGCGTTCCGAAAATCCGATCAGATACCAGTTCGATTTCCGCACCGTGATTACATACGGATGTACCCGCCTTGCCACCGGCTTCTCTTCATTCAGGGCATGGTAATCCATCTCAATGACTTTCTGTTGTTGAATGGCTTTTTCCAGTTGCCGGATATTGAAATTGAACGTAGTGGAAGAAATCCGTTCCGCTGGCAAGTAGGATTCCGGTGGCGCTAAATCCCTGTCTTGATGAGAGACTTTCAATTGCAACTTTTTTAAAATGGAATCGCATCGTTCCCGCATATTTGGAAGCCGCATGAATGAAGAGGCCTCCATAATGCTCTTGATCGTCTGGAAATCGCAGTCGGTTAATTGATCGATGTTTAATCTAGAGGATATAAAAATCTTATACCCTCGATCGTTCATTACCGGAAAACCTAGAGTTTCGAGTGATGTAAAATCCCGGTAAACAGTGCGTTCGGTGACGTGGAGTGAATTCGCAATTTCTCGAATAGTAAGATAACGCATTCCACCAGATAGAATTTCGAAGAGTTTACACAGACGAATCGCTTTATGATCTCTTCCCATTTTTCCCCCCAGGAACTATAGATTTAAGCCAGAGAATCGGTATTCATTATAAATTATGGACAATCGGTTGTTTTCATCCTCAATATGAATGGATTGTCTGTCTATTGGATTAAGCGCTTACGCCAAACTGCTTAGTTACGGCACATTCAAGTTATTTAAGATATCTATTATATAGACTATTGTTCCATATTTACAACACAAAGACAAGTCTACCTTATAAATTTTGACCTGCTTACAGCATATAAAAATTTCGCAAGGATCAATAATCATAAAAGGCAATAAGCTCTGGGATGAATAAGAGACGATCTTGTCGGCTAATCGCTAAACAGCCGATCCTAAATCACGACAACATCTGGAAAAACGCTTTATGGAGTACTCTCCTCGCTGGGGGGGCGGGTGTCATCAAGTGATTCTCGTACATATTGGTTCATCGAAGCGCAATCCCCGCCTTGCGCACAGCCATTTATCATTGATAATGACAAGGAACATACGCCAATTTAATCACGACGTATTTATATGAAAATGAGTTTCAGAGATTTACTCGTTCTAGATTTCTCCCGCAACTCATTTTCATTTGCAGGTTGTGATCTCAATCATAATGGTTTATATGTAGATTTATCATTGGTGTTTTGAAGGAGAACTGCGATTATTACCCGTATCTTCTTTATCGTAATCATTATCGCCTCCGGCTTTTTTCTGGTGAAATGGGAATTGCTTCCAATACTAAGTGGGGAAGCCTCCAACGAAGAAATTGAACAGACAAGCGCCGTCCTTGATGTCCGCGTTATCACGCATCCTATCCGGATTACGTCAAACGATATTGTTTTCGAGGCGATGGGTTCAGGACGAGCCAGGCAATCCGTTCAACTGTATCCAGCAGTCGCGGAAGAGGTCATGGAGATTTTCTTCAAAGCGGGAGACAAAGTCAAAGCGGGGACAGTGCTGGTTCAATTGGATGACCGGGAAGAAAAACTTGCCGTTCAATTGGCTGAAGTCCGATTGAAAGACGCGCAAAGCCTCTTAAAACGGTATCAATTGGCGGTAAAAGACGGCGCGGTTCCCGAAAGCGATGTCGATTCCGCTCAGGCGGCGGTGGATGTCGCTCAAGTTGTGCTGGATCAAGCCAAATTGGCGTTAGAAGAACGTAAAATCCGCGCGCCATTTGATGGCGTAGTGGGAATTCCCCGCGTCGATCCAGGCGAGCGAGTCAACGGCAATACTCTGATTACGGGTATTGATGACCGGTCTATACTGCATGTTGATTTTGAAGTTCCCGAAATGTTAGCGGTTGAACTAAAAAAAGAAAATATTATAACCGCGCACACGCCTGCGTATACAAACCGAACGTTTACCGGTACAATTCAGGCGCTTGCAAGCCGGATCGATCCTCAAAAAAGAACCATCATGGCGCGCGCAAGCATTAAGAATAATGAAGATCTCCTCCGGCCTGGCATGTCATTCATTACCCGTCTAGAAATCGCCGGAGAAGATTATCCAACCGTTCCAGAGATATCATTACAGTGGGGACGGGATGGCTCTTTCATATGGCTGATTCGAAACAATCTCGCCGAACGAGTAACCGTTCACGTAATCGCCAGAACCGCCGGAGATGTTTTAGTCGAATGTGAAGCCGATGAAACAGATCAAGTCGTTGTCGAGGGATTACAGCGCTTGGCGCCTGGCCGAAAAGTGATTGTAGTCAGCGGCGGTTCTCAATCCAACCAAGTATCCGCCAAGAGCCCATAATCATGAATCGCGCTGGAGAAACCTTGACTGCATTGGGAGTTCGACGCCCCGTATTGGCGGTGGTGATGAACTTATTAATCATATTAGCGGGCATCGCCAGTTTGATGGGTGTCGATGTCCGTGAATTACCGGATGTGGACACACCAACCGTTTCCGTTCGTGCGACGTTCGAAGGCGCTTCCCCGGAAACCATGGATACTGAAGTCACAAGTATACTTGAGGGAGCCATCGCCCGCGTGCAAGGGGTGAAAACGATTCGCGCATCCAGTGAAGAAAATTACTGCCGAATCTTTATCGAGTTTCAACCTCAAGTTGATATCGACGTCGCCGCCAACGACGTCCGGGAAGCCATCAATCGAAGAATGCGGGACCTTCCTGATGATCTTAAAGATTTTTTTATCATGAAAGGCAATTTCGATGATGATTCTGTCGCGGAACTATCAGTTTATAGTGACACATTGTCAAAAGAAGAATTAGCCAAACGGGTTGAGAAAGATATTGCGCCTCATTTCCTTTCCATTCCTGGAGTCGCTGATGTGGAAATGTCCGGCGATCAGCAGCGAGTGCTGCGCGTCTTGCTAGATCCTGCGCGGATGGCGGGTTTGCGTGTCTCCGTGAGTGAAGTGATTAGTACGTTGCGAAACGCGCGTCTCGATGTCCCCGCCGGGAGTTATGAATCGGAAGATCAAGAACTCATTGTGCGAGCTGAAGCGTCCGTCATTCAGCCTAAACGCGTTGAAGAAATCTATATCCGTGGGAATATCCGTATCGGGGATATCGGCGTTGTTTTTTTCGGACCGGAGCAAGCCGAAGACTATTCAATGTTGAATGGACGGGTCGTGATCGGTATGGGCATCATCCGTCAATCCGGATCGAACACAATTTCGATTTCTTCCGCCGTGGATAAAAAAATGGCGGAAATTAATGAGCGCGCCAACGAATTTCATCTTGTTAAAACATCAGATAATGCGATCTTCATCGAAGGCGCGTTGCGGGAAGTATTATTTTCTTTAACTTTCGCAGTGTTGATTGTGTTGATTGTTATCGCCGTCTTTTTAGGCCGGTGGCGGACCACATTTATTCCGGCGGTCACCATACCGGTCTCACTCATCGGCACAGTCGCCGCGATCTGGTTATTAGGATTTTCGATTAATCTTCTCACCTTATTGGCCTTGGTTTTAGCGACGGGTTTAATTGTCGATGACGCCATTGTCGTGTTGGAGAACATTCAACGCCGCCATCACTTAGGATTGGAGAAGATGGCCGCCTCCGTTATCGGAACCCACCAAGTGTTCTTTGCCGTAATCGCAACGACATTGACACTCGTCTCCGTCTTTCTCCCCATTTCTTTTCTTCCAAGCCGGACCGGTATTTTATTCCGCGAGTTTGGATTGGTTCTTGCTGTTGCGGTCTGTATTAGTTCCTTTGTCGCATTGACATTATGCCCAATGATGGCCTCCCGCCTCCCCGAACCTTCCAAAAAAGGATTCATTATGAGTGGGGTTCTAAATCTCATTTCCTGGATTGGGCAAGGATTGAGTTCCCTCTATTTTCTATCGTTGCGGGTCGTTCTTCAACACCGCTTTTTATCGCTGATTTTAGCCGTGATTTTAGCGGGGTATGGAGTCGTCTACTTTATGAAAATTAAACAGGAACTCATCCCCCAGGAAGACCGTGGAGTCCTTTATATCATGGCGACCGGTCCGGATGGAGCTTCGCTTAATTATTCGGACCGGCAGGCGGAGAAAATCGAGGAAATTCTCTATCCCTATCAAAGAGAGGGTTTGGTCAAAGATATTTATACAACGGTAGGCCGATTCGATAAAAACCGGTCATTCACAATCGCCACCCTAATTCATTGGGATAAACGAACGGTTACACAGCAAGAACTCGAAAAAGAGATCAACGAGAAAATCGTCGAGATCCCCGGCGCTCAAGTGACGATTTATAGAGGCAATAGTCTGGGGATTCGAGGCGCGGGTTCTGGCATCCGCCTCGCTTTGACCGGTAATGATTACAATGACATTTTAGAATCAGCCGTAATGTTTAAATCGGAATTAGAGAGGCGCATTCCGCTGATCGATGATATCCGCATCAGTTTTGACACATCTCAACCAGAACTTTCATTCAATATTGATCGCAATCGCGTCAGCGATCTGAACGTTTCTCTTGACGCGATCTCTCAAACTCTTCGTGTGATGGTCGATCGGTATGATGTAACTGATCTAAACATCGAAGACCAAGCTGTGCCGATAATGTTGGGTTCTATCCAAGGGGCGGCGGACGATCCGGGTGACTTACTTAATATTTTTATTCCAAACCGCAATCGTGAATTAGTTCCACTAACGACTTTAGTGGACATCAAAGAATCCGGTGTCGCCTCGCAGTTGGATCGTCACGCGCAGCGCCGGGCCATCGAAATGAATATTAGTTATCCACCTGGCAATTCTTTAGGAGAGTTAGTGAAGAAAATTCAAGCCATCGCCACTGAAGTCCTGCCATTAGAAACCGGTATTCTATTCCGAGGTGAAGCGGCGACTTTGAATGAAAACAACTATGAAGTGGCAATGACGTTTCTAATCGCTCTTTTAGTGATCTTTCTCGTATTGGCCGCCCAATTTGAAAGCTTTGGGAGCGCGTTGATTGTCATCTTCACGGTTCCCTTTGGATTGGCGGCAGCGGCGTTCGCGCTCTCAATTTCGAATCAGACGTTGAATGTCTATAGTCAAATTGGTTTTGTGATGCTGATTGGATTGATGACCAAAAACGCGATTCTTCTTGTTGAATTTATGGATCAACTCCGTGATGAAGGCCGGAGTGTCAATGAGGCGATCATGGAAGGAATCGATGTCCGTCTCCGTCCGCTTATGATGACGGTATTGTCTACGGTCCTAGGAAGCCTCCCCTTGATTCTGAGCAAAGGGCCGGGAGCGGAAGCGCGCAGCGCGATTGGGTGGGTTGTGTTTGCCGGTCTGGGTTTGTCATCATTGCTCACATTGTATCTCACACCGCTGGGATACATGTTGATCGCTCCCTGGATGAAACCGCGTAGTCACGCTGAACGTCAACTGGAAATAGAACTGGAAAAAGCGGAACGGGATCATGCTTTAGAAGAGGGAATTGGATGAAATCCTATTTTAATGTTTGTCTATTGTTTAGTGTATTGTTGTTGCTTTCCTCTTGCGCGATCGGTCCTGATTACATCGCCCCAAAAGTCACAGTTCCCGATCAGTTCGCCTTACATGACGTATTTCAAAAACTTAACACAAGATCGGCGCTCGATCAAATCAATCAAGAACAAGATTCTCCGACCAATTGGTGGAAAGGATTTTATGATCCTATTCTTAATGATTTGGTTGAAGAAGCGTTGTACCACAATTATACGATCGCGATTAATGAGGCGCGGTTGAATGACGCGGAAGCTCAATTGCGCCGTGTCGCGTCTCGCGATGAAATTCAAACCCATGCGTCAGTAAACACTGGAGTCGATCAGCGGAATCAATTTGGAAATGATGACGATTCCTCAACCAGCGGTGAACTATCCGGCGCGTTTTCACTCGCCTGGCCGCTTGATATTTTTGGGCAAAACAAGCGCGAAGTCGAAGCCGCCATCGCAGAATTGGAAAGTGCAAGCGCCGCTCTGCGGGGCTCGATTCTTCAGGTGAGCGCAGATGTGACAATTGAATATCTACGGCTGCGGGGGAATCAACGTCAGCTAACCTTATTAAACGGATCAGTCGCTTTACAAGAAAAAACTCTCGCCATTGTAAAAAGCCGTTTTGACGCCGGATTGGCGCCGGAACTGGATCTTCGCCGCGCCGAAGCCGCAGTCGAAAATCTGCGCGCCGATGTTCCCGCGCTCAAAGAATCACTGATTAATTCCCGCAACAAAATCGCTATCCTAACAGGCCGTTTTCCAGGAGAATACACCAATAAACTTGAAGAGGAACAGGATATCCCCTCCTACCGCAATACTATCGAAGATTTGCTTCCCATTGAAGTTTTATCAATCCGGCCGGAAGTGCAACAAGCCGAAGCGGACTTTAAAAGCGCCATCGCCCAAATCGGCGTTGCCATGACGGAATGGTATCCGACCTTTCAGATCGGCAAACAGCTGAGTCTTAGTGGAGTGAGCAGCAGTGGAGAACCTACGATCGGGATTTTCGCTGCCGGGCTCAATACATTGATACAACAAGTCATCACAGACGGGGGCGCACGAAAAGCGAGTTTAGACAGCGCCAAAGCGCAAGCGGACGAAGCGCTGGCTCGTTACTATCGATCATTGCTTAACGCCAGTCAGGATGTGGAGTTATCCTTAGCCGCCCTGCAATCGGCTCTTGACCGTCAAATTCCTCTTTCGAAATCAGTCGAAGCCAGCACTCGCAGCGCCTTTCAAGCAGAGGTTTTGTACCGCCAGGGTTTGGCCAGTTTTCTAGACGTTGTAGACGCCCAGCGTGTTCTTGCCAATGCCCAGCAGAAACTGGCGTCCACCCGAACCGCATACGCGGTAGAGATTGCCAATTTGTTCCGTGTATTAGGCGCGCCAGTTAGCATTCCGAAGGATAGACCCAACAGTGAATCGGCGTTGAAAAAACTCTACCATTCAGAGATTCCATAATCCACTTATGATTATCCATTCGAAAAATGGATTCATGAGGATATCAATGATTCCCTTCCTTGAATCTCCGGACAAATTCAGCTGTTAGATCAATGTATGTATATCCATGTTCAAATGTCGCTTCGATATGACTGAATTCGTACAACTCATTAAACGTGGATATATGCAGCCAGTCTGGATTGGACGCCATCGCCGCTTTAAATGTTCCCCGATAATAAGTCCCTGCGGGATCATCCGGATAATTCACTCCAAATTTCGTCCGGTCTTTCCATCCCGCCCCTTTGAATCCACCTTTATCAGTTTTTCGATCGGGATTGAGAGTTTCGTCATAACCGGGTGAAATCGTGGCGTGATGTTGAGCGGGCTTGCCGTTTTTGAATCCCTTCGTTTTGTTGTAATCATCGATATGAGCGCGTATGGTTTT
>CAXXSM010000074.1:0-35063 GCA_963663405.2 bacterium | reverse complement strand
TGACTTTCATCTGAATTTTATTAACATAAATTTCGATTCTTTTTTTATTCTTTTTATCTCTTTTATACTTGCCTCATCTATTATTGTCTCATTTTCGTGATACAATAGTTATCTTTTTTGAGACATTTTTGGTGAGACAGATTGCTTTTTCCAATGGATTTATCAATCTATTTCCTAACAGTTTTGTAACGAAATAGGTGACAAAACAATGAATGTTTTGGCTCCGAAAATGTTATGATTCTATAAGTCAATATATTGAATTGGTGATATAGGTTGAATTTCACTTTGTAAGATCAGTAAAATCAGGCAGAAATTAGAATTTTACATATTAATTCATACATAGTTACCTGATGAGCGTATTTTCGTCTATAATGTAATCCACTCGGTTACATATTGTCTTTCAAATCGTTACTATAGATTACAAATCAAGGTGAAAAAATATTTACACCTTTTTTTTGTATTTATTGAATTAGAGGTTACTTGGAGTGAGCCGATGTACTTATTGTCTCAGATATTTCTTGTTAGTGTGCCATTATGGAACGATATTCTTTCCATTTTGAGATACTGGAACAAATCTTTTCTTAAGATATGGGCTAGAGAAACGCATTGAAATAAATATTTGACTGAAATACTAAAGAATTATTAAGAATTTTTCGCAGTGGTATACCTCTTGCTTCGTTTTAAAACGTAATCGCCAACTGTGACTATGCAAAAGAAAGGTTTTGATCATGATTTCATCCCAATCGAATGAATTGATGGGCAAAGAGGATGTCATTGACGTGTTCGCAGGAGAAATGACCGATTCTCCCGTCTCTCCTTTGATCGATGGAGAGGAACCTGAATTTGAAGGTGATGGGATTGTAGAGTTGGCGCCTAAATCCACACCGAGAAAGACGAGAACCCGGTCCCGTGTGAGCGAACGAATGATCGCGAATCCTGTTAAGGAATATTTAAGTGAGATCGGCGCTTATCCTCTCCTCAATAGAGAAGACGAACAGCGGATTTACCGGAAAATGGATCAAGGCCGTCAATATTTGACCGAAGGCCTCTCCCGTTCCCGTGTCGTGATCCGTGAATTGGAGAGATTGATCGAGCAACTCGCCAGCGGAGAACGTTCGCCGCATATTACTTTCCGCAATCCGGATTCGGGCAAAGTGCGGCGGAAAACAGAACTCGTCAAGGCGATTAAGGATCTAAAACGTCAAGTCCGGAAGATCAAACAAGGATTCCGGGAAGAAGATTCCGGAACTCTTTCCGAACGGCAGATCGTCAATCGATACAAGAAATGGTCGAGTTTGCTGTACGAGATGGATTTGGATATCAACGCGCTTTGGGTTTTGGGGAACTCTCTCTTGAGAGCCAAACGTGTGATGAGTGAAAAGAAAACCTCGAAAGACCGAAACGCGCTGGCCGATGAATTGGGCGATTCCCCCCGCCGGATGGATGAGGTCTATCAGTTTGTGAAAAATGGACTGAACCTGATCCGCGAAGCGCGGCAGGACATGATTCGCGGCAACCTTCGTCTAGTGGTTTCGGTCGCGAAACGGTATAAAAACGCAGGAATCCCGATGCTGGACTTGATTCAGGAAGGGAATCTCGGTTTAACCCGCGCAGTGGATAAATTCGACTGCCAGCGGGGAACAAAATTCAGCACGTACGCCGTCTGGTGGATTCGGCAGAGCATCTCCCGCGCGATGAAACAACAGCGCAAGACCATCCGCCTCCCCACCGGCGTCACGGACCAGATCGCAATGATTGAACGAGCAAATATCGAATTGATCCAGCGGTTGGGACGCGATCCCTCCATTCAGGAGGTCGCCGAACACTTGGAAATTGAAGAGAGCCGCGTGATGGATCTGATCGGATGGCAGCAAGATCCGCTTTCTCTGGAAACCCCTCTGCGGGACGACCGGGAAACCACGATCGGGGAACTGATCAAAGATTCCCAGACGGTCTCCGCGGACACACAGTTGAGCGACCGGGTTTTGAGTCAGCGGATCGAACAGATTCTGGGTCAGCTGTCCGAGCGGGAAGAGACCATCCTGCGTCTGCGGTACGGTCTCGGCGATGGAAAGATCTGGAAGCTGGGAGACATCGGTAAGCGGTTTGGGATCACGCGTGAGCGTGTGCGTCAAATTGAGCAGCGGGCGATCCGTAAACTGCGGCATCCGCTCCGAAGCCGCGAAATCCGTGACTTCCTCAATTAATCCAAATCGATTCACATTGAATTCCACGAAACGCCCGTGCAAAACACACGGGCGTTTTTTTAATACTCCCGCCACTCATTCACCGTCGAGAGAAACAGGACCTGTGATGTCTCATCCGCATAATACGGCGCGCCATCGGCGCCGGGAATGACTCCATCACCCCCTTTCCCGCCTTGGATTGTTACGTCGTATAAGTGGACAACTGATGATTCGACCGCTGAAACTCCCACGCCTCCGTTTGTTCCTTGGATCGCTAAATTTCCATCTCCACCGATTAGGGTACCACCTTGAACGAATACAGAAGAATTTGAGACGTACAATCCATTTCCCCGGCTGGCGCCTCCTTGGAATGTATCTGAATCAAGATGGATTTTTACTCGAGAACTGTCCGTAATCTTTATGGGTGTTCCCCCCGTGCCATATCGGACTCCTGCGCGCCCGGCTAGGTAGTTATTAGAGAACTGCATAGTAATGTTGGATGAATCGCTGATTGATAGAATGTAGGGAATCCCATCGCTTTGAATGGTATTATTGATAAATGATACATGTTGATTTTTACAATTTGTTATCCTAATCGACTGATTGGTTGAAGGTATCATTTGATAATATGCGTATCTTCTACGCTGGTAGGGTGAAGTGAATTGATTGTCAATGAAAACGCCTGAACTATTATTTAAGTATATAAGTGGAGATTCTGGCCAGACTTTATATGGATCCATTCTTATATTTTGCATATAAATGGTAGAGTTTTGAATCCAAAAATTCCCTGTAATTAATGGTGGATTGTCAATATCTTTCCCAATTAAAGTTAATTTCTTACCTGTTATTTGGATTATCGCTTGGGGATTTGTTATATGCGTAGCCTGTTTTATGCTATAATTTCCCGGTTCTAGTATCCATGTTGAATACTCTGGAGCGCTTTGAAGCGTTTGATTCAAGTCGATTTCTGGCCCAATAGTAATGGCGCCGGGCGGGATCTCGATTGGAAGGGGAACCGGTGTGGGCCTGATTGTTGGAGTTGGTTTTATTGTAGGGACTATTGTAGCAGGATATGTAAAGGATGGGATTTGATTGTAGAGAACGACGACCTCTGGATTGTAGTACATGTATTGTGTTTGAAATTGATTTACATCGAAAAAGAATAAAAAATCAGACTTGAATAGAATATCCGGTTTTCCATCGTTATTCATATCCGCAACTTTGAGTGTTGTAATGTTGTCCATGTACGTAATATCATACTCCATACGATTTATGTACATTCGATCCTGATCCCCAAACAAGAACGATAATCGCGTGTTTTCCCGTGTAAACACATCTGGAATTCCATCGGTATTGAAATCGTCGACAAGGATGCTTCCGGGTTTGAATGCGGTGGATACGGAAATCGAATGGTTATCTATAACGGTGCTGTTATGCAGCCGCAGGTATTGTAAATATCCGTCATTCGCGGCGAACAATTCTACATCACCGTTTGATGAATCAGACCAAGAACATACATTTGATGGACTGAACGGGAGATCGATCACATAAGATAAGGGAAACGAGGCTGACTGTATTGTATTGCCGGAGTAGATTCGAATTGATTGTTCGTGAGGAATGGCAATGTCATCTAAATGATCGCCGTTCCAATCGATCACAGCCGGCGATCCTGCTCCTTCAGTTGGATGGGTGAGAAGATCGAAACTGCCATCCCCATTTCCCCAAAACAGATTTTGAGCGCGTTTCTCTTCTGATCCTTTTCGATAAATAAATACATCTACGTTGTGGTCGCCATTAAAATCACCCGTGACGAATACACTGGCGCCGTCACCGGTGAGTTCTGAATTCGCATGATAATCAGAACTTTCCACGATTCCCACATCACTGGAAATATAGAAATCACAATCTTCATGGGTTATTCGTAGAAAATCATCTTTCCCATCCCCATTCCAATCCCCAGTGAATATTTCAATAAACGTGGGCCAATCCGCAAACCTTTTATAGAAATATTTTCGAACGTCGTAGACGGTTTCTGACAAGGATGGATAGATAAGAACGGCGCCTTCACTTGAAATTCCACGAGTAAAATAACTCCAGACGTACAGAACATCTAAATGGCTGTCACCATCATAATCACCAATTTCCAAAAATGAGGGATAACTGGAACTGGAATGAGGAGTGACGAACAGTACATCGTGTTTAAAGAGTTCCGATTCGATCGCCATTGCTGAAGTTATACTACTGAATAGGAAGGTCACCCAACACAATCTTTTCAAACTTGACATTGTATATACCTCCAATCTGTTTTCAACACTATGCAGATCTTAGTTTTGTTAATACAGCCACCAATCGTTTGCGGAGGAGAGGAATAGGATCTGCGATGTCTCATCCGCATAATACGGCGCGCCATCGGCGCCGGGGATGACTCCATCGCCTCCTTTCCCGCCTTGGACTGTTAAGTCGTATAAGTGGATAATTGATGATTCGACCGCTGAAACTCCCACGCCTCCATCTGTTCCTTGGATCGCTGTAAATCCATCTCCACCGATGAGGCTTCCTCCATAGATGGAGACGGTTGAATTCGTGACATCGAGTCCGATTCCTTCGCTGATTCCCCCTGTGAAGGTGTCGGGATTGAGGTGGATTTTGACTTGTGAACTATTGGAGATTGTTACGCTGGAGCCGCCCGTGTCATATCGAGTTCCAGGATGACCTTTTGGATGGTTATTCGAAAATTGCACATTAATATTAGTACAATCTTGAATCGATAGACTTGAGACATCAAAAGGATAATATGTCATTGCGCCCATAATTATATTATTTATCCATAGAAATTGTTGGTTCTCACAATTCTGTATTGTGATAGTATCATCGGCTGTAGGCCACGATTCCCAATAGTTTTTTCGTTCACGCTCATGAGTCGAGGCAAAGTGATTGCCGATAAATACGCCCGAACTGTTATTTAGACGGATTAGTGAACCATGAGGGCATTCTTCGTTAGGTTTCATACATATATTTTGGAGATGAATAGAACCATTTTGGATCGATAAAGCTCCCTTAATAATCGGTGGATTTTCTATATCAGCGCCAATTAGAGTTATCTCTTTTTCTGTAATTCGAATTACTGCGTCAAGACTTACCACATGCGTGACAAGGTTGATTAAATAATTACCCGGTTCGAGCGCCCACACTGATTGCTTAGGGGCGCTTTGAAGCATCTGCGTTAAATCGATATCCGGCCCGACATGGATAGCGTCTGGTGGAATGTTAAGTGGAACTGGATTTGGTTTTTCCGTGGGAACCGGCGTTAAGGATGGAATTGGTTCCGGATATGTAAAGGAGGGAATTTGGTTGTAGAGAACAACGACTTCAGGATTGGATTGCGCAAAAAATAGGATATCTGGCTTTCCATCGGTGTCAAAATCCGCAACTTTCAGCGCTTCGATTAAATCCACATAAGGTGTATCGTACTCCATGCGATTTTCGAATATCTGATCCGGATCTCCAAATAAAAATGATATGCGCGCTTCGTCCCATGTCATAACATCGGGAATTCCATCTGTATTGAAATCATCAATGAAGATGCGTTCGGGATGAAACGTTGCAGGTATTGGAATTGGACGGTTTTCCTCAACAATTCCATTGTTTAAATGTATGTATTGTAAATTTTGCTCTCCAGAGGCGATCAATTCGATCATTCCACTTGATGAATCGGAGTATGTCCGTACGGTCATCGGTTGGAACGGTATTTCAATCTCATAAGACAAGGTAAGAGAAGCCGATCGAATCGTATTACCAGAATAGATATGAATTGCCATTTCATGTGGAATTGCGATATCATCCAATCCATCATCGTTCCAGTCTACTACTGACGGCTCACCGGTTCCAAGAATTGGATTTGAGAGAAGATCGAAACTGCCATCCCCATTTCCCCAAAAAAGGTTTCGTACATAACCTTTGTAAGCGTTTCCATATTGAAAAACATCCAAATTGCGATCTCCATTGAAATCACCTTTCACGAAGGAACAAGTATAATACCAACCATTTCCAGAAAATGTTGAAGAAGGTTGACTAGACGCATCCCATATTCCTGATTCAGGAGAAATGTAAAATAGTTTCTCGATTGCCAAGTCTAGTAATAGATCATCTTTACCGTCGCGATTCCAGTCTCCAGTGAATGTATAATTGTAATAGAACATATCACTCATGAAATCAGTTACATCGGCAAAAGGTTCCGGTAAAGTCGAGTAATTGATAACGATTTCTCTCATACTGGAGCCCCGAGGATGATAGCACCAAGCGAATAGTACATCGAAGCGGCTATCACCATCAAAATCACCAATATCTAAAATCGGTGTATTATTAAAGTGGTAATAATTAGTGATAAAATGAATCTCCGGTTTAAACAGATTATCATCAGCAATAGATATCGAAGCGAGGCAATTGAAAAGAAAAAGCATTACCGCCAACCCATATAATCTTCTCGATCTCTCCATGTTATGGTTCTCCTGTTTGAATTTTCGGATTCTCATAATCTGGTTCGTCACGGCTTGTCTCGGTTGTTTTGATTCGGAAAGGTGTGGGCGCCGTTTGAATTCGTATGGTGTGTGTGGTATTCAGCAAGGCGTGAATTTGCCTGCGAATCAAATATATCGTACCGTTTAAAAACGCGCACAGAAAAACGGATATACTATATTGTGGAGGTTTCTTTATTGTGGGGGCTATCTATTTGATATTTAGAGTGTTATGAGGGATTGCTGAAGAACCGGCTTTAGCCAGTTTATTCATAAGAAAATTCGAAAAGGATCAGTCTACCCAAATGACGCGGTGGCGGTTCGCATGTCGTTAAACATTTCGATGACTCGATCCAGCCGGGTGATGCCCATGAGTTTCGTGATGTTGGGTTGGACGTTCACGAGTTTCAAGACTCCTTCGTGCTGCTGTAACTCGCGGTAGGCGGTCACCAAACATCCCAGCGCGGAACTGCTGATGTATTGGATGTTTTCGAAATCGATTAGAATTTTCAACTGGCCCTCAGCAATCGCCGAATGAATCGATTCCCGTAAATAATCAGGTTCGAGCAGCTGTTCTTCATCCTCAAAGGAGAAAATAGAAATATCATTCTCGTCTTTACGATTGATAGTCATTCATCGCACCTTTTTTATTGAATCCCCAAGATTAACAAAAAATTATACACAGGATAGAATAGAAATCCCATCTACATTATCATAATTGTGATCACAACCTGCAAATGAAAATGAGTTGCTGGAGAAACCTAGAACGAGGAAGTCCCTGAAACTCATTTTCATCTACACTATCATGATCGAGATCACTATCTGCAAATGAAAATGAGTTGCGGGAGAAACCTAAAACAAGAAAGTCTCTGAAACTCATTTTCATCTAAATATAATGAGTATACCGCTATTTTACAACAACGTTAAGTATAAATAAAGGATTTAGTATGAAAGCGCTCCGTTTCTCTTCTAATCGATTGATTTTTGATCCCCAGGCGGATTCTCCCACAGTTCCACCCGGTGAACAACGCATCCGAATTCGACTGGCGGGCATCTGCAGGACGGATCTGGAATTGACTCGCGGCTACATGAATTATGAGGGTGTATTGGGACATGAGTTCGTGGGGGAGATTGCGGATACGGATTCACCCTGGCCAAAGGGAACGCGCGTAACTGGAGAAATCAACGCGGGATGTGGCGAATGCGAGTATTGCGGGAAAGGACTCGCCCGTCATTGTCCAAACCGGTCGACGCTGGGGATCTTGAAACGCGATGGCTGTATGGCGGAATGGGCCGTTCTTCCCCGCGAGAACATCTATCCTATTCCACCCGGCGTTCCCGATGAGACCGCCGTCTTCGTGGAGCCATTGGCCGCCTCACTCGAAATTTTCGAACAGATTCACATTCAACCGGAGCAACGGATCTGCGTGATCGGCGATGGAAAATTGGGGCTTCTGATTGCGTTGGTTGCGGCGCACAAGCAGGATGGAAACACGCTCCTGATCGGCCATCATCAAAAGAATCTCGATCGTGTAAGTGACCGGCTTGATGTGACACTGGAAAAAGATTTTGACGCCTCTACCCGGAAACAGTGGGATATCGTGATTGACGCCACTGGATCTTCACAAGGTCTCAATCAAGCGATGACGCTGGCTCGCCCGCGTGGAACCATTGTTCTTAAAAGCACTATGGCCCATGCGGAAGCGCTGGATTTAACCCCGCTGGTCATCGATGAGATAACCCTTGTAGGCTCCCGCTGCGGTCAGTTTCCACCCGCTTTGCGGCTGCTGGAGCGGGGTGTTTTGCCCCTCGAACGGCTGATTGAAGCGGTGTATCCATTGGAAGAAGCGGAAGAGGCGTGGAAACGGGCTTCAACGCCGGGGGCGTTGAAGGTTTTGTTGCGGGTGGGGGGGAGTGAATGAACTTATTTTGAATAGGAAACGTATAACAGTGGTGATAGCCTTCCACTAGAGAGATTTATTTATGAATTTTTTATTTTTATCAATTGCTGAGATCGCATGTAGTTCTTTTTGGTATTTTCTAAGATCGTCGCATATCGCATGAATATCAAAATTGAATTTTTTTGTGTGCTCCATCCGGAAGTTTCTTATTTCGAGCACAAATGGATCTTTCATGATTCTTTGGCTGCCAAGTGAATGTCTTCCAGCGCAACGATTTCGATTGCGTACTGAAGACAGGCTTTGATGTCTTCGATAGTCAAATCAGGATAATAATCTTGGGTGATTTCCGAGGACGAAACGCCATCACGAACCAATTCTAATACACTCTGTACCGTGATGCGTGTACCCGCCACACATGGTTTTGCAAAGTGGATATCTTGTTGAACCGCAATCCGTTCATGCATAGCTTCATTTCTGGGGAGTGTTTCACTCAAATTCAATCGCGTAATGTTAAAACTCATCTGCCCGGAAACCGCGCCAGTGGTTCGAGGGGCAGGCGCAACATATTGTTCGGGCAGATCGTGGTAGAAAAATCTTCTTATGTCAATATCCGGAGGAAGATCTTTTTACTGTATCGGTTTGTTGGACGGCGCCTGGTTGAATAAGCCGCTCTCGATATCGTTCTTGTTCCGCTATGTAGTGTTCAATAAGCCGATCGGGATCGTTCGCGAATTCTGCCGAGATCTTTTCACGCACATTCCGCACAAGCCGGATTCCTTCATCTTCAGTCATCATCGTCGTCTCCTAGCAGTTCCAGCGGCGTCACGAGCGCCGGTACAAAGAGCCCCAACATTGCGTTGACTCGTCTGATATGGTCGAACTTGTTCGCATTCGCAGGGTGGCGGCAATTCCAGGTGAGCAGGAAGTCACAACAGTGGTAAGACGCCACTGCCAAGTGTAACGCATCACCTATGGGATCACTGGGCATGACCTTGCGAGAAACGTAAGTCTGCACAATCTCGGTTACCGCTGGTTCGATCGGCGCCAAGGGCAGACTTTCGATGAGCCGCAGGCAGTCTTCCCGAGCAGAGAAGTCCCCACGAGTGAGTTCCTCGATCACCGCTACGCTCGTGACAAGTTCATACCTGGCGCCTGCGCCTTGCCACCATCTTCGAGTCCACTCCCGGCGAGCGGCCATGTCGGCCTCGGAGCGGACTTCGAAGTAGAAACTTGGGATCGTCGTCTCAATGTATATCCGCTTCGCCATGGTCAACGTCCCCACCGCAGGAGAGTTCGATAGATCTCACAAGAACGGCTAACTGTCCTCAATGAAAGACAACTCGTTCGGCAATAGATGAATCAGATGTCCCACCGAAAGCATCCGTACTCCTGAAGACTATTATTAACTGCCAAACAAATTATTGTTTTGTCGAGTAAAGACCACCTTACAGTTTTGCATTATACTTTCTGTGTTTGAGTTAACAAGCAAATTCAACAAAAATGTTGACAGAATTAGTATACTAATTTTATAACACCAGAAATCCTGTAGTTATAGGTTTCAATGTATAGCCAGTGGATTGGGTTATGCCGAAGGTTGGAAAAAGTCTGAAAACAGCGCTGGAAGGTTAAGCTAACTTCATGTGCAAATTATACAAATCACCGCACGATCCGCAGTGTCCCCCCGCCTTTCATTAGCGCTTCGGCTTCGGCGCGGGTGCACCAGTTGAGGTCTCCTGGGATGGAATGTTTCAGGGCGGAGAAGGCGACGCCGAATTTGACGGCGTAATCGGTGTCTTTGGTGAGATAGCCTGTGAGGAATCCCGCGGAGAAGGAGTCGCCGCCGCCGACGCGGTCAACGATTTCGACTTCGTATGTGGGGGCGGTATGAATGGTCCCGTCTTTGAGGGCGATCGCCGTCCAGTTGTTTTTCCAGACGGATATATTCTCGCGCAGGGTGATGGCTACGACATCAAAGCCGAAACGTTCGTGTAGTTTTTCCGCTACCTGTTCGTAATTATCGCCTTCGATTTTGAAGACGCGCATGGTGTCTTCTTCGGTGGTGATGAGGATATCGGTATGCTGCATCAGATCGGTCATGCACTCCTGCGCTTCCGCTTCTGACCAGAGTTTGGCGCGGTAATTAAGGTCGACACTGATGGTGACGCCGTGTTCTTTCGCTTTGAGCATTGATTCTTTAGTCACGGCGGCGGCGTTTTTGGAGAGCGCGGGTGTGATTCCGCTTTACGTGATAGACCTTCGCGCCTTCGAACACCGCGTCCCAATTGACCTGTCCGGTTTGGATATTGCTGATGGCGGAATCTTTCCGGTCGTAGAGCACGCTGCTGGCGCGGGGTTTGGCGCCGAATTCGACGAAGTAGAGTCCGGCTCTTTCGCCGTCCGTCCAGAGGACGTTTGAGGTGTCCACGCCGTGTTCTCTCGCCTTGTTTTCGATCATGCGTCCTAGTGGATTCTTCGGCAACCGGGACACAAATGAAGTGGACAGTCCCAACCGGGCGCCGGCGACGGACACGTTGTACTCACCGCCTCCGATTTTCATATCGAGGCTGGTTGTCTGTTCCAAGCGCATGAAATTGGGCGGCGATAACCGCACCATCGCTTCTCCAAAAGTAACTAAATCGGCCATGATATTGAGTTATCCTTTCATTTCTTCCCGCGCGTCTTGAATGCGTTTAATAAATTCTTTTCCTGTTTCGGTGATGGTTTTCCAGTCTTTTTCCGCGAGGGCTTTTTTGGAGACGAGATTGCCTCCGGACGGCTACGCAGCAGGCTCCCGCTTTGATGAAACCGGCGACCGTGTCGAGGCTGACTCCTCCTGTCGGTGAGAGACGCAGCTGGGGCAGGGGACCGAGAAGGTCTTTGAAATACCCCCGCGCCCAATCCGGTGGCGGGGAAGACTTTGACGATGTCCGCGCCCGCTTCCCAGGCGGTTAAGATCTCCGTCGGCGTGTAGGCGCCGGGAACGACGATCGCGCTATAGCGCTTGCACATCTTGATGACGTCCAGGTTCAATGTGGGAGAGACGACATATTCCGCTCCGGCCAGCATCGCCGCGCGCGCGGTTTCTGGGTCGAGTACTGTGCCCACGCCGATGACCGCGTCCATGTCCTTCATTCGCACCGACACATCGCGGATCACATCCAGCGCGTTAGGCGTGGTCATAGTCACTTCGATCGCTTTAACACCGCCTTCGCGCAACGCCCATTGCGACGTCTACTAATTGATCGCTGCTCTGGGCGCGAATGACCGCCACGATGCCGGTTTCCAGCATCAAATGTAAATTCCGGCCTTTCCGTTTTGCTGTATTCATGATACTCCATCTCAGTTGGTTGATTGATTGGTCTTGCCGCTGAAAACAATAAGTGTATATCGTAATTGCGTTCGAATGAATCCCTATCAATCCCCTATTCAACTTGTTTGATCCTAGAATATAATAGGAAGACGTCTTCTTAAAGGAACGAAAGGAGGGGAGAATTCGCATGGATATGGATATTGAACCGATGATTTATCGGTTTTCCGTTAAGCAATTTCAACTCATATGCCAGAAAAAAATTTTATCCAGCAAAACCCCGATGGAATTGATTCATGGGGAAATATATGAGATGGCTGAAATCACCGGCGAACATGCGGCGCATGTGACTCGTATGGCGAATTTATTTCAAAAAATCCCAAAAGAGAAAACGCAAATCTATGATCAAAGCCATGTCTGTTTGGATGAATATTCTGAGTTTATTCCTGATCTGAGTCTTTTAAAACCGCGCCCGGATTCTTATGAAGACAGCTATCCTCAACCGGATGATGTCTTCCTGATTGTAGAGGTATCGGATGTGTCAATTGATTACGACAAGGAGATGAAACTTCCTATTTACGCTAGATGCGAGATATCTGAACTGTGGATTGTTGATCTGAATAAGAAAGCGATAGAGATCTACCGGGAACCGTCGCCGGATGGGTATCAACAGATTCATATTCCAACATCAGAAGAAACGTTTTCCCCCTTATCATTCCCCGAACTTGTACTCACGCCGAATGATATTTTCGGTTAGTGTTCTTGTATATCCAATTCTTATGATGTGATATAATAGAGAAGAAAATCATTGACGGATAGAAGGAGTGGGGGAATCCACATGGTTGCTCTGCCCATCAAATATCAGATCAACGTACAGGACTATTATCGAATTGGGCGCTCCCAACTGTTCTCCGAAGCGGCGCGGATGGAATTGATCGAGGGGGAGATTGTTCGGATGGTACCAATAGGATGTGGTCATGCGGGGCATGTGATATGTCTAACAAGTTTATTTAATCCAATCGCTACTGAGAAAAAAGCATTTATTAGTGTTCAAAATTCTATTCGTTTAGATGATTATTCTGAACCGGTTCCAGATTTAGTATTATTGAAGCCGCGTCCAGATTTTTATAAAAAATGCCATCCCCGGCCGGAGGATGTGTATCTAATCGTGGAAGTTTCAGATACTACGATTTACTTTGACCGGAATGTAAAACGGCGTTTATACGCCCGGCATAATATCCCTGAATTTTGGATAGTGGATCTACATCAGAAGGCGATAGAGATCTATCGAAAGCCAGGGCCGGGTGGGTATCAAGAATCTTTTATTCCAACATCAGAAGAAACTTTCTCTCCTTTATCATTCCCCGAACTTGTGCTCACGATGAATGATATTTTTGGTTAGTGTTCTTGTATATCCAATTCTTATGATGTGATATAATAGAGAAGCAAATCATTGACGGATCGAAGGAGTGGGGGAATCCACATGGTCGCTCTGCCCATCAAATATCAGATCAACGTACAGGACTATTATCGAATTGGGCGCTCCCAACTGTTCTACGAAACGGCGCGGGTGGAATTGATCGAGGGGGAGATTGTTCGGATGGTACCGATTGGAAGTGGTCATGCGGGGCACGTCGATTGTATTCTTGAATTATTCTCACAGATACCCAAAAAGAAAGCACGTATTCGCATCCAAGGTCCAATCCGTTTAGATGATTATTCTGAACCGGTTCCGGATTTAGTATTATTGAAGCCGCGTCCAGATTTTTATAAAAAATGCCATCCCCGGCCGGAGGATGTGTATCTAATCGTGGAAGTTTCAGATACTACGATTTACTTTGACCGGAATGTGAAACGGCGTTTATACGCCCGGCATAATATCCCTGAATTTTGGATTGTGGATCTACACCAGAAGGCGATAGAGATCTTTCGAAAGCCGGGGGCCGGGTGGGTATCAAGAATCTTATATTCCAACATCAGAAGAAACATTCTCTCCTTTATCATTCCCCGAACTTGTACTCACGCCGAATGATATTTTCGGTTAGTGTTCTTGTATATCCAATTCTTATGATGTGATATAATAGAGAAGAAAATCATTGACGGATAGAAGGAGTGGGGGAATCCATATGGCCGCTCTGCCCATCAAATATCAAATCAACGCGCAGGACTATTATCGAATTGGGCGCACCCAACTGTTCTCCGAAGCGGCGCGGATGGAATTGATCGAGGGGGAGATTGTTCGGATGGTACCGATTGGAAGTGGTCATGCGGGGCACGTTAACTGGCTTCTACGGTTATTTACTCAATTATCTGAAGAAAAAACGATTCTTAGCGTTCAGGGACCAATCCGTTTGGATGACTATTCAGAGCCGGTTCCAGATTTGGTATTATTGAAGCCGCGTCTAGATTATTACAAAAAAAGTCATCCCAAGCCGGAGGATGTGTATCTAATCGTGGAAGTTTCAGATACTACGATTTACTTTGACCGGAATGTAAAACGGCGTTTATACGCCCGGCATAATATCCCTGAATTTTGGATTGTGGATCTACACCAGAAGGCGATAGAGATCTTTCGAAAGCCGGGGCCGGGTGGGTATCAAGAATCTTATATTCCAACATCAGAAGAAACATTCTCTCCTTTATCATTCCCCGAACTTGTGCTCACGCCGAATGATATTTTCGGTTAGTGTTCTTGTATATCCAATTCTTATGATGTGATATAATAGAGAAGTAAATCATTGACGGATAGAAGGAGTGGGGGAATCCATATGGCCGCTCTGCCCATCAAATATCAAATCAACGCGCAGGACTATTATCGAATTGGGCGCACCCAACTGTTCTCCGAAGCGGCGCGGATGGAATTGATCGAGGGGGAGATTGTTCGGATGGTACCGATTGGAAGTGGTCATGCGGGGAAAGTCGATCGTATTCTTGAATTATTCTCACAAATCCCAAAAAAGAAAGCACGTATTCGCATCCAAGGTCCAATTTATTTGGATAACTTTTCAGAACCGGTTCCGGATTTAGTATTATTAAAGCCACGTACAGATTTTTATGAAAAAAGCCATCCCCGGCCGGAGGATGTATTTCTAATCGTGGAAGTTTCAGATACTACGATTTACTTTGACCGGAATGTAAAACGGCGTTTATACGCCCGGCATAATATCCCTGAATTTTGGATTGTGGATCTACATCAGAAGGCGATAGAGATCTATCGAAAGCCGGGGCCGGGTGGGTATCAAGAATCTTTTATTCCAACATCAGAAGAAACTTTCTCTCCTTTATCATTCCCCGAATTTGTGCTCACGATGAATGATATTTTTGGTTAGTGTTCTTGTATATCCAATTCTTATGATGTGATATAATAGAGAAGCAAATCATTGACGGATCGAAGGAGTGGGGGAATCCACATGGTCGCTCTGCCCATCAAATATCAGATCAACGTACAGGACTATTATCGAATTGGGCGCTCCCAACTGTTCTACGAAACGGCGCGGGTGGAATTGATCGAGGGGGAGATTGTTCGGATGGTACCGATTGGAAGTGGTCATGCGGGGCATGTTGATTACTTAAATAGATTTTTTGGCCGGATACCAGAAGAGAAAGTTATTGTTCGAATTCAAGGTCCAATCCGTTTGGATGATTATTCTGAACCGGTTCCGGATTTAATCTTATTGAAGCCGCGTCCAGATTTTTATAAAAAAAGTCATCCCAAGCCGGAGGATGTGTTTTTAATTGTGGAAGTTTCAGATACTACGATTTACTTTGACCGGAATGTGAAACGGCGTTTATACGCCCGGCATAATATCCCTGAATTTTGGATTGTGGATCTACACCAGAAGGCGATAGAAATCTATCGAAAACCGGGATTGGGTGGGTATCAAGAATCTTATATTCCAACATTAGGAGAAACATTTTCCCCCTTGTCATTCCCCGAACTGACGCTCACGATGAATGATATCTTTGACTAGTCCTGCTACTGATCCGGTAAAACATGTGGGGGATTATTGGGTGTGTCCCATTAAAATATTTTCGAAGATAGTGAACCGCTTCCTCGGCGGTGGGCGCGAATGTGATGTGGCGCATCTTCTTTTCTTCTATTTCCGTATAGGGTTCAAGCGCTTTCAGCGCGTTTCGCATATCGTCGCCGACGACTATGAGTGGTCGCGTCCAGCCGATGGCGATTAAATTCCACGCCAGAAATAATTCCGCCAGTGTGCCGATGTTGCCGTCTAACACAATATAGGCGTCGGAGAGGCGCATTAGGGTAGTGATTCGTTCCAACAGATCGGGAGTTTGAATGATTTCAGTTAAATAGGGATTCGGTGAACGTGTAATAAACGTGTCGCAGCATACACCCGTCACATGACCGCCCGCTTCACGCGCCCCCCGGCTGCAGGCTTCCATCACTCCTGTATAGCCCCCGTTACAAATCCGGAATCCATTCTCCGCCAATAACCGACCAAGCCGGCAGGCGCGCTGGGCGGATTCAGATTCCTGGGAGATGCCCGAACTTCCATAAACTGCGATGGTTTTCACTTCTGAGTTCAAGATGACACAAAGCCTCCTGTTTTCTTCCGGTTGAATTGGAATTAAAACGCGCTTCGAACCAAGGATCGCCGTTCCTGGTTTGCTGGTTCTTGCAGACTTTTTTCACAATGGATACAATGATTTTAGTCAGTAAGATCGATTAGACAACCGCATGGCGCCCGATGTGTCTCCCGGTTGATCCGGCTTGATGGAGATTGACAATGCCGAAAGCGATAATTCGAACCTATGGGGATGAAGTTTTAAGAAAGAAGACCAAGTATGTAAAGAAATTCGATAAAAAACTTGGTCAGCTGATTCAATTCATGTTTACGATCATGTACGAGAATGATGGGATCGGCCTTGCCGCGCCACAGATAGGCATATCGAAAAAAGTGATCGTAGTCGATACACAAGAACCGGGGGAAAAGTACGCGTTGATAAATCCAAAATTGACCTGGAAAAATGAGGAAATGGACACTGTGAAGGAAGGATGTCTCTCTATCCCCGGTATTGAGGCGGAAGTCTACCGGCCCACCCAGATCAAAGTCAAAGCCAACCATCCGGAAACCGGCGAAGAATTCGAAATCGAGGCTTCTGGGATGCTGGCCCGTGTGATTCAGCATGAAGTTGACCATTTAAATGGTATTTTATTTGTCGATCATCTGCGTGATTCCGAACGTTCCCAATTTAATCGAAAACTGCAGGAAATGGCCGCCGCCTAGAGATACGATTCGAATGATGATACGCGCCGTCTTTTTTGGAACGCCGGAATTCGCCGTCCCCACTCTTAGCGCGCTGATTGAAGCGAAGGGCGTTGAAATACCCGCCGCGCTGACCCAGCCGGACCGCCCCGCTGGACGCGGGAAGAAACTCCAACCTTCACCGGTCAAAATACTCGCACAGGAACACGGTCTCGATCTTTTACAGCCGGAGAAATTGAAAGATCCGGAAACATTGCCCTGGTTGGAACGGCATAAACCGGATGTGATTGTCGTTGTCGCATACGGTGGTTTTGTGCCGAAAACGATTCGGGAAGCGGCCCGGTTCGGTTGTGTGAACCTGCATCCTTCCTTGCTGCCAATGTATCGCGGCGCGGCGCCGATCCAATGGGCGATCGCGCGTGGTGATACACGAACCGGGAATACTACGATGTACCTAGATAAGGGGTGGGACACGGGAGATATCATCTATCAAGAAGAAGAACCGATTCTCCCATCCGACACGTATGGAACACTCGCCCCCCGTTTGGCTGAAAAAGGCGCCCGATTGGTTGTCCGGTCTCTTCTCGATATCGCTGAAGGCAAAGCGCCCCGCGTTCCTCAACCAGAGGAATGCGAGTTTTTCGCGCCTTTGATTAACAAAGAAGACGCGCGAATCGATTGGACAAAAAGCGCCGGGGAGATACATAATCTTATCCGTGGATTTAATCCGTTCCCCGGCGCGTTTACGTCTTGCGAAGGGCAGCGATGGAAAGTGTTGCGGACCGAGGTGATCCAAGAGACGCCACCGCGTCCTGGAACACTGGTTACAACGGCGTTCAATACGATCCGCATCGCCGCCGCGGATGCGATTGTGGAAATTCTCGAACTTCAACCGGCCGGGAAGCGGGCTATGTCCGCATCGGAATTCCTGCGAGGTCACAAACCGGCGGAAGGGGCGGTCTGTGAGTGACTTATGAAATCAACCGCCTCCCCACTGCGAATGGATTTAATTCTTCACGCCCTCCTTTTCACCATACAAATCGTTCTCCTTTTTTTTAGTTCTGGAGGATTGGCGCAGAGCGGACCCACGCCCCCTTTTGTATATCCTTGCGTCTTGATTCTCGCTACGACGACGATTTTCCGGCAAAATGAACGTCTTTCCGAATACGGTTCGCAGTTTATTTTTTGGCCGTCTTTCATCGGATCGTTTCTAATTGTTTTTTGTTTGATTAATGAATTGGGGGGCTCGTTCTGGGCTTTTTATACGCCCCGTTGGTTTTCGGTGTTGACGCGGATTGTCTGGGCACAGGCGGCGTTGCTTCTTATTCATCCTTCTATGTATCCCCTTGTACGGGATGGTTTCACCGCTGGATGGGAGTGGCTGCGTCAGCGGGGCTATTTTGGGCGCAAACTAATCGTTCCATTTCTGATCATTGGGATGGTTATGTGGCTGCTGCGCAGCCAAAACCTGTCACCCGATGGGTACGATTGGCTTAAACACAGTGTTTTTCCGAAGAATTGGATGCGGTATTTGCGGGAACCATTGGGAACGTTTCTCTTCCGGTTATGGGTTCTCTTTGGTATGAAGGTCTTTCATTGGTCTCCCTATGGATGTATCACGCTTTTGAATATTCTCTGCGGTTTGATTTCGATCGGTTTTCTTTGGCGGATCGTTTGGCATTTTGTTCCCAAGCCATTCGCTGGATTTATTTTTGCGCTGGTCTTGGCGTCTTATGGGTATACACAGGTTTTTGTTGGGAATATTGAAATTTATGCGTTGCTTCAGCTTGGGCTGGTTCTCTATCTATACTGCGCCGTCCGGTATCTGCGGGATGAATGGCCGGTTTGGCCGTTGGGACTCATGTTTGGGATTCTCTTCTGCCTTCATCTCTCCGCGGGGTGGTGGCTCCCAGCGTTTCTTCTGCTTCCCCTCTTCAGATCAAGGAATCAAGGATGTGTCATCTTCGCTGTCTATGAAATCGGCGTGCAGACACTCGTGTTTTTTGCTGTTGTCTGTTGTTTTTGGGGATTTATCTTGTTTTATGGATATGGAGGCGATCCCGGTTTGCTCTGGGAGCATTTCTGGAGCGATCAAGTGATGCTGGTAGGGACGGACGCGGCTATGTTTCATCCATTGGACGCGTATTTCGATTATAATTACTATTTGACCGCGTTTAATGAATATAGCTGTTTATCTCTCGGCGCCTTGTTTCTTTTTTGTATGATTCTCAGTTCACCCCGGAAATGGCGTGGATTGGATACGGAACAGGGATGGTTATGCGTTCTTGCGGGATTTTATCTTATCTACACCATCGTCTGGCGCCCTGACCGAGCCTATCCGGCGGATTGGGATCTTTTCTCAGGATTGACGGTTCCTTTGATTTTAACATTAGGCGCTATGGCCGTACGCCTGCGTTATTCCATTCCAGTTCTGCAGTATACTCTTTACCAGAGTATTGTTTTTTCCGGTCTTTATCTCTTTCTCCAAGTTCTGCGCAATCACTTGAAAATCAGTGAGTGGCCTCTTGCGATTTAGTTTTTTCTATATGAATAAAAAAAAGTCCCCCGGGGAGGACCGGGGGAAGGTGAGGAGGTAATGGATAGACCATTACCCGGTAGGTTAGGAAATCTCTCGTTATATAATACGGGCGGGATAGAGGAAAAGTTTACGAAAATAGGATAAAATTAATATTTCGTTAAAAAGGATGGTCCTGTAGGATTTGCGGCGTTTGAATTGTGATATGAGTTCGCTGAGCCGTGGTTAAGAAGTGGTTGGAAACACGATGATAGACGAATCCGACTAGCATAGGTTTTGATTAATAGAATTCGTATAAACCTTTGATTTTGCTTTTTTTATGTTGTTTTATTGAAGACTCGTTCGATGTAGATTTATTCGTTGGTTTCTTGGAGGGATTCGGAATATTCGTCTACTGGTTGGGATTCGATTTCTTCATCGACAAGAAAGCGCATTGTTGGAACCATTCCTAATAAAAACCAGAATGTGATACCCATTTTATCGGAGGGGCCGAGGTTGTTTAAAAAGGCGTGGATAAGGTATGTGATCATCGCGCCTTGCATACCGATCAGGAAAACACGATAAAAAGAGGAGCGCGCGCGTCTCTTAATTAAAACAGATTGGTAGAAATACGTATAAATTAAATAGAAGAAGACTGAAATTCCAACGATCCCCGTTTCCGCCATCAATTCCAAGTACAGATTATGCGCGCCCATGCGGATTTGGCTCGAATAGGCGCCGGGAAGAAGAGAGTAGTCCGGATACAGGTCGGGATAGGCGCCCCAGCCAACGCCAAGAATCGGATTGTCTTTCCACATTTCCCAAGCGGCGATCCATCGATCGAGCCGATCGTAATTGGCGACGTAATGAAGATCGGTGAGTGTATCGAAGCGCTGTAGAAACATTGTGCCGAGATCGGTTGTGAGCAAAAGGATAAGACCGGCAATGAGAAACATTAGTAAAATTATAATCAAATCGACGGCGGATTTGCGTTTGTGAAACTGGGTTAAATAATAAATCAGTAGGACGACGACACTGAACCACGCCGCTCGCACGAATGTCAATACAATCGCGCAGCCGATTACCGCTGTGATAATCCCCAACGCGTTCCTGACAGGGCCTGATGACAGATCTAAATAGTAGGCGAGAACAAACGAGAATGTGATGACCAGAAACGCGGCGTAGATACAGTGCTCAATAAAAAAAGGATTGGCGATTCTTGAATAGATTCGGATCCCCATCACCGCTTGTGTGCCGAATCCATAGAGCGTTAATAATGAATGCGCGATCAGACAACCAATGACAAGTTGTTTCAAGCGTTTTTCCGAATCGATGTATCGCGGTATCAGATAATAGGCGGCCACAATGTAGCCTGTATCGCGGATAAACGCTTTGATTGTGCTAACCTGAGATTGGGAGATCACCAAGCTTAAAACCATGATAAGATAGAGGAAGATCACCGCGCGATTCTGCGGCGAGCTGTGATAATGAATTTTGGGCCTTCGATAGAGCTGGGCGCTCGCCATTAGAAACAGCAAGACAATAAAAGGTTCGGTCGGAACGGTCAGCCGTGTGGCCCCAGTGACTTGGATTTCCACCGAAAACGCAAGAAGAAGAATCAACGCCATCGGCGTGTATTCGTACCAATACCAAAAAACAACGGCTCCAGCGATTCCAAAGGCGAGTCCAAAAAGAAGAAACGGTGATTGGATAAAAAGAGCGATTAATATTAAAAAAATAGATCCCAGGAAACCGAGAAGGAATTCCATCCGGTTCCGGGATGAGGATATGGGTTGAAGAGTTGTGCGTTCCATAGGTCTCAGAGGACGATATCGCCTGCTGCGTCATCTGTCAAGAAAAAGAACGCAAGGAAGTTCAATCTTGACAGGTTTCATCGCCTCTTTTAGAGTGTTATTCTGATTTACCTCTTTGTAATTATGCAAGAATTCGATCAAGACTATTTGTATTTATATTTTGTGAGGAGAACTCAATGGATTTAAAAACGATTCTGCGAACCATTCCCGATTTTCCCAAACCGGGAATCAATTTTATTGATATCACACCCATCGTTCAGGATATAGACGCTTTCCGATGGACCATTGATTCTATGGCCGCGCCGTATGAAGGGAAGAAAATTGATAAAATCGTCGCGATCGAGTCTCGTGGATTTATCTATGGCGCGCCCCTCGCTTTAAAACTGAACGCCGGACTGGCTGTCGTCCGTAAGCCTAACAAACTTCCAGCGGACACGTATTCTCACACGTATGAATTGGAATATGGGCAGGATACGATTGAGATCCATAAAGACGCCGTTGCGGCGGGGGAAACGGTCGTTATCGTTGACGATCTCCTTGCGACGGGTGGAACGGTGGAAGCGACATTGAATCTTTTGAAAAACTTCTCCTGTCAGGTTGTAGGCGTTTCTTTCGTTGTCGAATTGGCGTTTTTGAGCGGACGGGAGAAACTGAAATCCCATCCCATTCATACGCTTACCGTTTACGATTCTTGAAACGCCCGCCGATTTATTCTATTTGTTTCAAATGATTGGAACCGCCGGGAGGTGATCCGGCCATCGGACGTACGATTATTCATGTGGACATGGACGCGTTTTTCGCGTCCGTCGAGCAGCGCGATCATCCCGAACTGCGGGGGAAACCAGTCGTGGTCGGGGGCAGTCCCGCCGATCGAGGCGTTGTGACGGCGGCTTCGTATGAAGCGCGGAAATTCGGTATCCGTTCCGCCATGCCGATGATCCGGGCGCTTCGTCTCTGTCCCCAGGCGATTCGCCGTGATTGCCACTTTCAAGCGTATAAAACTGTATCTTTACAGATCCGTAAACAGTTTCTGGGGTTGACGCCGCTCATAGAGCCTGTCTCGCTGGATGAAGCCTATCTTGATGTCAGCGCCAGTATAAGCGCGTTCTCTGAAGCGGAATCGTTGGGGCGGCGGTTGAAAGCGGAGATTAAGCGGGAGACGCAATTAACGGCATCTGTAGGTATTGGACCGAATAAATTCCTCGCGAAAATCGCGTCTGATTATGACAAGCCGGATGGTTTTTTTGTGATCCATCCCCAAGAGGCTGAAGCGTTTCTTACGCCGCAGCCCACGCGGATCATTCCCGGTGTTGGCTCGAAAACGGAAGAACGTCTGACCGCGATGGGGATACGAACCGTGGGGGAACTGCGATCCTATTCGCTTGAATCGCTTCAACAAGCGTTGGGTAACAAACATGGCTCCCGGCTCCATGAACTCGCGCGTGGCGTGGATCCCAATCCCGTTATTGTTGAGCGAAAACGGAAATCGCTATCCAAGGAACATACATTTTCACACGATCTGAAGGACTCTGCGAAAATGCATGAGTTCCTGCGCTATCTCGCGGGGGAGGTGGCTGCGCAGTTGGATAAATTGGGATTGGAAGGACGGACCATTGGGATTAAGGTCCGGTTCGAAGATTTTACAGTGGCTACCCGCGCATTAACTTTGGATCATCCTGTGAATGTAAGTAAAGAGATCGCTGAAATCGCGATCAATTTGCTCAAGGAGATCGATTTGACGAATCGAGCTGTCCGCTTGTTGGGGGTGCGAGCGGCTGGTTTTGAGGATGAGTCCGAATCCGCTGATTCATCTTCTACGCCCGATCGGCAATTAATGCTTTGGTAATTTGTTAAACCGCTTTCTCCATTCAATCGCCCATGTATAATTCCACTATTGCAAATGAGGTGGAATTATGGTGAAGAAACCCATCTGGCATAGTGACGCTAAAGGTTCGGCGCGGGAGGCGTTCGTCGCATTCGCCGCCGGGCGGGATGTCGTCCCTTTGGTTGAGGCGGATTCGCTTCTTGTGCCCTACGATCTTTGGACGAATCAAGCGCATGCGATCGCGCTGCGTGGGATTGGCGTATACTCCACCGGTCAATTAAAGAAGGTCCTCCAAGCGTTGAACCGTTTGGAGCGCGAATGGAAGACCGGCTCATGGACGCTCGATCCCCAATTGGAAGACGTTCATATTAATATCGAGTCATACGTCAGCGAACGCTGCGGGGGAGAAATCGGCGGTCGTCTGCATAGTGGACGCAGCCGCAACGATCAAGCCGCTACGGACATGAAACTCTTCGCGCGGGAAGTGATTCTGCG
Organism: bacterium; assembly: GCA_963663405.2. GTDB lineage: Bacteria > Hinthialibacterota > Hinthialibacteria > Hinthialibacterales > Hinthialibacteraceae. Next base: position 11,275 of record CAXXSM010000074.1, on the reverse strand, counting down.
GTTTGTTGAAGAGATTGAAGCCTTGGGCGCTTCTTTGCTTTCCAGCGCGCGTGAATATGCGGCGGCTGTCATGCCGGGGTATACTCACCATCGAAAAGCCACGTTGACGACGTGGGGGCATTGGCTTCTTTCGTACGCGCAGGGATTGCTGCGTGACGCAGGGCGGTTGAAGGATCTCTACGCGCTCGTTAACACCTGCCCACTCGGAGCGGCGGCGTCTTATGGAACGACTTGGCCGCTGGATCGTAAATTGACTGCTGAACTGCTTGCGTTTGACGGGGTTCAGGTCAATACACTCGACGCGGTCTCCTCGCGGGGGGAGGCGGAGGCGGAGATCGCGCATGCGATCCTTATGCTCTTGAAACGGTTGTCGAATCTATCTCAAGATTTGATTCTTTTTTCCACCGAAGAATTTGGGTATCTCAGCCTGCCTGCGGACTTCACGACGGGCAGTTCGATCATGCCCCAGAAGCGCAATCCTGATTTTGCGGAAGCGATTAAGGGGAAATTCCATTCCATCCACGGCTACGCGCAGGCGCTCCTCTCGATCGACGCCTGCAACCTATCGGGCTATAACAAAGACGCGCAGTGGACCAAGTATCTCTTCATGGACGCCGCGCGGGAAGGAGCTGGAGCGGCGGTTCTTCTCGCGGATGTGGTTCGTGGATTGGTGGTACACACGGACCGGATGGAGGCCGCTTCGCGCAGTGGATTTCTCAACGCGGTCGATCTCGCTGATCATTTGGCTCGTTCGCGGGGGCTTCCTTTCCGCGAGACCTATCATATTCTCTCGGACGCGGTGGGTATGGCGAAGGAAGGTTGTTTTGATTTTGAGGATTTGAATCAGCTTCTGCGGGATAAGAATGTAGAACCGCTCAAACAAGATGAGTTTGACCGCCTTAATGATCCATCATCCTGCGTTGAATCCCGCGAGCATATCGGCGCGCCCAATCCTAAGGAAGTTTGTAACCATATCCACGCCTTGAAGCGTGAATACAATTCAATTGAACGCTGGCGGATCAAGGTATGGGATCGGATACATGAGGCTAGGCATCGGTGCGCGAAGGGGAACGAATAAATACATATATCCATGCAAAACGAACGAAAATTACATACGGCGATCGCATGCAGGGGCTTGAGCAAGACTTTCACGCTCTCGGCGGAAAAGGCGTCGACCTGGAAGGAGAAGATCCTTCGCGGTGGACGCGGTAAACTCGCTGTGAACCATATCGAAGCGCTTAAGGAGATCGATCTGACCATTTTTTCCGGTGAGATCGTGGGCTTAATCGGTGACAATGGTTCCGGGAAGAGCACGCTTCTTAAATTAATCGCGGGGATTACCTCGCCTACATCAGGCACTATTGAAGTCAATGGAACTGTGTCGAGTCTTTTGGAGGTGGGCGTCGGATTTCATCCGGATATGACCGGGCGGGAAAATGTCTACCTATCCGGGGCGCTGTTGGGGATCTCTAAAAGCGAACTGACACGCCGGATGCCGGAGATTATCGCGTTCAGCGAATTGGAGGAATTTATCGATTCACCGGTGAAGCATTATTCATCCGGCATGTTTTTGCGTCTTGGTTTCGCCATCGGCGTCCACGTGCAGCCGGGTATTCTTTTGGTGGATGAGATCCTTGCGGTCGGCGATCAGCGGTTTCAACGCAAGTGTAAGGACCATATTCGGTACCTTCGCAATTCCGGTAAAACTATAATTGTAGTCACTCACGACCTGGATGCGATCTTGACATTGTGCAGTAGGGCGGTTGTTCTTCACCGGGGGAAGGTCATTGGAGATGGGCATCCGTATGAAATGATCGGGCTGTATAAACAGCATCAATTTGAAGAAGCGCGCCGCCGGGGGGAAGCGCTTTCCGCCGAGATTGTGAAACGCAACCGGTTTGGGACGTTTGAAATCCGATTTACCCGCGTCCGGATGTTCGACGGCGCAGGCGCGGAGCGGTACATCTACGAAACGGGTGAGCCGGTCCGTATCGAGTTTGAATGGGCCGCGAAACAGCCGATTGATTATCCGATCTTCGGTATGTCGATTGTCTCGGATGAGGGAGAGCCGATCTATACTGCTGCGACTGATGTTACGTTCGGTGATATAGAATTGATCGAAGGGCGTGGGACCGCCTCGTTCCAGATCGAAAACCTGAATCTTTTGGAAGGCGCGTACAGCCTTACGTTCGGGATCACGCAGCGGGAAGAAGGCCCACGATCCGCGTTCAATTTTTATGACGGCTTCGATTTCTGCGAACAACTCTGCCCCTTCTGGGTGCGTCCGGGGGAGAAGGGACATGGATTGCGGGGGCAGATTTATTTAGAATGCAAAGCGAAAATTGAAAAAGCGCAGGGAAAATGAGCGTTTTTTTGAAGATTTTCGATCCTACCTAAATCCTTATTTTTCAGTCACTCAACTCAACAAATTATCCAACCAATTGTGTTATTCTAACTTTTAATTATTAAATATTTAGTATTTTTAGTTGATCTATTTGGATTTATGTGATATATTATGAAATGTACGGCTGTATATGTTCTTTTGTGTAATATATAGTCTGTTATGAATGTGTTATATTCTTTAAGTAAAGTAGGATTTATATGGAACTATAAAACGAATGCATTATTACAAAGAGTAAATTTTCAGAATCTGATTGACGCGATCTTAGTAATGTATCAAAACAAAAAAAGGAGTAGAATCCAATGAATGATTACAAAAGATGTGTGTTATCAAAATTATGCAAAATTTCTAAACGAATTGGAATTGTTTGTGGTATTATGGGGGTGATGGCGGGGGTTGGTTTTGCCCAGGATCCGACGTTAACGATTGTTGAGGTTAGCTATCAAGATCAATATAGCTCGTATTTAAATTTAAAATGGGGTGAGGAAGATGAGTTGATCACCCCGCCTCATTGGACTCTTGCCGGTGAGGATGATCCTATTTATATACCAGTTGATCATTCAATACCGATGACATTGAAATTTGAATTAAGTTTCCCGTGGGATAGTAGTTCGACACCAGTCTATTTTAGAGGAGTAGGTAATAATGGTTTGATAATAGAAACTTCTGGTAACCTTCTGTTAAACGAAACAGAAAAAATAGTGTATGGATATACTTATGATGTTGCTGGAGTAATGTCCGGAATGGCAATTGATGAAGTAGAAATGTACTTCGATTGGGAATATAAAATCTATGATGGTCCTTGGCTATATGCTGGTTCTACTTTCACAACATGTTTTTTATTATTAGATTACCCAAAAGAGCCGTGGGGATCGACTCCGGTCTATGTGGAAGTTTTAAGATATGCAACAGCGGGGATGGAAGGGGCGACTAATAAAAGCTTTGCCATGGAACAGCTAGTACCAGCATTGTATTCATTTTTGAAATATCATCCTGGAAAACATTATACTTATCCTGGTATGGTTGATAGTTTTTATATTCGTGAGTTTATCAGTGATTGTAACTATGAATATCAAGAAGGTCCACAAGAAGGTAATGATTGTAGGGATTTTGCGTGTTTCTATAACACGTTATGCAGGGCAGTTGGAATTGATGAAGCAAAGATAATGTCATTTTCAAGAATTACTTTTCCAGATGATCCAATTATTACTAGGCCTGTGAAATTAGCGGGTTGGATTGAAGGTGCGAGGACATGTTTTCTATATCATGAAGCTGATTATTTGTTTCAAAATAGTACTTATTATGCAGCCGATTCATCTTTACTGCTTGATGGAAATGATAATGACAATGATGGATGGACATCGCCAGGAATATTGGTAGATTTGAAAACTTATAACTATTACTTTGAGCATATAATGCATGATATTCCACAAGTTCTAAATTTAGAAAATTGTACATTGAATGAAGGTGAAAGATAATATGTATTGTTATGATTATGTAGAAGTGGATAAGATGATAATAAAATTTTAAAAATGTCCTATATAGGAGATCTAAAATGAATAATAATAAACTTTCAATATGGTTATCAAAGTTATCTTTTTTATTATATGGTGTATTATTTTTTGTTTTGTCCTCATTCGCGCAGGAGGAGGATGTTAGTCAATCTGTCCGGTTTCAACATGTGTATGACATTCCAGTCATAGAATCAGAGCGGCCTTTGATCGCCGGAGTAAAAATTGAATTATTCTTGATACAGCACATTCCGGAGTATGATGATTTTGAGTATACATTAACAGGCGGTTTCAGAGGTATAGGCGCCACTGGCCGTGTCAAACCCGATCCAAACGATCCAGAAACCCGGTTCTTTTGGGGGAAAAAGCGTAATCTTCCTTTTTATAAAAGACAGTGGAGAATAGCCATTGGCGTCTATCAAAGTCATCGTGACGCATTGGTCGCCGCTTCGCGATATTATAGTGATTGGAGTGTTATCATTAACACTGATCCTATGGAAAAAGAGAATCCCGGTTTTGTTTCATGGAGTGGGAAAGATTTTGCGATTGATTCATGGAGTGGAACCGATTTTGTGATTGACAATGTTTTTGCATGTTTTAGCGCTTCGAATTCAATGAATACTGTAGAAATTATAACCGCTCTCAAGCAGGGATTATTCGATGGCGCTGAATGGGTTATTAAAGGCGACAAACCGGTTTCTCCCCAAATCCAAGGGGAGGATTTTCCTTCAGAATTTTCGTTTTGGGTCGATCAAATGGCGAAAACTCAATTAACCATTGTTGAACCGAATGAACGAAAAATATTTCAAAGAATTCAGCCTCGTAATAAAAGAGGATACAAGAAAAAGTACAATCCTGCTTTATTTCTTGGAGGACTGAAGGAGATTCCGATTTATTCAATGCCAACAATCAAATGGCAACAATCAGGCGTTGTGGAAATTACTCATAGTGGTGGCCCTTTGACTTTCGATCTGGAAGCGGTCGCAGTGAACGATCTATGCGTGGTTTCGGACGTGTGGAAAAAGGAGATTCATATTTCTATTCCGGAAGAATAAGTTATCGAGCAAACTTCATAAAAACAACAATGACCGGGAAACACAAACGGCGCCCGGTTTCTTGGATGGAGGCTGGGCGCCGTTCTTACCAACAAACTTACAATCTTTTATTGGGGGGTGGACCGATGAATTTGAGAATGTTCTTTCATTACTTATGTGTTTTATTCTGCTTATTTACTTGTTCATTTTTTATGGTCTTAACATCATTTGCGCAGGAGCAGGATGATGTTGAAACTGTGCGGTATCTAAATTTTGATATTCCCGTTGTAGAATCCAACCGGCCATTGATTACTGGACTGAAAATTGAATCCTTCTTAAAAGAATACATCCCAGATTTAGAAGATTTTGAATATGAACTGGTTGGTGGATTTAATGGTATTGTCGCTCGAGGCCGTGTCAAACCCGATCCTAACGATCCGGAAACGCGGTTTTGCTATGGGAAAAAGCGGAAACTTCCTTTTTACAAAAGACGATGGAAAATCTCGCTAGGTATTTTTCGCAGTCATCGCGACGCTTTATTAGCCGCTGTACGATCCTTATCGATGGTGAATATGCCCGTTCCAGTGGCGCCCCTTGAAAAAGAAAATCCTGGATTCGTCTTTTGGCATGAAGGAAAATATGTAATTGATAATGTGTTAGCTGGTTTTGAAGGATCAAAAGAAATGGATGCAAAACGAATACAGAATGCTCTTAAACGGGAGTTGATCGATGGCGCGGAATGGGTTATTAAAGGAGGGAAACCGATTCCTCCCATAATTCATGGGGAGGATTTTCCTGCGAAATTCACTCTTCAGACCAGTGGAATTGCAGCTGCCACCTTACAAGTATATGATCCAAATTTACGAAAATTTTATAGACGTATTTCCCCATTTACATTTGGGAAAGAGAAAGAGTATCCTGAACGTTTTACAGATGATGGAATTGAAGCTTTTTCGGCGCCCATTGTTGAATGGGGGCCGTCAGGAGACGTACAATTACATCTGAAAGAATTTACGGTTTTCGATCTGAAAGCAGTGGCGGTCAATGATTTATGTGTCGTATCTGATTTATGGATAAAGAAAGATGTTCAATGTTACGTTCTAACAAAACAGGCGAATCCATGATATTAACTAAATTTACGAATGGCCGGTAAATGACAGCGGCGCCCTGTCTCTTGGATCGAGACTGGGCGCCGTTCTTACCAAAAGACTTACAATCTTTTGTTGGGGAGTGGACTGATGAAATTTAGAATGTTCTTCCATTACTTATGTGTTTTATCCTGCTTTTTTATTGGCGTATTTCTTATAATTATAACATCATTCGCGCAAGGTGGGATTGTTGAGGACGAAACCGTCCAGTTTCAAGAGTATGAAATTCCTGTTGTGGAATCCAACAGGCCGCTGATTACTGGGGTGAAAATAGAAGTTTTTTTGAAGAAATATATCCCCGAGTTTGAAGATTTTGAATATAAACTTGTAGGTGGTTTCAAAGGTTTGGGCGCTCGTGGGCGTCTCAAACCAGTACCTAACAGGAATCTGGCTTACGTTTTTGATTCATCAAAGCCTCATGTTCCAATAAGACGGTGGGCAATAACGATTGGTGTTTATCGCAGTCATCGAGAAGCTTTATTGGCTGCATTGCGGCATTTTAGTGGTTGGAATATCACTGTAGAGGCAGATCCGCTGGACAAAGAGAATCCCGGTTTTGTTTCATGGGGTGATGACCGATGCGTAATTGATAATGTTTATGCAGGTTTCAGTTCGGGAGAAATACCGAACAAAAAAGCAATTCAGAATGAGCTCAAGCAGGGATTATTACATGGCGCGGAATGGGTAATTAAAGGAGGAAAACCGATTCCCCCCCAAATCCAGGGAGAGGATTTTCCCTCGGAATTTTCCCTTTGGATCGATCGGAAAGCGGAAGCTCCTTTACCCGTTATGGATCCAAATGAAAGAAAGATATTCAAAAGGTTTTTCGCTCTTAATTTACGAGGGTATGACAAAGAGTACGAACCAGGTCCCATGGGTTTACTTGCAGAGATACATCCGACTGATTTGGAGCCAATATTGAAATGGAAGCCGTCTGGTATTGTAGAAATCATTCATCGAGGAAATGTAACTTTCGATTTAGAGGCGGTCGCCGTGAACGATCTATGCGTGGTTTCGGATGTGTTTAAAAAGGAGATTCGAATCAACGTACCAGAAGAGTAAAGGCATTCCATTTATATTCTCCGAATTCACGAATGACCGGTAAATGACAGCGGCGCCCGGTTTCTTGGATGGGGGCTGGGCGCCGTTTTTCTTCATTCTCTATCTTTTCTTTGCGGCTATGGCGCAAAAATGAGTTTCATTAAAACTATCTCTTTTCTAAATCGTTTTATTATTAAGGTCATGTACCCTAGTTCGGCGTCTTATAAACAAAAAATCAAGGATACTTACTATGGCTGATTCTGGAAGAAGGACCCAATATACTCTGTTGTTAGCGTATCTATTCTTTTTTTGTGTATTATCGAATCCTGTCATTTCAGAAGAAAAGGACATTGAACGCATTCAGGTATGGAGAGATCAAGTGCCGGTTATTGAATCCAACCGTCCGCTGATTACTGGGATAGATTTAGATAAAGTCTTTTCCCGCTATCTAGCTGATTATGATGCTTTCGAGCGGAGTCCAATGGGTCCTTATGAAGATGGAATTGTGTGGAAATGGCGAGTGAAACCTGATCCTAAAGATCCCGAAACTAGATATTTTTGGGGGAAGAAAAGGAGTGAACCTTACTATCAGAGATTTGTTAGATTAACTATTGGCGTTTTCCCTTCACATAGGGATGCCATAATCGCTATACCGGAAACTGACATACAGGAAGTTCCAAGACTCAATCCAATTGATCCGGACGATCCTGGATTTGTCTCTTGGAATTCGATGAATCCAAATCAGTTTAGTTTTATTCGAGACAATGTTTATGTGGCAATTCAAATTGATGAATCCTTGAATCCCCAAGAGATGGCTAAGCAACTCGATCGAGACTTAAAAAACGGCGCAGAAGGAATATTCAAAGGAAAAACAGTAGTGCGGCCAATAATTGATGGAAGTGATTTTACCGATCAAGTTTCTTTTTGGGTTAAAGGAAAAACTACGGCAGCCCTGCGAGCCATCGATCCCGATAAACGGGAATTAATTGGTAACGTTTGGGTTAATGATATCAATCGTTCCCTGGCGATTCCCGTCGACGAGACAAATGTCCCCATAATAACATGGATTCGGCCCGATCTCGTTGAAATCAAACACCGCGGTCAAGTAAGCCGGGCTGCGGAGGTTTGCGCGATCGTTGTTAACGATCGTTGTGTTGTTTCAGAGGTGTGGAAAAAGATCGTAACCTTCTCTGTTCCGAAATCTGAATCAAATTAATTTTGATGGCGCCCGGTCTCTTGGATGAAGGCTGGGCGCTGTTTTTACCAACAAACTTACAATCTTTTGTTGTGAGGTGGACTGATGAAATTGAGAATGCTTTTTCGGCGCTTATGTATATTATCCTGCTTATTCACTTTCTCATTTTTTATGGTTTTAATATCAGCCGCACAAGACCAAGATATTGAGGTTGAGACCGTCCGGTTTCAAGAAACGTATGATGTTCCTGTTGTAGAATCCAAACGGCAGCTTATTACTGGAGTAAGAATAGAATCCTTTTTAGAGAAATATGTCCCAGATCTTGATGATTTTGAATATGAATTTGTTGGTGGCTATTACGGTTTGGTCGCTCATGGGCGTGTTAAGCCCGATCCAAACGATCCAGAAACACGTTTTTTTTGGGGAAGTAAGCGCCATCTCCCATTTTATAAAAGACGATGGGGAATCTCGATTGGTGTTTACAAAAGTCATCGCGACGCATTGTTGGCCGCTTCACGTTATTATAAAAATAGAAGCGCTTTAAAAGAAGTTAATCCACTAGACAAAGACAACCCCGGTTTCGTCTCTTGGGGTGAGGGAAAATGGGTAATTGACAATGTTTTTGCTGGTTTCAGTTCTGGAGATATTCTGGATAAAAAAGAAATCCGGACTGCTCTTAAGCAAGGATTATTGCATGGCGCGGAATGGGTAATTAAAGGAGATAAACCGATTCCTCCGCAGATCCAGGGAGAGAATTTTCCTTCGGAATTTTCTCTTTGGATCGATCGGAAGGTGGAAGCTGAATTGAACATCATAGAACCAAATGGATTAAAAGTATATAGAAATATTCATGCGCGAAATTTAAGAGGATATAAGAAGGAATACGAACCATCTGTTTTTGGTACTGGACTTACAGAGAGATTTCCAATACATCTAAAACCATTAATAAAATGGAAATCGCCTGACATCGTGCAAATAACTCAAAATGGCGCTGTGACTTTTGACCTGGAAACAGTCGCAGTGAACAATCTGTGTGTGGTTTCGGATGTGTTTAAAAAGGAGATTCGTATTAGCGTTCCAGAAGAATAAAGGTGTTTCATATATAATCTCTAAGTTCACGAATGACCGGTTGACAGCGGCGCCCGGTCTCTTGGATGGAGGCTGGGCGCTGTTCTTACCAAAAAAACTTACAATCTTTTGTTGTGAGGTGGACTGATGGATTTGAGAATGCTCTTTCGTCGCTTATGTATTTTATACTGTCTTTTCACCTGCTCATTTTTTATGGTTTTAACATCATTCGCGCAAGAAGGGGATGATGTTAAAACTGTGCGATATCTTAATTCTGATATTCCCGTTATGGAATCCAATCGGCCATTGATTACTGGACTGAAAATTGAATCTTTCTTAAAAGAATACATCCCGGATTTGGAAGATTTTGAATATGAACTTGTAGGTGGATTTAATGGTATTGTCGCTCGAGGCCGTGTCAAACCTGATCCTAACGATCCGGAAACGCGGTTTTGCTATGGGAAAAAGCGGAAACTTCCTTTTTACAAAAGGCGATGGAAAATCTCGCTAGGCATTTTTCGCAGTCATCGCGACGCTTTGTTAGCCGCTGTACGATCTTTATCGATGGTGAATATACCCGTTCCAGTGGCGCCCATTGAAAAAGAAAATCCTGGATTCGTCTTCTGGCACGAAGGAAAATATGTGATTGATAATGTGTTAGCTGGTTTTGATGGATCAAAAGAAATGGATGCAAAACGAATTCAGAATGCTCTAAAACGGGGATTGATCGATGGCGCGGAATGGGTTATCAAAGGAGGGAAACCGATTCCTCCCATAATTCAGGGAGAGGATTTTCCTTCAGAATTTTCCCTTGAGACTGGTGGAATAGTAAATGTGTCATTACCAGTCTACGATCCTAACTTGAGAAAAATATATACACGAATATCCCCCGATACATATAGGAAAGCTGATGATTACCCCGAACGTTGGACTGGATTAGGATATGAGCCATTTCCTACACCATCAGTTGAATGGGAACCATCAGGGATTGTAAAATTATCTCTATACAGTTTCACAATTTTCGATCTGAAGGCAGTGGCAGTCAATGATATATGTGTCGTATCTGATTTATGGATCAAGAAAGATATACTTTTCAATGTTAAAGAAGAATAATGATATTCCATTTATATTATGGAATTATGCAAGGGCAGAAAAAAACCTTGCCCTTGCTACCCATGATGATATAAAAAATGAAATCATATATTGGAATGTATTCACTTACCCTATGATCCACAAATTATTTGTTCCGTAAAACTTTCCTCTTATTTGATCGTTGAATCATTCAAGCAAACCATCACAACACGGCGTCTTCTATCATTCAATATTCAAGGATACATACCATGATTGCAAAATGTAGAGAGTTCATGTGTTTTCTATTGTTCGCGGAGATCTTCTTCCTTTGCGCGATATCGAATCCGATTCATGCGGAGGAAGAAGCGATTGAGACTATAAAAGCCTGGATTGATCAGGTTCCTGTTGTTGAATCCGACCGTCTATTGATTACGGGGATCGATCTCGATACGGTCTTTTCCCGTTATATCCCGGATTATGATGTGTTCGAATTTCGATCAGGGGGAGCGAGTGAACGAGGTCTAGGATCGAAATGGCGGGTGAAACGTAACAAAGAAGACCAGAGATTTATCCGGCTCACCATTGGTGTTTTTCCTTCTCATCGGGAAGCGATCATCGCTTCAACGCGAGTGATGATGGCGGCTGTGCCTTTGCTTAATCCGGTCAATCCGAATGATACTGGTTATGTTTCTTGGCATATCACGGGCAGCCAGTATACATCGATCTTTGTCCGCGATAATGTGTTTGTATCGATACAGATACACGAATCGATGTTTCCTCTGGGGATCGAAGGGAAACTTGATGAT
>CAXXSM010000073.1:0-117387 GCA_963663405.2 bacterium | reverse complement strand
GCATAGTCAGTATATAGTAAGTCAACCACTACCAATACTGAATAGGCAATGAATTATATGGTCAGTTTTTTTCGTATAATTATTAAAAAAAAACCATTACCTTAACACGAACCTTTTCAATGACGCGCCTTTCTTGAAATTGTTCCTTCTTTTAAGACACGCCATGTTTCCCCCATGTAGTCCGTCTACTTATGGAGCGCAGGTGACAAGACAGCGTCCAGCGATTTCCCCCATCTTCATTTTTTCAATCGCGGCGCTTATTTCATCCAAAGTAAAACGATCCGTTATCAACTCCTTCAATTCCAATCGATTGGATTGGAACAGACGGATATAACGGGGAATATCCTCATGGGGTTCCGTTTCCCCTCCATGAGAACCAGTCAGGACTTTCCCAAAATGCAAGGGAAGAGAATAAATCGAGATCATATTTCCTTTTTTTGGAACGCCAACGAGGATCGTTCTCCCCTGTGGTTTTGTCAGTTCATACGCGAGTTGAATGATTGCTGGATTTCCCGTGTTGTCCACGGCTACATCCGCGCCACCAGCGCCAGTGATGTTCTCAATATCTTGTTTAAGATTCTCAGGGCGGTATTGGATGAGATGCGAGGCGCCCATGCGTTTGGCTAGTTCGAGTTTATTCGCGTATAAATCCACGGCGATGATGGGAAACGCCGAAACCAGCGCGGCGCCTTGGATTACATTCAATCCAATACCACCAGCGCCGAAGACAATAATGGATTCCCCGATTTTCACGCGCGCGTTGTTATTGATGACTCCTAGACCCGTCGTAACGGCGCAGCCGAATAAGGGAGCTACCTCCAAATCGAAATCATCCGGGATGACGGTTAAGCGGTTTTCAGAAACCACGGCGTATTCATTAAATGTCGTCACCCATCCCGCGTTTAAAGGCTTTCCTTTCCATTGATAGACGGGTGGCTTCGATTCGATTCCCTTCCCTTTCATCCAATGCAGGACCACCCGGTTTCCTGCTTGAACGTGGCTGACACCGGTCCAGTCTGGATGACTGTTCCGGATCCCTCATGACCGAGTAGATGGGGTAAAAAACGGTCAGGGCCTTTCACACCCTGGATCTCCCCAATCTGGGAGCCGCAAATCCCGCTGAAATGGACCTTTACTAAAACCTGTCCATAGTCCAACGCGTACGGCAACTGAACCGTATCCACTACTAATGGCTGGTTCTGCTCAACCAGAATAGCCGCTTTCATCGTCTGGGGATATTCGATTTTTGTCATACCACCTCACTCAAAATAGATAAAGGAGTGATCACCCGTATAACCGCAATGCTCGAACCACCACTGCCATTCTTCCGGAGTGTAAAAACTCTCACATGTCAGCTGCCAGTATAATAGATTCGCTTTTTCCTCTTCATTCCGGTAAGATTCAACAACTACGTATTTATATTTCCTGCCCACCCGTTCCATTTCTCGTAAAGCCTTATCCAAATCGTAGCAATGGAGATTGTGGAGTGTCGTGATGGAGTAGACAAAATCAAACTCGTTATCTTCATACGGGAGATCAGCCGCGTGTCCAACGCGTAAAAAAGGTTTCATCTCCTCTTTCGCGTTTTCAATCGCGTAATCTGATATATCGATCCCACTCAATTCCAATCCAGGCGCGGCCAAGGATAATTCATAGAGTTGAAAGGCTTTGCCACAGCCGATATCTAAAATCTTGTCTCCTGCTTTCAGACCGTAGTGTTTGGCGATCGCCTGCGCCACCGGCGCCCAGCGGCCTGGAATGTACTTATACCCCCCGTATCCAACCTTCCGGTCACCGTCCCAATAATCTTTACCGAATTGTTTGGCGAGTTCCGCCGCTTTTGCTTTGGGGTATTCATTCACTCGTCCGATATAATCCCGTTTTGTGCTTTTATGAATGGAAGACAGAAAATCGATATAAGCCATTTATGACACTCCCTCATAGGATACGCGCCGCAACGCCGCGCGCGCTTTTTCAAGTTGGATTCGTTTTCGTTCGTCCAGATCGCTCTCCTGGTTCGCGAATGAACGGCGCGCAAATCCTGTATTCAGAAATTCATTTAAAAGAATGCAACACCATTTGATCTGGTAGACAGGAAACAAAGCGCCGATTCGTTTTCTGTTCCGTTCCGAATCGGGAAAACCAGCCGTTACGGTTTCCATAAATTTCGAATAATAAATCATCGGCGCCGGAACCGCTATCTGACAAAAGAAATCACAAACTGTTTTCGCAGGATCATCCCACCCAGCATATTCAAAGTCAAGAAAACGAATTTCCCCATTGGATTCAATCAACGCGTTATGAAATCCAAAATCCGATGGAGAGAGACAACGCGCTTCCCATATCAATTCCCTTTCCAGCGAAATACCGGTTTCCTTAAAACTCCGTATCGCATTCGTCCGAATCCGGGTCCAAACAGGAAACAGATCCATTTGAACGAATGTTTTAGCCTCCGTGTCAATTATTGAGAATTCTTCCAATACGTTCAAGTTGTTCAAACGGCGCTCTACGCATTCAAGATGCTGAACAGGGCTAAAACAAGATTCAGACGCGGGGAGAAGATTCCGCGCGTCTGGACAATCACGGTGTTGGTTTAATTCCTGAAAAAAACGCAACGCGCATAGGATCTCCCTCTCATGAATCTCATCCGGCGCCAAACGGTGGCCATCAATAAATTCATACAGACCCAATCGATTCTCTCGATCAAAGGCCATTGGTTGGGGTAAAGAACGCAGACCTTGCTTCCAAGCGAAACAGCTGAAGGCAAATTCCGCCCCAGCCCGATCGCGCCGATCGTTTGGATGATGAAAATATTCTTTCAAAAAAAATCGCCGAACGCCGGATTCGACACGGTACGCTTTGTTATTCCCTCCTCCTTCAATGGGGATAAGATTGAAAGCGTCGTGTAATTCAATGGATTCAAGCATCTTCGAGACGGTCATCAGCAACCGTTCGGCGTTCATCCCTATCTCCTCATTTCTTCCACAATCGAGAAAAGATCCCGCCAGGACTCCACACGGGTAAATTGTTCGCAAGAACAATACGCCTGGTGTGGATCAAACAATATCTTTTTTACTCCCTTCGGAAAATCCGGTTCGGCGAGAAATTCCGGTAGATCGTCAATAAAACAGGAACAGCGGCATGAACCGATGCGCTGCAGTTTTTCCTCTTTAGTCAATTCAAAAAAAATCCGATCCTGAGTAAGACCGGTCCGTTCTGTATTAAAAAAACCTTGGCTATCCAACCATTGATGCGCGGCGTTATGCAGATCATATTCTGGTCCGGCATAGGGATGACGGGTTTTATGACTGATGATGAACGCCGATATTCCGTTCTGATGAGAGGCAATAAAAAAATCCAACGCGTCTGGAAACATGACCGCTTCGGCCATACGCTCCCCATAGACATACCCCTGCATTTCCGTCCAGGCGTCTTCGTTTCCGCAACGCCGCAGAAAATCGCGGACAGTGTTTTTAGATTTAGGAAGATCGGGGGAAATCAAATTCCGTTCGAGCGCGACACGATGGAACAACTCATCATAGCAAACAATTGTATTATCAAAATCAACGCCAACGCGGAATTCAGAATCGTATTGTTGCGCGGTTTGAGATGCTTCCTTATTTAAATTTTTCTGCATTATTCTCAACCCATAATATCATGAAATACAATGAATACATGAATTAACAGATCGTTTCCTTATAAAGCGAAAGCGTTTTGTCGACAATCGCTTCCGCATTGATTTCATAGAACTTACGCGCAAACGACTGAGAACCGGCTTGATGCATAAACTCATCAAACGAGCCAATACGGAGGAGCCGGGCTTTATGCGGCGCATAATCCGTCAGCCATTCCGAGACAGCGCTTCCAAAGCCTCCCAGGCGGCTATGTTCTTCGATGGTCACTACGATCTTATAACGGTCGAACACATCGGTTAGAAGTTCTTCGTCAAGTGGTTTTACGGTATGAAAGCTGTAGAGACCAATCGAACAATTTTTTGTTTCTAGAAGATCCGCCGCCTGCGCCGCTTCGGGAAGCATATTCCCTGTGCTTAGTAGACAGATATCGTTCCCTTTTCGTAATGAAATCGCTTTACCTATGGTGAATTCCGGCTCTTCGTCATGAACGACCGGCTCACCTTTTTTTCCGATTCGGATATAGACCGGGTTATCCTGTTTCATCGCGGAATGAAGCGCCAAGCGTGTCTCGACCGAATCGCCTGGGCAGATGACCGTCATTCCCGGCAGCATCCGGAGAAAACCAATATCCTCACACGAATGGTGCGTCGCGCCCAATCCCGCATATGACAATCCCGCGCCTACGCCGACGATTGTAACGGGAACATGATGATAGCAGATATCCACACGGATTTGTTCCAAACACCGGGTCGTGACGAATGGAGCGATGGTATACGTGATGGGTCGCAGTCCACTCAACGCCATACCCGCCGCCATACTGGTCATATTCGCTTCCGCTACGCCACAGTTGAAAAACCGTGCAGGAAACCGTTCTTTGAATTCATTAAACAAACGGTTTCCGATATCTCCAGAAAGGAGAACTATACGGGGATCGGTTTGGGCCAAGGCGGTGAGTTCGGCGGCGAATGCGTTTCTCATGGCGTCAGCGTCCCCAATTCTCTTTTCGCTTCATTCACTTCATCCGCCGTTGGGATGCGGTAATGCCAGTTATTATCATCTTCCATAAATGACACACCCTTGCCTTTAATCGTATGAGCGATGATCGATACCGGTTTTCCCGATCCATCAGGGATGTTAGACATCAAACCAACCAACTGTCCAATATTGTGCCCATCCGCTTCATAGGCGCTCCACCCAAACGACTGCCATTTTTCTTTGAGCGGCTTAATGGCCATTACTTCTTCACTCCGGCCCGTCGCCTGCCAGCGGTTGTAATCTATAATAACCGCCACATTTTCCAACCGATGCGCCGGCGCCAGCATCGCCGCTTCCCATACCGATCCTTCGTTGCACTCCCCATCGCTCATAAGGCAATACACACGATACGAACGCTCCTGAATACGCCCCGCCAACGCCATCCCCAATCCAATCGGCAGACCATGTCCAAGTGAACCGGTCGCGGCCTCTAAACCAGGAACACAGCCGGGACTAGGATGTTCAGCAAGAGAACCACCATCCTGTGTATACGTATCCAACAGGTTTTCAGGAAAGAAGGAACGAAAGGCGAGCGTAATATACAAAGCGGGCGCGGCGTGGCCTTTGCTAAGAATAAACCGGTCGCGCAGGGGATCGTCCGGCGCCGCTGGATCGATCTTCAGACATCCCCAATACGCCGCGGTTAGAATATCTACACATGAAAGCGCCGAACCGAGATGCGGCGCGCGCGCTTGATGCGATAACTCAACCAACCGGCTGCGAATCCGCCGGGCAATGATTTCCAATTCGCTTTGTTTTTCTTCGCTCATATGATACCTTTGGATTCCATCCGGTTTACTTCATACGAATCTTCTGCATGGTTTTGATATTGGAATACCGCTCATCCGTGAGTGAATCGGGTATCTTTCCTGCCTCGAAGGCTTCAACAAGATCATGTACAGCCTCCCGAATTGTATGATTGGGAACAAAGCCAATATCCTTTTCAATCTTTTTGGATGAAATATGGTAGGATCGATTGTCATCCGTGGGGGTTGTCACGATTTCAACGTCCGGCCCCACTTCATCCTTCACTTGTTCGGCGATCTCTCGCACGCGGTGATTTTCATATCCCGCGTTCCAGATTTTTCCCGCGATCTGTTCCTTGGGCAGTTTCAGAAGGTCTACATACAAATCGGTAATATCTTCGATATGAATATTCGGCCGTTTTTGTTCGCCCCCGAATACCGTAATTCTTCCATTATTAAAGGCGAGGTTGGTTAATATATTCACCGTCAGGTCTAAGCGCAGGCGGGGCGAATAACCACAGACCGTCGCAGGGCGGATCGTGACAGTGGTAAATTCCGGTGATTCGTATTCCGTTAAAATTTCCTCACACATCATTTTGAACCGCGAATAATCGGTCAATGGATTCAGCGGCAGATCTTCTGTCACATTCTCTTCTTCTTTGATACCATACACGCTGGATGAGGACGCATAGATAAAACGTTGAACGCCTTGGTTTTTGCTCATTTCTACAAGCGGGCGGAAGGGATCGAAGTTGATTGATTTTCCCAGCGCTGGATCGAGTTCAAAACTAGGATCGTTTGAAATACAGGCCAGATGGATCACGGCGTCACATCCAGCGATCGACTCTTCCAACAGTTTCAGATCCCGCAGATCGCCCTTGATGACTTTCAGATTTGGATGATCCGCCACTTCATTGAGAACATCCTCACCGTAAATAAACAAATCGAGCACACGAACCTGGTATCCCTCATTCAGCAGTTTAGGAACGAGCACTGCGCCAACGTATCCCGCGCCACCCGTTACCAGAATTTCACGTATCACCTGATCGCTTGCCATAGTATTTCCTTTAACTTAGCAATAGAAAATAAGATCATTTCAATAAAGACTGTACATGACGGCAAAACGGCAGCCGTTCGAACGATTGTCCCATACCATATTCAGCCACAGCCTGTGCGCCGGCGGTATGCCCTAAAAAAGCGAGAATATCCATCGAAACGTTCTGATACGCGCATAAGGATGATACTGCAAAGAACGCTTCATTTCCCCCCGCGCGGTCGAGCACTCTTGTTGAGAGGGCCGGCGCTTCGACAAATCCTTCGTCCGGTCTAAAACAGATACACCGTCGTTTTCCTTGCGTCAACACCATGATTTTCGCTTGAAGACGATTCGTCACATCTTCAATCATGGGAAAAACATCGCCCTCCGGTTCGCGGAATTCCAATCGGATATCCCGGTCGGCGAGACAGACATAATCGGCGCGGGGATATTTCGAAATATGATGATACCCCAGATTTCCCGCGTTGGTCTGAACTGTGACCGCGAGATACTCCGGCCGTTCGCTCAAAGTTTTGATCATCGCTTCAGTCATCAATCCCAAGCCATAATCGGCGCATACGACAAAATCGTATCGAGGCGCCAAATCGAGTAATCGGACATTAACAGCCTCATCGTCCTCTGGATGGATAGAGGATTGACGCATCTTATATACTTCGAGAATGGGCAGCGAGAAGTAGGATTCCGAATACCGGCGGCGGATGATGGTCTGTGAATCGCGTTTTTTAACAAAGAACGGCTTGACGTTCTCTTT
Organism: bacterium; assembly: GCA_963663405.2. Classification (GTDB taxonomy): domain Bacteria; phylum Hinthialibacterota; class Hinthialibacteria; order Hinthialibacterales; family Hinthialibacteraceae. The sequence goes on along the minus strand of CAXXSM010000073.1, from coordinate 110,163 downwards.
TAAGAGATTCGTCACCTGCTCTTCCCGGACATACTCACCATCCGTCCCTAATGCGGAAAGAAATCCCACCTCGTCACAAAAACCGGAAAGGTAGTTCGCCACCGCCATCGCGCCCGATGCGAACCGGTCGCTGGAAATCTGTTTCATACTCAAGATAGGATCTTTGGTGGACTGTCCCAGCGTTTGGCAATATTGATATTCATCAACGATCGTCTCACCAACCACCAATGGCCGGAGAGACCGCGCCTTCTCGATTGGCTTCAACAAATCCTTCGCTGAATACCGTTCGGAAATCCATCCTAGGTATTGATTAACTTCTTCCGAGAAAGGTGAGATATATTTATTAATTAAATTCGAGGAGCTATATACGATATCTTCAATAAAAACGATTTTTCCGCCTATGGATTCGATGGCTTTTTCTTCTTTGATAATTTCCGGCGTTTTCTGATTGCGGAACTCGGCGCCTTTGGCGTAAAAATCCGGTTTGAGAAGGTGGATTATTTCAACCGCTGTCGGCCAATCGCTAATCGCCACAAAATCGACAAAATCTAGAGACGCCAGAACTTCAGCGCGAATGGAATCTTCAAAGACAGGCCGGTGTGGGCCTTTGTTGACGAATTCATCCCGCGTCAATGTAACGACCAAAACATCCCCCAGTTTCTTCGCTTTCCGGATATACCGGATATGACCAATATGAAGAAGATCGAACACGCCATGACAGTGCACGACTTTCTTCCCCGTCCGGATTTTATCGAGAATGGCGGGTAATTCTCGTATGGGGAGAATTTTATTTTTATAGGTCATTTCATCCACAACGTAACAGCGCAAGGGAAAAAATAAAACTGGGCTCAACCATCTTTTCCAACAAGACGATAAATTATAGCAGGAATTATTCGAGTCTTGAAGTTACTTTATTAATGAATTAGAAGAAGGTGATGGGATATACGAATCATTAAAGAGAGTTATCCCACAAAATCATTAGAACTTGACGGATTCATTTCGGCCTTAATAATGCAAACCTATGGAATATTTTTTTGACGAACTTGTTTACTTGAGTTATTTTCTTCAATATCGAATCCGCAGCAGGTGAGATTTGTTATGCAAGTATTAATCTGGGGAGGAATCATTTTTCTTCTCTCGTTTTTCATCCATATCATTCTATGGAAGATTCACCTTCCTAAATATCAGACCGCCGCTCTGCTTTATATTTTCTTTCTCACACTGTTTCTTTCGATCGTGACGCTCTATTTTTTCCCAAAGGTGGGAGAATTAACCGGATTCTCCACACCGGAGGATTGTTGGAGTTACCTTCACCTTGCTTTATTCGTCATGTCTCTGACATTCGCCTATATCATCACCTATTCCGCCTTGGAAGCCGATAGCCCGACACTCAGTATTCTTTTAATGTTAAATCAAGCGGGACCGGATGGACTCGAACCGGTGGTGTTGGAACGGTTCATCGATCAGCGGCCCTTCATCGGCGCGCGGATGGAGTGTTTATTACATGACAACATGGCCGTTTTAGAAAATGGTAAATACAAGACTACGCCGAAGGGACGCTGGCTAGCGAAATTACTGCTCTTTTACCGTCCGGACCGTCAAAACGATCAAACAAAGGCAGGGCCGGTCTGAAATGCGAACGTTCACACAATTCTGTATCCCTTTAGCTGGTCTGGCGTTTAACGTCTTGTGTCAGATTCTCTCTCTTCAACTTGGAAAACGCATACGATTATTTCAATCCATCATGCTTGGATTCGCCGCCGGTTTTCTGCTGGTTTGTATTTTGGAACTGACTCTCTTTTTCTACAGCAGCGCTGAATGGTTGGATTTCCTCGCGTATTGGGTATGCAATACGATCACCTATGGCTGCTTGGGCTATGGGTATTTCGCCTACATCAATCTTGGTGAATCCTCTCTGCGGATACGCATCATTGACGCGCTCCTTCATGCGCCGGACGGTCTAACAGAAGAGACGTTAATCAAACGCTTCAATGACCGGGAACTTTTGTCGATGCGGATTCAGCGCCTTCTCGATCATGGAGAGATTCAGATGCGCGATGGAAAATACGTGTTGGGAAAATCTAAGTTGGTACCAATCGCCAAAATTGTATTTTTGTTGAAATGGCTGATTCTCGGCAAGCGCAGTGAGTTTGAATAAACCTCGCCGCATAGCAAGAAAGATAATATGACGAACGAATTTAAAACCTTCAATATTCGCCTCATTCTTGGAATTATTCTCAGCGCGCTGCTTCTCGCGGTCTGTCTCTGGCGTGTGGATTGGGATCAATTTTCGACTACATTTACATCGATCCGGTGGGGGCTGATTCCGATTGCAATCAGTTTTGGCGTACTCTCCGCATTCTTGCGCTCCATCCGCTGGACGGCCATTACAGAACGTTCCTTGAAACCCTGTTTCCACTATTGGCGGGGACTTGTGATCGGCTATTTCTGCAATACCATCTTTCCCGCCCCGACAGGAGAAGCCGTCCGCACCTACATCATCAGCCGGGAACGTTCGATTCCTATCATGCAGATTATATCCACAACGATGGTGGATCGTTTTTTCGATCTTGCGATGCTGTCATTCTTTCTCTGTTCGCTTATCACGGCTGTCGATGTAGATCCTTCTCTCGTACTGGGAGGGCTTTCCGCAGGAGGGGGAGTCGCGTGCGCAATCGTCTTTTTTTTGGTATTTGGAAAAAGACTGAAGCCCGTTGTACGGAGCCTTTCAACATGGATACTGGGAGAACGGGCGGACATTGTTCTACGGTTTTTCGATCAATTGATCGCGGGAACTCAAACCATTCATCAAGGGAAATGGCTGGTGGTGGTCTTGTGGCTTACGATCGCCGCGTTTCTATCGGATTTCTGTTACATGTATATTGTCATTTGCGCGTTCGGATGGAACCTCCCGTTTTTGGCTGCGATTACGGCCAGTGTGTTTCTCTGTATCAGTTATTCCCTGCCCTCCACCCCTGGCTATACGGGCGTGACGCAACTGGCCTGTGTTCTCTCTTTAAACTTGTTTGGGATTGAAGTGTCGGCAGCGGTGGCGTTTTCGTTCCTGCTTCAGTTGTTGTATATCTTCTGCGCGTCGATTCAGGGGATCCCTTCCGCAATCTACATCGGATTCAACGTCTTCAAGGATCCCCAGGTGGTGAAGCAGGATTCTACTACGCTTCTTGAATCAACCTGTGATTGAAAAATGAAGGGATTTCTCTTACAGCACGCGAAGATCACCGAATTTCCCATCTGTCCATAATCGCCGGTAAACCAGGAAGGCCCCAACGATTCCCAAGCCAATCATGGCATAGAAAAAAGCGCCCATCACCCAAATATACCATCCCCCCCAAATCGAGACGCTTTCTAAATGAATCTCGCTTTTTCCAGCGGGTATTTCCAACGCTGCGAACGTTCCAAACGCTTTTTCCACTTCTGTTTTTACACCGTTGACAGCCGCATTCCATCCATAGCCAATATTGATGAAGAAGACGATAAATCCCGGTTTATCCGACTCGATTTCTAAATGAATATCATTCGCCGTGACCGGCCCTTCCTTAAGCGCGCGCGCGGTCTCCATCCGCATGATGGGTTCGGGATTGTAGGTCTCCGGCGTAATGGGCAGGCGCAGTGAATCATCTTCATTCTTCGGTTGGCTTTCCAGAATGAGATTATCCATCGAAAACCAGATATTCTTCATTATTTCCAGAACATCTTCCCGATCAGGCGCCACATACGCTTGATGGTAGAAAGCGTACATCTTCGTATCCTCATTGGCGACACTCATCCATAGATCCCGTTGAGCGAGAGGATTTTTTTCGATGACTGTCAATAGATCGTGGTATTCCCCATACATCTGTTTTCTCGACCACGAAGTCCAAAACGGAAGTGTAATATGTCCTTGAAACGCATTGGAGCCGAAATCATATCCATAAAAATCGTTCAGATAAATCGTTGGGGGGAACTCATCGGCGCGCGATTCCCCTTCGATCGTATTTCTGGATTTATAGGCGGGATAATGTGGAAAGATCATGTTGAATTGCAAACGGTACGGATCGTTTTGTTGAATCGTGGCCAATACTTTCCGCTGCCCGTCTGGAACCGCTGAGCGGGAAACGGCCAATAGTTTGGAATGTGAATACGCCGCCACTTCCAAAAAAACGATAAGACAGATGATCACCGGCGCCCAGGTTTCGTTCACAATCTTATATTTCAAAGCTAGTAATAGAGCAACCATGCACACAGTCAGATAGGCGAAGTAATTCGCATCTCCGATTAGTTCATTGGACGAATGGATAAAAATTGTTGACACAACGCCCAGACCTAAAATTATGCACAACGCCCAATAGATGGATTTACTAGAAGATTCGCTGACTTTTTGTGATCCCTTCGCGCCCTTCTTTTTATTCTGTGTCTGTTCAACCGGCGCACTGGACGCAGCCATCGAATCAAGCAACCATTCCAATCCCAGCGCCGCCAGACAACAGAGAAGAAGACACATCCCCGCTAAAAATACGATGAAATATTTGAAGAGACTCAACGCTGGAATCACTGTAAAAAGACATTTCAGAAACACAATGCCGGGAGGTGTGCAGTAGATCATTATCATTAATAAAAACGTAAGAGAAAAGAGACGGGTATAGCGGTTTTTCCATCCCAGTAGACTAATCGCGGCTAACAAAATCACTGTCGTTCCAACAAATCCACTGCGGGTAGGACTGGCTTCAACATGCGCGCCTATGGATAGGCGGCCATATGTCTCTTGGATACTCGACATCCGAATTCGTTCAAAATCCACCGTCTCATCAAAATAATCACGGGCGTAATCGTATATTTTCGACTGATCACTTACATACGTGTATATGACACCAATGGATGGCATAAGAACAGCGATCAACAACAGGATAAGAAGAGGCCGCCTCCGAAACAAGGAAAGCCACCTGATGATAGGATCTACACTCTCTTGATAGATAGAAACGATTGTCTGAGATCCAAAAACGCATTGACTTAGCTCACTGATAACATAAGCTAGCAAAAGACAGAGAAGTAAATAAAAACCCGCAAAGAACGCATACGTCACACAGGAATAAAACGCGCAGACGGAGAGAACCAGCAATGAAACGAGACTTAAAAATGAAGTGTCTTTGACTACACGTATAGTGAAATACAAGAACCAAGGCATATAGGGGCTGACTTGGCATACATTCGCTTGTTGGGTCCAGAACACCGGCAAACTGTATGCGATTCCCATAAGAAAAAACGAAGCGGGGCGCTTCAAAAACAACGAACCAAGAAGATAACAACCAATCATCCCAAACAGCGCCATCGATAGCCGGGATAAGACATACACATCATACAAAAAAAACAATCCCGGTTCATGAAACAGAGAGAGGAACCAACTGAACGGAATCAGCGGTAAACCTAAAATCCATCCAAATCGAAGCGGCCAGACCGGTTGGGCGCAGTAATTGTAAAAGTATGTAGTGGGCAATTCCCCAAAACGCAGATAATGATTAATGAAATACGAAGCGTGGAGAAATTCTGAAGAGAAATCATCCCAGATAATTACATACCGGAAATAATAAACAATATAAAAAAGAACCAGCGCCGCCACTCCAAGAAGCTGCGGCGCCAAAAACCACCAGAACGCACGGGAATTTTTCGCAGGTCCAGGAAAAATCATATCGAGGATCGATTTCATGAAACCACCCATTCACACAAGAATTCACAGAAACAAATAATCGTGACCGCTACTGGAAACACAAACGGCCATATTCCGCTCTGAACCGGCTCAATCTTCAATCGGTTTGTAATATAAATTCCGGTAAAGAACTGTGCCATGATTCCCTTGGAGATACGTGGGGCCTTCTTCAATGACATTTCCGTCCAAAGCGGCGCCGGTCACTCCTTCAATCGCCGCGTCATCGACGACTTTCACGCCATTGTGATAGACGGTGATCCGGGGTTTTTCAACGACCTTCCCATTCCGGACTTTCGCTTTGTGAAACACCGCATGAATGGATTGCCAATATCCAGGAGGGAGGGAAGCGTTTGAACTCGGCGCCACTTTTCCATAAATTCCACCGCAATCACCTGAAGAAGGAGTTTTTTGGCCATAACTATCATAGACTTGAATTTCATATTGCCCAATAAGATACACTCCACTATTGCTGCCTTTGGGAACCAGGAATTCGACATACAGTTCGTGACTGCCGAGTTTCACATCACTGACCAGATCAATGCCATGCTCCCCTTCTTTCTGAGGTGGAACATTGACGAGGACACCATTGAGCGCCGCCCAGCTCATTCGATTATGTTCGTCCGGTGTGACTTTCAAATGCCAGCCTTTCAAGTTTTCCCCATTGAAGAGAGAAGTCCAATCCCCGCCTGCCGGCGCTTTGGTTAATCCTTCTTTTTCCGACGCCAACACGCCAGAGCCAAGCAGTAGCACTATAAATCCAGCGATCGATAACAGACGTAACAGTTTCATCCTTTTTCCTTTCATACTTCATAAAATAATTTTTCGAGTGTTCGATATATCCTGTTTCAACACCGAATACGATACTACCGCAGCTAGTGCGGGAAGGAAAGAGTCATTCCACACTTTCAATCTTACTGGATAGCAGAAACCAGTAATTCACGAGGTTGACTTTTTTTGTTTATCAAAAAAATGAGGGCTATGGCTGAACTGTTTACAGAGCAATTCTTCGGGAAGTTCCCGCAGAAAACGGGAGGGAGTTCGTTTGACGCGCCGTCCATATTGATTCCGTTCTTTGACGAAACTCAAAGTTAAATGCCGCCGCGCCCGCGTGATTCCGACATAACATAACCGCCGTTCCTCATCCACATTCGCGTTGTCTTTCATGGAACGCGCGTGGGGGAACAGTTCTTCTTCCATACCACACAGAAACACATAGGGAAACTCCAATCCTTTCGCGCTGTGCAACGTGGCCAAGAGGACAGCGTCCTCGGATTGTTTCCGTTGATTTCCATTCGCGGATGGATCGTCATTCAACGATATCGTATCGATAAAACCACGCAGCGTTCCTTCTTTCTCCTGCTCGACATATGACGCCGCCGCTGAGGCCAATTCTTCCACCATGTCAATTTTCATCTGGGCCGTTATGGCGTCATCGATCGTGCGCTGGATCTCCTCACGGTACCCGCTGCCTTCGATCACCGCGCGGACCAGTTTGGGAATATCACTGGTATGCTGTTCCGCCCGGACTGATTCGATAAGTTCCGTAAAGGAATGCAATCCCTCCCTGTTTTGTTTTGTTAAATTGGAATCATTCCGCGCTTCCAACAAATAGTCAAAGAGAGGAACGTTCCGCTCTTTCGCCTGATCGGATAACGCCACAATTGTCCGGTCGCCGATGCCGCGCCGGGGATAATTGAGGATGCGAAGCAGGCTGAGATCGTCATGGGGATTCAGAATTACTTTGAGATACGCCACAAGATCCTTGATCTCTTTCCGGTCAAAAAATTCGTATCCCCCAACCACTTTATAAGGGATCCCCGCCACACGAAAGACACTTTCGAGCGCGCGGGATTGGACGTTACTGCGATAAAGCACAGCAAAGTCGGGCCATTTGGCGTTCATGCGTTCTTTGATTGTTTCGATGCGCCATGCGATAGTTTTTGATTCATCGTTTTCGTCGACGGCGAGAAAAGCGTCGATGTTGCGGCCCTGGTCCCGGTCTGTCCAGAGTTCTTTCTTGCGCCGTTTGCTGTTATTCTCGATCAGGTGATTCGCCGCTTGGAGAATCACGCCGGTTGAGCGGTAATTCTGTTCGAGTTTTACAACTTTCGCGTTTGGAAAATCTTTGTCGAATTGGAGGATATTTCGCACCAAAGCGCCACGCCAACCATAGATGCTCTGGTCGTCATCCCCTACGACACATAAATTGCGCCGCTTGCCAGCCAATAACGAAAGCAAACGATACTGCCCGTGGTTGGTGTCTTGGTATTCATCGACTAATAAATAACGATAACGGTCCAGATACTGTTCGAGAACATCAGAACACTGCTGAAAAAGACGGATCGGCAAGAGAATCAGATCATCGAAATCCACCGCTTGATACGCCCGCAGCGCCTGTTGATACTGTTCGTAAATATCCGGCAGAACATCGTCGTATTTATCGTTATAAAGGGGAAAATCCCGCCGCGCGTCGACTGCGTCGTTCTTATATGAACTAATGCGGGAGAGCAAAATTCCCGCATCGAATTTTTCTTTCTTCTTCGGATGTTCGCGGATCAATGTCCTGACCAGCGATGTCTGGTCGCCCTCGCCATAAATCGTAAAATTCCGGCGGTAACCAAGCCGGTTCCCATGCTGGCGCAGGATAGATAGACCGAGTGAATGAAACGTGCTCAGCGTCACTCCATCCGCCTGTTTCCCTATTAATTTCTTCACCCGCTTCCGCATTTCCGCCGCCGCTTTGTTGGTGAACGTCACTCCAAGGATATTTTCCGGCGCGGCGTATTGTTTTTGAATTAAATAAGCGATCCGGTAGGTGATCACACGCGTTTTTCCACTGCCCGCGCCCGCAATGACCAATAATGGACCCTCTGTATGCGTAACCGCCGCCCGTTGCCGCGGATTTAAACTTTTTTCTAATGACACGAATGAACCTCGATGATAGGAGTGAAACTCTCAACGCTTCCGTACGCTGGAGAGAGAATCCTACCCTCTTTTTTTGGATGTTCAAGCCAAAGCCGGAAGACCTAGATTAAATCATAGATTTCATTCAATCGCTCTTCCTTCTCTTTCCTCATGACCGGCGCCCCGATATCGGTTACAATCAATACACCGTTTCAAAAAAGGGGGAGAAGATCCATCCATGAAGGAACATGACACACCACTGCGGGAGCGTTTTATTTCATTCTTAGAGGGAAACCATTCAGGGCGGATATTATTCTTCCCTGACATCACGGATTGGTACAAAGCGCGCCGGACACCTCCAGGAGAAGACCAGCGCTATGAAACCGGTCAGATCATCTATGACGATGATTCCTTTCACGATATGAATATTGATATGCCTCCGGAATTCTCAGATTGGACGCTGCTGGATTTTTACCGCAATTTTGGTTGGGGATGTCCAATTCATCTCTATGAATGGCGCGATCGGATCTGTGATGGCTATCAAATAGAGATACAGCGGGAAGGCCGGTTAGAGAAAACAATTCTTACAACACACCTTGGCTCAATTCAGCAAATTCGCACCCGCGCCGCCGATGGCAGTTATTGCATTACAGAACATTTTGCCAAAACCATTAAGGATTTGGAAATCCTCGCCTGGGCCGCGCGTCATACAAGAGTTGAAGTTCATCCAGAGCGAATACAAAAAGCGCTGGATACATTGAATGGTTTTGGCGTAATCGACATTACCGCCGGGCGATCTCCATTCGGTACATTTATCCACGACGCGATGGGATTAATCAACGGCGTTTACGCGCTGCATGATGAGCCCCTCGCCGTGGAACGATTCCTCGATGAAATGGCCGAACCGTTTTTCGAAACCATCCAAGCCGCAGCGCAGACAGCCGCGCGGATTGTCATTATCAGCGATCACGCCGATGAGCATCTAATCAGTCCACCACATTACGAAAAATACTGCATTCCTATTTACAAAAAAGCCTGCGCGATACTGCGCAATGCTGGAAAGTATGTTTCCACTCATGTTGATGGAAATATACATGGACATTTTACACTCCTCCCTAAAACGGATATAGACTTACTCGACGGCTGCACGCCGGCGCCGATGAGCAACTATACCGTTCATGAACTCCGCGCGGCTTTAGGAAATAAACAATACGCCTATTGCGGTATTCCCGCTTCTCTTTTTGCGCAAAAAATTCCTGATGAAAAAATCCTCGCCTGGGCCGAAGAGATTGAACGAGAAAGTCAGGGCCGTCTCATTCTCAACATCGGAGATGTACTCTCCCCCGAAGGAGATATTCATCAGGTTATCAAAATAGGTAAATGGATTCAGGGAATGTAAGTAATAATGAAGGCGTATATAATATTACTGGGCAGCAAGGGTAAGGCTTTTTTCCACCCTTGCCTAAATCCCAACAACATTAATCTAATCACCGCAACGATCTCGTTAAAACATCCAATCCAACAGGCCCTTCAAGAATTTCAAGGCGTTCTTCTACACCAGCGGTTTCATATGCTTTCCGCGCCCACGCAGTGTCAAAGACACCGCCGGTGTTATAAATCACCAATGGCGTAGGAGCGAGCAGCGCCTGCGCCGCGCGCAGGTCTCCCGCACGCCGCAATCCGGGGATGTAGAGCCGGTTCATATACGCGTCGTCACTGCCATCGAATCCCGCCGCGTCCACAACAACACTATGCAGTGAATCGGCCAATGGAGCCGCTAATAAACACCACAATCCTGCGTCTCCCACTCCCACAAGGTTCACCGTCTCCGCTTCGTAGCGGGAATTCAGAAAGGCGATTGATGTAAGGATATCCTGCGTACGCAAAGCGGTATCCGTTTGGTTGTAAGTCAAAAAATGCGCGGTCTCTTTATCCCGGATCGCTTTTTCGAATGGAGAATGGAATTCGCCGGTCAGAAAAACATCCGGCATGAATACAGCATGCCCTTCATCCAAGAGACACTGCAAAATCCCACCCGGTTTTCCTGAAGCCAAGTCCGTCAACGCGGCTTTGCCTTCTTCATGGACTAAAACGGTTCCGGACGACGATCCTTTTCGATCGTTTGGAATCACCAGAATCCCAGGAATTCGATCGCCTTTCCCCACACGGCCGATTACCATTCGTTCCACAAACGCCCCTGGAATCTTTTCCGCCACCAATCGATCGATGACAAGTTCATTCCGTTTCGGGAGCTGGGCGCTGAGGGTATGCCGCAAGGCGGTTCCTGCGATCCGGCGCAGTCTCAGCAGCGCGGATTCGTCATTTGGATATATCTCTTGCAACTGCGCTTCGGACATTTTTTTCAAATACGCTGTAAGTTCCTCCGCGTCTACCGCGCCTTCAGGGAGATCACCGGGGAAGACGCGCAGGGCTTCATCCTCTTCGACTGTAAATTCTTTTTCTTTCAATTTTTCTGTATTTTCTTCCCCCAGCAGCCATTTTCCAAACCAAGCGTACACGGCTTCCCGGCTGTCTTTGTTGTAATTATGCGGCGCGTCGATCTGTACGGAATAAACATGATCGGGCGCGTCAAATAATTTATAAATCGACCGGATAGCGGGATACTCGACACGGGGCGTTTCATTCGTCCAATCCCCTGAAGCGGAAACCATTAGCAAGGGCCGGGGAGCCATCATCGCGCCGAATTCCACATTGTTCGCATCCAACCGTAGATTCGGTCCATTCTCGCAGAGACAGCCACCCTGAAAATGCGCGGAGATCATATTCACCGGCGCGGCCACGCGCACCCGTTCATCCACCGCCATAAGGCTGAACGTCTGCGTTCCTCCACCCGACGCGCCTGTGCAGGCGATGCGGTCTGGATCGACGTCATCCAATGTCAGCAGAAAATCCACTGCGCGGATGCCATTCCACAGCTGCAGCCCATGCAGCGAGATCCCCCAAAGCCATTCCCGCTCGCCGCCGAATTGATGGTTGATCTGCTTGCTGTCAACGTATCCAACCATGTCGTAAGTAAACACAACGCAGCCCTGCCGGGCGAGATTGATCGCGCGGCCCGGAACCGATCCTGTCTCCCCATTTTCAAGACGCCCGTTGCTCCAATGTCCATGCGGAGATACCACGCCTGGAAATGGGCCGGATTTCCCTTTGGGCCTGTATAGATTGCCTGTTACATAAAAACCGGGATAACTCTCGAAATACGCTTTCGCGACCGTGTAGTCTTCCCGTTCGGTTACATCAAAGATTTTCGCTTTCAACGGCGTTTTTTCCGGCAGAGGATACAAACCGAGACTGTTAAGGAGATGAGTCTTCAATACCCGTTTTCGTTGAAGCCACTCATCCTTGGTTTGATAATCTGGAAAGGGATAATAATCCCGATTCGAACGCAGGATACCAAGACGTTTGTCTGAAACCGATCGCGCCGAATCGTTAAATATTTTAGTCAATGCAAAATAGGCGGCTGGATCCCAATCCGCATGTAGATTCAACGCGAGATATCCCACCTGTTTTGGTTTCAGTGTTTTGGAAAGATCATCGCTATAAAGACGCAGCGATGCGGTTTCAGAGTCGTTTAAATCCACAGAACCAAGCCGCTTCCATGAATAAACGCCATCCCCTGCATCGCTTTTCAGTTTAGAGACAAAGCGCTTCTCATTGATTTCAACGATCACTTCTTCCTTGGCAAGCGACCAGATCCAAACTGTATAGGTTCCAATTTTTTCGACCGAAAATCCATTGATCCGCGCGTCCGCGATCCCCTCCGCATCAAATAAAACCGCATCATCGGCGGCGGCTACTAAACCGCAAACCAGACTTAGTAACACGAGAACAGGAATTGAATAAAACGAATGAAGGCGCATGATGACTCCTTATCTGTATATAGAATTCGAGTGGATGGAAAACACATGATTAATCATAAACGAATTGGAGAGAACGATATATGGGAAGAGAAAGAGAAATGCCGCTCAGAAGAAAAAGAAGGCGACCAAATCTTGACCGCCTTCTTCCCGGTTAACTGTTTGTACTAGAGAGTCAGGAGAGTTTTGATGGAACTCTACCCTTTCATTCCCCAAACGAATACGGAATTCTGATCCGCTTTCGATTCAGGAAATTCTAACCCTCCTCACCTCCGCAGCCACCTACGCTTGTGTCTTTACATTCATAATAATCATCTATCATAAGTGGACCACCTCCTTTCTGCGTTACTTACACAATAATATGAATCTTGTATTTGTCAAGAATAAAAACAGAAAAAGTAGAAAGAAATATCTTCGTTGTTTCCTCCCTTTTTAAGAGATACAATGCAGAACAACCAAACCGATTTTGCGGCACAAAAAGGATACTGTATAAACAAATGAATGCGGCAATCAATTGGCGGGAGGCCATCGGCCAACTGCCAGGCTTATTTTTAAACGATCAGCACCCGGAAGGTTCAGGACTCGCGGTCAGCATTGAAAAACAAGATGCGGCGCGCTGGATCGTTCATTCGATTCAAGAACAAAACGGAGCGCCACACGTGTTCCACTCGCACCCACTGTCCGCCGTCTCTGTTTATCAAACGTTACACCAACTTTACGAGAGCGCCGGTTATACGCCCGAAATCACCGAAGAAGAACGCCGGATTCTCGGTCTGCCTCACAAAGAGGACCTTGTTCAAGAAACTCTCAAACAAAAACTTCCTGGAACTTGGCTTGGCGCTCCCGGAGATCAAGCGGATAGCGAATGGGACGCTCTGTATTCTGTTGAGAAACAGGTAGATGGATCTTATTCGCTCTACACCTGCGTGACCACCGATGAAACCGGTCTTCTCTCCGAACCCGAAGTTGATAAAAGTGGAACGTATTCTCTCGCTGGTTTGCTGGATGAATTACGAATCCTCGGTTTTCAAGAACATGATCTTGCGTTTATGTTTTCATTCACCGCCCACAATTGGAATGAAGCGGCGAAAAATCTTCCCGGCAGTGTTCTCCCTAATTCTCAATTCGAGAAAAACCATTTTGTCCTTTCCATCGTCCAGGAAGGGGAGGATTATTGGAGACTATTCCATGCGGAACAAACGGAATATGATACATTCTCCATTGTTGAAATCCCCGGTCTCGACGCCAAACACGTGTATAAGACAGTCGATGAAATTTCCGGGGAACTCATTCCCCCTTCCGTCCGGAAACGAATTCATCTGCCTTCTTTGGATCGACTTTATTTCGATGCATTGACTAAAAAACTGAAAGGCGATTGGATTGGAACCGTTCTAGGCGCGGATGAAAGCGGCAAGCGCCGGGAACGATACGTGACACTATTCATTGATAACGAGATTGAATGGAGTTTGCACTACGCGAAATCGGAAGACCTGACCGCATCCGGCAAAGGCGCCCGCAAAGTGCAGGTTTACAAAGCCGGTCCTTTCCACACGGATGATTTTATCACCGCCGCCGATAACCTTGATCCGGTGATCGATTCCCTGGATCTCATTCTTCAAATGCGGAACCACTCGAATCCAGAGATAGTCAAATTCGCGCAAATCCTGTATAAGCAATTGGAATAGAAGACGCTTTACAATTGGAACAGCTAAGGAATCCAAAAGAAAATGAAAGGACACGGTTGTGATACAGGTCAATCAATTGCGTTTTCATTATCCCGGATGCAATCAGCCTACGTTAAAAGACCTTGATTTCGAGATCGCCAAAGGAGAGATTCTTGGATTCCTCGGTCCAAGTGGTGCTGGAAAAAGCACGACCCAGAAAATACTGATTGGGCTGTTGAAAGAGTACCTGGGAACCATCACAGTACTCGACAAAGATCTCAAGACCTGGCCGTCCGATTATTATGAAAAAATCGGTGTCTGTTTCGAATTCCCGAACCACTATTTAAAATTGACTGCGCTCGAAAATCTACTCTACTTCCAATCCCTCTACAATGGGAAAACAGCCGATCCACGACAATTGCTGGAACAAGTGAATTTAGGAGCCGATATCGATCTCCGCGTTTCCCAATTCTCGAAAGGGATGAAAATCCGGCTGAACTTCGCCCGCTCGATTCTGCACAATCCAGAGTTGCTTTTCTTGGATGAACCGACCGCCGGTCTCGATCCAGTCAACTCTCGAATCATTAAAGAGATCATCAAACAAAAGAAAAACGAAGGCGTCACAATTTTTCTGACCACCCACGAAATGATCACGGCGGACGAGCTCTGTGACCGGGTCGCGTTTCTTGTGGATGGGAAAATTCGCTTGATTGATTCTCCCCGCAATTTGAAACTCCAATATGGGAAACGCTCGATCCGCGTTGAATATCGTTTGGATCATCAAACCGAAAGCCAGGAATTCCCATTAACCAGCTTGGGTGAGAACGAGACGTTTCTCAAACTCTTGCGCGAACGGGAAATCGAAACGATTCACACCCAGGAAACCACACTCGAAAATATCTTCATCCAAGTTACGGGAAGGAGCCTCCAATGAACCGGCTTCTCGCGACTTTCCGGCTGGATATCACGCTCCAGTACCGCAATGGCTTTTATTTCGCCGCGCTGGTGATCGCGGCCTTCACGGCGTTTTGGCTCCGGTTGTTCTTCGCCCGTGAATGGGTGGCGTATGCGATTCCCCCTCTCCTACTGGCGACAATGGGCAGCGGCACATTCTATCTCTTCGCGGGCATGGCGCTGTTGGAGAAGCGGGAAGGCACACTCGAAGGAATCGTCGTGACTCCACTCCGCCCTTCGGAATATCTAATTTCAAAACTCGTGACCATGACACTCTTGGTCATGCTGGAAAATATATCCGTTCTTCTGATCACGTATGGATTCGATTTCAACTGGCTCTCTTTGTTGACTGGTATCATGTTTATGTCAATCCATTACTCGTTCGCTGGATTTATCCTCGTAACCCGCTACAACTCCATTACGGATTTTCTAATGCCGTCGGTTCTCGTAACGATGGCGCTGCAATTGCCCATTATTGATTATCTTGGCATCCTAAACCATTGGCTCTTCTACCTGATCCCCACCCAAGCGCCGCTATTGCTGATACGCGGCGCTTTCGAACCGGCCGCCACATGGATATGGCTTTACGCGATTAGTTATTCCATCCTCTGGAGCGGGATCGGCTGGTGGTGGGCCTACACCTGCTTCCATCGATTTATCATTCGCAAGGAGGGGGATCTACGATGAAAGCAGGAGCCTGGTTTTATACATTATGTGTAAACGATTACAAGTTAGTTCAACGCGACTCGCTCCTAATATGGATGATCTGGCTGCCGGTCTTTTACGCGCTGGTGTTGCGATGGGCAATTCCTCCATTGACAGTATGGTTGGAACCGTACGTGGATTTAACCCTCTACTACCATTTGATTGTCAGCTATATGTGCGTTATGATACCTTCACTTTTGTATGGGAGCGTGATTGGATTTCTGCTGCTGGACGAACGGGACGATCAAACATTGACGGCGCTGCGGGTAACGCCATTGCCCTTCCCTTTTTACTTGTTCTATCGAGGCGCCATCCCTTTCATCCTAAGTATTATCATGACGGTTGTAATGGTCGAAGTGACAAATTTGATTCAGGTAGCGATCCTGCCACTGTTTGCCATTGCAATCGTCGTCTCCTTGGGCGCGCCGATAACGACACTGCTGATGAATGTTCTATGCACAAACAAAGTGCAGGGATTCGCTTTGATTAAAGGATACGGCGGGCTTTTGTTTCTACCTGTCCCGGCCTATTTCCTGCCATTTGGATGGCAGCTTTTAACCGGCGTAATTCCTATTTATTGGCCCATGAAAGCGTTTTGGATTCTGTCTGATAATGGTTCGAATTTCTGGCTGTTTTTAGTTGTTGGAACAGTGTATCATATTGCTTTGCTATATGCTCTGCTTAAGTTTTTTCTGAAACGGATCTCCTGAATCAATAGACTATCTATTGAAGCGGTCAATTAGAATTATTAGAACTCTCACTTGTAGAAACAGGTTTTCTATGATAGATAAATAGCATTCTGTTTTTCCATTTTAGAATTATTATAAAAGTAAAAAGAAAAACATGATTTCAGTTTTTCCTGATAACAGCCTGAACCTTGAGAATCAGATTGTTAGGAGATAAAGCGATGCCTGGACTATGGAAGGAAGTTGTAAGGCTTCATTTCAAAGGCGATCGTTTCCGTGACCATGCCCTTGATCTTACTGCCCTTAACGAACTTCAACAATTTCAGAAGATGGTCGCTGAAACCGCTAAAGCCCTGTGGCGAAAGGCAAATCCTAACCGGGATCGATTGCCAAAACATTTCGAAGACCGCACACGCCTATGCCTCCGCAAGATCGAGGAAGGCAGCGCCACTGTTCCACTCGAAGTATACATTGAGGAACCTGCGCAACGCGAATTCTGGGAACCAGAACCGGTTGAGGCCAATGAGGCGATCGATTTAGTCCATCGTACATTTACAGCGGTTCACGAGAATAAGCCACTGCCAAATGAATTCCCAAAGGAACTCCTGCCCGAATACGCGCGGTGGGGACAGGGTCTTTCCGGGGATGAGGAGTTGGAATTCACACCGCCAGGGAAAAGCGCCACTCGTGTAACTACATGCGAGCGGGAACGATTATCCACTTTAATCCAACTGCCATATGAGGATGAAGTAGATATCATAGGACATGTTCTGGAAGCCGATGTGCGGAATAGGAAATTTCAGATTTGGTTAGATGAAGGGACGAGTGTGCAAGTTTCGTTCTCGGAAGAAGAAGAATCCGAAGTAACGACAGCGCTGAAAGATCATAAGGAAGTCCGCCTAAGAATAAAAGGCCGTGGTGAACTGGATCTGCACGGGACGTTAAAACGCATCATCAGCGTTAACCATCTTTATCTCGTTCGAAATGATGAGCCAGTTTTCGACACAAGCACGCCAGCCATTGAGGATGTGATTACGGACATATTTAAAGATGTCCCCGATGAAGAGTGGGACAACCTCCCACAAGACCTTACAGATAAACTCGATTATTACTTATATGGAAAGACGGACGCATGAAAACCGTTTTTGTCGATACTGTATATTGGATTGCAATTCTATTACCGAGAGACCAATGGAATGAGCCAGCGAAAAGAGCGCGCGAACAATTGGGACACGTATGGCTTGTGACAACGGATGAAGTGTTGACTGAATTTCTTGCGGCGCTATCTAAGTGTGGACCCGAATTACGTCACCGCGCTGTCAAGACTGTGCGTGCGATTCTTTCGAATCCAAATATAAAAGTCATTCCGCAATCCCGTGATTCTTTTCTAAAGGGATTAACTCGTTATGAAGCGTGAAAAGACAAACAATACAGCCTGCAAGACTGCATTTCCATGAATGTCATGGAATCCGAGTCAATCGCGGAAGCGCTGACAAATGACCACCATTTCGAGCAAGAAGGTTTTTCTGTGTTAATGAAACGCGATGACTTATAGAATACTATAGTCCTTTTCCATCCGTCCTGAAACATCCCCCCATCCTCAATCCAACACCGATTCATCTTTGACATCTATTTGTATAGGAAACTCAGCACGATCAGGTAACAGTTTACAGTAGAGATTACCGAAAACTACTTAATACTTCACTCGCTTCTTCCCATTCCACTTCATGGGGCATCCGGTTACTTTGTGAGGCGATCGCGGCGACGGCTCCTGCGGCTTCTCCCATGGCGACGGCGTTTCCAGTTACACGATAACTTGCATGAGCGATAAAATCTCCACTGATACAACGGCCGGCCATCATCAATCCATCTACATCTTTCGCAATCAGCGCTCTCAAGGGGATGTCATAGGGTTTCATCGTGATTCCTCCCCGCGAGATGGGTTGTTTATCATTCGTTTCCTGGTCTGGAGCATGAATATCAACTCCAAATGTGGGACGGGTAATCGCGTCTTTGAATCTCGCTCCAGAAACCAGATCCTCTTTTGTCACGGTATAACGGCCATGTAATCTTCGTCCATCCCGGACACCGATTTGATCCGCGGTGGCGGCGAGTTGAAATCCTTCCCAAGGCCCTCCTAATTTGTTCAGTTCCCAGGCGATGGCATGAATTTCCGCCCGCGCGTTAACGGTCGCTTTTGTGATTTCTTTCGCGTCAAACGCCCTAACATTATATTCATGATTCGCCATTAACAGCACTAAATTATCTTTGATGGGAAACAGTGTCGGGTGTCCATACGAAGGATTGATCCCCGTTTCTTTGATCACTTTCTTAAACGCTTGAGTAGCCGGAACATGCGCTTTCATATTGGTTCCCGCCGTCTCGTAAAATGACAAGTATTCCCTAAGAGCTTCAATGTCTTTAACGACAGCGAGCGCATTTAAGGTCATCGGTTGACAAGGACATGACGCTCCTCCATGCCCAATATCCCAACCATTCCCCGCAAGCGCGCCGAGATCCCCATCCCCGGTCGTATCAATGAATACTTTCGCTCTCCACGCTTCCCGGCCGGATTTAGATTCAGTGACAATCGTTGTTACCCGTTGGTTTTCTAAATAGGCGGCTGTAACACGGGTATGCAGCAGGAATTCAACGCCTGTTTCCATACAAAGATTCTCCAGCAACAATTTCATCGGTTCCGGCGCGTACACAAACTTATCTGATGCTTTATTTCGTTTGGCGTGTAAGCGTTCTAATCTTTTTTTGATTTCATCCGTTAATCCGGGTTTATCAAAATCGAAAATAAATGTTAACAATCCTGAAGTCCAAACGCCTCCAAGACACCCTCCCAATTCGATCAGCAGTGTGCGGGCGCCGGTTCGAGCGGCGGATACAGCGGCGGCGATTCCCGCGGGACCACCTCCACAAACAATCACATCATAATCACCTTGAACAGGGATTGTCCGGGATGGTTCTACAAATGTCATTGAATCATGTTGTTTTTGATTTGCGTGTTGTTCCGCTAAAGCTATGTTTGATATTATCGTTGCGCTTGTTCCCAATGCCGTGAATCCTAAAAACTCACGCCGTCTATGTTTGCTCATGATATGCGCTCCTATTGATTGATTTTTATTTCAGATGAAGAAGTTAACAAGAAAGAATTGAGAATGAAGCATAATGTTTTATTCAATTCTGTGAGGCGGCAAAAAGAAGTTGCAAGATAAGAATCTCGATTAAATTAGATTGCAAGATATTTTCAATCTATATCGATGGGTACATTTTTCATTTCATATTGCGGAAACAATTCCCCCTCCTCAATCCAACGCCAATTCATCCCCCACTTTCTTTTGCAACCGTTTCAAACGTTGATTGAGATCCGCGATTGTGTCCGCGTATTTTGGATCATGGGCGAGATTTTTGATTTCCCAAGGATCTTCTTTTACATTAAACAACTGTGTTCGATATTCCTGGGGATAGCGGATTAATTTGAATTCTTCCGTGCGGACCATCCGTTGGAAATCTTTATACGAACCGAAGATTTCATGGTGAAGAGTTTTCTTTTCACCACGCAATAAAGGCATTAAGCTGGGAAATTCTACACTTTCGGGAATTTCAATCCCAGCCAGTTCACAAGTTGTCGCATAGAGACTATGGAGATACACGAGAGAATCTATAGTTTTCCCTGGCTCCAATCCTGGCCCGCTTATAATCAACGGCATCCGAACGCTGTGATCGTATTGATTCTGTTTTCCCATGAGACCATGCTGACCGACCGCGAGTCCATGATCCGCTGAAAAGAGGATGTAGGTATTATCCGCCTCACCGGTTTTTTCCAACGCGTCGAGAATCCGGCCGATCTGCGCGTCAGCGTGGCTGATGATGGCATAGTATTCCTGCAGGTGGACTTTGACCGCCTCCTTCGAACGGGGGAACGGGGCCAATCTCTCATCCCGCAACGTATACCGTTCGCCTTGTTCGAAAAGATGTTCCGGCATGAAGTTGGGTGGAATCTCAATCGAGTCCAATGGATACATATCCACATATTTCTTAGGGGATTGACGCGGATCGTGGGGCGCGTGAAACGCGACATACATAAAAAAGGGATTCGTCTGGCCCTTCTTTCGTTTTTTTAAATATTCTATAGCCGCGTCCGCCCACAACCGGCTGCTATGAATCACACGGCCATCGTCTTGTTCACGCCAATGGCCTTTGCGCGATGTGTCAAAAGGACTCCAATGATTACCGGGCGCCGGGCGGTTATAGGCGTCCCCATCCATATCCGTTGATGGAAGCATTCCGCCTCCATACGGGCCAACCGTTTTGAAACTCTTCCGCAACGCTGGGTCGCCATTATGCCATTTTCCCGTCATAAATGTCTCATAGCCCGCGGCGCCGAGTGTCTCTCCCCAGAGAGGAACGCGTGGGCCATCTTTTCCGCCGATGCCCTGCCGGGCGTGATAGATATACATCCCTGTATTCAACATCGCTCGGCTGCAGATACAGACCGCGCCTGACCAGGAGCCTTGGTTGAATGTATGCGTAAAAGTGACTCCACGGGAAACGAGCCGGTCTAAATTCGGTGTTTTCACCGCTGGATTATTCAAAGAACCGATTGATCGAAATGTCTGGTCATCGGTAAAAAGAAACAGGAAATTGGGTTTTTTCGACTCCGCGTTCGAATAATTACTCAACACCGGCGCCGAAACCGCCGCCGCGCCCGCTCCTAATGTGCGTATAAATTCCCGGCGTTTCATGGTTTGTTCTCCAAAATTGAATCGCGGCGCCAATGGACAGAATCAGCAACGCGAAATATAATGTTTAATTAATACTTTTCACCTACATCAGTAAACTGGATTCAATCCTTTCCGATCTTCTAAAAAAACTGACCCCGGATACACATTTTTTTACATGATTGAATCAATCTACTTTATAATAGATAGGAGAAGAATGCTACCGGTTCAGGTGAATCACAAACCGGAATCGGAGAAAAGTGAAAAATGAATAGCCTATTAATTCCTCCTATTGTGCTCTCCAGCGTCATTTTTTACGTCAGTGTGTTTCACCTTCTCATCTATTTAAAACGCCCCCAACATCGTGAGAATCTGACCTTTGCATTGTCCTGTATTTGCGTAGGAATGTATGCGTTGTTTTGCACAGGTCTGTATAGCGCAAACTCTCCACAGGAAGGAATGTGGTGGCAGCGTGGCCAGATGGTGGTTCTCGCTCTGGCCAGTATTGCGCTTCTTTGGTTTGTCGTCGACTATACAGGATTTTCTGGAAGAAATTGGATTTATAGTTTTTCGGCGTTTTTCCTCTTTGCGGCTGTGTTTGGAGCGTTAGACCGGTCTGGCGTTGTCTGGTTAACCGATCAACCCCTGGTTAAAACGATCACGTTCCCCTTCTACTATCAGATCACGTATTACGAAATCACCCCTGGCCCATTTATCTATATTCAAGAATACGTCTCTTTCGGCTTCATCCTCTACTCCTTATGGATAGGCGTGCGCTCTTTTCAAAATAAAAATCAAAAAAAAGTAGCGCTATTCGTATTTGCAACAACCTGCGTATTTGCGAGCGCCATCAACGATATGGCTGTAAATTCCGGTTTCTATTCGTTTATCTATCTTCTCGAATATTCGTTCATGGCCTTTATTATGTTGATGACATTCTCCATCGCCAATACCGTCGTTAACGCCGCCGCGGCCAAAGAAGAACGGGACCGGATGTTTAATTTGTCAGTGGACATCATGTGTGTCACAGGATTAGACGGCTCTTTCAAACAAGCGAATGACGCTTGTATCCGGTTCCTTGGATGGACCGGACACCAGTTGTTAGATAAATCTTGGTTTGATTTCATTCATCCTAAAGACCGGGCAATTACAATCCAAACTACAAAGCGGTTACACGCAGGAAATCCTGTTCTATCGCTTGTGAACCGCTACCGGCGCCATGATGGCGTCTACCGGTGGCTTTCGTGGAATTCCTTTCCCATCATCAAAGACAATTTAATTTTCTCGATGGCCCGTGATATCACAGAACAAAAACAAGTGGAAACAGCGCTGGAAGAGAGCGAACAACTGTATCGCTCAGCAATTGAAGTGGCGGGCGCCGTTCCCTACTACCAGAATTATAAAACCGGGAGTTATGAATTTGTCGGCCCAGGCATCGAACAGATGACTGGATATCCAGCGGATGGATTTAATTGTGGCATTTGGGATTGTATAACGAGAGAAGTGGTCTTATTAGGCAAATTGTCGAATTTATCCCATGAGGAAGCGATCCAAGCCGCGAGAAAAGGAGAAGGAATCAGCTGGCGGGCGGATTATCGAATTGAAACACGCACGGGAGAAGAACGATGGGTCGCCAACGCCGCCGTACAAGTGCAGGATGATCAAGGCGACAACATTGGATCCCTAGGCATTCTTCAAGACATCACTGAACGTAAACAAGCCGAGAACGCGCTGCGCGAAAGTGAAAATCGCTTCCGAACACTTGTTGATAATACTCCAATCGGCGTCTGGCAATGCGATGCGGAAGGTCAAACGATCTATGTGAATCCATCCATGTGTAGTATGCTTGAAATAGAAAATGCTAATGAACTGACGGGCGTGTCATGGAAATCATTTTTCACTCCAGAAAGTCTTCATACAATCGCACAACATCATCAGAAGCGTTTACAAGGATCCGCGTCTACATACGAAGTCAATATCATCGGTAAAAATGGGAAACAACTCGATGTGCTCGTTTGTGGATCTCCCCTTTTATCAACCACGGGTGAACTGTTAGGGACATTGGGCACTTTCCTTGATCTAACCGAACGCAGACATTTGGAAAACCAACTTCGTCAGGCCCAAAAGATGGAAGCGGTCGGACAACTGGCGGGAGGGATCGCGCATGATTTCAACAATCTATTAACTGTAATTTTGGGCAACATTACCCTTGCAAAACACCAAAAATCCGGGGAAACATGCCAGTTTCTACAAAACGCTCAAAACGCCGCCGACCGCGCCGCCAACTTGATCCGCCAACTTCTTGCCTTCAGCCGGAAAACAAATGTTGATCTGAAAACCGTGAATTTAAACGATGTCCTCACAGAAGTATCCCACCTTGCGCGGCAGACCATCGACCGGCGCATTGAGATAAGCGTTCATACGGAAGAGAATCTTCCCCTTGTCCGTGTGGACTCCGCGCAGGTAAATTCGGTTCTGATGAATATCTGTGTGAATGCGCGGGACGCCATTAATGAAGTGATGAATGGGAGAATCGCGCCTGAACGCCGGGGCGACCGGTTTGTGATATCCATGGAAACCAAAGGCGCCGTCATCGATCAGAACTACTGCGAACACTATTCCTTCGCGAAACCGGGACGGTTTGTTGTTGTCAGCGTCACGGATAATGGGATGGGTATGGATGAGGAGACACAACGCCGAATCTTTGAACCTTTTTTTACGACGAAAGAAATCGGGGAAGGCACAGGACTCGGTCTAGCCAGCGTCTACGGAATCGTCAAACAACACGGCGGTTGGATAAACGTATATAGTGAAGCGGGTAAAGGAACGACATTTAAGATTTACTTTCCCGTTACGAAACAGGAATCGATAAAGAAACCAAGTAAGCGTGCTGAGGAGATCACCGGTGGTTCCGAAACCATTCTCCTCGTCGATGACGAGCAGCTGATTCGTGAATTCGCGCAAACGATTTTGGAACAGTATGGTTACAATATCCTGCTTGCCAATGATGGGAAGGAGTCGATTGACATCTATCTGAAAGAGCGCGATCGAATCGACCTGATTATACTCGACCTGTCCATGCCTCAAATGTCTGGCCGTGAAGTGTTAGAGCAGCTCATGTCGATGTCTCCTGAGGTCAAAGTCATTATTAGCAGCGGTTACGCGGAAGATAGTATCAAGGAATCTCTAATCCAACTCGGCGCAGTGGGGTATCTCTCTAAACCCTATCAAACGGTGGACATGATCCGGGCGGTTCGGGAAGCCCTGGACACAAACGATGACAACCCAACCGAAATGAAATGATGATACTACAAAGGCTTCGATTCAGCGCGGTAGTAGAATTTTTCGCCAAGATAGGTTTCACGAACGATGGGATCGTTGATGAGCGTTTCCGCCGGTCCTTGGGTGAGAATTAAGCCTTCGTGCATGATGTACGCCCGGTCTGTCACTTCCAAGGTTTCCCGCACGCTGTGATCGGTGATTAAGACGCCGATATTGCGCTGTTTCATTTGGAGAATTATTTCTTGCAATTCAGACACAGCGATTGGATCGACTCCGGAAAACGGTTCATCCAGTAAAATGATTCGTGGCCTTGACGCCAATGCGCGGCAGATTTCCAACCGCCGCTTTTCACCACCCGACAACGTTTCGGCCCGGCGTCCTATGAGGTGGGTGAGTTCAGATTCACCGAGCAGTTTGTGACAGTATTCCTTACGCTCTTTGGCGCTCATCGGCATATTTTCCAGAATTACCAGAATATTCTGCTCGACTGTCAGACGGCGGAAAATGGATGGTTCCTGCGAAAGATAGCCAACTCCTTTCCGCGCGCGCTGGGAAAGAGGCCACGTGGTTACGTCCCGTCCATCGAGGAAAATCTCGCCGGATTTTGGTTTCACGATTCCCATAATCATCCGGAACGTCGTCGTCTTTCCCGCCCCATTGGGTCCAAGAAGACCTACGATCTCCCGGCGGTCCACATTGATGGAGACATTGCTTACGACTGTTTTGGAACCGTAATCTTTGTTTAATTGTCTTGCTTCAAGAATCGCCATAGTCGAAAAAATTATTCGTTTTTCAGGTGGATAAAACACATGCCCCGGTTTGGCGGCAATGGTGAGTTTATGCGCGACCAATCCGATATAGGGAGCGAAATTCGGTGTGATCGCCTGAGATAATTTTATTACGGAAACTCATCGCATGGGCCCGTTGATCGATCGCGCAGCCATTCTTGCGCATATACAAGGCCAGATCGATTGGATGAGCCAAGTAGATGCTGTCCGCGTCTCCCCCGATCCGCTCTTCTGATAAATCCGGTGTACGATAGAGAAATTGAGGACGGGGGGGAAAACCATTTCTTAATGGAGAGACGCATATTTTGTTTAAACCAATCGCGCGCCTGTGGTATGGTTTCCGCGAATACAGGCCGCCCTTTCCCTCCCTGCATCAGGCGCAGCAGATCGTAGGCGGGCAGGTAGGGAGAGAGTAAATTGGGTGAATGAATGATGATATGCCCCCGCACTTTCACCACGCGAATCATCTCATCCAACAGCGCAGGCACATCATGCACGTGCTCAATGAATTCAAATCCAACGACCGCGTCGAATATCTCATCCGCGAATGGAAGTTGCAGCGCATTGGCCGTCAGCAGAGAAACGTCTGGATTCCCGGCTTTTTTCCACTTCCAGAAAAAGGGGAGAGAGATCGATACCAATCGCTTCATACCCCCGCCGTTCCAGCAGACAAGTCGACAATCCCGTCCCACAGCCCAGATCGAGAATCCGCCCCCCTTTCGAAACACGCCGCTCGATCAATTGTAGAAACGGTTCGAGAAACGATATCGTCATGCGTCGCCCAGATCGTCCCGGTAACGTTCGCTGGTTTGATAGTATTCCTTTAATTGCTCGTAGGGACCGCGCTTCTCACTCATGATTACGCCTTTACAATTCGATCGCGGCGCCGGACGACATCTTTCGCCGCGTTTCGGGTATCAACGACTAGATCAATATGATCTACGATCCATTGGTAATCCACGCATTGATGATCCGTCAAAATAAACGCCGCGTCGTATTGCTGGATCGTCTCCTCGTTTAACTCGACGGAAGCCATTCCCAAATCTCCGTGACGTCCTTTGGGATAGACTGGCACATACGGATCATGATAGTCAACCCGCATTCCCCAATTCCGCATCAACTCCACCACCCGCAGCGCTGGGGATTCACGCACATCATCCACATCCTTTTTGTACGCCACCCCCAGAAACCAGAATCTGGGAATTTTTGATAGGAATTCCTTTTTTGGATAGAGCCTGCACGAGTTTCATCACAACGAATTCCGGCATCTCCGTATTGATCTCCCCCGCTAATTCAATGAACCGGGTGGAGAAATCATACTCACGCGCTTTCCAAGTAAGATAAAATGGATCGATAGGAATACAATGCCCCCCCAATCCAGGACCGGGATAGAACGGCTGAATAGCCGAATGGTTTGGAAGACGCGGCGTCAATCACTTCCCAGATATCGATCCCCATCCGGTCGCAGAGCATTTTCATTTCGTTAACAAGCGCGATATTGACCGCCCGGTATATATTTTCAAGAAGTTTCGTCAATTCCGCCGCGCGGGTAGAAGATACCGGCACGAGTTTTTCAAAAATACACTGATACAGCGCCATTCCCACTTCGAGACAGGCCGGCGTCGTTCCCCCAAAGACTTTAGGGATTCTATGCGTAGTGTAATCTTTACGGCCTGGATCTTCCCGTTCAGGCGAATAGGCCAAGAAGAAATCGGTTCCCACAGCCAGTCCTGTTTTCTCCAATCGAGGCAGAATCCGTTCATCGGTGGTACCGGGATAGGTTGTGCTTTCGAGAACGATCAACTGCCCCGCCTGAAGGTTTTCCGCGATCGCCTCCGCAGTCGCGTCCACGGCGGAGAGATCCGGTTCACGGAAATTATCCAATGGGCGTGGGCACACAGATCACAATCGCGTCCACCTCACGGAGCCGCGAATAGTCAGTGGTCGCTTCAAACAATTGCGTGTCCAGAAGGTTTTGAATCAACGAGGAGGATATATGATGAATGTACGAACGTCCCTCTTGCAGCCGCTCCACTTTCATTGGATCAATATCGAATCCGATCGTTCGAAATTTCACACGGGTTGTCTCCAGCACAATCGGTAATCCGACATACCCCAATCCAACAATCCCCAATACCGCCTCCCGGTTTTCTATGCGCCGCAGCAATTGGTCTTTCATTCAGTTACACGAGCCCTTTCATTGACGTTTGTCTTGTTTCTATTTATGATAGAAGTTCCTCACTGTAATCCAGAAAGCGATAGCAGAAAATTCGCTTAATTTAACTATAAACAAATTATCTTGGTTGTCCGCTCCGTATTCGTCAAGCGGCAAGACAGCGGGAGTATGAAGAGAAAATCATTCTTAATCACGACAGGAGCATTCATGGCAGGCGTCATTTTTCCGTTGCCCACAGCGCAAGGGGCGGATCGTTCCAATCAGCCGGCAAAATCCATAATCCCTGAATCCCGAATTGCTGGGGCGGAAAAGACCAGTCCTTTTCGGGAAAGGATTCAATCTCAGGAAAGAAGCCGCTGAAGCGTTCGACGCGATGCGCGCCGCCGCTAAGAAAGATGGGATAACGATCTATTCTCAATCCAGTTACCGTGGGTATGAGCATCAACGCAAAATCTGGAATCGAAAATACACATCGTTTTCTAAAAAAAAGAAAACCCCAGCGGTTATCATAGATGAAATCATTCGCTACTCCGCAATTCCAGGAACCTCACGGCACCATTGGGGGACCGATTTGAAGATATGGTCGATCACGCCGTATCCCAACCGGATTCCCTTCTCGAGGCGCGGAATTATCATAAAGGGGGAGTTTTTCATAAATTATACAACTGGTTGCGGAAGAACGCCGGACAGTATGGATTTTATGAAGTCTATACCTCCGATCCCAAGCGGACCGGCTTTGCGGAAGAGCCTTGGCACTGGTCTTATAAAACCACCTCGATCCCTTTGCTGGATCAGTTCTATTCTCTTCCAATAGACCGGCTGTTAAACGACACGCAGCTACGGGGATCAAAACATTTCACGCCATCCTTTTGGCGCCGTTACAAACGAGATTGGGTACTGGGGATCAATCCCGTATTGATTCCCCAAAGTCTGCGCGAGCCGGTTCCAGCGCAGGATACAAACGCTGGGGCTTCCGAATGATCTAGATTCTTTTTTTAATACAATCTCTATACAAATTGAAAGGAGAAAAATCAATGTTACGAAGCATACTCACTTGTTCGCTGCTATTGTTTCTGGTAAGCGTTGGAACGGGCGCGGAGACCGAACCTCCGTTGGATCGGGTGATGAGTGAATTAGGGATTCAGGTGGATTTAAGTAAAGAGATCCACGTGGACGGCCCAAGCCAGGGTCTTTTCGTAAAAGTGGAGCCGAAGGTTGAACTCGTGCTTGTCGCCAAATACTCATTCGGCGTAGAACCGGCCACCTCCAACGTTCGCGCCGGCTATTATCCATTTTCTTCCGAACCGGATCTGCGCCCCGTTTTTACCTGCGGTCTGAAAGCTGGGGATCAGAGCCAAATCAGTGGTCTGCCCACGACGCCAGATTGTCCCCATTTCTTCGATCCGGGTTCGGGCCCGTTCGGTCTTTTCGTTCAAAGCGCGAATTTCAATCCCGGCTTCACCTACGCGAAAGAAACCGTATATACACAGGACCGTCTCAATAGCCGTATCGAACGATTTGGGATGGATATCCATAAGGCGAAAATCTATCCCTATCAAACCCGGTGGGGCGTCAAGCCGAATTGGTATGTTGTCTGCTGGGAATTTTCCACAAACAATGACTATCAAGATATCATCACAGTAATCCGTGGTGTGAAACTGATCAAACCACCTCATAAACCCAAAAAAGCAGGAGATTTGAAAGACGCTATCGCGATGATTCCAAACCGCTGATTGTGAAGAAAACTTATCGAAACAATCGAATCGCAAAAATTCCAAAAACGGCGGCGATGAGAAGAATCATAAGAATTTCCCAAATTCCAACCATGGAATAACTCCTTCATTCATACTTATCTAGTCTAGAAATACGATCCGATCGATTTACTATTTCAACGATTTCATTGCCTCTTGTATGAATCCAATAAAAAAAATGAGAACGCTTTGTGAAAATCGTTCATCTCAAGAAGAAAAAGGGCCGGTCTTTTTCCCTTAGACAATGCGCATTGAATAGAGTAAACTAATTAAGTATTAAATATACCGGAAAATAAAATCGATTCGGCGCGAATGATACATATAAACCATCATAATCGAGATCACAACGAACAAATGAAAATGAGTCGAGGATGAGATTGCGAATGAAATAGTTATCTAGACTAATTTTCATAAAAAAGAACGATATGATAAAGTCCGGTATACGAAATAAGTGATTGACAATGACACCTGATCTGTGTAGACTTCCAGCAATATGAGCGAAATTGCAGAAGACACTGACGGACAACCTCCGTCATACCTTTTTATCTTGAATCAAAAAAAAGCTCCCGCGGGCGATGCGATCGAAGATCCTGCGTTGGGGCTTTTGTCGCTTTATACCTTTAAAAACCAAAGTTTTATTGAGAATAAAACATATATAAACAGAAAACACCATTCCATATGCGAAGATTCCTCATTTAATACCCGAACTCAACACAGACAAAACATCTTGAGCGCGTTTTTTCGTCAAGATTTCATTTTCGCTTATTATCGCCGGAAAGGGCGGCGCAATAACATCCACCTCGATTTTATCAAATATCAAACAAGGCAAGTCTCTAAAAATAAAGGGATTATTAATTCATTCACCAGGGAATCCGCAACAGTGGACTGAGTGACGCTAGAAAGAAGGAGTATGAATTCATTCAGGTGAATATGAAACTTATGGATCAAACACAAGAGAGTCAACAAACGATCCCTATTATGGATTTAGAAGAAAGTCACTGCCTATTTGGAGTACGGGATCGTAATCTCCGGCTTCTCCGCAAACATTTTTCAGTGAGTATCGTCGTACGCTCGGAAGGCATTGTCGTATCCGGTGGTTCGGAGGAAGTGGACAAAGCCGCGTCGATCCTCGATGATCTCCTGAAACTGATTCGTCAGGGTGACCGGATCACACCACGAGATGTGGAATATCTTCTCTCGATGAACCAAAATTCCTCTACTGATTTGGAATCCCAGGAATTCGCGCCGATTACGGTTCCATTGAAGGGAAAAAAAGGAATCATCAAACCGAAAACCTTTGGACAAAGACAATATATCCACGCCATGGCCAATCACGACATCGTCTTTTCCATCGGCCCTGCGGGAACGGGGAAGACCTATTTGGCGGTGGCGGCGGCGGCTTCGGCGTTGGAACGAAAGGAAGTGCGGCGGATTATTCTTTGCCGGCCGGCGGTTGAAGCGGGGGAATCCCTCGGGTTTCTTCCCGGTGATCTGCAGGCGAAAGTGGATCCTTTTCTTCGTCCATTAAATGACGCGCTCTACGATATGTTCAGCGCGGACGTCGTTCAACGCTATATGGAACGCCGGATTATCGAGATCGCCCCGCTGGCGTACATGCGGGGCCGGACGTTGAACAATTCGTTCGTGATCTTGGATGAAGCGCAGAATACAACAAGCGAGCAAATGAAGATGTTTCTCACCCGCTTGGGATTTGATTCCAAAGCCATCATTACGGGAGATATCACTCAAGTCGATCTCCCTGCGGGTAGAAAGAGTGGATTAATCGAAGTCAGTGAATTTTTGGTCGGCATTGAAGGTATTTCCTTCATTCACATGACCCGTAAGGACATTGTCCGGCATCCACTGGTTCAACGAATTATTGGCGCTTATGAAATTCGTGACCGGGAACGAAACCATGCGCATGAGAAAGACATCCACGGTAAACGATCAACCGTTCCAGATCGGGATGAGACGGCTCCCATATTGCCATGAAAACGGTTTCCCAATTTTTATATAAAAAGTCAACACGTGGTGGTGGGCAGAAGAAACAATCCTTCAAAACCCGGTTTCGCGAGTTTTGGAATGGGATTCGGCCTCACACGGGATATTATGGCCCCCTTGTGGTGGCGGTCCTTATTCATTTATTTACTTATCCGGCCCCAGGCGGTATTGGATTTAAGCGAGGTGCAATTAGGCAAACCCTCCCCTCTCGCGGTGACTGCGCCGTTTCAATTTGACTACGTCGATGAAGAGAAAACGGAGCGGAAACAATTGGAGGAAGAAGCGAAAGTCGCGCCTGTCTTCAATCGCGATCCAGACGTCCATTCCTCAGATGAAACAGAAAATACAAGCCATCGCCGAAGCCGCGCGAACGACACCTATTGAAGAGCAGGCGATCGAGTCATGGGGATTATCCGTATTGAGAAAAGCAGGCGTCAGACTTGAGGATTCTCTGCCCTCTTCCATCGCGAAAAGTATAGCGGATTTCAGCGGCGCCGGAGAGCAATCATTCTGGACCTCGGCGCAACAGTGGATCGAAGCGGCCGCGGGTCCGGGAATCGCCGATACGATCACCATTCTAAATGAATCCAGGCGCCGAATCCGCTCCAGTGTCCCAAACCACACCCGGTGTTACTTTTCTAAATCCGAAAGGGAATGAGGACACCATCATCGCCGCAAATGAGATTAAAACACGGGACAAATTCTTCCAACGATTCGATGAGAAGATTGAATTCAACTATCCTGAATCGGAACGAAACGAAGCGGCCAGACAACTCGCGGCTTTCTTAGTCCGGGCGGTCTATGAAAAACCCTCTCTGACATACAATAAAACCTTAACAGAACAACGGAAACGAGAAAAAACGCGATAGCGTCACCCCGGTCATGAAGCACGTCGAAAAAGATGTTACAATCATCGGCAACCGGGCGAATCGTCACAAAAGAGGCGTTAACAACCTTGCAGGCGCTGCAGAATATAATGCGGCTCCCCCCCCATGCGGAAATCGGCTATTTGGGATTGGCCGTGATCTTTGTCTTCATGCTGTTGAAATTCATGAAGGTCTACTACCCGAAAGTCGCCCATTAGCGGCCGCAAAATTGCGGTGGTGTTTATTACAGTTCTTCTCGTATTCGCGCTGGTTCAATGTCTTCGATCATCTCTCCCGGCTTGATCTGGGAAGTAACAAGCTGAGACAGATCGGCTATGGAATCCCTATGGGCGCATTGGGAGTGATTTTGACTATTATGGTGGGAGCGCGTCTCGCCGCATTTAGCTGTGTGCTGACCTCGATTTATATGGGAATTATCATCGGTGATGAAATGGGTTTGGGAGCGCTGCCTTATATTCTCGTCGCCGTGTTCACGTCCTATGGAGCCATCTATACAGCTGCGAGAATCCGGCAGCGCAGCGATCTATACCGGGCGGGTGGCGTTGTGATGATCCTCGCCAGTTTTCTAATCCTCGCGCTTTCTCTGCAGCAATATAAAACCTTTGAAGAATTGCTGATACAAACAAAAGTTTTGAAGTGGTCCCTGCTTTGGGGAGCGGTAAAACGGTGGTTTGGTCTCGATTCTATCCATCGCCCTTCTCCCTATTTTTGAAGACTTGTTTGGGATGACTACGGATATCAAACTATTGGAACTCAGCCGGAAAAACGCGCTGCTCCAGAAACTTGAAAATGACGCGCCGGGCACGTATCAACACAGTATGCGCGTGGCCACGTTGGCGGAAACTGCGGCGGAAGCGATCGGCGCCAACGCGCTGCTCACTCGCGTGGGATGCTATTATCATGACATTGGTAAATCGTTGAAATCCCAATATTTCGTTGAAAATCAACAGAGCAGCGCCGACAAGGCAAAACACTCCAAACTAACGCCCAATATGAGTTGCCTTATTATCCGTAATCATGTCAAACACGGCTTGGAATTGGCGAAGCAGTATAATCTGCCGAAGGTCATTTCCGATTTTATTCCGGAACATCACGGCACAACCTTGTTAACCTATTTCTACCATGAGGCGCTTTCCCAAGAAGAAACGGAAGGCACGGTGAAGGAGGAGGATTACCGCTACCCCGGCCCCAAACCGCAATCCAAGGAAACCGCCATCGTCATGCTGGCGGACGCTCTGGAAGCCTCTTCCCGGACGCTGAAATCCACCTTGGAAAAAGACGTGCGGCAACTCGTTCGAAAAATTATCAACGACCGGTTCATGGACGGTCAATTCGATGAATGCGACTTGACTCTTAAAGATTTGCACGCGCTTTACAACACGTTCTCCGAAACGATCATGCACACGATGCACCAGCGAATCGAATACCCCGTTTTGCCGGCCAAACGAAAAGAACCGGAACCCGAAGCCGAAGTGGAAAAACGATATTCAGAAAAAGAGGAACAACCCATCGCGGTTAAAGATAAAAATGAGAATGGCAAACAATCCAAGATCAAAAAAGGCGCCGCTTGATGAGTTGGTTCTAAAAAGGTGATGAAGAATAGAAGGGGAGTACTATTCATAAAATACAAAGCGAAAAAACATTATACCAATTCTTCTTAAATTTAATATTATTTTAATGAAATCAAGTATGAATATTCAAAATGAGGATGGAATGAAAGTTTTAATTGAGGTGAATGATATCTTAATCCAGTTCGATCGAGAAAGACAGAAACGCTTTCTTGAATCCCTACTCCAAGCCGCTGGAGAGGACGATGCGGAAATCAGCGTTACTATCGTAAACGACGAACACATCCGGCGCCTTAATCATGAGTACCGTGGATTGGACAAACCAACCGATGTACTCTCCTTTTCGCAGCGAGAGGGAGAAGCGATCGGCCAACATCATGCGTTGGGAGATATCGTTCTTTCCGTGGAAACTGCCCAGCGCCAAGCCGAACACCTGGGGCATTCCCTGGATGATGAGATCGGCGAACTGCTGTTTCACGGATTGATTCACTTGCTTGGTTATGACCATGACCTAGAAACGGGAGAACAATGGGAACGGATGGAGGCGATCCTTCACGAAAGACTGCAAGGCCTCCATGCGCCGTATATTCCCAAGGGAATCAAGGTTATTGAGTTCAGCGGCTCCATGATAGAGGGGAGGATAAATTGACGCGCATCCGTGCGCATCAGTACAATCAATGAATGTAGATCCATATTTTACACTAACGATTCAAATCATTATTTTCATTCTATGCTTAGTGGTTTCCGCGTTTATTTCCGGTTCAGAAACCGCGCTCACATCCATGTCCAAACTGCGGGTGAAACGATTATTTCGCGAGGGAGATGAAACCTACATCCGGTTGGAATCCTGGCTTCACGATCCCAACCGCTATTTGACGACGATCCTCGCCGCGAACAATTTCGCCAACATCCTCGCGTCGGTTTTGGCTACAAATATTTCCAAGTTCATTCTAGAAAACGTATTCCAAACGTCACATTCCACGGCCCTCGCTTCCGCCCTTGCCGTAGGAGCGACTACTTTTCTTCTATTAATCTTCGGGGAAATCATTCCAAAAACGTATTGCAAGGAACATGCGGTTCGTGTATCTCTTTTTGTAATCAGGCCGTTGGATTGGCTCTACAAAGTCACCAAACCTATTATTATTTTTTTCGTCTTCATCGCCAATCTGTTCATCCGGCTCACGGGTGGGGAACGAATCAAAGAAGTTCCGCTGTTGACGGAAGAGGATGTCCGGACCATTATCGAAATCGGTGAAAAAGAAGGGGTATTGGAAGTAGAAGAACGGGAGATGATCCACAGCATCATCGATTTTGGAGAAATCACCGTTAAAGAAGTCATGACTCCCCAGGTTGAATTTCAAGCGATTCCGATCGAATTGACGTTGGAAGAAGTGCGTCAGGAAGCGGTCAATAAAGGCCGTTCCCGCATTCCCGTCTACGAAAATGATATCGACAGCATCGCCGGTATTCTCTACGTCAAAGACCTTCTGAGTATCAACGACCCGGCGTCATTCAATTTACGTAAGATTATCCGGCCGGCTTTATTTGTGCCACTCACTAAAAAAGTGAGTGATCTGCTTCAAACCTTCCGAATCGAAAAAAACCATATGGCGATTGTTGTAGATGAATACGGACTCACGGCGGGATTGGTTACGATAGAAGACGTTTTGGAGGAAATTGTCGGAGACATCCAGGATGAGTATGATGAGGAAAACACGAAATACGAAATCCAAGAGGATGGAAGCCTTATCGCAGACGCGAAAATCAACCTGAACGATCTCTCGGATGTGTTGCATTTTCAATTCCCACAAGAAGGATTCGATACATTAGGAGGTTTTATCACCTCCTTGTCGGGGACCGTGCCGAAAATCGATGAAGAGGTTGATTTTGGAATTTTACACTTTACTATTCTTGATTCAGATGAACGAAAAATAAATCGAGTGAAAATCGTCCTTTCTCAGAATGAAGATACACCGCAGTCAAAATTGGAAGAGAAGATGGACTAACACAGGCCGCATGAAATTAGAAATGGAAAATACGGATATCGTTTGAATTTCGAATACAGCGGCTTTCTATTGTTTCGAGTAAACTTTTAGAAAGCGCAATCAACAATAGACAAACAATTGGAAACCAATTGATTAGTATAGACGCGGCGGAATAAGACCCTCCAAGACTATAGTAAAGTTACCGGCTTCATGCTGTTTCGTCATAAAATCCATTTCTAAATTCCAGCAGGTTGATTGGCAATAAACCAAATATGGTGTAAAACGTATTTTAATACGTAATTTCAACTCACAGATTTTCGTTCAATCTCGATGAAACAGAAAAATATGATCCATTCCTTCGATTTCTTAATTGAAAGGACTCGATCGATGTATGATATAAAGAACGAACACACGCTGGTTTAAACCAGCCCTTTGTACCAAATCGTCAATATGATTCAATCCAATTCATTTGCGTTGAGGATGTCATGAGATATTTTTTAAGAGAACCTTTTATAAGACTGCGAAATCTTTTCTTTTCAGGGATGCTGGTCATCCTTCCGATTGGGGCCACAATATGGTTGGTCATGTTTTTACTCGATTTTTACAACGATATATATTTCTGGTTCACGGATTTACTCAGTAAACGAATGAATTTTGAAATCTCCCCGAAGTTTGAGGAGAGTTGGATTCCAGAAAACGCCATCGGCCTTGTATTCATCATCGCCATCATCTCGTTAATTGGATTTATCACACAGCTCTATGTCGGCCGGAAGCTACTGCACCTGTTTGAATTGATCCTGTCAAAGATCCCCATCATCTCGAATATCTATCAGGCGTTGAAACAAATCAGCGAGACGATCATGGGACGGCGGTCTCGTATCTTCGAAGGAGTCGTCATTTTAGAATATCCGCGCAAAGGGATATATTCATTGGCGTTCCTAACTGGCAAGGATAAGCATATCTTCGAAAACTATGTGGACGAGAAACTTATCTATATATTTCTTCCCACTACACCGAATCCGACCTCCGGCTTTTTTCTAATCGTGCCTGAGGAGAGTTTAATCCCCGTTGACCTGACGGTCGAAGAAGCGATGAAGATGGTTGTATCGAGTGGAATGGTCACACCGCCACCATTCCATATCTCCCAACGAAAATCCGTCGGCGCGGATCACAACAAAGAATTACCGGCGGTTAAAGTAAAAAAAGAGCGAACCAGCGCTTAATCCACTATATTTAAATGTTTGTTAATTGCATTAATTAAAATCCAGGATAAAGGAAATTTATGATCAAGTAGAAACGCCGGATGGATCACGATAGACCGGCCCACAGGAAATGCTGAAAGAATTCGGTGGATCATAAAGCCGCGCCCTACTTTACACGGCTAAATAAAATTGGAATTACGACGATTGAAGATTGCGCTTGATACAAGTTTCTTAGGAGCCACCGGGGGGATTGGGACGTACACTTTTGAACTAGTCCGATCCTTCGTTCAACTCTATGGTGATCGTGAATTCCTGTTAATTCGCAATGATCTCCCAATGTCAATCCCTCAATACGCCAGGCAACGGGAGACCAGTCAATCACGAATGCCAACGCTGTCTCCTCATTGGAACCAAATACAAACCCAAAAACGCTTCCGGCAGCTATGGTGGCTATTTACGCTGCCCAAGATTCTTCGTGAATCCAAACCTTCTCTATTTCATGCGCTTGATAATGTATCGGTTCCTCCATTTTCAAAAAAAAATACCAATGATTGTGACACTCCATGATATTATTCCTATAACCAATCCCGAATTTTGCCGGTACAGAGACGCCATTGCGTGTCAATTTCTAATACGGCATGCGATTCGTAAGGCGGCTGGAATCATTACAGATTCACACTATTCCGCCGAACAGATTGTTACACGGTTTCCCCAAGTTCAATCCAAGTTGAACATTATTTATCCAGGAATCGATCACGATCGCTTCACTCCCGCAATCAATAGAAATGAATTGGCCCAACAACTATTGCGGCAATTTAGACTATACTCACCCCATTTTCTTTTATGTGTAACGACATTAAATCCGCGGCGAAACCTTGTCCGGCTCATCCAGGCGTTCTCCACGTATCTCCAATCTTCCAAAGACACGGATATATGCTTCGTTATTGCGGGATGCCGTGGTTGGAAAGATCATACTATTTTCAAGACTATAGAACAATTAAACTTGGAAACGAGAATTCATTTTCTGCAAGAGATTTCAGATAACGATATCGTCCGCTTGAATCAGGCGGCGTTAGCAGCCATCAATGGTTCACTTTTGGAAGGATTTGGATTTCCCGTTCTCGAATCCATGGCCTGCGGAACTCCTGTGATCTGCTCTTCGACAACATCGTTGGGTGAAATATCCGGCGGCGCAGCGCTGCCTATCGATCCAACTGATAAAACGACGATTGTTGAAGCCATTCATACAATCGTACAAAATCAATCAATCTGGAACGATTTATCAAAAAGAGGACTTGAACGATCGAAGAATTTCACATGGGAAAAGACGGCGAGAGCCACGTATAAAGTGTATGAAGATTGCTTATAGTGAAGGCTCTCTCCTATCAATATGACGATTTACTGGATAACTTCCGATGAAGCCGCATCCTCTGATTTTTCCCCGTCACTGCGATCCAATTCCGGCAAGAGCATCCCTAAACCAAAGATAATTCCTAACCATGCGGAAGTGCGCATTTGTGAGAACATGGGCGCGAAGAGTTGCGCGGTACAAAAAGCAATGAAGGAACAAAAGATCGCTTTGGAAACCGAACGAAGGAAGGGATCGCACAACCGCCGGTTCTGCCGCAGCAGACGACGCAGGAAAGCGAAATGGAGAAAGAGATACGTAAACAATCCAAATGCGCCCATTTTGACCGCTACCCATAAATATGTATTATGAACGCCAAGGAGGTTGGTGCGGGATAAGAAAATCTCCATTTTCATCACACCGCCGAGACCAATACCGAAGACGGGATGTTTTTGGATTGAGATCAGGGCGTTTTTCCATTCAAGCAACCGGTAATTGGCGCTGCTTTCTTTCGTGGGATTTAGAATCGAATGAAACCGCATTCCAATAGCGTTCCATTGCCCCATAACAGTAATCATTCCCATCATGATGACCATACATGCCGCGCTTAAGGCGATAAAACGTAAACGAGCCTTTTTGTGCAACTGAAGGAAAAGAGTGGACACACCAACCACCATGGCCACGTAATACGCCCGTTTGTAGGAGAACAAGAACGAATAGACAACAAAAGGCGTTCCAAGAATCATCCATCGTTTCCAGGCGATTGGACACCGGTCCAAGAGAAATGTTCCTAAGAAAAGCAAATAAGTCACAAAACAGAGGGAATCCCCCCAACCGGTGAAAATCGCCCGGATTCTCCATTTAATCTGCAGGCCCGCGCCACTGGTGTAGAGAAACACGCCTTCCAAACCTTTTAAAATCACCGCGATAAAGAAGATCGCTAAAAACATCCGCAGCGATTCTTTCGTCTGGATCAAATTTACGGTGAGAAAATAAGCGGCGAAAAAATGGAGCAACCGGCGGGGTTCAAAGATCCGCGCCGGATCGCCATAGAGCCAAAGGCAGGTGAGATAACTAATCGCGCACGCGACCGCAAATAATCCGAGCGTGAAATCAAGCCGCGTTCCCACGATACAGCCTTTACGATGAATCAGCGTATAGAGAAGCAGGATTAAGAGGATCGCTTCGAAGATATTGATCCCCACATAGGGGAGTGGTACCCGGTAAATCGTAATCGCCAGTTTTTCAGTGACAAGAAGGATATCTTCCGAAAAGAGAGTTTCGGCAGCGAAAAACAAGGCGAAAACTACATCCGGACGCGTAATGAGAAGAAAGAAAGCCGCCGTGATCCCCAACGCTAATATGGTGGAGTATGGAGGATAGGCGATCCCCACAACCGTCAAGGCGGCGGCCAGACTCATCAAAAGAAAGAAGAAAACCGGATCGCGTTGAACGATCTGGTTTTTATATCTAACAATTGATTCCTCTTTATTTGACATCGTACATTTTCTTATGCTCAAAATTCATTCCCTGCGTCCAAAAGAGGATTGCATAGCCATGATAAGATTCAAGTCTTATAAGGTGTTTAGGTTGAAGACTGAAGGCTGAAGGGAAGTTACTCTGATAGAAATCACCGTTTTGCAATTAGATTTGATATTGAGTGAGAGAAATATAGGATGAAAAACAAGAATTTATAGTAAATTTTACTTTTACGTTTTTGCTGGGGTGTAATATATTTAACAATATTCTAATATTTATCTTTTCAATGACGTGTCGTTCCAATGAGGTTATTTAAATATGGGGTATTGTACAGAGACACTGTATGCTAAAGCAGATTTAGGAATCGTATCATTTTTCTGCCTGCTAACGCTGATTTTTGCGGAACCGGGATACACTCAAGATACGCTAGCCCCCGCCAACGCGCCGGAATCGGAGAGCGTTTTGATGATTTCGGAGATTATGGCGGATAATCTGACGTTTGCGGATGAAGACGGTGATTTATCCGATTGGATTGAAATCTATAACTCCAGTATGGAACCGGTTAGTTTATTCGGTTGGTATTTGACGGATAATCCACGTGATTTGAAGCAATGGAAGTTCCCTGATATTTCCATACCGGCGGGAGGGCGCCTCGTCGTATTCGCTTCCGGGAAAAACCGTATAGATCCTTCGGGAAACCTGCATACCAATTTCAGCCTGTCAACAAGTGGTGAATATTTGGCGCTGGTAGAACCGGATGGTTTAACAATCAAACATGAATTTACGCCGCATTTCCCCGAACAGAAACCTGGTTTCTCCTATGGGCGGCGGGAAGAAGTAGAAACGCTCATCAGCGCTGGCATGGTGGCAAAGGTATTCGTCCCTGAAGACGCATCTTTAGAAGCGCAATGGATAGATCCTACATTTGATGATTCATCATGGGCTTCAGCAAAAACGGGGATCGGATTTGACACCCAATCAGGGCGTTTTTTAGCGGAGACGTTTTTTTCGAAAACACAGATACGAAATCTTGCAGCGGCGGATTCTCTCATCAGTGATCCATCGAGGCAAAGTAGAATGGTCTCAAGAGAGATTGATATCATCAACTTTCTCGAAACCGGTCCAGATGGGAATTACACCGAATCCAATCAAACGTTCCCAGGATTAGGCACAGGAGTAGACGCCAGCGATTACGCAGTGCGAGTCACTGGGCAGATAATCATTCCAGAGACCGGTGTTTGGACTTTCGGTATCAATTCGGACGATGGGGCGCGGCTGCGAATTGATGGTGAGGACGTGATCGTAGACAACCTTACGCATAGCCCACATGATACATTTGGATTCATTGTACTCACTGAGGGCGCGCATGACCTGGAATTAGTGTATTTTGAACGCGATGGGGGCGCTGAATTGGAGTTATTCGCCGCGCCCGGCCATCATTCGGCTTTTGACGCTGACATCTTCAGGCTTGTTGGAGATATAAAAAATGGAGGGATCGGCCCGAGTGGTTTTGGATGGATGATCGCTGGAGACCTGGAAGAGGAGATGAAAGGGAAAAACGCTTCGGTGTATTTACGTTTACCTTTTCTTTTGAATGATTTGTCTTCCAACATGGAATTTTTGTTTAGCATTCAGTATAACGATGGATTCATCGCGTATCTTAACGGGCAGGAGTTCGCACGAAGAAACGCGCCGGATATTGTAGAATGGAATTCCTCCGCTACTGGTTCACTCTCTTCCGGGCAATCGATTCAGGAAGAAAAACTTATTGTTGAGAGCGCCACCACTCTTCTGCGATCGGGGACGAATGTTCTTGCGATTCATGGTTTGAACGCAAACGCGGTGGATGATAATTTTTTTATTTTGCCTGAATTCGAAGCCGCCAAGATCCTTGCCTATGAAGAACGCTATTTCAGCGAACCGAGTCCAGGAGCGGTCAATGGGAAAGGCGCGGTCAGTTTTGCCGGTCCAACTCAATGCAGCCGCGAAAGGGGATTTTACGACGGATTTTTCGATCTGACCATTACGGTGGAAGATGAAGAGGCGGTGATCCGTTATACTACTGATGGGAGCCCCCCAACCGAAACGAATGGGGAAATATACCAAGAGCCAATACGAATTGATTCAACAACTTTACTCCGCGCCGCTGCGTTTAAACCCGATCACTATCCATCCAATATTGAAACCCATACCTACATCTTTCTTGATGATATCCTTCAGCAAACACGCCCGGATGGATATCCAACACGATGGGGAAACAATGTATCAGCGGATTATGATATGGATCCGGAAATTGTGAACCATGAACTCTATAAATACACGATCCAGAACGATCTTCTGACGATCCCTTCTTTGTCGATTGTGACAAATAGAGACGATTTGTTTGATCCATCCACGGGGATTTATACCAACCCAACGAAGAAAGGCGAAGAATGGGAGCGTCCAACATCGGTGGAATTTATTTATCCCGATGAGCGCGCTGGATTTCAGATCGACTGTGGAATTCAAATTCAGGGAGGTTACAGCCGTCTGCCGGATCGGAGAAAGCATTCATTTCGATTGCTGTTCAAGAAACGATACGGTCCCGCCCAGTTGATTTATCCCCTCTTTGACGACTCACCAGTAGACCGGTTCGATACGATCACCCTGCGTGGGAGTTATAACTATTCGTGGCACAGTCAAGAAGGAGGATTTGGGAGCACAATCGGAAAAGCAGAATACATTCGTGATGAATTCTCTCGAAAAAACGCAACTTGCGCTGGGGCAGCCCGCATCACATGGAACATACATGCACCTCTATCTCAATGGATTGTATTGGGGCCTTTACAACATTTGCGAACGCCCGGACGAAGCCTTCTCCGCCGAACATTTGGGGGGAGAGAAAGATGAATGGGATGTGGTGACCGGGGGAACGCGGGACTATAACAATGTTCAAGTCAAAGCTGGGAATAATATCGCCTGGGATCAAATGATCACGTTAGTGAACGCGGGAGGCTTTGAAGATGACACTCAATATCAGGCAATACAAGACTTTGTGGATATTGACGGTTTGATCGACTATATGCTCACAATCTATTTTACGGGGAACCGTGACGCGCCTACGGTAATCGGTGGAGGCGGCACACCGTGGAATTTTTATTCCTCCCGGCTGCGAAAGCCTGGGGAAGGATATCATTTTTACGCCTGGGATTCGGAATGGACGTTGGAAGAAAATGACCGTAACGTAATCGAGTTTCACAATGGGCGAGATAATCCTGCGCATGTTTTTCAGCAACTGCGGCAAAACAAAGAATTTTTAATTCGGGTGGCCGATCGCATTCATCACCACTTTTTCAACGAAGGCGCGTTGACGGCGCAAGCCTCGCAAGAGCGATACCGGAAACTGGCGGCGTACATCGATCGGGCGATTGTAGGAGAATCAGCGCGATGGGGAGATACAGGCCGCAACACGCCACGCACACGGGACGAGCATTGGCTCCCGGAAATTAACCGGATTTTGAATGAGTATCTTTCAGTCCGGACGGATATTGTTTTGAATCAACTGCGGCAGGCGAATCTGTATCCCACAATTCCAGCGCCCGAATTCAATCATAACGGTGGACTCACGCAGGTGGGATTTCCGTTGACCATGACAAGTAAAGCGCCATCTTTTACTACGGTGTCTTTCATTGCGATCGATGATACATGGAAATACGAACAATCCGGGACCAATCTTGGCATTCGATGGAAAATGGAGGCTTATAACGATGAGGGATGGCCATCGGGAAAGGCTCTTTTTTATGTGGAAAGTTCTGACTTGAACGCCGAGAAAAACACACCGCTTGAACTTGGTCAAACGACATACTATTTCCGGAAGCGTTTCACTATTCCCACCGAAATCGATCTAAAGCAAAACCAA
This sequence comes from bacterium, assembly GCA_963663405.2. Taxonomy (GTDB): domain Bacteria; phylum Hinthialibacterota; class Hinthialibacteria; order Hinthialibacterales; family Hinthialibacteraceae. The sequence continues at coordinate 66,576 of CAXXSM010000073.1, read as the reverse complement.
ATTAACATTACGATTATTTGTCGATGACGGCGCGGTTGTGTATTTGAACGATCAAGAAGTATACCGGATTGGGATGCCGGATGGCGTGATCCGCTATACGGATTTCGCCAACCGGACAGTGGGCGACGCCGATTTTGAAGGCCCATTTGAGATTCCTGTGAATGTGTTAACCACAGGGGAGAATCTAATCGCCGTAGAAGTCCATCAAACGAATGCGACGAGTAGTGATATCGTATTTGGTCTGACATTGGATGCTGAAATTCCGATAGATGGCAATGAAGAGTATCCAATTTATTATACCTTGGATGGCTCTGATCCACGTCTGCCTGGAGGCGCTCTGAATGAAGAGACAGCGATCCAATATAAACAAGCCGTTCCAATAACACAAAACGTACAGATCCGGGCGCGGGCGTATGATGGATCGAATTGGAGCGCATTGAGCGAAGCGGAATTTATCACCGGCGAATCTTCCTCGGAAATCACCATACTACGTAAATATTTGCAAGTGACTGAGTTGATGTACAATCCACCGGACGGCGGCGCGTTTGAATATATTGAACTGCATAACTCGCATGATACGCTAGCGCTCGATCTAAGCGGCGCGGCGTTTACGGAGGGAATCGATTACGTATTTGAACCAGACACTCTTGTGCCCGCGGGCGCTTACCTTTTAGTAATCAACGCGGAAGTTGGGAGAGAACAGGATGTTTTTCGCAATCACTATGAACTCAACGGTAGCGCATCGATTGTCGGACCGTATAAGAAAAATCTTTCGAACGAAGGAGAGGAATTGATCCTCACCGCTTCGGATGAAGTGTCGGTGATTGTTTCGCTTGAGTACAATGACGCGCGGGGCTGGCCAATCGCCGCCGATGGAGCCGGTCATTCACTTATCCCTTTGGATACTGCGGTGAGATCGCAGCCGGAGGGATCGTTGTATTACGGTGGAAACTGGAAGGCCAGCCAGACAATTGGTGGATCACCCGGTGATGAAGAACCATTCTCTATTGACAATCTCGTGTTGAATGAGTTGGCGGCGAATGAAGGGGAAAACGATTGGATTGAGATATACAATCAATCCCCGGCGCCTATAGGCATGAATGGCTGGTATCTGAGCGACGATCCCAGTGAATTAAATAAATGGCGATTTCTAACAACCGATATCGCCGCGAACGGTTTTGCGAGTTTCGATCGAGAAGCCTTTCTTTACAATACAACCTTAAGTTCTATTGATTCAGAACATGACGGATTTGAATTAGACGAATGGGGAGGCGAACTGTACCTTTCCTATCTACCTGGAATCAAAGGAATTGACCGGGTAGTAGATACGGCGCGTTATAAAGCGCAGGAAACTGGAGTATCGCTGGGACGTTACGCTGATGGGAACACTTTCTGGCATACCATGAACCCATCCCGCAATATAGAAAATAACGCCGGTCCGCCCCACATCGTCATGAATGAAATCATGTACGCGCCACTAGACGGCGATGACAATGGATTTGAATACATTGAATTATCCAATCCAACAGATCAGCCCATTGAACTTTGGAATGAGAACGGATCATGGCGGCTCGCTGGGGGAATCGATTTTTCTTTCCCACCTCAAACCTTGATTCCATCCCATGATTATTGTCTGATTGTGAATTTTCTCCCCGCGCAGGCGTTGTCGCTGAAAGCGTTTAAGAATACGTATGGACTTGATTCAATCCAAGCGCCGATTATTGGCCCTTACGATGGTAAACTCTCCAACCGGGGTGAACGGATCGCTTTGGAAAAACCAGTATATGTCGATGCGGTGGGTGTGGCATGGGGGATTGTGGATGAAGTGATTTATTTCGACAAAGATCCCTGGCCATCCGGCGCGGATCGATCCGGGTTATCACTTCAGAGGATTTCAGCGCAGCGATCGGGGAATGATCCCACAAATTGGACGGCGGAGACTCCAACCCCTGGATTTCAAGAGGGAGAAACGCCAGTTGATGTTTGGATGGTTTATTGAGTGTTTTTTGTCTGAATCTGGATTTCCAAGTTGTAAGGATATTCAGGATATGGTTGATAGTCGTGGAATCATTTCCTGAAATGTTAAAGCATTAATGCTTCTTACTATATAATTATTTCACAGGCGGGGACGCACACGCTCCATTATGCTATGAAAACAAAAAACAAAACTGAAATGAAACAATTTTTTGGAGAGAATCGGTCCGTGTATTCCGCGTCGGCGCCGGGGCGTTTGGATGTCATGGGAGGGATCGCGGATTACTCCGGTTCATTAGTCTTGCAAATGCCGATCAAAGAACGGACGGACGCTTTCTTGGCCAAGCGGGAGGATAGGCGTGTTCGAATCTATAGTGAATCGGCGAAGCGAGCCGGACTTTCGGAGAGCGCTGAATATTCCTTAGACCGTTTCGTTGGGAAGAATGGAACAATCGATTACACCAAGGCTCGCGCCATGATTTCGAAAGATCAAGAGAGCCAATGGGCGGCGTATGCGCTCGGTTGTTTTTTAGTCTTGCAATGTGAGAAGGGCGTTTCCATTCCGGGCGCGGATATCTGGATCGACTCGAATGTGCCGATCGGGAAAGGCGTTTCGTCTTCGGCGGCGATTGAAGTAGCCGTGATGACAGTTTTGGCCCATGTCTGCAAGTTGAAACTGGGGAAAACCGAATTACCGATTCTGGCGCAGACTGTTGAGAACCAGATCGCCGGAGCGCCCTGTGGTTTAATGGATCAGCTGGCTTCTTACTTGGGAGAGAAAGACCGTTTGTTGCCGATTCTCTGTCAGCCGGATCTCGTACGGCCGTCTCTGACCATCCCAAACACCATCTCTTTTGTGGGAATTGACAGCGGAGTTCGACATGCGGTGAGTGGCGCGTCGTATGGAGATGTGCGGGCGGCCGCGTTTATGGGTTACACCATCATCGCCCGAAGCGAAGGAGCCACAATGAAATCTCTCCAAACAGCGAAACGCAGTGGAGACACTTTCGGATTACCATACGCCGGTTACCTCGCCAATATTCCGCCCTCTCTTTTTGAAACCAAATACCGGATTCTACTACCGGAAGTTATGAGTGGACGGGAGTTCTTAAAACAATATGGAACAACGATTGATTCGGTCACAACAATTCAACAGAATCAAGAGTATGCGATTCAGAACTGCGCGGCGCATCCAGTATATGAAAACCATAGAGTAAACGCCTTCGCGAACCTGCTTTCCTTGTTTAAGCCAGAAACGATGACGCCCAAAGAACGGAGGGACTATCTGTTTACACTCGGTGAATTGATGTATCAATCGCACGCCAGTTACTCAAACTGTGGCTTGGGGAACGCCGTGACGGATGAAATCGTGGAGGCTGTAAGAGCGGCGGGGCCGGAGCGGGGTGTATATGGGGCGAAGATCACCGGAGGAGGCAGTGGGGGAACGGTCTGTGTATTGTGCGCCGGCCCAAAAGGTGTGAAAACCGCGAAACAGATCACAATGGATAACGCGAAGAAACAAGGAATTGAGCCTGTGCTGTTTACAGGAAGTGGGATGGGAGCACGATTAGCAAAAGCGCGCCGGGTGGATTATTAAAGTATTCACGATAGTGTTTTTCACGGGTGGAGACGCCCGCGTTCCATTGTAAGAACGCCTGTATTTATTATCGCGTTAGGGCCATTGCGTAAACGAGTCCAGAATGAGGCGCGTCTGGATGGATAATTCCACTGTTACATGTAATCGTACAAGGTTGAACGACAACGTTCCGGTTTTGTAACGCGCCTGTCATGTTTACATCCATAACCCGCACGCCGGCAAATTTTACAATCTTATATTCCGCGTTGTCTCCATTATTGATTGCAGTACGGTACAACGCAATCAAACGTGGTTGTCCAATGATATCATCCAATTCAAATCGCACTGTGGTGCTGACGCCTGTGTCACCCTCCAACCATTGCGAGAAATTCCCTCCACCTTCATCCGTCATGAGCAAGCCACCGATCGCGTCCAAATCCGCCTGCGATATCCCGTAAATTATCTGCCGCCGTATATCATCCGTACTATTGTTTGAGGGGCCGATATCTATGGTCCCGAAATTACCGGGTAAATCTTCCTGGCCGCAGACGCCGTCTTTGTTGGGGTATAATTTCATTTCCGGAATGCCGTCACTGCCTGGGGAGACAGCGCCTGTTACTGGATCGTAGGTGTAATCATCCACATCCGGTTCATGAGGACACGGGCAATCGAGGGGATGATCATCTCCATCCATACCTTCAACCCAAGTGTCGTAGAGAATCGTGAAAGGAAGCATCATGAGACTCTCTTCACCATACGGCCCATCGGATAAGGCGAATCCGATAATCCGGTCATCAATCGTGGCTGTCGCCCGTTTGGAGATCTGGACGGTTCCAGTTCCCGCGAACGCGCTGAAAAACAATCCCAACGGTCCATTCACATCATGGGTTAGACTTGTTTCAACTTGGACGGAATTGTAATAGGCCGGATTGTCTGTGAGTAATGGACTCGTTGGATCGCTTGGATCTTCAATATAGCCGACAACGATCCCTCCATCCGGAAGATTCTCATCATTGCGGTGTAAGGCCAATGATCTATTGGCCGCTTTGTTCTGGAAAGCGATAGATTCGGCGTTATTGCGCGCGAACGTGATATCATCCTCAAAGGACACATCACCATATAAGATACCTTCATCAATCAATTCGGCGGCGCCGGCGAGTGAGGCGGCTTCCGCGGCGTTTTGCAGTTGCCCTTCGGCTAAAATAATGTATCCAATGTCAAGACATAGCGCGGCGGATATCATAATGAATACAATGCTCATTGCCGTTAAGACTAAAATCGATCCTTGTTCCAAATTCGTTTCCCGGCGGCAAGCCCAACGATACGGAGAACATTTCGTAGTGGATTTCAAAGATGTGTTCACGGTTCTCATAGCAGACTCCTTTACACAACGAATCAAGATGCATGTCTGATATTATTGGAAGGTTCGATCCTCAAAACTCATTCCGGATTGAACTTTACTTTTCCCGGTAAACTTTTTTCTAAAAACTTTACCTAGAAAGGTAAATATTTAATCATCTGATATATTTTATATTATTAGCACATAATTTCATTACGTCAACAAAAAAATATTTTTTTTATTATGAACCGGAGAAATAAAAGGAGAACATTTCTAGATCAACACCGATTTTCGCGAGAACCTCAACCGTCATAATTGAACTATAGTTTTTTCGCGGATTTTACTGCTTTTTTAAGGCGTAATGCGTATTAATCTTTGTACTTATATGACGGATATATTTTCCACGATCTGAACGTACTTTCTTCCATTTTCCCCGATTTCTCTTCATCTCAGGTCAAAAATCTTCGAATTTTCGTACTTTTCTACGTTTTTTTTCTTAACCCCCTTGCATTTACTTCCTATTTCGCGGTATTATAACCTTCATAATTATACTAGGCATAATATCATGCGCGACGACTTGAAATCCTTCTTCCTGGCTCCGAAATCCCCCAAACACCGGCAGTACGAAGCCCTGCGCGCCTACATCCTTGACGAAACGCCGGCCGCCGACGTGGCCCAACGCTTCGGGTTCACCGAAAATTCGCTCTATGCCTTGGCTCACGATTTCCGCGCCGGAACGCTAGAATTTTTCCCCCAACGCTCACCCGGACCAAAAGACCGCCGCGTGACACCCTACATTCGCGAGCGGATTGTGGAATGGAGAAAAAATCAGTTGGCCGCGGCGGATATTACCGAACGGCTCCGTGAGGAGAATATTGATATCAGCCCCAGCACGGTGGAACGAATCTTGAAAGACGCCGGCTTCGGCAAACTGCCCCGCCGGACAGCCGCTCAGCGAGGCCGGACGAAAAAAAATACACTTCTGGCGCAACCCGCTCAGAATCTGGATTTTGAGGATCTCGAACCCTTTCATGAAGATTGTCAAATTGCGGGACTTTTCGTGTTCCTCCCTTACATTATTGAATCGGGCCTCATGGAGACGCTCGATTCGCTTCCCATCCCCGAATCCAAAGTCATTGGTAAAAAACAAGCGTTTTTAAGTTTTCTCGCCCTGAAACTGATGGGAGGCGAACGCTTCTGTCACGTGCGGCAGTACGATCATGACGCGGGATTCGGCGTGTTCGCCGGTCTCAACCGGTTGCCCAAACCGACGTACATGGGAACGTACTCCTGCCTCGTTTCCGCCGGCCTGTGCCGTCAACTCCAGCAAGAAATGGTAACCCGCATGACGGCGTGGGACCCATCGTTTTTTTCGGGGGAAACGATCAATCTGGACTTTCATTCCATTCCTCATTTCGGCGAGAAATCCGAGATGGAGAAGGTCTGGTGTGGGGCGCGCAACAAGGCGCTGAAAGGCGCGAACACGTTTTTCGTCCAAGACGCGGAAACCAATGCCCTTTTGTATGCAAACGCGGATGTACTACGGAAAAACGGCTCGGAAGAAATTCTGAATTTTGTGGAGTATTTGAAAGATATTCGAGGCGTGGTCCGCGAGACCCTGGTGTTCGATTCCCGCTTAACCACGTACAACATTTTAGGCCAATTGGACCAGGCCAATATCAAATTCATTACGTTGCGATCCCGCTGTCAAAGCCTGATCCAGCAGACGGAAGCCTTGCCGGATTCAAGTTGGATGAAAGTCAAACTCCCCATCCCCAAGCGGAAACACCAGACTTTCCTGGCTCACGAAAGCGAGGTCACGTTGAAACCCTGCCCGAAGCCATTCCGGCAGATCATTATGAAAGATCATGGGCGGGATCAACCCACCTATGTCATCACCAACAACCGGGATTTGGATCTGGTTGAGGTACTCGCCATCTATGCGCGCCGGTGGCGGATCGAGAATAAACTGGCCGAGTTAGTAGATTTTTTTCACATCAATGCGCTCTCTTCACCGATCATGATCCGGATCTATTTCGATCTCTTGTTGAGTGTGGTGGCCAGTTTTTTCTATCGGCGATTGGCGCAGGATTTGCCCCGGTTTGAGAACCATTTGGCGCCGGATATTTTTCGAAATTTTATCGATATGCCAGGAAAAGTCCGTTTCGACGGGCAAAATTTTGAGGTGCGCATCCGCAAGCGGGCTCATACGCCTCTCTTGCTTGGAATCAAGAAACTGCAGAAACCGTTTGAAATTCCCTGGCTGGAAGGAAGGCGCATGCGGATACGATATACGCCTTGATCCCGCCTCATACCCGCCCAAATCTTGGTCTAATTATGACGGTTCCGCACCTCGCGAAAATCGGTGATCAATGAACTTAAATCGATAATATAGAAAGAGCTACACAATATATAAAATCAAAATTCATAGAAGGATGAGTGGAATGAGGTGTACCCCATTGTCAAGACAGGAATCAAGGAAATTTAAAGTAGGTTTTCAACCTCGATTTCGTTCAACTCAAGTCTCCTTATTTGGGATCCGGAAATCATGATGATTCCAGATTCTCATAAAACTTTCCGATATTATACACTACCAGGAGAAACGGAGATCGGTTCTGCTGTAGAGCAACCGGTCAAGGGATATCCTGGTGCGTGTGCGACGGATTGCCGTCAGGGAGACGTATCAGATCATCCCCTTTTTTCGATCATTTCAAGATAATCCAGAGCATTTGCCAATGCCTTAAAAAACTCAAACGCAAAGTTCTTGGACCGTCAAGTTTTCTAGTGTTCTCTATAAACCTGAAGCGGCGTCTTATATCCCAAGGCTTGGTGTAGACGCTCATTATTGTAGAACTGAAAATAATCCGTTAGTCCGCGCACACAATCATTCACCGTTTCGTAACTTTTGATATAGACCTCCTCATATTTCACTGACCGCCATAACCGTTCGACGAAAATATTATCGAACACTCGGCCTCTTCCATCCATGCTGATGAGAGTCCTCTCTTTCTTCAAGCGACTCGTAAAATCCGTGCTTGTGAATTGAGAGCCTTGGTCACTGTTGAAGATCGTTGGCTTATCAATTTCAAAAGCCATCTCCAACGCTTCGAGGCAAAAGTCAACCTCCATCGAAGTGGAGACTTTCCATGACACCACATAACGACTAAACCAGTCCTAAGATCGCCACCAGGTAAACAAATCCTTGGCGCATACGTATATAGGTGATATCGGTGCTCCACACGTGATTGGGTCTTTCGATTTTCACTCCCTTCAACAGGTATGGATATTTCTTATGCTGAACATTTCCGAGGCTCAAACGAGGCTTCGGGTAGATCGTCTCCAAGCCCATCACTCGCATTAAACGACCGATTCGTTTCTTATTCACAACCCGTCCTAGAGTTCTCAACCATTTCTGCATTTTCCGAATTCCGTAAAACGGTGTCCGGGTATATTGTTCATCAAGCAGGTTCATCAGCGCTACATTTTCGGCTGATTCGCCCACGGGTTGATAATAAAATCCTGAACGAGACAACCCCAGCAATTCACATTGCCTCTTTATTGAAATCTCAGAATTAGTTAGTTCGATCCAACTTCGTCTTTTCTTAACTGAGCACGTTAGACTTTTTTTTTACCCAATCAAGTTCGACTTTCATTTGCCCAATCTGGCGGTAAAGTTCCGACGTCAGTTCTTCGGCTTCCGCTTGACTCTTTTCTTGCTTGCGTGAAAACAAGCCTGGGATTTCTTCCAACAGGCGCTTTTTCCACTGTCGAATCTGGCTCACATGAATTTTGTAATCGCTCGCTATCTGGGTTAAGGTCTTCTCTCCTTTGATTGCCTCCAGTGCCACTTTGCCTTTGAACGCTCCATCAAAATTTTTTCGCATTTTCATCATTTGGTTCACCTCTTCTACCTATTGTCGGCTTCGAGGTAACCTACCTTAGATGGCTGTCCGAATTTTGGGGTACAGTATAGAAGTATAATTAACATGAACAAAAAACCATTTCGCTTAGACCTATCATTCCTATAAGAATATATGAAAAAATGAGATACAGAATGATCTCCACAAGAGATATGAATAATAGGGAGCGAAGAATGTATTATGAACAAACGAAAAACGATTCCACCATTTAAAGACCAAGATGAAGAAAGAGCGTTTTGGGCGGAGAACGATTCGACCGAATATATCGATTGGAAGAAAGCGGAACGAGTAACGTTTCCCAAATTAAAACCTTCCACCAAGACAATCTCTTTACGGCTTCCCGAATTTGTTTTGGATCAAATCAAAACAATCGCCAATAAAAGAGATGTTCCCTATCAATCATTGATCAAAATCTTCTTAAAAGAACGAATCGATCAAGAAACAAAAAACATAAAACCAGCATAATTGAGATCACAACGTGCAAAAGAATATGAGTCGCGGTAGGGCGCCTCACGCTTTATCGATCCACCGGGAATGATTCACGATATGACTATCAGGTTTTTCAAAGGTTCTTTTGCCTATTATTCCAACACCCGTAAGGTTTCAAATTGATTTTGTGGGAGTTTTTTTAACCGTTCGAGTTCCTCTTCCAACTCTTTTGTTTCCAAGCCAAAGGCTTGATTATAGTAAATCAAATGGGTGATAGGTTTGACATGGTTGGGATAATATTTTCGGGCGATTTGGATATATTTGAGAACGTTTTTTGTATCTCCTTTTACTTTATAAAGATTGGCTTTGTTCAGCAAAGAATCGAGATCGAGAGGGTATAGCTTCAGCGTACGGTCAACAATCGTTTCCGCGTCATTATACCTTCCATGAATGAGATAAAGGTTTTGCAACGTGATTAAATATCCGGCTTTTTTTGGATTCTCATTCACTAAATCCTCCGCGATAGAGATCAGTCTTTTGTCATTCCAGTCGAACGTATAGGCGAACAACAGGAAATCGTGCTTGTCATCCAGTTTTAAGTCTTGGTTCATCATATAGAATAAATCGATGTTGTATTTTGTAAGAATCGCGTTCCCTTTTTCGAGCTGGTCGGTCAATAGTGATTCTTTGACGATCCCATGAATGGTTCGGGGGCGAGCTTTTCCATACGTCAATTGCTGTTTTAAATCGGTTTCGTAGATCTGATAAATATCCTTAAAATCAGTGTTCCGAAGATACGTCCGATAAGAAAAAGAAATCACCAGACAGACGCAGAAGAGATAGGTGAAAACGTGGAATTTACGGAACTGGAAGAACCACAAGACGATGAATTCAAAAATAAAACTCAATCCGATGAGAGAAAGATAAACGCGCCGCTCCGCCACAACGTCGGCTAAAGGAATAAACGAAGACGTGACGGAGAGCGTGACAAAAAACCAGAGAATCCCAAGAGAAACAACCGGCGCTCTCTTATACATTAATACAGCGAACACTAACAGCGCGAGAATCAGTCCAGCGGAAAAAAGAACAGATAGATTCAATGAATGGATCTCGGGATAATAGGGATCATAATAAAGGCGCAGCGGGAAGAATATCTTCGGAATGTAATATAACACAATGACGCAAGCCTGCGTCATCAAGTTCACGGTCCAAGGGCGCATTGCCGCATCTTCAAATCCCAGCACACCGCCTAAGACAATAACACGGGTGGCGCAAAACAATACTGCGAAGAGGAGAAAGGGAATGGTGAGAATCGCTAAACGCCTGAAAAGAATAGAAACAGTCTCCTCTCGCCAATAGATAGCGGCGGTAATTAAGACCATCGCGGGCAGCGTCACAATAATTTCCTTGGCGCCAAGACCGAGAACAGTGATTACTCCAGCGGCGCAGGATATGAACAGCAACCGTGACCGCTCTCGTTCGTGGGCGCCATCCTCCTGGAATCCTTTTTGCATCAGTTTTAAAGTGAACCAGAATCCAACGAGATAGAACAAAACCGCGAGAATGTTAGCGCGGGAGATCAAATGCGTGACGGGTTGCGTAGCGATGGGATGCAAACCAAAAAAGACCGCCGCGAGATAACCTGATGGAAAGATCGTTCTGTTCTCTTTGGAGGAATCACCGAATCCATTCAGCAAACGGGAAGCCGTCAACCAAACCAACAGCGTAGCCAACAGATGCAGGATAATGCTAGTGATGTGCATTCCCAGCGCGCTGCCATTGTACAAATACCAATCGAAAGCGAAGGATATCTGTGTCCATCCACGAATATAAAAAAAATGGATGCATAAATAAGGGATGGAAGAGAGGCTATGTATGTTATTATTATCAAAAATAAAGCGTTTATCATCCAAATACAGCCCTCCCCAAAGGGCGGGGATGTAAACGGCGCAAATCAGCAAACAAAGCAACGCGCCCCAGGCAAGAACGCGCCAAACGGGTCTATTTGGAGTAGGTTCAATTGTATTCATCGGATTCCTAATGATAAATCGAACAAAGCGCCAAAGCGCCAGCTTTTATGAAGAAGACGCGTTGTGATCCCTACGCAACTCGGACAATTCATTTTGCAGCAGTGTAATTTCTTGGATGAGATCTTTCTGCCGGTGGGTTAATTCAGTCAACTTTACACACAATTGCATATTTAACAATAATCCCATGAAAACGCCGATAAAAAGAATGGTGGACGACGTAAATCCCGCCCCGATGAATTCGGTCAGCCAAACGACAAAAGGATATAGCCAAAGACAAGAGATTGAGAGAATACTAATCAAAAACCACACGACGGAATAGAGTTCCAACATCCTGCGTTTTTGAATCAAATAAATAATAACCATTAATAACGAACCGCTGACGATTAAAATTAGTATCTGTTGTCGAAACGGCAGCATATTTGAACTCCTTCATTTGATAACGTTCATTCACCACGCCGTTAGTGCAGCTCTCTTTCCCGGCCGCGAATCGATGTGACCAACAAAGAGAGCGAGACTTTGAAGATATACCACAATGGACGGCAACCGCGGTGCAGTTTCCCATACTCTGAATTCGCGTACATATAAACCGGGATTTCCATCAGCTTGAATCGATTCCGGATCAACGTAAGGATCAGATCGGCGTCTGGATAATCGAATGGAAATCCCTTTCCACAGAAAAATTGAAGCGCCCTGCGGTTAAATCCAATATATCCACTTGTCGGATCGGACACATAACGCCAACCTAGGATCACAATCGCAATCCGGAATAGGACGATGCCGATCCGGCGCAGTAAAGTTCCTGAATATAGAGGACCGGTCGGATAAAAGGACGGCCGGGATTCTTTCAGAAACCGGGATCCGATAACGATCTCCGCGTCCCCCCGTGTCAAATGCCGATAGAAACGCGTTAAAAAGCGGGGATCGTGCTGTCCGTCCGCGTCCAGTTGGATAACGTAATCATAGCCGTTCCGCAGCGCATATTTATACCCGGTTTGCAGCGTTGTGCCATATCCCATCTGGATGGGATGATTTAATGTCCGGACGCCAAATTTCTGAAAAAGAGCGGGGGTGCCATCGGTGGAGGCGTCATTCACTCCAATGACATCCGCGGCGATCAAACGCGCCTCCTGTATCAGACAAGGTAAAAACCCCTTTAAATGCTTTTCTTCATTATACGCAGGAACCAGTATCAATGTCCGATTGGTTTGAATTGGGCAATTCTCGTTGCTCTTGTCCAATGAAATACATCCAGTGCTCGCTGCGGGATTTGTATCGAACGGAACGGTAAAACTAAAAGCCAGCCGGCCGATCCCTTATTATAGGAACCGATCGAGGTTTCATCTACACATGAGAACGGTGTTTCAACAGATTTTGATAGATGGAAAGCGTCTGTCCAGCGATAGCGGATTGAGAGGGCAAGATATCGTGGTTTCTTATCTTCTCCCGCCTTAATTCCTTCTTCCATCTCATTCGCTCCATCGCGGCCCGCATGGCGCGCGCGTCGTTAGGGGGAATGATTTCCATCATCTCTTCCGGCGCGGATAGGTGTTCCAAACACCCATAAGCCGCCGTCACAATCACCGGCGTTCCAAAAGAAAGAGATTCCGCGACCGTTAATCCGAAAGATTCATAGGGGGAGGGACAGAGTGTTATATCCGCACTCTCATATAGGCCAGGTAAGCAATCATGCGGAATCGGTGGAAGGATATATACTCCCACGGCATTTTCTATATAGCCTTGAAAAAAGGGAATTCCAGCCGCGTTTATCGCGTCGGTTATCAATCCAACGCCTCCTTCATCAGGCCCACAAAAGACTAAGCGCGCGGATTGACCTTTCTTCCATAAATCAACAAACGCCTTTACAACAATATCAATACCTTTCGCTATGGCTATTCGTCCAACGCACAAAAATGTTGGAGCGTTGTCCAACGGAGGAAAATCAAATGGAAGCGGGATAGGAGAAGCGGCGAATGAAGGGGCGCTATGTGGAATGATATGGATTGAATCCACTGACGCGCCGCACGATAAAATCTGTTCCCGTTCATTCTTACAAAGCGCAAAAAACGCGGAGATGTATGGGAACCATTTTCTACGCAGGAGCGGATCAATCCACGCGTGAAGCGCTTTTTTGATCGATCGATGAACGGGAGGTAACAGCGAACCGTGGGGAGAATGACAGATCGCGACTCCCTTTCCAACCGCCCAACGCGCGAGGCGCCCATAGCCTAGGATATAGGATTCATGCAGATGGAGAATATCGAATTTTTCAATCGGCGCCGAAAACGTTTCAGCTCGTAGATAATCAGCGGTAAATACCTTAAACCGTTCAGCCAAGAAGGGCCAACGGTTGCGGACGTAGATTACCCGCATACCAGCCATCTTGCCTATGGCTCGAATGTGAGAATCCGTTTGCCACTCAAGAGTGATCCCTTCCCGTTCGGCGCCAAGTTGAATACCTGCGTCACTTGTCCAAACAACAACATCATGACCGAGTTCCGCCTGCGCCTGCGCTAACGAGTATACCGCCTCGGGAACGCCTCCGTAGGAATGGGCGGGAGGGAAATAGGGTATGACATGGAGGATTCTCATCATTCGCCTTTTTGTGATTGCAATAATTTGATAATCCATCCATAAGCATACGCGAGAAGCAACGCGCCGTTTCGAATGAAGAAAACCGGCGCCGCCAGCAGTAAAACAGCCTTCTTGAACCGTTGGAACAAGATGAATGAATAGAGAATGTGAGCGCCAACACAGGCCGCCAGACAGATCAGCGCAATGAATGGAGAATACCAAACAGCAATAAAGGCGGGTAAAAGAAAGCCGCAGGTGAGCGCGGTAATTCCACTCCACCAATCAAAGGGATATAACACTTGGCCTTTTACGAACGGGCGTTTATACCCATACCATACAGTCCGGCGCAGACAATCGATAAAACGGGATTTAAAATGATGCCGCGCAATCGCGTTGGGATTGAACTTGAGCCGGTATCCACGTTCAAGGATCCGTTGATTGTATTCCGAATCGAAACTCGATTCCGCCAAATCCTCCCGGCAAAGACCCAGTTCTTCAAATATTGATTTTTTATAGATTGCGTTGGCGCTGGTAACGTGACGGGGATAGGGTGGATTCGTTCTTATTTTATACGCGATCTCATAACCGAAAATCTGCGCGATAGCCGCGCCGTTTTCCGCTGGAAGCAGCCATCCTCCAGCGCCGGCAATTCCTTCCTCCTCCAATTCCGGCGTCAGCGTCCGCAGCCAATCGGGCTCCAGTTCGACGTCACTCTCGACCCAGGCGATGATGGGAGCTTGCGCCGCTTGGATTCCCGCGTTCATAGCCGCCGCTTCTCCTGCATGGGGTATCGAGAATAGATTGACTGAGACCTTTTCCCGTTTAACCTCCACAGACGCGGCCCATTCCCGTGCGATTTCATATGACCGATCCGTGGAGCCATCATCAACAATCACAATTTCAAAGGGCGAAGGAAATTCCTGCGAATGAATGCGCCGAAGGCTTTCCAGCAGTGTTTCTTCGGCATTGAAGACAGGGACGATGAAAGAGAGTTCAGGGGAAATTTTGTTCATTTATTTTCATCAAATATATATAATTCTTCAATCATAACAATCACTAGGGTTTGATCCTGCATTCCAAAATAATAGTTAAAATCCAGGACATGTTTAAACTCATTTCCAATCCGGGCAATCCCCATTAATATTATAACCATGGGAACTCGATCGAAAGCCGGTGGAACAATTGTCTTAATGACCCCTCCTGTAACGTTGGCGGAGCGATATGGGAGTTTGGCGGCTTCCGGAAACTGTGTCCCCAGTTTGGGGCTTCTGATTCTCGCCGCGCTGATACAGGAACACGGGGCGGAAGCGATTGTCATCGACGCCGCCGCGGAAGAGCTAACCGCCGCCGAATGTATGGAGCGACTGCGGGACGTCACGCCCGCCGCCTTCGCGTTCTCGATTACAACATTATCCGCGATACCGGCGGAACGATTCGCGAAGATTGTTAAAGAACGTTGGCCCAGCGCGCCGATCATCGCCGGTGGCCCCCACCCGTCCGCCGTTCCGGAAGAAACTCTTCTACGTTGTCCACATTTTGACGCAGTGGCGACTGGAGAGGGTGAGCGTACGATTCTCGATCTTCTGGACGCCATTCATGAGGAAAAACCGGACTATTCCCATGTCGCAGGTATCGCGTACCGCGCTGACAACGGTGAAATCAAACGGACTCCATCCTGGGCGCCGTTTATGGAACTCGACTCGCTTCCCTTCCCCGCCTGGGACAAGCTCGCTGGATTTCCCGAACGCTATACACCCGCTCTATTTAAAGTCAAACAAACTCCATCCACCTCTTTCGTCAGTTCACGGGGGTGCCCTTTTTCATGCAGTTTTTGCGATACAAGCGTATTTGGCAAGATTGTCAGGGCGCATTCCGCTGAATACATGGTCGAGTTGTTTGAGTATTTAAACAAACAGTTTGGTATTCGGGACATTACATTTGAAGACGATACATTTATGCTCGATCGTCAAAATGTCGAACGATTTTGTGATTTGCTCGCGCGAAGTAATCTCAAGATGAGCTGGGCCTGCAACAGCCGTGTCAATCTGGCGAAACCGGAACTGCTGCGGATTATGAAACTGGCCGGATGCTGGCATATCAGCTATGGCGTTGAAAGTGGATCGCAGGAAATCCTTGACCGGGAATCGAAAAAATTGACGCTGGACCAAATTGAAGATGGCGTTCGAAACACAGTCAACGCCGGGATTCTGGCCAAGGGATTTTTCATCGTTGGGCATCCTGGGGAGACGAGGGAAACGCTCCAGGCGACGCATCAATTAACCCGGACGCTTCCATTTTCAGATATCAGCGTCACATGCATGACACCATTTCCCGGTTCGCGATTGTTCCGCGAGGCTCATGAATATGGGACATTTAGCGATGACTGGACGAAAATGAATCTTCTTGAACCGGTCTTCGTTCCACATGGATTGACGGCGGATGACCTTCTCTATTGGCAACGCAAAATCTGGAGGGATTTCTATTTCCGGCCCCGGACGTTTCTCTCTTACACAGGCCGAATTCTTCGAAATCCAAGTCCACGCTATTTAAAAGGAATTCTTCAATCCGCATGGGCGTTGTCTAAAACCGTCTTTTCGAGTAATAAAAATAGCACATAAAATCTCGCCCCACTACACCAGGAAAACTGAATGAGTGAAACGGATACTCTTATTGTCTTTATAGATCCCCCAGCGTCCGATCGGAGCCTGATTCCCGAACGGTTCGCAGGATGCAGTTATATGCTGTATCCATTGCCGGATTTAGCCAATTTATATCTGCTATCCTATTTGGAAAAACATGGATTTCAAACGGAAATTGTCAACGCGGCGTTGGATAATCTGACTGATAAACAATTCTTGAACCGGCTTGCGGAATTAAAACCCAAGGCGTTGATTCTTCATTCAGTGATCCTGGCCAAACCGGCGGATATTGAAATCATTCCAAAGATCCTCTCTACAATCCAGGCGCCCATTCTCGTCCACGGCCCCGAACCGACACGCGTCCCGGAAGAATATCTTTCCAGTGTTGGAAACGCGGCGTATAATGAGCGGCTTCTTATCTTTCGCGGTGAACCAGAGAAGAACATCCTGAACTATTTGCAATTCGGTGGGAAAGACGGGGTATCACTTTTTGAAGGCGATCAAATCGTTCATCATCCCCATACGTTCGCGCCGATCCCTATTGAGGAAATCCCACATACGTTTCACTTTCATCCTACTGTGAAACGTCTCTCCTCACAGTTTTTGAACGCCAAGTTTCCCAAACAACCCGTCGCTGCGATGCTGGTCTCGCGTGGTTGTCCGTTCACATGTTCTTACTGCGTTCCGAACTCGGTCAGTTTCGCCAGAGAATTGGAATACCGAAACACTCACACAAATCAAAAGCCGAAATCGGTCTACGCCAAGGCGGAACGGGTGATCGATGAGTTCAAGACAATCAAAGAAGCGGGTTATCCATCGGTCATGGTCATGGACGATCAATTTTTAGCATCAAAAACACGAACGCTCAATATTTGCGAAGGTATTCAATCACTCGGTCTGCAATGGGGCTGCCTGAGCCGTCCCGATTTTTTAGGAGATGAAGAGATCGTCGCCGCTCTTGCGAAATCGGGCTGTATTAGTGTGGATATTGGGATTGAAACCCTCTCACAACATCTATTGGATTTGATAGATAAACGGCTCGATCTGCGGACCTTTTACGAAGCGGTTCCATTGCTCCAACGATACGGGGTGGAGCCGAAGATTAATATCCTCTTCGGGGCTTCGGAAGAGGAGACGGAAGAAGACATTATCCGGACCGTTGATGAACTGATCCGCCTGAAAGTTCATCACGTTATGTTCGCGATTGCGACGCCTTTTAAAGGCACACCATTTTACGAACAGGCGAAAGAAAAGAATATCCTCATCGATGATTCCGACGCGATCGATCCATTCCGGAAGAGTATGATCTCGTATCCGCATCTCAGCGCGGATAGGTTGCGGAAATTGATCCGATATGCGTACCGGCGGTTCTATCTACGGCCTTCGCAATTCTTTTACCGCCTGAAATCGTATCGCTCGTGGACGTTCCTTAAAAACGACGCGCGTGTTGTAATGAACTTATTCATACACAGGCAGAACCGGAGGGGAGAATAAAGAACACGATGCGATCGATTGTTGATAACGCGGCTAAATTTATCCGGCTGCTGATAAAAAGACGAAGCGCTTATCCCCGTGAGATTCAGATCGAAGTGACCAACGCCTGCAATCTCAAATGCCCCATCTGCCCGCATACGCATGGCAGAATTCCGCAGGATAATATCCCTGTAAACCTCTTTCATGAAATCGTATCAACGAATCCCGCTCCGAAGTGGCTGACGTTGACTGGATGGGGCGAACCGCTGCTGCATCCCCACTTCTTCACGTTCATTGAATATGCGAATCAGTATTGGCCGCGTGCCCGCGTTCGATTCACGACCAATGGAATTCTCCTAGATCGAATCCGGCGTGAACATATCCAAAAACTCTCCATTTCCAACATTTCGATCTCTATCGATCGTTGGCCAGACATCGCAACAGCGGCGCCGGAACGAAAAAATTCCCTCCATCCACCATCCGCCAAGGTTGTAAATAATATTATTGAATACAGTTCGAACAAAAAGTTAGTTTCGAAAACTCCCCTGATTCTGCAATGTATGGTGACCAAAGAGAATCAAGAAGATGTAAAGCGAATCATTGAATTCGCGGGGCGATATTCCATTCGTTCGATCAATCTGGCGCGTGTGCAGATGTATCCCGGCGCGGCGATTGAACGCCCCAGTTGGGAGCATGAACAGCAATTAATCCAGGAATATTCTGCATTTGGAAAACAATGTGGTGTCCGCGTCCATAGCGTGAACCGGCCCAGCGTGTTTCAACGTTTAGCGGCTCATGGCGATACAATCTGCCCCCGGACCGATGATGGCCTTTACATCACAACGGATGGAACCTGTACGCCCTGCTGCAACCTCCCGCCACTTTGCGATTGGCGCGCTGACACGTTCTAACGTGAATATCGCCACAATTTGGAAGGATAAAAAAGCGGCCGAGTTTTTCCGAAACCAATCGTCAGCCTGCGGAGTATGTGACGCGCTTTTTTATCAGTATAAGACAAGGAACCAATAGGTAGATTAATAACGGCACTCTTTCGCGGCGTCCGCGTAAGCTTTTAGGTTCTCGATTGGAGCGTCGAAGAAATGATCGCTGGCGGAGAGGATGTATCCTCCATTCGCGCCGAAGCCTTCGAAAAGGCGATACACTTCTTGTTTAATCTGCTCAGGGGTTCCATCCGTCAGATATGTCATCTGATCCATCCCGCCAATCATCGCCACTTTCCCTCCGAAGACATCCGCGACTTTTTCGGGTTCGCGGATATTGCCGCCGATCTTCGCTGGGGAGAGGGTTTCAGACGCGTCGGTTTCATTTTCGACAATGAGATCGAGGATAAACATCATACCGCCGCAGGTATGATACGTGACTTTATGGCCAATGGCGTGAAGAGCACGGTGCATTTCACGGTCATAGGGGAGACAGAATTCGCGGTGGAGATTCGGTGAGATCAGCGTATCACTTGACGCGCCGCCTCCGGTTTCGATCAAATCAAACCGGGCGCCCTGTAAGGATTCTTCGATAAATCGCAGTTTCTTTTCCAAGAGAACGCGCATGAAATGATGGACCCAATCAGGATTTTCCAGCGCTTCCACGATTAGATCCTCCGGCTTCATGAGACAACAGGCGTGCTGCCAGCATCCCGCCTGATCCCCCCAAACAAAACCGCGCAGGATTCCCACGTCGCCAACTTCATCATACGCTTGGGATACAGCCTCACGATTCAACTTAGCGACGGGCATGTATTTATCAATCAATTCAACGTCCTCATGCTTGTTGACCAGGTATTCCATTACCCATGTTGTGATATTGTTACTGCCGGTTTTGTAGGTGAGCTGGCCCTCAGGTGTCTCGATCGTGTGAAGCAGGATTTTATTTTTTGGATTGGGATCGATGACAGTCAGTGTCTCGCGCCAATCCGGAGATTGCAGGACGTTCTCGTCCGCGTCAGGGAGCCAGAACTGCCCCATCGCTTCAAAATATTGAATCGCCGCATCCATCCCTGTCTGCTGAAACGCAGTCAATGGATCAACGCCATTCATGTACGTATCGAGATGGTATTGCTGCCACTGATGTATCGAACAAGGAAGACGGTCAGGTTTTTCCAGATTCAGAGCGCGCATCATCCGTTCTTTGGGTGTCATCACTCGTTCCTCGCTTTTCCTGTTTTTATCGAAGGCGTCTCAAAACTGTTGGCATTGTAATCTTTTCCACAGTTCTTTCACAGATGTAAATTGCTATTTTCAAATATGAATCCTTCTCTCAAAGATAAGATTGTATTAGGATTCTTATAAGGCCAATTTGAAACCATCTCTGATTCGTAGTATAGGCTTGCTATCGAAGGACGTTCCACTGAGCGCCATTCAACTTCTAACCTATCCAAGCAGGGGGTTCATTATGAAAAACGGACAGAATCGCATGAAACAGAACATAGTATGGTTTGTCGCGTTGGCGTTGGCTGTTGTTCTTTCCAGCGCGTGTAAACCAGCCGGTCAAGATTCGAGCGAACCGGCGATCGCTTTCAAAGACACATTCCATGCGGCGCCTGTCGCGCCGTGGGAATGGATTCGGGAGAATCCAGCGGGGCGCCGCAGTGATGAAAATGGGCTGTATATCAAACTTGAACCGGGCGGTCTTATGGGAGGTGGCAAAGACGCGAAAAATATCCTTGTGCGGCCTCTCTTGGAAGGAACGAAATCGGTAATAGTCTGTGTCGACGCCGTCCATAAAGAACAGTACGAACAAGCGGGATTGATTCTCTATCACGGTGATGACGATTACATCAAACTAGTCAAAGAGATGGTCGATGGGCAGATGTGGGTCGTGTACGTTGTGGAAATCAAAGCGCAGGCCAAGGTCGTGAATAAAGTCCCCTGGTCAGAAAAGAGTGTCTGGATCGGGGCGGTCTTCAACGATGGCGTTGTATCCGCGTCGTGCTGGGGTGATGATGGAAAATTCTTCGTTGGCAAAGCGGAATTTCCACTCTCCCCACTACCCCGCGCAGGCGTGTTCACCCAAGGCGGACAAGCCGGCGCAGATCGATGGGCCCGTTTCGAGAATTTTGAAATCAGTGACACAGAACCCGAAATATGGTCGTCCATTCCCACCCCAGCGCCTTAAGACGGCTGGAGTGGAAAATCTTGAATGAGAGAAAATAGAATAGGAGCGCAGTGATGCCGGCGGAATTTTCAGGTGGTTCGATGGTGTTTTATTTAAGTCTTGGTCTATTGGCGGGTGTGTTCAGTGCCTTATTTGGTGTGGGCGCGGGAATCATCGTTGTGCCCGCGCTCAGCCTGCTGACAGCGGTCTCTCAGAAGGAAGCGCAGGGAATCGCGCTGACTGTCATGATTCCAATGGCGTTGATGGGCGCGTTCCGTTATCATGTCAATCCAAATATCCACGTGGATCTCAAACTGGCTTTGGCGATCTCCATCACAGCAGTGATCGGCGCGAATATCGGCGCGACGCTGGCGGATCGATTGTCAAATAAAACGCTGCAATTTCTCTTCGCGTTCATCTTGATCATAGTGGCGGTACGGATGATCTACGCGGCGTTGAATACAGGGAATTAATAAATAAGAAATCCTCAAAGACAAAAAACTTTGCCTTTGCCTCCCGTCGAAAGGGCAAAATGGAAAATATAAACAAAGCATGGAATGCTCTTAGATCTACTTTGGAAAATGATTTCTCTTTCAACGAGATAAAACAAATCGTCGGGCTTGCTGGCTTTAATCTGGAATCCATCAAACACCTTGAGCAAAAATTTAAAGGAGGCGCTTCAAAAGGGCAACTAATGACAGGCATTGACTCTGGTCTACATGAACTTGAGTCTTATGAGCATTTTATTGCTGTCATTACCGAAGAAGTGCTAAAAAGAAAACCAGATTCAAGAAAATCACTAGAGGAGAATCTTTCACGCCTGGGATGGTGTCTTAGTGGAAATGCTGTCATACCCATAAAGATTCTTGATCCTTCTATCCTTACTGAACTTCCAACCGAATCTCAAGAGGATCTTACAAAGGCAGCCCAACGCCTACGCGACGGTGATTTGAGTGGCGCCATTTCTTCAATGTGTGGCGCACTGGATGCGACAACCTCAGCGATTTATTCAACAGCCGGTCTTGGAGAGCCAACTAAGGCTTCATATCAAGAGAAATGCAAACGCTCTCTTGACGCAATGGGTATCATTACCAAGATGGAGCAACAACTTCAAGAACTTGGTTGGAATGAACAAGTTATTAAGTCATTCTGTAAGAATTTTAAGGGTGCTATGAACCAGGGAGCTTTTGTAATACAGACTTTGCGATCAAATATGAGCGATGTTCACGGTACTAAGCCCATTCTAAAACCTCTAGTATTCGATTGCTTGAAGTGGACTGAGCTTATACTTCGTGCCCTAAATGAGGATTAAGTATGAAAAGCAATTCAACAAATAGTCCAGCAAATATGCGTATGCAACCTCACGATGTAATGATGGGCTACGCTCCGCTTTTAGCCCATCCTACATACTGGAAAATATCTTGTAGTCCCTTATCGGGAAATGGCGCCAGATGGATTTATCATAACGGCCTTTCTTACTCGACGTGTTAGTTCGCTCAACCGGAGGAAACAAGTATGGCCCCTATAATGGTCGATGAATACATGCGCTTAATCCCCGCAGTGAAGCATTCGCCGAAGCGTTATCTCTGGTCTTCATACGATGCTGAAGCGGATGTGCTATATGTAAATTTTAAAAAGCCAAGTCACGCGGATGACAGCGAGTTGACTGATGATGATGTGATTATTCGCTACGAGCAAGGGGAAATTATCGGTCTCACAATCATGAACGCCAGCAAGCGCCATCCAGAACAAACTGACTGACAAGTGGAGTGAGCTAAGGATTAAGCAATGAAATGTTCCGTATGCGGTGGAGAACTTAAAACAGCAATAACGGATTTACCTTTCAAAATCAGCGACACGGCCATCGTGATTCTTAAGGGCCTTCCCGTTCTTCAACGCGCCAAGTGTCCCGAATATTTGATTGATGATATAGTTCTACAAAAGGTCGACGAAATCTTGGCGAAAGTGGAAGGCGGAACCGAACTTGAGATCATCCGTTACGCTGCGTGATTAAATCACGCGAGAGCAGAAAACCTATAGTCGAGTAGGGTAGTTGATTAAAGCGTTAGACTACACTTGTGTTTATAGGCGTGTGCTTTGTTTATCCATAATACGAGACGAGGTTTAAATCATGAATATCGAAGAATACTTTAATCATCTTGGCCCCGATGATATTCGCATAAAAGGGACACGTGTGGGGATTGAATCAATTCTGTATGAGTATATCCACCGAGAGCAATCCCCAGAAGCCATTGTAAAACGGTTTCACTCACTCACGCTTGAACAAGTGTATGCCACAATTCTCTATTACCTTCACAATAAGTCGAGTATTGAAGCATATCTGACAGAATGGCTGGCATTTAGCCAACGCATGCGTGAAGATCAGGCTCGAAATCCTCCGCCAGTTGTTGTTAGACTCCGTCATCTTAAACAACAACGACAACACCAGAGGTCATCCATTGTATGAATGAGATTCGGTACTTATTTGATGAGAACGTTGATTCCGCGTTTCGAAGAGCGTTATTGCAGAAAAATTCGGCGATCATCGCATGGAAGATTGGCGATCCTGGTGTCCCCTCAGTAGGCGCAAAAGATCCGGATATCTTAGACTGGTGTGAGGACAATGGATTCTCTCTGGTTACCAATAATCGCAAATCAATGCCGGAACATCTCGCCGATCATCTTGCGAAAGGAAGACATATTCCAGGCATATTGGAACTCAATCCCAACATGAGTATTGGTGAAACTGTCGAAGAACTCATCTTGATTTGGGAAGCATCAGCCCCACATGAATATCAAGACCTTATCCTGTATTTACCTGTGAGTTAATAGGATGAAACAGTAAAATCGAACTGTTAACATATACTCCTAGCAAGCGCCGCATAACGAGGGAGAAATCCTACATTTCTGGCCGCTGATCAATTAGAATACCATAAGTTTATTCTTCTAATCCTTCTCTCCAGAAAAATACATCTCCATTTTTGTGTACTACCGAATCACATTCCTCCGCCCCCGCACAAAATCATCTACCGGGCGGAGTAATGGAGGGATAATCTCGTCCGGCAAAGCGTCCGGTTCAAAGAATCTTAACGTGAGACTTTCATCACTGATCGTTAATTCTCCGCCTATGATTTCGGCGATCAACGCGATGGTGATGATATGCCAGGGATGAGGGGCTTTTGGATAGTTCACGACGCATCCATCAGTGGGGTCAGAATAGACACCGAGTAAGCCGGTAATCCTTACATCAAGCCCGGTCTCTTCTTTCACTTCACGAATTCCCGCTTCAAGGATCGTCTCTCCCACATCCATCATTCCACCAGGAATCCCCCACATTCCATTATCGCTGCGTTGTTCCAACAGTATCCTGCCCGCCGCGTCCGTTACAATCGCTCCCACGGCGACGTTCATCCGTGTCGCTGGATCGGTCACTTCACGGGCGTACATATTGATTGAATCTATATTCATATCGTCAGCGCTTTCCTGCGATTTATGGAATTCCCGCCGCTTGGGGGCCTCCCAGCGCTCGGATGGAGTCGGAATCAAGGAGGTGATCTCTAATTTGAACGCTATTGACATAAAGACTTGCGTTCAGCTCATTATTATCCGCAAAGAGCAAGGCGGTCGATTCCAATGACCAGGGGCCATCGATCGCAACGGATTGGACCGTCAGTTCTTTCTCTCCGTTAATATAGCATAATAAATACCCACCCGGCGCGTTCACGACTAACGCGATCCTATACCAGCGCATGGTTTGAATCGTTCCTCCAAAATTCTGACCGAATCCAATCCCATTCTGACTGACGAACAACTGCCCGTTGTTGTTGCTGTTAAGTGGATCGGCCTGAAAGATGGAAACAAAGCCCGCGGGATTCTCATAGAGCATGAAATCCATTACTAAAGTATATTGGTTGACGTTTTGTCCACCGCCATTGGGAGCAAATCCGTGTGTCAACTCGAAATAGGTGCCCCGCTTGATATTCGCGACAGTCCCTCTTTCTTGATCGATAGTCCTTTCAATGTAGCTCACCGCAGGTGTCTCAGCGGGCGCGACAGCTTTGGGAATCAAGGGAAAACCACCCGCAAAGGTTGAATCCAAATTATACGAGAAATCCCACTGTCCAATCGTGAGTGGCGTCGGGGTCGCGGTCGGTGTCGGCGTTGATGTAGCCGTGGGCGTCGGGGTCGGCGTAATGGTCGGCGTTCCCGTCGGAAGCGGTGTAAACGTTGGCGTTGGCGATGGCCGGTCGCGCTCATCCGGCACTAATGCGGCGGGATTCATGGAAGCCACATAGATAGAGCCGCTGCTCGGATTCGTCTCACCCATATACGCGATATACCCTCGATTGCTGCCAATAACATTCGAGACACCATTTACAGCGCCGGGGCTGTAATTGATTTTGATTAAACGATACCGGGATTCCAGAGGTAATTCTTTCGCCGATACAGTAGTACCGCTGACCGAAACGATACTCCCTGTTCCTACAACCAATTCATCGCCATCCGTCGGATCGCCATTCAATTCCGCCCGTGTTAGACTAACCGATCCGGAAGGATTAATATCCTCATTCCATACTGTAATGACACTGCGTAAAGGGCGGGTGAATCCGGTGAGATGTCCATCATTCAGAACAGGTTCTATGACGCTGATCACGTTGATCGGCGCATCGTCGCGCTGATCCTCATGGTTGCGGTCATTCCCTTGGCTGGCGGCGAGGATCTCGTCGCGGCCATCACCGTTAAGATCAATTGCGGCCAACTCAACGCCTCCATTGCCCCGGTACTTTTCTTGGAATCCCGCGTAGGGATACCGGGCTACGACTTGATGGGATTGGATATCCAACACATGAAAGATCGTCTGTGATGTGCCGCTGTTAGTCTGTCCAACCAGCAGTTCATCATCTCCATCACCATCCAAATCCCCCGCCGCAAGCGTGATTCCACCCTTGGCGTTATTTGTTTGCGCGTTTCCTACCAACCCGTTGAACTGTCCTACGACTTGCCATCCATTTGGCGCGGGATCGCCCGTATATTCGAACAACCGGACAACGGCGTCTCCACCGTATCCCTGCGCGGCCGCGATTTGTACGCTTCCAACGCCGCTGAAATCGCCTACAGCGGTTCGCACTTCACCCCAGTTATAATTCACAGGACTCCCCGATCCCGTAGGAAACGCTTGAAAACTATGCCCCACCACAGCGGAAGTCAATCCATCCCGAACGACGATGATGTTTGGATAAACAGCGCCCGCCGCCGTGACGGGACCGAACGACACAACCGTATCAGGAATACTATCACCGTTAACATCACCGGTGGAAACATAGGTAATACGCCCAATCCCCCCGCCGACCGCTTCCAAGAATGCGCCGCCACAACCACGAAAGGAACGGAGAATCGATGTAACAGGCCCTTGATCGGGATTTAAATTACGATAATTCACCAACGTCTGCCCTCCCAGGCCCTGGGAGACCACAACATCGTTTATTCCCGTTACAATGATCGTCACTGTATCGCTGAGATTGGTCACTCCATCAGAAACATTGAGTTTCAAGGTATAAACACCAATCTTAAATGGGAGAAAATAAGGATTGGGATGGGTAGTTAATGTAAACTGCTGGTTTGAACGATCCGGACCGGATAATATCGACCAGAAGAAACTATAATTTCCTGTTCCACCGACCGCGGAACCTTGCAGCAGAATCCCATCGCCGAAATTGATAATCGAATTCGCGCCCGCGTCGATCAGCAAAGCGACTTGTGGTTCTAAAGGCAGACGGTTCGAATCTGAATCAGTGGCGGATAGGGGAATGGAAAAACCAACGATGAACAAAAATATAAAACAAACCGTTACAATTTTCCTGATTCGTGAATCCAATGCTGATTCTCCCTTGCGTATTATTCGTTTCATTTGTAAATCCCTTCCTTAACTAAAACGGTTTCAGAAACTGCTCTATGTTAAAACTATTCCCTGAATAGAGTGAGTTTTTTTCATATCTTCCCAGGCGATTAGAAATGATTCATCTCCTATTCTGAACGAGTAAATTGATATTATATACCCTAAAATTTAATTATTGATAACATCCTTATTTTAATCAAATAAAAAGGTGTTGGTCTAACCGTGATCAATAAATGGCAAAATCTCAATATATTATAACGAATTTTTACAAATAATCGAATAATAATTATATTTTTTTTAAAAAAATTGATAATATATCGCCAACTCAATCGAATCAATAGAAAAAAAAGGAACCTGAGATTCTATAAATGAATCGATCGTTATTGACAAAAAACTCTTTCGAACCGATGATCGTCTTATATGCCCAAAGCGATCCATGCAAACAATCATAACGTGCAACAATAACTATAAGGATGCTTTGTAGATTCGTCCAAACAAAAATGGGAGGTAAGAATGGAATACCGAATTGAAAAAGACACAATGGGAGAAGTCCAAGTTCCAAAAGAATCGTACTATGGAGCGCAATCAGCCCGGTCGATAATGAATTTTAAAATCGGGACGGAACGCTTTCCACGGGAGATGATCAAAGCGTTCGGTATCTTGAAAAAAGCCTGCGCGGTAGTGAATGAAGAACTGGGCGTCCTCCCCAGAGAGAAAAAAGACTTGATTGTCCAAGCCGCCGATGAGGTAATCGAAGGGAAACTGGACGAACATTTTCCTCTCTCCGTCTGGCAGACCGGCAGCGGAACGCAGACGAACATGAACAGCAATGAAGTCATCTCAAACCGGGCCATCGAACTCGCAGGAGGAGAAAGAGGCAGTAAAGATCCAATCCATCCTAATGATGATGTGAATAAATCGCAGTCCTCAAACGATACATTTCCCGCCGCAATGCATATCGCCGCCGCAATGGAGATCCACCGCCGGTTGCTCCCCGCTGTGACAGCGTTAGCGGAAGTCATCGAAGAGAAAGCGAAACAATTCAATTCAATCATCAAGATCGGCCGGACCCATCTAATGGACGCGACGCCGTTGACTGTAGGGCAGGAATTTTCCGGCTACGCGGCGCAGCTGCGGCATGGATTGAAACGAATCGAGAATTGTCTGCCCTACCTATACGAACTGGCGATAGGCGGCACTGCTGTCGGAACGGGTCTCAACACCCCACCGGGCTTTGCGGAAAAAGCGGCGGAAAACATCGCGAAACAAACCGGCATCTCCTTTGTGACGGCGGAGAATAAGTTTGAATCTCTTTCCGCGCACGACGCGATGATCGAAACGAGCGGCGCGCTTAAAACAATTGCGGCGTCCTTGTTCAAAATCGCCAATGATATTCGCTGGTCAGCTTCAGGTCCCCGGTGTGGTATCGGTGAATTGAACATCCCCGCGAACGAACCAGGTTCCAGCATCATGCCGGGCAAAGTAAATCCTACGCAATGCGAAGCGATCACCATGGTCGCGGTGCAAGTCATGGGAAACGACGCCGCTATCGGATTCGCGGGCGCATCGGGAAATTTCCAGTTAAACGTCTTTAAGCCGGTCATGATCTACAACCTGCTTCAATCTATCCGGTTACTGGCCGATTCCTGCGACAGTTTCCGTACGAATTGCGTCGTGGGCATTGAACCCAATGAAGTTAATATTAAAAAGAATCTGAACGGCTCGCTAATGCTGGTGACAGCGTTGAACACGCACATCGGCTACGATAAAGCCGCCGCAATCGCGAAAAAAGCTCATAAAGACAACACCACCCTTAAAGAAGCGGCCATTGAACTAGGCTACCTGACAGAAGAACAATTCGATCAATACGTGCGTCCCGAAAAAATGATCGGTCCCAAAAGCTAGGGATCAATCGTTTATACAATCATGACAGTATATAATGAGACCGTATCAACCCGATACGGTCTCCATCATTCCAAGCGTACGTGAAACCGATGAAACGATTACTCCACATTTTTACTTACTTCATATTCTTCATATATACCTCTCTCGCTGCCGCCGTTCTTCCCGATCAATCCCATCCACAATTCCATCGTTCCCTTAATGGGGAATGGAAATTCAAATACTGTGAACGTGAAAATCCAGAGATAACCTCCACATTTTTTATGCCGGACTATTCCGATAAAAACTGGCCGTTGATTCGAGTTCCAGGACATTGGGAATTGTATGGTTATGAAGAACCTTCCTTTGGAATGTCATCTCCATCGGTTGGGTATTACCGGAAAGAATTTGAAATTCCACGGAATTGGAAAGACCGCCGGGTATTTCTGCAAGTAGATGGCGCGATGGATGGAATACAACTTTGGGTAGATGGTGAAACCATAGGAATGCTTGATTCACCTGTGATTCCCACGCCGTTTGATATCACAGATGTCCTCTCAAATACGAAAAAACATATACTCGCCGCGCGTGTCTATAAACCGAATCACACTCAAACCAAAACATGGGCGTTCTCAGGGATTCACCGGAGTGTATCGCTGCTTTCTGTTCCCGACATTTATATCAACGATCTCGTCTTTCATACAGAAAGAGAAGAGAAGACCGGCTCAACGCGTTTGAACTGCAGTGTGGAATTGGCCGCGGTGGGGATTGGCGCGCCTACAGATGGGATTACGCTGAAAGCGGAATTGTATGATCCTGACGCGAATCCCGCCGGAACAATCGTGGTGAACTATTTAAAATCCGAAGGAAATAGACTCCACGCCAATTTTCTCGTCCCCGTTTCCGATCCAAAATTATGGAGCGCTGAAAATCCCGTACTCTATTCACTCAATATAACGCTCATGATGAACGATGAACCGATTCAACAATATGAGCGACCCGCCGGACTCCGCTGGATTGATATCCAGCGGGGTGAATTACGTTTGAATGGAACGCCAATCAAATTACGCGGCGTCTGTTATCAAGGATTCGATCCAGATGTCGGTTTCGCGATGCGTGAGCCGCAATGGAAACGCGATCTTCAGCTGATGCAGGAAGCCAATATCAATGCGGTTTGGTATCTCAACAGCCCCCCTTCACCCGGTTTTCTGGATCTTTGCGAACAATTGGGGATCTACGCAGTCTGTTCTCTGCCCTGCGAGACGCCGGAACAGATAGACACCACTCTTCGATCGATGCGAAATCACGCCGCCGCAATTGTATGGAGTGTGGGCAATGAGACCATGTCTGTTGAGAACGCGATGCAATCAGTGGAATATGTAAAACGCGCCGATCCAACACGGCCAATCCTGCTGCCGGGAAAGGCGGAACGCAATCTGCCGAAAGCCATAGATATTCTCGCGCCATTGTTTCCCAGCATCGAAGAATGGAGCCGGTTTGGCCGAATGGGACGGCCAGTGATCGCTTTGAAATACGCGGATGCGCTTGAAGACACATTCGAGGGATTAGGATTACTTTGGGAGACGGCGCGTCAGAACCGCACACTCGCGGGAGGGATGATCTGGCGATTCGCGGATCAGGGTCTACGCCGGAATCAGACAATCGACAGTCAGGAAGAAAAAGGAACCGATGGAATCGTCAATGCTGACCGGGCGCCGCAAACAGATTATTGGCAATCCAAACAGATCTATTCCCCCATCCAGATTCTCGAAAATGAACAAACTATAATCCCAGGCTTGAATACAATTGAGATCACGATCCATAACCACTATAATTTCAAAAACTTACGAGATATTTCCATCGAATGGTTTCTCATGGAAGACCATTCGATTATCGACAGGGGAAACATGCTTCTCGATCTGGAGCCGGGTAAAAAAATGGAGATGGCGGTCACTGTCACATTGCCGGAAGATATCGAATGGCATGAATATATGCTACGTCTCCATTTTGTTGACTCACAGCAACGTTCTTTGTATGAACATGTGGTCCGATTGAAGCCACCGAAATGGGAAGAATCGTTTCTGACGCGGTTGGACGATCTGCGAATGGATAAAGATTGGAGCATCCAAATAAACCAGCAAAAGGTCCAAATCGATCACCGCAACTATCAGCTCCGTATCGATCCACATACCGGCGAGTGGTTCCTTATGACACCCAAACGTCACGTCCGGTTGATTACTGGTGGCCCCTACATCCGGCTGGGGCGGGAACCGGGATGGGCCGATCGCATTCACTATCAAGAAGAAGGCCGTTCCTTGCTGCCTGATCCCTATCTTTTAAAAAAACTTCGCATCGATTCCTTCCACTCGGAAAAAATCGAGAATCATGTCGAAATTGAAATGGAATTGACGAACGAAACCTATAGTTCCATTCAAGCAGCTAGCAATGAATCAGATCCTGATCTTGAATGCCGGGCCAATGTGGATCTATTCATATCCCCATTCGGATACTGTGATGTGCGCTATACGCTGGAACCGCAAAATCGCGATGGATATTTTCTCGAAACGGGCCTGTCATTTCTTGCGCCACCCTTGTTGGATCGTATATCTTGGCTGGGAAACGGACCCTTTCCCGCCTATCCGGGGAAACAGCGGCTCTCTCAGCGGGGTTTATTTCAATGGATTCTTTCAGATCGATTTTTACAGGGAAACCGCAGTGGAATCGATCTCCTCGCATTAACTGATGAGCGTGGAAATGGCATAGGCCTTATGATGTTCGGGGGAAATATCAGCCTAGAACGATTAGAGGAAGGCGTTCTTGTCAGTGTAAATTCTTCCGTCGCAGGATTGGGCTCGCAATATCATCAAACCTTATTCCCACTGGAGGCGAAACGGTTGAAAGAACGCGAACTCACAGCGGCGTTCCGGCTGATTCCATTTTCAAGAAACCAGCATCCTCAAATTTTCAACTCGATTCTGAAGTAATGCCATTCATCCATACAAAATGAAAAAACCTTGACTTGAAATAAAATCAATATTTTTCGAATTCTATGCGTCAAAACAATGAAAGGATTGAAAGGTATTCATATTAATAGATGCTTATAAAGATTGAGACAAGATCTCTCGTATTGATACAGATAGACATAAGAATCTGCCTATCGGCCCTTTATCTTTGAATTCGTTCCTATAATCTCTTGTATATTGATTGTAAATATATTGATACATTAAAACATGACTGAAGGAGAGAGAAATATGAAGAAATGGTCAATTATGCTTTCGGTATTGATTGCAGGCGTGATGCTGACAGGGATGACCTGCGTGGCGCAGGAAGAAGAAGCTCCCTTGACTTGGAAAGGCGAAGGAGGAGCTTGTTTAGTCTTCGGTGATGGTGAGATCGAAGAAGTAAAATTCGAATTCAAATTCCACGTCGACTCTGAAGGCTGGGTAACAGGCTCCGCCGCGGAGGCTGATGAAAGCGAGCACAGCGCCATGCTGGAAAAAATCTACTATGGCCCTTCCGAAGATGGTGTGAGACCGTTGATTATGGTCCTATCGATCAAAGACAGCGATGAGCCGGCGCTTATCATTATGAAAGGCAAAGCCATCAAGATCGGCGAATACAGCAAACGGAGCATGGCCTACGGAGAGATCTATATGCGTCCTTATGAAAAGAATGGAGAGATCGAAAAAGGCCTCGCAATAGGAGACAAAACCGCGACGGAGATATATGAAGACTATATGCCCTCCGGACTCAAAAAAGCGATCGCCAGTTCCAAACTCAGTGGTATCTATCAGATCGTCGGGAAGATCGTCGATGAATGATAAACATAGGGCGGCTCTAGCAGACGTCCTTTTCCCTGATTCAACCAAAAAGATAACATATTCTTATTATCACTAAATAAACACATACTAAAATTATAAACCTATGCAAATAGGTTTTTATAATAATCAACAAATGAAGGAGAGAATGATGAAGAAATGGACGTATCTGGTTTCAATGATGGTTGCAAGCGTATTGTTTGTGGGGATGACCTGTGTGGCGCAGGAAGAATCGGATGTTCCTTTTACTTGGAAAGGCGAAGGAAAAGCCGCTTATGTGACCCGCGATGGTGAATTGGAAGATATGGAATTCGATTTCACTTTCAACGTCGATTCTGAAGGCTGGGTGACAGGTACCGCATCTACTGAGGGCAGCACAGGCACATTGGAAAAATTCTATTACGGCCCTTCCGAGGAAGGTGTGAGACCTCTAACTTTTGTACTCGCGACAAAAGAGAGTGATAATCCTTTGCTCATCATCATGCAAGGGAAACTCATTAAGATCGGCGAATACAGCAAACGGGCGATGATCTATGGTGAAACCTACGTCCGTCCCTACGAAACGAATGGCGAAATTGAAAAAGGCCTAGGCATAGGTGATAAAACCGCGACGGAGATTTATGAAGACTACATGCCCTCCGGTTTGAAAAAAGCGCTCGCCGCTTCCAAACTCATCGGCGTCTACCGGATCATCGGGAAAATGACGGATGAATAACGGACTCAATTGTCTTGTCAGCGATCCAATCGATTAAATGAAAGATCCACAGGGACGCGGAAAACCGCGTCCCTATTTTGGTATTTTTTCTGAAATAATTATTTTTCACTTCTGATTTTTCCACTTCGCTCTATTGGGAATATTCCGATGGTTCGAGACCATTCAGCATTGTAAACGCGAATCCCATCTGCAACGCGCTTCTTTTGTCGAAAACCGGTTTTGGCAAACCTTTTACAAATGGTTTGATGTCATCCCAATCATCGCGATCGAGTGGATTAAACCGTATATCAAACGTTTGTAAAAATTTCTGCTTGTCAAGCGTGGGCATTGTTTCAAATTGATTGGACGCAAGAATAATCGATCGTAAAGCCGGATTGGACGTGAAGTCGATATCCGTAAGCAGGTTTTTACTGCAATCGAGCCGATTCAGTATACTATTGTGGGATACATCCAGCGCAGCCAATTGATTCGAAGCGCATTGTACAGCGGTCAGTTTTTCATTCTGGGAGAGATCGAGGAACGAGAGTGAATTATTGGAACAATCTAATAAATTGAGCTGGGGATTATTCGTGACATCCAGTGTTTTCAATTGATTTTGCTGAACGAAAAGACTGGATAGCATTGGATTGTTGGAGAGATCGAGTTCCTCCAGCTGATTTCCATGACAAATCAACATCCGTAATTTTGGATTGTAGGATACATTAAGATTTGTTACTTGATTGTCAAAACACGAAAGAAAGACCAACGATGGATTCTTCAACAGATCAAGACTCATAAGCCGGTTCTTGCCACAGACCAATTGCCGCAATGCTGTGTTATTTGAAAGATCCATTTCGGTGATTCGATTGTCACAACAGAGTAGAGTAATCAAATTCGGGTTATTGGATACATCGATAGCCGCTAATCGATTGGAATCACAGGCCAGTTTTTCCAACGCCGTGTTGTAAGATAGATCAAGTTCGCTCAACGCATTCGCGGAACAGTTGAGTTCAACTAATTGAGGACAATGAGTGAGATCAAGGGAGGTAAGCCGGTTCTGCTGGCAATACAACCAGGCCAATACGTGATTCTTCCCTAATTTCAACACTCTTAATTCATTGTTAAAGCAGTGAACGCCTCTAAGGGCGGTATTGCTAGACAGATCCAGTCTTGTCAATTTATTATTGCAGCATTCCAGTCCCGTAAGTTGAGTAAAAAACTCGATCCCTGTCAAATCCCGGACCCGTGGATCGTTGCATATAAAGGAACCACTTTTAATAGACGCCTGGGCCGCTGAAAAACGCCCTCCTGGTTCGACGTCCATGAATCGCTCAATACCCCGGTGAAAATAGGGATCGGGAAAATTTCCAGAATTGTTAATATTCTGTACCGATAAAAACCGGGGCAGCGTAAACCAGAGCGCGAGTAGAATCAGCGCCAATGCGCCGGAGCCTTCCAATACTATTCGTTTCGTCTTTCGTCTCATAATCCTCTCCCAACCGCCGATTGTCTAATAGAAAAGTACTATAAGTGAAAAGTGTCTGTCAACTGAATTCCTAAAGAAACACCCCCCACGACAGGCGCCGGTGGGGGGTGTAGTTCTCAACTACAATTACGAATTGATTATCAACGTTGGATAGAATGGAAATTCACGGAAGCGTATTGATCGGCGCCGTCATGCCCCTTCCCAGCGCGAACATTGACAAAGCATTCGTACAAATTCGATCCCCCCAGGCCGAAATCATCAAACGCGATCGCCATGACGTAATTGTTTTCTTGAGTGGGGCTTTGCAAAAGATACACGCGGCCTTTGGGAGCCTGGCCGATAATATCCGAAAAGGCCAGGGCTTTATCATCCATCTCACAGTTGCAATGAATGGCTTTCACCTGTGGATCCGTCAATTCGATCTCCATATCAGCGGCGGGAAGAGCCGGCTCGATCTGCGAATTGATCGAAGACCAGCCGCCTTTTTCCCCATCGGACCATTGGGGAAACCATTCCACACCATTCACGTAGGTGGGATAGTCGTCCTCCAGTTCAAATCCATCCAATGGAGTATCGACGTGATACCAGCGCGCAGTATTCCGATGAAGAACTAAGACACTGGCGCCTTCAATGTAGGCTTGGATATGGTAGCGGAAGGATCCCCGGCTCTCATCGGCGTCCGCGCCAACGGATTGTTTCATTTCCTCCACCGCCCGTTCCACTTCACGGAGCTGATCGAAACTGACTAGAGAGCGTTTGGTGGGATAAAGATAACTCTTCTTGCTGGCGCCGAATTGGATATCCCGCGAGAAGGAACTGCTCGCTTTAGCGTCGACCGCCCACTGCGCCGCTTCCTCTTGATCGATCAGCCCAACCGCGTCGATCTGATTCCAGCCAGGAAAATCCTTTGAATTCAAGTAGATTTTTATCTGGTTGATTTCGCAATCCGCTGTGACTGGAATCGAGGAGATCCCATTGCCTTTTTCCGCCGGCGTTGGATCGGTCCCGCGCCAGAGTTCCAACTCTTCGTTATCCGGCGTGATAGCGCTTACTTTGTAGACTGCGCCAGGATTGAAACTCTCATAAATATCGACTCGTGTTGGCTTGACTGGTGTTTCGTATTTCACTAAAAGCCATTCCTCCTGATCGTCGGGGGTGAGAGAAGCCCAGGCGGATGCGAAGTCTCCCGCAGACGGCGTATCCGGCGCGCCGGTCACCTGCTCCGGTCCCCAGCCGCCTTTATATTGTGAATCGGTTGAGAAAGAGGCGATTGTAGATGACACAAAATCCACATCCAGTAAATTCGCCAAAGCGCCGTTCACTTCATTTACACTCAGATCCAGGGCGAGGATTTTCCCTTCCGGACCGAGAATCACGCTGCCGGGAGTCTCTCGGACACCAAAGAATTCCGTCAGTTCCACCGTGTCCAATTCGATGTTGGACACTTGCGGCCAAGGGAGTTTCCATGTTTCGGAGAACTCAAGAACCTCATCATCCAGCGTATCGGTACAGACACCGATCACATCAAGTCCTTCTGAATGATAGCGTTCATTCAACTCTAATCCCCATTCAGCGAGTTCACTCGCGCGCCAGGAATTCGTATCCCAGAACAGGAGATAGAGAAACCGGCCTTCCTCAGGCCAAAACGAAACCTTAACACCTTCAATACTATGGGTTACGAGTTCGGGAATTCTATCACCGACCTGCCAATCCACTGCGAAGGAAGGGATAAGAAAAACCGTTATCAGCGTCAAGACTGCACCCAAAACGATCAATCGTTTCTGCATCGTGTCCATCCTTGTGTTCTTTCCAGAAGAATAATACGCCTTGGAAAACGTTTCGATTCCATGTGTTAGAAATATACCCAATGAGCGGCCAAACAATTTCATTCTATCATAAATATATTACGTAAAAAAGCTCAAAAAGGCTTATTTAACTTGACTCATAGATTATAGAACTGTTCATCCTATCCGGATTGTTTTATGATTGATGAAAACTTTTTTCTCAAACCAATTCCGATGGCGCGATTTGAAATGGAATGGAGAGTGGGAGATGACTAACCGGGATGTAGTATTGGATACGTTAAATCACAAACAGCCGGATCGAATTCCCATTGAATTCGGCGCGACGGCGGTCACGGGAATGCACGTAACCTGTGTGGCTGCGCTGCGGGATTATTACGGATTAGAAAAAAAGCCCGTTCAAGTTCATGAACCCTATCAGATGCTGGGATGGATCGACGAAGATTTAAAAGAAGTCCTGGGCATCGATGTGGATGGGATCTATGGGCGCTGTACGATCTTCGGTTTTCCCAATCAAAACTGGAAACCGTGGCGGTTGCACAATGGATTGGAGGTCTTGGTATCTGAGGACTTCCAGACCACGGTAAATGATAGAGGCGACACACTGATCTATCCACAGGGAGACACCTCCGCGCCCCCCAGCGCAAAAATGCCAAAAACGGGCTGGTTTTTCGATACGATCGTCCGTCAAGAGCCAATCGATGACAACAAGTTGAATCCAGAAGACAACCTGGAGGAATTCGGCCCAATCTCCGATGAAGATCTCGCGCATATAGCCTCGGAAATCGAACGCGTGTCCAACAGCGACCGGGCCGTTATCTCTCCGTTTGGCGGAGCCGCCTTAGGGGATATCGCTCTCGTGCCGGCGCCGTTTTTAAAATATCCGAAAGGGATTCGGGATATCGCCGAATGGTATATGTCCACTCTCACACGCCAAGATTACATTCACAAAGTGTTCGAAAAACAATGTGAATACGCTTTGGTCAATTTAGAAAAGATCTACGCCATAGTAGGAAACACGGTAGACGCGGTCTTTATCTGCGGAACGGATTTTGGCACTCAGAGTTCCACGTTCTGTTCAACCGAGACTTACCGAAGTCTTTATCTTCCCTATTACAAACAGGTGACGGATTGGATTCACAAGAACACGACGTGGAAAACATTTAAGCATTCCTGCGGCGCGGTGGAGACTTTTATCGACGGTTTCATTGAGGCTGGTTTTGATATTTTGAATCCCGTTCAATGTTCGGCGGCGGGAATGGAGCCGGAGCGTTTAAAAGAGAAATACGGCGATCGTATCGTTTTTTGGGGCGGTGGAGTAGATACCCAGAAAACTCTGCCCTTCGGAACACCGGCGGATGTGCGCGAAGAAGTTTTAAGCCGTTGCGATGTCTTTTCCAAAAATGGTGGCTTCGTTTTTAACACCATTCATAACATTCAGGCCAACACACCGGTTGAGAATATCGCCGCTATGTTTGAGGCGGTCAATGAATTTAATGGGCGCCAATGAGACACAATGCGCTAAATGAATTCCAGACAGTATACGATTGTACTTTCGAGATTTGTTTTTGATAAAAGGAATGACTTTGTTATGGACAGTTCTATTATATTAGTAGCGAGTCTTTATTTTGTTTTGACGCTGGGATTGGGATTCTGGGTCGCGCGGCAAGAGAAAAACCGGATCGATGATTACTTCCTAGCGGGGCGGCGGCTTCCTTGGTACGCTATATCTCTCTCTATGACGGGTTCGAATATCGGCACAGAGCATTTCATCGGAATGGTCGGCTCCGCCTATGTGTTCGGACTTGCGCCCGCAACATATGAATGGGGAAATTTCATCCCTTATTCCGTACTGCTTTGGATTTTTCTGCCTTTCTTTTACCGGAAGAAACTGTATACAATTCCACAATTCTTGGAAACCCGCTTTTCCCCAACAACACGATCCGTATTCGCAATTCTTACGTTATCGCATATGGTCTTAGGTGTATTGGTTCCAGCGTTGTATGCGGGGGGGCGGATCCTCTATGAAATGGCTTTGCAGCAGCCGCTGGAAGCGTTTAACTGGGGATTCATGGGATGCGTGTTTCTAATCGCCGCCGCGACCGCCGCGTATTGTATCTATGGAGGGCTGCTGTCTGTGGTCTGGACTGATGTTCTACAGGTGTTGATTCTCGTGACGGGGGGCGCGATTCTTCTCGTTCTTGGCCTGCAAGACACCGGTGGCTTTCAAAAAGTAATCGAGACCAATTTAGCGGCGGACAGCGACCGGTTTAAACTGATCCTTCCAGCCGATCATGAACTCTCCCCTTGGACCGGCGTCGCCACGTTCTGGTTTACCCTTTCCCTATGGTATGTCGGCACAAATCAGTTTTACATTCAACGCTGTCTCGGCGCGAAAAGCGAATGGGACGCGAAAATGGGTGTAATCGGCTGCGCGTTTTTAAAGATCTTTCTGCCCCTGATTATTGTGTTCCCAGGATTGGTGGCTTTCGCGAAGTATGGTCCGGTCTTTATGGAGAACAGAGACGCGGTGTATGTGACGATGATCAACGACCTGCTTCATCCAATCGGCAAAGGCGTTTTATTGGCGGCGTTGATTGCGGCGATCATGAGCACCGTTTCGAGTGTGCTCAATTCCTCATCGACAATTTGGTCGATGGATGTGCACAAACGGTATCTTCAAAAAGACGCTACGGAAGAGCAGTTGGTTGGAGTCGGCCGCTGGTCAACGTTCCTCATTATTGTTTTAGGAACGCTGCTGGCGCCGTTTTTGATGCAGTGGGAAAGCGGATTATTCATTTACATTCAGAATTTAGCCGCGTTGTTCGCGCCCCCGATTACCGTCATTTTTCTGGCGGCGTTTTTCTGGCGCCGGGCGCATGGCCGCGCCGCGACCTTTACGCTGTTTTTTGGGATCGCAGCAGGAATCGCCCTGTTTGTTTTCTCACAACTAAATGAGCGGGAGACTCTCAGCTGGATCGAACCACTGCTGAACCGCGCCGCGATCAGTTGGGGATTATGCGCGATGGCGATGATTGCGTCAACATGGCTGATTAAACGGAATCCAGAAGAACAATACGATCCCGACGCGATATGGAACACGCAATGGGCGCGGCTTCCGCAGGGGGAACACACATTAAACCGGGGTGGAAGAAATTTGATGTTCTGGTGGCTGATAATGATCGCCGCCTCCACCAGTTTGTTTATTATTTTCCGGTAGAAGAAGGTATACAAAATGCAGAATATCTTATCCATCAAACCTCATCATTTCGTTGATATCATCACTGCGTTTGGCGATGGAAAAACTGTGTTTGAGCCACATCCATACGGTCACGCGGTTCATACAGCCGCCAAACGGATTTTAGAATGTAAAGAGATCACGCTTCAAATTGAACTCGGAGCCGACGCGATCTGCCTGCCATGCAAACATAACATCAATGGCAAATGTGTCGATACGATTGACACCTCCTACCGCCCCGAAGCCCCTTCTTCCAAACGGGAATGGAATTTATTGATCGACCGCCGCTGGTGTCAAAAATTGGATCTACATGAAGGCGCCCAGATGACAGCGCGTGAATTTTGTCAGCGAATACAACAGAAAGCTGGGGATATTACAGATATCTACCGCGAGATTCCCGCGGATAGAACCGCGGAACGGGCGCGAAAATTGAACGCGGGATTGATGTTGTATTTAGAAGGAGAATCGTGAATCGATTATTACCTTGAAAGATAACTTTTATGGATCATCAAGCAATTGAGTATAAAAATCTTTTACGGGAATTACGTTCTATGTTCAGGATTATTTAATCGTCTGAACCATGATTCAAAAGATTATAAGATTACCATGATTAAGAATCAAGAAAATCAAGCGAATCAAGAAAATCAAGGTTCAGACAATAAATATCCTGTATAGCAGCGCAGGGCTTTGAATATTCCCATAAAAGTGAGTGGACTGTATAAGAAACGTACAAACTGACCGAAAGAGACTATATTATTTTTGCGGGTGAGACGCTCGCGTTTTTAGAAAGGATATGCGCTATGAAGACGTCATCGACTAAAAATCAAGACCGGCGGGCGTTTATCAAGAACGCCACGGCGGGAGTTTCGGGGATCGCTATTGTGAAAGCGCAGGCGGTGTATGGCTCTGCCGCCAATTCGAAAATCGAAGTGGGCATTCTCGGCAGCGGTGGACGCGGTAATTTTGTCGCGCGAAAAATGCTCCAAAACGCCGAAAAAGATATCCACATCGCCGCCGCGCAGGATCCATTTGCGGACCGGTTGGGAATCATCCAAGACCGGTTCGATGTGCCGAAATCACGCTGTTATCAAGGACTCGACGCGTATCACGATCTGATCGATTCCGGAATCGACGCGGTGGCGGTCACGAGTCCACCCTACTTCCATCCGGATCATGTGGAAGCGGCGGTAAAAGCGGGAAAACACATCTGGATGGCGAAACCGGTCGCGGTGGATGTGCCCGGTAATCTGCGCATTCTCGAATGTTCCAAGAAAATGAAAGGCAAAGGCAATTTCCTCGTCGATTTCCAAACCCGAAACAGCCCCAATTTTAAAGAGATTATGAAACGCGTTCACCGTGGGGATATCGGGAAACTCGTCTGCGGGCAGTGTTTCTATCACACTGGCCGATTGGGAAGGCAAGATAAAGAAGGTATGTCAGCGGGTGAGGCGAAACTGCGGAATTGGGTGTTTGATATCGCCCTATCCGGTGACATTATCGTCGAACAGAACGTTCATGTGATCGACGTCGCCAACTGGTACGCTGGATCGCACCCCATCAAAGCGCATGGAACGGGCGGGCGGAAATCGCGGGTTGATGTGGGGAACTGCTGGGATCATTTCATCGTTACCTATTGGTATCCAAACGATATCAAGATCGATTTTAGTTCCGGACAGTTCACAAAGGGATTTAACGACCTCTGCGTGCGCGTTTATGGCACGGAAGGCACGGCGGAATCTCATTACTGCGGCGCGAATTGGGGGCAGGGGCCGGTTCGTATTACGGGAGACAATCCTTGGCCGGGAACAGACCGGGATAACACATGGGATTCGGGCATCGATAATAATGTTAAAGATTTCGTAAATGGAATCCGGACAGGAGACTATGTCAATCATGGGCAGGACGCCGTTGAAAGCACCCTAACAGGCGTGCTGGGCCGAACCGCCGCCTATCAGGGCGCAACCCTCACATGGGATGAAATGATCCAAGAGAATGAAGGGTACAAAGCGGATATTAAACTGTAATCTTCGTATATCTTTATAGATACTAGGGGCGTGGTGAATTGACCACGCCCTCACTTTGTATGTGGAGTACTGTAAATGTTAAATTTGAACAAAACTGAATAAACACACTTGACTCTCCCCCTAGGGCAGGGTCTATAGTGTTGAAAAATGATCGCAAAGAGATCAAGAAGGTTTATACACAAATGTTATTCAGCATAGGAGAATTTTCGCGGATTACGGGACTAACCGTTAAATCCCTTCGTCTCTATCACGAAAAGGGAATTTTAATCCCCCATACGATCGACGCCAAAACGGGGTACCGC
This sequence comes from bacterium, assembly GCA_963663405.2. Lineage (GTDB taxonomy): Bacteria > Hinthialibacterota > Hinthialibacteria > Hinthialibacterales > Hinthialibacteraceae. The sequence continues at coordinate 24,373 of CAXXSM010000073.1, read as the reverse complement.
TATTACAACCATCAAAACGCGGAAAAAGCGCGCGCAATTCGAATATTGCGATCGTTTGAATTCAGCCTGTCCGATATCAAAGAGATGCTGGAAGCGGGAGAAGACGACGCGGATCTAATCAGCGCGTTAGAACGGCAGAAACAGAATCTGCAAGATCAAGTCTCGAATTATTCAAAGATCATTTCAACACTCAATACAATCATACAGTCAGAAAAGGAGATGCAGATGGCGCGCACCCAACAAACCCACGAGGTGGAAGAGAAAACGCTTGACGATACGCTGATCGCAGGCATCCGGTTCAAAGGGAAATACTGCGATTGTGGGAACGTGTTTCCCAAACTCTGCCGTCAAATGGGGCGGTATATCCGAGGGAAACCACTCAACCTGTATTACGACGCGGAATACAAAGAAAATGACGCGGACATCGAATCCTGCGTTCCGGTCCGGGAATGCAAACCGGTGGAGGGGATCTCGGTGCGCAATCTACCGGGCGGCAAGTGCATCAGCCTAATCCACCAAGGCTCCTACGAGCGCCTTGGAGAATCGTACGAAAAAATCGGCGCGTACGCGAAAGAAAAAGGATACAACCTAAAAATCCCCTCCCGCGAAATCTATCTCAAAGGCCCCGGCATGATCTTCCGCGGCAATCCAAATAAATACCTGACCGAGATTCAGATGATGATTGAGGAATAGCGGGAGAGATCGATTTTTTAAAAACTCTCACATAGCCTGAGAAAAAAAGAAAACGTTTTAATATGATCTGGAGATTCACTGACTCGTTGTGTTAATTGATCGAAATAGGATTTCTCACCAGCATGGCCAGGACGAATTTTAGAATAAGAAATTCCACGTTCATAGAAAATACTTTTCAAATAAGCATGATGGAATTGGCTGTGAGTTGTGAAATCCACATGTTTAGGCATTTGTTCTGGATCGTGTTGATGCACATCATAATGCTCAATATAACGTCTCAATTCGGCTTCCTGTGGTTGGCGAGGAAAGATCCTCCGGTTTCCCAGAAGCCATGTTTCAATACAACGATTCTGTACAACAACCTCAAGATGCGCGGATTTTAATTTTGTTCTTTTCGCCGCTGATCTTACTTCCTCCATCCTATCTTGTACTGTTTCCTCATCCGCATCCAAAACGACAACAAGTAAATCAAAACGCTGTGTCTCTTCGATATCACGAATAGCATTTGCTAAGTGATTGCCAATAATCGAAGGAAATCCTCTAGCGCTAATAAGAACATAGTTGTTTTGTTTCACACTAGCAAGATTATCGACTTGAAGAAGATGAGGTGTTATATAAGACAACCAAATAGGGTACAATTTACGCTCACACTGTTTTCCTTCAACTAGGAAATAGACATTCATTGTATCTCAATACCTTCTACATATACGTCGCTATTGATAAGTTGTATAAATGCCTCATGGTTTGAGTCACTCAATCCAAGAGAAGCCGCGTCATGCGTCGATACTACCCCTTCCTTTCTCCGAACGACTTTCCAGTATTTGGGGCCGATGTTGTTAATTATATAAGGATGATGACTCGTAATAATGAACTGTACTCTTCTTGGATGTTTGAGAAGATCTTCCGTTAATACATCGATACAGTTAACACCTAGGCTGTTTTCGAACTCATCGATTAGGATTACGGTTCCCTCTGGCCACAAATACAACTCAGCGATATGAAATATGGTGCGTATCATGCCGGAAGATATTTTTCCTTCTCCAATCCAATTTGAGACACCTGCTTCTCGTATTTGTATAATAGGAATGAAAAAAGGAATATCTTCCTTACGGGGTTCAACTTTTACATCTGTTACTTGTGGGAATATCTCAAGAAATCTATCTCTAATCTTCTCGAATACCTTAGGCTGTAATTTGTACACAAGTGCCAATTTGAATTGAGTATTAAGATCACTCGCTTGAATCTTTTCTATGGTATTATATTTATCGCATAGTTTCTCGAATCTCAAAATATCAAGGATATGATGCGAAATCTTTGTGTCACTATCTAGTATCCTGTGGAAGGCTTGACTTGCGGGCAGAATACTGTCCTCTTGATTTAATAGATTAATAATGCTTTTTGTGGGTGATAGTTTCGGTGTTTTTGTCCCGTCTAGATAAATCTCTTTCTGCGTTCGACTCACTATTTCTTTTTCATCTTTAATAAGTGATTCTGATATAATTTTTGGCTCATCATGTTGTGTCGCTTCTCGTTCATCCAACACCTCAATTCTGTCAGATACAAAGTGCTCTTTGGTTTCGAACTCCCCACGCCAATGATATCTATGCTCATCTTTCGTAGAAAAAACAATTTCCCATTGAACACCATTAAGAGATTTTCCTTCAGCAATCCTTTTGATGTTGAGTAAAGAGCGGAGAATCTGCGTTTTTCCAACGCCGGAGACTCCCACAAGGAGGGTTAAATCAGAGAACGAAACTCTCTCCAGTCTCCAGTCGTTGGCTTTGTCATGATACTCAAACTGCTCAATTCTCATCAGAAATCCACCGAGTTTTGCAAAATAGATAATCCACGCCGCTTATTTCCCAACCAGTGAAGCGTCACAAGGATAGGACGTCCGGGGGCCGGTTCGGACAAGATCCCCTTGGCTGTTGAGGCCGTTGGAGGGGTCGAAGGTGGGGATGGAACCGTAGGTCATCGTACCATCGGGACCTGCGCTGGCGACCCGCCATTCTGAACACCGGAAGGAATTTGCCAATCCGGTCGCGCCTTGATAATTGACTGTGCCCCACGCGTCCACATAGTCATAGGTGACGTAAGCTGCATCTTGTCCTTCATCAACACGGGCGCCGGGAGGGCCATAGATGAAGGGATCTTGCGGGACGGAGGACATGTACGATACTGGTGTGGTCAAGGGGATCAACCGCCGGTTGACGGGATTTTTGTTGGTGCCGCTTTCGGTACACCAGATCGGATAAAAATTATTATCAATCTTATAACTCTCCAAAGCCGTATTTAAACTCTGCATATCGGCTTGCGCGTTCGCAATTTTGGCCCGCATCTGGGCGTTCAAAAAATTCGGAACCGCGATCGCCGCTAAAATACCGATGATCGCAACTACGATCAACAATTCAATCAAGGTAAATCCTTTTGGATTCATCAGATGTCCTAACCTTTCTATGATGGAGTATTGAAGAAGACTATTCTTTTACCACAGTATATTATGGAATCTTGCTTTGTTAAATCAAGGAATCAGAAGTACGTTCCTGTTCCAAAAGGACAAGGCGCGTCTAAAGACATTGCCCACATCCATACAATCATTTAAACTATATAGCTTATCGTTTTGAATTGGATTGTCGAATTCCTTTCCATCAATCGATGTCCCAATCCACAATCCGAAAAAGGTGGTACGATGAAAACACAGGAAATCCGCGATCGGTATCGTGAATTTTTCGTCTCCCGGGGCCACGAAGCCTGGCCCAGCGATTCTCTAGTTCCGCGTAATGATCCGACACTTTTATTCAGCAGCGCCGGGATGGTGCAATTCAAGCCCTATTTCCGCGGTGAAATGGGAGACACCCTGAAACGGGCGACGACATGCCAGAAATGCTTCCGCACGAGCGATATCGAGAATGTCGGGTATACGGAACGCCACCATACCTTCTTTGAAATGCTGGGTAATTTTTCGTTCGGCGATTATTTTAAACAAGAGGCCATCCGCTGGGCGTGGGAGTTTTCTCTTGAAGAAATGAAACTGCCCGTGAACAGGCTGTGGGGAACGATTTATGAAAAGGATGAAGAATCGGCGGCAATCTGGAAACAAGAGACGGATCTACCGGAAAATCGTTTAATCCGGTTGGGTGAAAAAGATAATTTCTGGCCTTCAAAAGGCACACTTGGTCCTTCGGGCCCCTGTTCCGAATTGTATTTCGATCAAGGGCCGGGTGTAGGCTGTGGGAAACCCGAATGTGCGCCCGGTTGTGACTGTGACCGGTATTTGGAATACTGGAATCTCGTTTTTACCCAATACGACCGCCAACCGGATGGAAGCCTGCCCCCGCTCGATCGCAAAAATATTGACACAGGTTTAGGTTTAGAACGGATGGCGTGCATCATGCAGGGCGTGCAATCCAACTTCGACACCGACACCCTGAAACCTATCATCCAGTATTTTGAAGAAAAAACCGGCTTCAAATTTCATGATGACAAGAAACGCGATGTTTCGTTCCGAGTTCTGGCGGATCATATCCGCGCTACAACATTCGTTCTGACCGACAACGTCATGCCCGCCAATACGGGCCGGGGCTATGTACTGCGGCGGATCATGCGGCGGGCGATCCGGCATGGTCTAGTATTGGGACTGGAAGAGAATTTATTGGCGCCCGCGATGGAAATCGTAGTGGACGTCAATCGAAAAGAATACCCCGATTTGGCGGAGAATCTCTCCTTCACCCGACGGATCGCTTCCGCTGAGGAAGACGCGTTCCGCGCTACGCTCAACCGTGGATTGGTCATGCTTGGAGACATGATTGAAGATCTATCAAATTCGGGGAAGAACATTTTAGCAGGCGATAAAGCGTTTACTCTCTACGATACCTATGGATTTCCCTCGGATTTAACTCACGAGATTCTTCAAGAACGAGGATTTAAGGGATACGACGAAACCGGTTTCGACGCTTGTATGGAAGAACAGCGGAAACGGGCGCAGGCGGCTTGGCGCGGATCGGGTGAAACGAAAGTCGAAATCGAAATCGGCGTTCCCCCCACTGAATTCACCGGGTACGAATCGATGGCTGGAGAGAGCCGGATATTAGCGTTGTATCACAATAACAAACCGATCGAAACAGCGCCCGCTGGACAGGAAGTGGAGATCGTGGTTGAGAAGACACCGTTCTATGCGGAATCAGGCGGACAGGTCGGCGATAAAGGAACCATTGAAGGCGCGGGAGAAAATGATCTGCTCATTCGTATTGAAACAACAAGAAAAACCGCGTCAGGCGTTTATGTCCACTTTGGTATTATCGAACGTGGAACCGTTCATGATAAAGACACAGTCCAGTTGGTGGTGGATCAAGAAAACCGGCGTTCAATCATGCGAAATCATACCGCCACGCACTTGCTGCAGGCGGCCCTTCGATCGGCATTAGGCGGACATGTGAAACAATCCGGTTCGTTGGTGAATCCGGATTCATTCCGGTTTGACTTCACGCATTATGAAGCGATGAAACCAGACGAACTGCGGAGTGTGGAAGAGAAAATCAACCGGTGGATTTATGAAAACCATCCGGTTCAAACAAACATTGCGTCATTAAAAGAAGCGCAAGAACGGGGCGCGATGGCGCTGTTTGGGGAAAAATATGGAGACCGGGTTCGAATGGTTGAGATTGCGGGAGCGAATGACACTAATTCGGTCAGCCTCGAACTCTGCGGTGGAACCCATGTGCGTGCGACAGGAGAAATCGGCTCTGTGCGCATTCTCGCAGAGAGCTCAATCTCCGCCGGCAACCGCCGGATCGAAGCGCTTTCAGGAGCGCGCGCCATCGAACACACACAGCAAGAATGCGCGTTGCTTCGCTCCATCGCGCTGCAGTTCAAAACCGCGCCGGAAGAAGCGCCGGATCGTATCCAACGCTTGCAAGAACAGTTGAAAAATCTCGAAAAGGAAAACCGGGAACTCAAACAAAAACTGCTCAAAGGTGAAACAACCGATCTCCTTGAGGGCGCGGAAGAAATCAACGGCATTACTGTGCTAACCAGAGAAATCCTCGGCAGCGGACGAGACGAGATACAGTCGGCGATGGATTCGTTGATCGAAGGCGCTAAGAAACGAGTGGCCACACTGGCCGCTCCTGGTGATGGGAAAGTAACGATCATCTGCGCTGTCAGTGACGACCTAACGGACCGCCTGGACGCGGGAAAGATCGTCAAAGAGATCGCCAAGATCACCGGCGGCGGTGGCGGTGGACGCAAAAACCGCGCGCAAGCGGGAGGCAAAGATCCTTCCAAAATCCCCGCGGCGTTTGAGAAGGTGAAAGAGATTGTGGCGAATGTGAAATAGGATTCATCCAGTAAATGAATACATTAAAATGGTTCATCCGGTAAGTGAGTACTATTAGTAAATGCTAATTCTAACGAGAAAGCATATTCCTCTATCCCCAGGATTAAAATCCTGGACTATTTTCTTTTGTCCCGTAAAGGCTCCGGCGCGAGCGCCGGTAGGACATATTATAGTAGCCCAGACTTTTAAGTCTGGGTGAAAATGATTACGCAATCTTTCATGAAAAGAGATTATTTTTTACTTTACATACTCACTTACTGGATAAGCTTCATTTTTTTATTTCCGCAATCGATATAACACTCACAAATACACGATTTTCAGGATTGATAATGGCCTTATACGCTTGACGTGATAGATTGTTAAAATTCTTCAAACACCATAATAAGGCATGAGTGTCAAGTAGTAGATTCATTTGTCCGCCTTCCCGAATGGGAAGGTAAAATCATCCGGCCATTCATCAAAGTTATCCGCGATCTGTATATTGGGAGCCAGTCCAAGTTTGCGAGGTTCTTTTGGACATTTGGCAATAGGGACAACTTTTGCAAAGGGCGCGCCTTTATCCTCAAGCGTCACTTCGTGACCTGCTTTTATTTGCTTTATTAATTCCAGTATATCTATATTCTGAATATCGGTTGAAAGCATGATTCTTCTCAAAATTTCTTTTCTTTTAGTATATCACGATGACAATATTTTTAGATACGATAACTTAATTCCAATTTCAAATAATATAGAGAAATATCTTTCAGCAAGGAAATGACATTACTTATTACGAGTCGAAGAAATGACTGAGACAATTTTATCCATAACCGCTTTATCCACTCAGGGCGAAGGGATTGGCCGGGTGGAAGGGAAAGCCGTTTTTGTCCCTTTCACACTACCGGGCGAAAAATGGGTGGTAGAGACCGCGCAACGTCGAAAACAATTCGACAGGGCGCTTCCCATCCGGAAAGTGGGGGACTGCGATTCGGCCGCCCGGAAACGCACAAAGCCGCGCTGCCCTTATTTTGGCGCCTGCGGGGGATGTCAACTGCAGCATCTGCTATATGCGAAACAATTACCTCTTAAACAGCAGTGGATCGAAGAAACGTTCCGGCGTGTGGGACATCTGGATGTGAACGCAGGCGCTCCAGTTCCTTCGAATGAATGGGAATACCGGAACAAGTTGGCTCTTCCCTTACTCGAACGTGATGGGAAAGTGATATACGCGTTTCACCAGATCTTCTCACCATCCCGCTATGTATCGATCGATGATTGTCTCATCGCACATCCAGACATTCGCGCATTGATGCAACCGCTTCTATCCGCTCTGAATCGAGCAAAACCGGTTTTAACGACATATTCGAACCGGCGCAATCGTGGTTCTCGGGTTATCCTTCGTGTGATCGATGGATGGAGAATCGCACATTTCTTTGATGTGCGCATCCCGCAGTACAATCTCGATGATTTTGTGAATATTCTAATCAATCAGGAGCAGGTTTTGGATGAACTGATTCTCCCTGGCGAAAGAAAACAGACCATTCGTTTTCAATCAGACAAACACGTCAGGAGTCAATCCGGAATCAGCTACAATTCGTTTCTCCAAGTCAATGACCAAATCCGGACACGCTTATACGATTGCATTCTTTCCCTCCCCTTTACACGAAGACAAGCGGTTTTGGATGGGTATTGCGGGGTAGGGATTCTGACACGGCGTTTAGGGGAAACTTTCACTATGACGCATGGTGTGGAAAACAATCTGAATGCGGCGGAAGACGCGCGCCGGTTGGTCCAACAGAATGGTCTCGACAACCGAGTTAATATCTTTTCCGATTCCTTGGAACAATTTCTTCAAAAGACATCCCATAAATATGATGTCGTAATATTAAATCCTCCCCGTTCCGGTTTATCGAAGGAAGTCACATCCCAAATCTTGGAAAGAAAACCTCAGGAATTGGTGATGATATCCTGCCATCCAGCCGCGCTGGCGAGGGACACAAGCGCATTTATTCAGGAAGGGTACCGAATCGAAACTCTTCAGCCTTTCGACATGTTCCCTCAAACCTACCATCTAGAAACCGTACTTTACATTAGAAGATAGAAAAACGAATTACCTGCGTTTTTTCTATTTTGGTAATGATTCTTGGAGTAAATCGGCAGGAGGAGATACGGATTGTTCATCAATGTATTTAGACACATTTGGATAGAGTGATTGAATACAGTCAGGACAGATTCCATGACTAATTCTTTCTTTCGACAAATCACTCATCCCCTCGATCCACTCATACCAAAGATCATCTTCACCAAGGATTCTCTTACAAGACGCGCATATCTTCACCAGTTTGTTTCTCTGTTCCACAGGAAAATCCTTTTATCAGTATTAAGAAAATCAAAATTATCATTAATAAAATATGACTCTACCAAATCTTGGATAAAACTTCAAGAATCAATATCCAAAAATCTTCATTTTTTTATTAATTTATTGTTAGGCTCAATTCAACATTATCGGCTTGAAGATACCTTACTTTATGATTTGTTGTTTATTTAATTGCAAGAAATGTAACATTCAAGAAGAAATTGGAAACAAAGGATAAGGAAAAAAGGATATATAATTCTTATTTCTATACATAACACGAATAACATTGTAACATATTATCGTTTTTGCACCCAGATAAAGTCAATCCCAATCGTTTTCATAGCGTCTTTTCGGGATGGGCCTTCGTAGAGCAAGGTGAGTGGAGTAACACCTTTTTTCAAGGAAATGGTCTGAGAAGGAAAATCACGAAGAAGCGTTCGGTATGGAATGAATAGATTAATCTGGTTTGTCTTTTCGAACTTGAGTTTTTGATTGGCGTAAGAAACAGAAAAAGCGCCAGATTGATTATTTAGTGCGCATGTGAAGTGGATTGTATAATTCCCATCTTCTAAAACGGGCACATTGAAGGTCAAAGTCTTTTTCGATTCCCGTGGTTTCCATACCATCAAGCGTCCCCCCGACCAGAGGTTATCCTCAACCAATGAAAGATTATCTTCTTCGAGAACCAATTCTTCCGCCTGATAAAAGATAGAATTTTTTGCCGCGCCGCGTGAAGCGGGCCGCCAATCAGCCGGAAGTTCTAAATGCCGTATATCTTCATTGGTAATAGGGAGATGGTCATCCATCAGACCAGGACGAGCGTAATGATAAGCAAGCCTCGCGTATGAGACGCCAGGAGTCGTTTCATGGCTGAATAATTCCATATAGAAACTGAGACGGTATTCAAACGGAAGCGGATCAAGGATATGAAAACGGTTATTGGTCACAAATCCCCGGTTCGCCGGTCCATCATTGCGGGGTTGAGCGAAATAGGGGAAGACAAAAATGTCCACCGCCGACCAGGCGTAGTTATAATAATCTTCCGATCCAGTGCCAAATGTCGAAGGCCGGCTATCGTCATCAATAAAAATCTTCTCATCTCCTTCCCCCCACCAATTGCCCCCGGAATGAGGAACGGGATTGGGATTCAGCAAATAGGAAACCGTGCCGACATACACACCTTTTCCATTCGCGATCAAGAACGGTAAATCCTGCACGGCTTCCCCAGACGCGGTTAAATCGTGATCGATACGCCAACGAGCGCGGAAATGCATGGAGGTTTCATCGTCCCATTCATAATCCATAGGCAGGACAGATCCAGTAACGGTTACTTTTTGCTCCCCACGATTCTCAATTTGGATGGAAAGGGATTGCTTGAAGGGCATAACATACCGGCAGGTCATCGTTCCATCGGGATGAATCGTAAATGGCACGGTATTCATCGGATTAATTCCCGGCGCGGCGCCAAAGAAATCGCCGATCGGGGCTTGGACCTGCCCCCAGGGGTATTCATCACATTTAATATGAAGGATGGTTTGACGCAACGCCCGGTCTAAATCCTCTGCCTGAACCTTTAGAGTCAATCGTTCCAAGGCTTTCGGCCCTTCAAGACTCAGAATCTCTTGGGATTCTTTAGGTGGGATTTGGGCGGATAAGACGATCGGCTTGTTTTTCGATTGATAAATCCACTCACCATCCGGATCAGCCAGAATCGACGCCACGTGTTTCATTTCTTTTTTGTAAGTGATTAAATCACTTGATTGAAATGTCTTAATCACGGCTTCTTTTTCATAGAGGCGGATTTGTAATTGATAAAAATGGATCTCCCGAACGTTTCCAATCCAAACGATGCGGCATCGTTTGGCGAATGGGATAGGATAATATCCAGCGTTCCGTTGGCTAAAAGTGTTTTCAAAAATAGATGGATCCACATCCACTTTTTCGGCGAACGTGTCATAGGTTCGCCGGAAAAAGTCATCCGCCGAACCTTCATACAAAAGACTTCCATCCAGTTCAAGGCGGATAGTTCCTCGAATGGCCGCCGTCCATTCGCGGACAATGGCGCCGGGACCTTCAACATCACAAACTAAATATTCGCCGATCCCTTTATCATCCGGTTCTTTGAAAACGCGTTCGAAATTGGGGATCGGTTCTCTACCAAAACCATCGGAATTGGCGAACCAGTCAGGACCTCCCGGATGAACGCTTCGATGATCATAAGATGAAAATTGGACAGTTCTATAGGCCGGATCGGGAAAATCCATTAAACGTTTCATATCCGTCATCTCTTGGAAAAGAGTCCCGGTTGTGATTGGTTCGGTTCTCCCTATTGCGGTGAAGAGAGAGATAAGAATCAAACTGGATACAATATTCGAAGTCATCGACAGGGTCCTTTCTTTAATGATAGGCATAAACAGTATAGTGATGATCGAGAATTCAATATGCGCAGTATACCATTAAAATAATAGATCAGAAATCATTACGTCAGAATTATTTCTTCTCTGAATGTGTGTAATATACATTATTAAAAATGAATGATATGGGGCCCTGCGTTTCACTAAAAAGCATCCTTTATGACTCGAAGGAATTCTCGCTTTCATTTTCTTAAAAAAATATCCAAATCAATGCAACAAATGCCAGTATCTGGCATTAAAGGAAAAGAGGATCATTCTCTATCGTCAGGTATAAACAATGGCCGTCATTTCCAATGTTCAGTATAAATCCGAGGGAGCAATCCCAATTCAGATTGATCATCCAACCTTTCCTGGCGCGGAAACCGGGATAATTGAGGAGGCGAAAACCAATCCTAAAGCGTTTGGGCAGTTATATGAACTCCACTATTCGGCGATATTATCCTATATTTTTCATCGCACACTCAATCGCTCTATCGCCGAAGACCTGACATCCAATACTTTTTTTAAAGCATTGAAAGCCCTTGCTGGTTATAAACCGAATGCTCCCTTCCGCGCTTGGCTATACCGGATCGCCTCCAACGAAATCCGCAATCATTTCAGAAAAGTGAAACGGCGCCGAACGAGGGAAGAATCCTATCATTTGATGGAATGGCAAAATGAATTGAATACTGTTTATTTCCCCAAATTGGAGATCGAAGCGGAAGAAAACAAGAAAGAACAAATGGAGAACTATGTTCAACTTCTCGCTTTCCTGCAGCGGCTGCCGGACCGCTATCAATCCGTCATCACGCTTCGCTATTTCGAGCGTCTGTCCTATCAGGAGATCGCCGATGCGCTTGGAAAGCGGATCGGAACTGTGAAATCCCTGCTCCATCGGGGTTTAAAACGGCTGCGAAAACAGATGGATAAAATAAACACATAAACAATGCAACTTTTTTCACATCCAGGTATTTAACTCTATGAAATGGCCATTTCAAAGAAATTAAAGGTTCATCCGGAAATTGGGCACATCGATTGAATTTTTAATAAAAAGTGTAATCGAAAGCCCTATGGATCGTGACGTGTCTGTGGACAAATCTATCGATATTGCCCACAGCCACTTGGATAACGATAAAGCCGTTATCCACACGCTCCACAGTTATACGGATAATACCAATTCTATTTTTTTCTTTGTTAATAACTGATTGAATATTCTATACTTAAGAATCTTGAAAAACTTGCTAAGATTTAAAGAAATCCTTGTATTGATCATTTTAAAAAACAGATTGCAAAACACCCAATAATCAATATTCCGATAGTCTATTCAAAGATTAGATAATCATAGAATAAGATACACAAATATTTGACAGATTACTTTTGACATTTAACAGATCACGGAGTATCGATGCTTTTTTTCCTAGGAAATTTGAGGTATCACAATGATAAAACTTACAAAAAATGGTGAAATTTCCTAAGAAAAAACGCAATGCGCCCAATTTCCGGATGAGCCAAATTAAATTGAAATAAAGAAAGATTGAAGATCATGATCCCAAAACGAGATGCCGAAGATTGGCTCCGAAACATTCAGGCGCCGCGTGTTGTGGAAAGCGGTCATCGGTGTCGACTTAAAAATGAATTGATCCGTGAAATGCGAAAGGAAAAAACAATCATGAATATTGGTATATTTCAAACAAAAAAAGCAACATGGGCTTTGGGGATTTGCCTCGCCCTGGTTCTTGTGGTCGGCGCCTGGGCAGGCATCAATTCCTTTAAAACATTCATTGTTGATACATCAGAAGGTCCTGTAGAAATAATGGTAGAAAATACGGAGACTCTTCCGGATGGATCCATTAAAACCACAATCGAGGCAAAAGGCAGCGGCAGTGTTTCCGCATTTTCGACAAACAATCCTAATGTGACGCAGGAACAAGCCAACGCCGCTCATCAAGAAATACAAAAATTGATAGCGGAAAAGAAATATAAATTAGTTGGGAAAACGGTAGCCGATAATGGGATTACAATCTATAACTATGAATTCACCTTATCGGATGGAAGAACCGTGGGTTTTGGTAGTAACCAGCCTTTAGAGTAACGGATTGTTGACATTCACTCATTGTACAAGCCCAGTCTCATTAGACTGGGCTTTTTCAATGTCACAGGATGGATCGATGAGAAATGGAGTTCATTTATGCTCCTTAGCGCAGCGCATTCTGTAATGTCTTCCTCAATTCACCCGTTCTATAGGGTTTGCTGATCACTCCACAAAACCCATATTCTTCGTAATTCGCCATAATCGGATCGCCTGAATAACCGCTCGAAACAACCGCCTTAACCTGTGGATCAATCTCCAATAATTTTTGTACCGCTTCCTTCCCACCCATACCGCCGGGAATTGTCAAATCCATAAGAACCGCTTTAAAAACATTCCCAGATTGTAGGGCGTTTGTATATTTCTCAATGGCTTCATTCCCGTCCTCGGCGTAATCCACTTCATAACCGATCTTCTCAAGCATTCTCCCAACAACAGTTCGGATCATTTTTTCATCGTCCATGACAAGGATACGGCCTTGACCGGAACTGATTGGTTCCGGTTCCATTTTGGGAGTGGCTAAAGTTGTGTTTAAGGAAGCGGGAATAGAGATGGTAAACGTGGTTCCAACGCCAATTTGTGATTGAACGGCTATCGTACTGTCGTGGTTTTTAATGATGGAATAGGTTGTGGCCAATCCCAGGCCACTTCCTTTTTGTTTCGTCGTGAAATAGGGATCAAAGATTTTCTGCAGATACTCGTCTGATATACCGATTCCCTGATCCTGAATCGTGAGTATCACATAATCACCGGATCGCAAACCCGCGGCGCTCTTTACATCATCATCTGCTATATGGACATTCTCCCCTTTAATATTGACGATTCCTCCTTCCGGCATCGCTTGATCCGCATTGATGATCAAATTCTGAATCACTTGACCAAACTGTCCTTTATCAACATCCACCAACCAGAGATGATCAGGAAAATCAAATTGGCAAGAAACATTGGATCCCCGCAGGGAAAACGACGCGGTTTCTCTGACCAGATCGATTAGGTTCGCCGTTTCTTTAACTGGAGAGCCTCCCTTTGAAAAAGTAAGCAATTGCTGAGTCAACTTCTGCGCGCGATCCAACGCGCTCTCCACTTCACTTAAGAATTCATTGACTTTTTCAGAGGAGCCAGCAATGGTTTTTGCTAGAGATATATTTCCAGTAATGACCATTAATAGATTATTAAAATCATGCGCGATTCCACCGGCTAAGATTCCAACCGATTCTAATTTTCTGGCGTTAAGGAGTTCCTGTTCCAGCATTTTTCGTTCGGTAATATCAGTAAGCATCCCACGCAGACCGGTTATGCGGTGGGATTCTTTGATCGGACGGCTGGATAAAGACACCCATCTATATCCACCAGAGTTTGTCAATATACGGGACTCATTCACAAGAGACTGCCCAGAAAGAATTATTTCATATTCTTCAACTAGTTTCTGCTGATCATCTGAATAAAAGAACTGTAGAAAATTCTTTCCAACATAGACGGCCGAAGGATTTTCTGTAATGGATTCTATAGCTGGACTAACATAAGTAATCACACCTTGGTTGTCTAAAGAATATATAACCTCATTGATATGCTCGACAAGATCACGATACGTTTCCCGTGACTGCTTCAATGATTCATTTGACCGTTGTAAATCTTGGGTTCGTTCTTGAACAATGGTCTCCAGGTTCTTTTTCGCCCACAGAGCATAAAAAGCAAGCAGTGTAATCAGTGTAATTAAACTGTATAAAACCGGCCAAAACCACCAGCGATCTTGAAATGGAATGACCGGCATCCGAAACGCAATCCGCGCAGGGCTTGAGTCAATATTGCCGTTTCGATCCATCGCCCGTACTTCAAATTGATGCGAGCCGGCGGAAATCCCCGCTGCGTTAGCGACGGTGTGAGAAGTAAACGGTGTCCATTCCGATTGATCAATCCGGTAAGAAAATAGTAAACGGTCAGAATGGGTATAATCCCAGCGGTCTTTTCCATTGAATACAAGTTGAATTGTCCCTCCGGGTGGCATCACTGACAAATTTTCATCCGCGAGAAACGTTTGAGGTGGATCTGAATCCGCGTCTGGATGATAGCAGAATAATCCTTTGGCCGTACCAACACAAATTTGGCTCTTTGAATTTTCATAAATACAATTATAATTGGCGTCGATTAAGCCATCTTCCGTGTTATTCGTTATCCAGGAATAATTATCATATCGATGAACGCCAGTGCCCGACAGGACTAGAATATTCTCATCTTGACACTCAATCATATCACGGACAGTTTCGAGTCCCTCCGATCGTACCAGTGTCCACCCCGTTTCACTATACTGCCAAATGGAATCCCGGCCACCGAACCACAAACGGCCATCCTTGCGTTCTAAATAACAAAACGCCCCTTGACCTGTATACTCAGGCATTTCATCACTATACTGTAATTCTCCATTCTTTATCCGAAGAAGTCCTTTCCTTCCAGCGATCCACAAATCCCCCTGCTGGCTGACAAACAGAAATGTAAAATTTCCTATGCGGCTCCGGTCAATCGGTCCCGCATATTCCGAGAAAATTCCCTTATCACATACTTCAATATAATCCTCGCGGCTTACTTCATCATATGTCAAACAATAGATTCGATCATTGTGTTTAAATGGCCTTATATATACAACCCGGTTTCCATCACGGCCAATCACAGAAATCGTCCGGGCATCTGGATTGAGTATAGCGTTAGGGCCACTGATAAGATCAATGTATAGGTTATCCTGACCAGCGCTGGCAATCGCGCTGCGATAAGGATTATTCTGTTCCGAGGAATCCGGAATCTTGATTTCATCCCAATGCCCACGCTCACACACGAAAAATGAACCATCCATTTGTATCCATTGCCGGTTTGACCGATCTTCAAAAATATCATAAACAGGTTCATAAAGCCGGGGAAAATCGGAAGAGATACGCCAAAGCGAAGGGGAATAATGCGCCAATCCATTGGCGGTCGCCATCCAAAAACCGCCTTCAGGACATATATGGATGTCATTCATACTGCTCGACAAAAATCGATTGGATTCAACGGGTAAAATTTCACCGGCTTTACAAAAATAGAGGTCGCCCAGTCTTCTCGAGTTTGTCCGAATCCAGAAACTATCGTCCTCTCCATCCCAGCAACAATAAATATTTTCAATGGAACATGGACGCTCCGTCCACTCACCCTGTTCGAACAGTAAAATGCGTCTTACGTTATTAGCAGGATTGGAACAAGTACATACAATTCTCCCACGTTTTCCAATAAAAGATTCATCAATAATTCTCGTATCATATTCCGCAGGAATATAATAGGTTTCAAAATTCCCATTACTGTATTTAACAAGCCCAGTTTTGCCGGCGATCCATATCGTCTTTGTTTCAGAAATTAGCAATTTATTAAATTCGTTCAATTCTGTTTCTTCTACATGCAAGAGTTCTTTCACGGATTGACTGGGGAAATGAAACTCCAAAAACCGGTCTGGGAGAAGAAACAACACTCGTTCCTCCTCATGCTGGTAAAAGGATGTTCTAGTAAAGGTATAGGGAGATGGGATCGATTCTTCCCTTGGGAATAAATAAGGTATCCACACACCATTCATGAATCTCGCAAATCCACCGGTATCACCAGTGACTAATGAGAAAACATGCCCTATAATATCTTCCTGGATTTTGAGACTATGATAAGGATTTTGATAGTTCTGAATCTGATATCCATCATAGACGCTGCAGTAACCTATACTCCCATGATTCATCCATACACGGCCGCTGGCGCCAACATTAACAGCGCTGATCCACGATTCCTTCAATCCGTCTTGCGAGGTAAAATACCGCCAATGATCGTGAGAAAAGGCGTTTGACGCTTGATTGAAAATCCATAGGATTATAAAAATATAATAAATAGAACGGATCGAATATATCACATTGATTTTACTGTATTCCCCATATAATAATTGAATAAACAATAACGCCGGCTTGGTGTTTTTCATCAAGGAATCACCTGTAATAATTATCGTAGATGCTAACACACCACGATAGCACAAAATTGAATGCAAGCCAATTGAAGTATCAATTCGGCGCCGATTTCAATCGATCTCAACGAGAGGATAGATCGTCAGATGGAATTAAATTCAAAAGAACGTTTACTCCGAACACTCCGCCGGGAATCCGTGGACCGGATACCTATATCGACATATGAATTGCTCCCCTTTGGCGCCGATCCTTGGTATGAGAATCAATCCAGTTATCAAAATTTACTGAACTATATCGCGGAAACAACAGACATCCTCTATCTATGGGATCAACCCTCAAAGAACGCATGCGTCTGGGAGGAAGAAACCAAGACCTGGACTAAAGGAAGCAGCCGTTTCCAACGTTGGACGATCCACACTCCAAAAGGCGATCTTACCCGCCTCACCCGCCGGGATGAAAACCTGAATACAAACTGGACGATTGAACCGTTATTTCAAACGTTGGAAGACATCGAAACCTATTATTCGCTGCCCTGGAAATATGGGGGAGTAGATATGAGCGGCTACCATCAGGCGGCAGCGCGCATGGGAGACCGGGGGATCATGTTGTGCGATACGATGGATCCCGTCTGCGCAATGGCCTACGGGTTGGGTATGGAGACGTTCATGATTCTCACTTGGCAGGAACGGAAGACGATCCGAAAGTATATGGATATTGTGTTGGAGCGCCTGTTGATCGAAATCCGGGGAAAACTCGAAGCAGGCGCGGGACCACTATGGCGGATCTATGGTCCAGAATACATCACCCCCCCCTACTTCCCTCGTGAAGCATTCGAGGAACTCGTCGTTAAGTATGACAAACCGATCATTGATCTGATTCATGAATACGGTGGGTACGCGCGCTTACATTCGCATGGGCAAATCAGTCAATTACTCGATCTCATTGTTGAGATGGGCGCAGACGCGATCGATCCACTCGAACCCCCGCCACAAGGGGACGTAGATTTAGCTGATGTAAAGAAAAAATGTGGGGATCAATTGATCTTATTCGGTAATCTTGAACTCTCGTATCTCGAATATTGGGAACCGGATGAGATCGAAGCGTATGTCAAAAAATGTATTGATGACGCTGGAGAAGGAGGCGGCTATGTGATCATGCCGTCCGCCGCGCCGATCAACGCGCCTTTATGGAAAAAGACGGAAGAAAATTATCACCGGTTTATCGAGACAGCGCTCGCGTATGGTAAGTATGTTTAAACAATACGATTCACATTTGTCCACAACGAAAATGCAGTCTTATTTTAACTTGTACCTTTCCAAAATAGATTGCAGTTTCTTTCGGACAGTTTGAGATTCTTGGTTGTCTTTTCCTGGAAGATAAGGATGCTGTTCGTTGGGATCATTATCCAAATCATAGAGATGGTTGGCTTTGTAGAAAGATTCTCCACCAAGAGGCGATTGTCCATTGTCATACAATTTCCACCGATGACTGCGAACAAAACGGCCTTCTTGCCGGTGAAAGATTTTTCGATTCTCATAATATTCAATTAATATACATTCCCTTGGATTTCCCTTCTCTCCTTTCAATTGAGGGTAAAAACTAATTCCATCGAGAATCCGGCCTTCCGAACGCGGCAAAGAAATACCAGCGGCTTCTGCAATAGTAGGCAGAAAATCTGTAGGATCGATCAGATCATCGATCACATGATTCGCTGGAATGACTCCAGGCCAATGAGCGATCAGGGGAACGTGAGTTCCCGCATCAATGAGAATGCCCTTTCCCCCCTGGACCGTAGAACCTTCCCGCATCCCGGATTCGATCGACGTATTCGTTCCATTGTCACCCAAAAAAAGAAGAAGTGTATTGTCTCGAACACCCAGTCGATCCAATTCGGCGCCGATCTGCCCCACGATCGCATCCATATACTCCACCATGTCTTTGAAGAATTTTTTGTCGTTCTGGTTTCGATCTCCTTTGGTCCATTCAGAACTCGATGGAGTGGGAAGGAACGGATTGTGAGTGAGGATCATGGGATAATACGCAAAGAAAGGCTGGTTCTTTTTTACGGCGTTTCTCATGAATTGAAACAAGTAATCCCGGCAGATATCCGGTCCGTATTGACCTGCGAATTGCTTATACGTGGGATTCCCCGACGCTCGATCCAAATAGAGCAAATTGGGATCAGCGTAGCGGGCGTCTCTTACTAAACGCCCTTCGAATTCAATGTTCCAAAGGCAATACTCATCGAATCCAGCCTGGCGGGGACTTTGCCCCTCTCCATCCCCATTATCGAGCTGCCATTTCCCTACCGCCGCCGTGGCGTAGCCGGCGTCTCTTAAATGATTCGCAAAGGTTTTTTCTCCCTCGATTAAGCGGCCAAACGCTTGATAGTTTCGAAAATTGTACCGTCCCGTCATGAGAGAAACCCGAGTCGGAGTACAAAGAGGATTCACATGACAATGGGTCATCCGCGCGCCGGTCCGCGCCAGACGATCGAGATGGGGTGTCTGATAACTCGCGCTTCCATTGACTCCGATACATTCGTATCCCAAATCGTCCGCCATGATTAAAACTATATTCGGACGGGTGGATAGACTGGATTTCGCATCGCTTGCCAATATTTGGCGTGCGGTCAACAGCCCAAGAGAACTGGCTATGGATGTGGATATGAATGAACGGCGAGAGAGTTGGTGTAAATTATTCATTTTTGCTCTTTATACTTCTCATAGTGAATGTATTCTTGGAAATACTTTATCATTAGAAGACGCTATCACGAATACCTATCTATATCAAAAACTGGTCTTGGGAGGAGTCTCTCCATCGAATTTACATATTGAAGTTGACGCGCGCTTATGATCAGAACTACTTTATATAGTGTACATAATGAACAAAACATACACGGTAGATCTAATTGGGAAAAAGGAACGATCGAGTGATGAAAAATCATGGTGGATTTAGTTTAACCGAACTATTAATCGTGATCGCCATTATTTCCATTCTCGCAGCGATCATGCTCCCGAATTATCAAAACGCTTTGGTCCGAACAAAAATCTCGCGCAGCCACTCCGAAATGCGCACGATCGGTATGGCGCTCGAAGTATACTATACCGACTACAACGCCTATCCGCCATGGACCCAAAATCTCGTCACCGAAGTCGACGACCGCCATCCCAATCAAATCCGTTATTACCGAATGACGACTCCCACCGCTTA
Organism: bacterium; assembly: GCA_963663405.2. GTDB lineage: Bacteria > Hinthialibacterota > Hinthialibacteria > Hinthialibacterales > Hinthialibacteraceae. The sequence continues at coordinate 4,356 of CAXXSM010000073.1, read as the reverse complement.
CCTTTCAGAAATCCCCCGCGATCCATTTTCCACCCGCGCCAATGCGTTTGATTGGGAAAAATGGGGATGGGGATACGATTACGTCGACGCGTTTGATCCGAAAAACGGACTGATCGATCCTGACGCATGGGGGCATGTTTGGCGAATCAACAGCTGGGGGCCCGATTCTACAAATGGTTACGCGGGCCGGTACATTGGCTGCGTTTGCGGTAAACCAGAATTTCTTTATTGCCCGACGAACGGTCTTACCAGCGCAGGGGATATTCTCCGCGTGGGAGAGCGCGGAGGTCCATTTTACCATTATTACTGCCCGATTCCCAACGGTGATTAAATGATTATGTTCCAGTAGGCGTCAAATCCTCTCCATACAAAGAAAGACCTCACTGTGCGAACCTTACGATATATCATTAATACGATTCTCGTCCTCATCATCACCACCGCGGTTGGGCAGATTATCACACGTCTTAACGCCGGGAAAGAAAATTCACCAGTAATCGCCGAAGAGGTTCCCAAATCATCAAGCCGTCATGAGGAACAGCAATTATTAATTGAAATGTCGAAACATATGGAATTACCGGAAGATGATCCCTCGCTTCGATCGACCAAAGAACCATCCTGTTCGATTGTTGAAGGAAGATTGGGATACCAATACATCTGCTTTCTTCCCAGCGGCTTCGACGAAAATAAAAAATGGCCTCTCATTCTCTATCTCCACGGCGCCGGTTTAAAAGGAAACAATTTAAAACCATTATACGGTCAAGGTCCCTTTCCTTACCTTCAATTTCGAAACGATCCTTTTTTTATAGCCGTTGCGCCGTTATGTCCCGCAAACGCAGGTTGGAATAGTGTTGAATTGAACGGTTTCTTAAAACAATTTATGAAAAAAAAACCTGTGGATCGAAACCGCATTTATCTCACCGGCATCAGCATGGGTGGACATGGCGCGTGGTCACTCGCCAGCGATTTTCCACGGAATTTCGCCGCGATCGCTCCTCTATGCGGCGCCGGAAATCCATCGAAAGCAAAAAGACGGTTAAAGCATACTCCTGTATGGATTTTCCACGGCGCCAAAGATGATATTGTGCCGGTCCGGTATGGAATCGAAATGGAACGCGCGTTACAATCCGTAGGTGGAAACGTCCGGTTGACAATTTTCCCCGATATCGGTCATGGTGGCATTGCCGGTATCTATAACAATCCTAAATTATATGATTGGTTTTTAAGTCACAAAATGAAAGTCAATTCATAACCATGAAAAAGCAATTCATTTTTCTTCTAATATTCACTTTCAGTTTATGCGCATGCGGCAAAAGCGGTTACTTAAGCGAGGAAGAACACAATCGCGTTCTCCACACATTACAACACGTAAAAGACGCAAAAATTCAATTTGCTGAAAAAACAAAATGGTCCGCGCAAGTAGGAATAAAAGTCTTAGAAGACATTCATAAATTGATTGAACAGTATTCGGAAAAAGTGCCGGACGGACATAAAACGGAATGCGCAAAAGAGATTAATAACTGGCAAAAGAAAATGCTCAAAGCCATGTCGTTTGGAAAAAACATGAATGTAAAACCTTTTTTTGACGCGGTCGATAGCGCATTGGATCAATCCATTCACTTGCTGGAAATGATGATAGAGTGGGATAAATGATTTTTAAGGCATGAAATAAAGGCCGCGGAGATATCCACGGCCTTTTTCAAACAGAGAATTGAGCGGTTCCGGAATCAATGCAATTCCCAAGAATGAACGGGGGAAACCGGTCCACCAAGATTCACCACTCCATACACACGCTCATTATTCGGAGTGCCATTCCAATCCATTTGATAGCCATCAAAGGTGTCATCTCCTTCTACGTCATCTTCATTGATCGCGATATTGAAACCGATTTGTGTCGCGTCAAGAGGATTGACGACAGCGGCTTTCGCGGCGCGAAATTCAATGATGTATCCCGTATCCGTGATTGAGGGCACGGCGTACCAATCCGTATCGGCCTCTTCACCAAAGATAAATTGACCTTCATCATAGCTAGTCGCTGCATTTGCGGCGATCGTAAATTTTGCGCTGCTCCCGTAGGCGTTTTCATTTCCGGCGTTGAGGCTGAGATCGCCGTCAATCATGAATTCAATGGAATCGTCATTCCATACCGATTCCCCTTCTGATCCCGCTGTAGCGGAATCCGTCACGACAACATCGTCCGTAACTTGGACCGCGATATAAATGGTATCCGCATCGTGTAACGCGAAGATTTCAAATGAATGGTCTTCCAGGGAAATCGGATAGGAAGCCCGCCAAAATGGAGACAGATAGGCGTTCGATTGATCCCGTCCCGCACTCGCCCAGGCGGCCTCATCCAGATTTCCATCGATCGTAATCGTGTCAGTGATAAGAGGCGCGGTGATTTCACGGCGTCCAAACAGAAGATCGCCGTAAGTGCTTTCGTCATGGGCTTCTCCCACCCAGCGCATTTGATACCGGCTCGAAGATTGGGAACTATCGTCGGCGTCGTTCACGGCGACGTTGAAGCCGATGATATCTCCCTTTTGAGGATTGCCGATCGACGAAAGTTTAAAACGGAATTCATAAATAAAACCATCAAATGTTTCATTATCAAAAACCGACGCGTACCAATCCGCCTCTGGTCCTTCGCCAAATGTGGGATTCCCGGCCTCCACATCCCGGCGGGCCCCACCCGATGTAAGCACGAATTGACCGCCGGTTTCGTATTCTTCCGGATGATCGTTGACATTCCCTTCGACCTTATTATGGTTGCCATCGATGAAGATTTCAACGGAATCTTCGTTCCATGTCTCACCATCTTCACTGCCTTCAGCCAACCGTTGCACGATCATGTCGTCAATCACTTCCACGGCGACATAGAGATAGTCTTCATCGTAGACAGTCCAAACCCGGAAAGAACAATCGCTCGCGTCGAGTGGCTCCTCATCGCCTTCCAGCACGCCCGGCTGAGAAAGATCACTATCATCGATGTCCGTCCGGTATTCGATCCACCAGAAACTTCGTGAGGTGACGGTGCTCGATGAACCGGCCTGAGAGGAGACAACCCAGGCTTCCCCAGAATCGAAGATCCCATCAATGAGCGGGGGTTCCAATCCATCAAAATCAAGGATTGAGTGTGTGTTCTGTGTCCTCGGCGGCATATCCTGCGCCCATACAACAACTGGAATGAACAACATCGTAATACATACACTTACACTACGTCGATTCCACATAATTTTTCCTTTCTAAACAGTTAGGCAAAAAGGGATTCTCAAGATGGAATTAACGCAAAGGTTGAATAAGAAACCGATCTTTTACTCTCTATAATTTGCTTTTAAAGACTGGTTTCGTCTTTTTGCCCTTTTTTTATCATATTTTGATTGCGAAACGGGCGGAACTTAGCTGCAATTCACCTCCTTCCTTTTCATATTTTTTAAGGTTTGTTAAAACGCCTTTTTTCTACTTGCATTTAGAAATGCGGGAGGGGCTGCCGGTATTCATTGGTTGGATTGGAACTTCTCGGGCCGAAAATGCCGATATCGCCGTGACTAATCAGACCATTCGTAATATGGTAAAAGTCATCTGGATAGCGATTGAACCAGGAGTTGATTTGATCGGGTCCCCAACTATTAATCTGCCACCGATGCCCCCACGTGCGCCCCTGACCAGTCACCTCATCCGTTACATAATCATAGGTATAGCCATAGGTCGCCCAGTCCTCTTCATTCAGAAACGTTGTAAATGGATCGGCCGGAATACTCGAAATGTACGCTACAGGAGTCGTCAATCGTATGTACCGAAGTTCAAGAGGGTGCAATCCCTGAACGCCAAGGCCATCAACAGTCCAAGGAGGATAGGCGTTGGAATCGATGTAATATGTCTCGATTCCGGTCCGCAACATACTCATATCAGCGACGACCCGGCTCAGTTTCGCGCGGATTTGCGCGTTGAGAAAATTCGGAACGGCGATCGCAGCTAAAATACCGATAATGGCCACTACAATCAGCAATTCAATTAATGTGAATCCGGTTTGCCGTGTTCGAGACACCATAAGCCCTCTCCTCAATTGTTAGGAATAAAACAGCAATCGAATTGGCTTTCCTCTCTCAAGGTAAAGCGAAATCAACTTTCGGTGTGCCGGGAACGTAGCGGCGAATGATTCCGATACTGTAGAGACCATTGGACATTTCGTAAGGATGCCAATCCGTTGTGCTCGCGCCTTTATACGTTGTGGTAGGACCCATACCGATCAACACACCAATCGCTTGCTTTCGCAACGCGAAGTCGGGATTGATCGAGCCGTCAAAATAATTAGCCGCGAGACCGCTCCAATACCGCTTGTCATATGGATCCCAATGA
>CAXXSM010000072.1:0-8788 GCA_963663405.2 bacterium | reverse complement strand
TTGCGTATATCCGGGAAAATCTCGAAACGATTGAGCGGGAAGAATCACTCAATGTATTACGACAAAATGAGTAATTACTAATATTTAACCTATTTAAAAATCCCCCGTAATCCCCCAAACGGAACCTTCACACCCGGAGCAAATTCTTCCCCCTTCATATATTCCAACAAACTCAATAACATCTGGCGCGCTCCAGGACGTTCGGCAAGTCCGTTTTGCAGATCGATCCCACATACCAATAATTTTCCTTTTGAAACCTTCGCTTCAAAAATTAATCCCAGCCGCCGGTTGGTGAACCAGTCGTCAATTACTTGCACGATTGGACGTACGTGTGATGGTAGATCGTTCAAACACATAATCTGCGATTGCGTAATCAACTCCCACCATTGCCAATCGCTATGAAAGTCCGTGGGGAATTGCGTCAACGCTGGATGGTCCGGATCACAGAGGATTCCCAGCGTGTGTGGTTCCTGCCTCCGCGTCCAGGCTGTATTCCAAAAGATGCTCGAAAATCCTGGGGAATCCGGCCATATTTCTCCTCATTCACGGAATCTGCGGCGGGTATTAGAAGTACCTTCCCTCCCGCCTCTAACTTTTCCTGCGCGTTGTCATCTAACGAATCCGTTATCAAAATATCCGCTGGGGGCGCTGGATGGACATTCGCCGGATACACCCAAAAATCCCACGTATTTATATATTTAGTCTCCGTCAATGCAATCGAAAGCGTACATTTTGAAGCCCGTGTTACACCGTTTAATGACACATCGATTGATCCAAGGGTAGTCAATTTCCCTGTTGGAATGGAGGAAAGCGGAAATTCTCCCGTCGCGATTCGATCTCCCCTATCATCTTCAATGGACCAAACCACCTCCGGCTGAATGAAATCCTTCGGCCCAAAATGCGCGATCTGCGCCAGGGCCTCGAATCGTTCATCCGCCGTCCAGACACGTTTTTCCATCCGCGCCAGAGGCACGGTCTCACATGCGAACCGGTGGTATTCCTCCGCCGTCACATATCCCTTAGATTCCCAAAATGGATCCAACACTCCAACAAGCGCCGTTCCCTGCCCTGGAAAATCATGCAAATCCAGCAGTTCAAATCCCCCGAATCCTTCCGTACGGAGGGCCGATTCAATATCTTCCTTATAACAAAGCGTTTGCAGTTTTCCCGACGCCATCAAAAACTCATCGGCCAAATCCAACATATGATTGGCCTCCAACGTATCGCGGAAAATCTCAAAATTATACGCTCGTGTCACACCAGTATATTTCTCAATCTCTTTCAAGTTTGGATATACGCACCATTGGCCTATCTCATGGCTGATGACGGGAACCTTATATTGCGAAATGAAATCTTCATAATCCGTCATCGTTTCCGGCGGTTTCGCGTTGATCCGGCTTTTCAAACCGGCTCCCCACGCTTGAATGCGTGGATTGGGTGTCACATGATATTGGTTTTCAGGGATAATCGGCCACCCCGACGCGCACGTATAAAGGCGCCGCGGATCCTCCTCCTTCCATGAATTCACCAGTTTTCCCAAAAACTCCTTCTGCTTTCCCCCGCCCGGCTCATTCCCATACGCCAGCAGACAGAACGATGGATGATTCCCATATTCTTTTAAAATCCGTCCGCATTCTTTATAAATGAACTCATCCACTTCCGGCTTCTGCCCCACCGTGCACCAGAATCCACCCTCCACTTGGAAATAAAATCCAAGACGGTCAGCGGCGATGAACGCCGCTTCCGGCGGACAGTGCGAATGAAACCGGATATGGTTTAATCCATGCGCCTTGCACGCCAGAATCACCTTTTCCCAACCTTCCACATCCGTTGGCGGATATCCGGTCAATGGAAAGATACAGCATTCCAGCGTTCCGCGCAGAAATGTCGTCCGCCCATTAATCGCAAACTGCGTCCCCTCCGTCCGGAACTCCCGCATTCCAAATTTGACAGATTTCGTATTATGGAATTCTCCAAGTTTCAACGACGCGGTCAATTTATACAGGTTTGGATTGAATTCATCCCATAGCTGAACATCCTCCCCCATCGGATACGCCAACATCATATTCATCCTTCCCGGAGCGGCGCTGATCCGAACCTCTTTCGCATTCACATGATGTTCCCGCTTCGCATGAGACGCCCTTGCCCGGATCGTCAACACACCCTCCTCCGCCGTGTCCGTATCATTCACAATCATCACGCGGACCAACGCCGTTTTCGCCCCCACATCCGGATACACCTGCACGTCATCCACATAAACAGGATCGCCGCAGAGCAGAACGATCCGTCCAACAACGCCGTTCCAATTCGTCTGCGTATGGTCGGAAACGCTATGCGCGTTGATCCCCACATCAATCTTGACGGTGTTGTCCACACAGAGCGTCAACCGATGGCGCCCCGGTGTCAACACATCGCTGAGATCGTATTTATGCGGCGTCACAAGACTGTTCCGCATCCCCATCTCCTGCTCATCCACCCATAGCCGCGTCTCCCAATGACACCGCTCCAAGAAAAGAACGATTTGCTTCCCCTCCCACGATTCCGGAATCTCAACGGTTTTTTGATACCATGCCACCCCCACATAATGCTTCACCGGTGTAAGCCAAAATGGAACCTTAACCGAATCCCCCTTGCGGTATTTCTCATACTTCGAATCCGTATACCAAGACCGGTCCACAATCTGCCCGGTCCATTCCGTATCCACCGAAACATCATCCCCCAAACCATTCTCAGCCATTGACCCAGGAAGCCGGATCATCCCCCCCAATTCCTCAACAAACCATTCTTCATCAATCCCAATCCCTTCAGGATCCATCTGGAATCCCCATTCTCCCGATAAATCAATCACATCCCCCCAAACCACGCCGGCGTTCGCCAAACTACCTAATAATATAAAAAAGGCCGCAAAATATCGTCTTAAACACATAATACGAAACCATCCTTTCCCGAAAATAATAATAAAATCCAACACTCTGATTTCAATCATCATACAAAATTAATCAATAATAATAAACACTTCAAAGACTGCGGATTTCACGTTTTTCTGGAACACGGGCATCCCGCCCGTGAAATAACATCCTATATAAAAAGCAAAGGCCGAAGGCCAATAAAACCTTCAGCCTTCAGCCTTCAACCTTATCCCCTAATTATAAACCTCAATCCAACGCTTCTCGCACCATCAAAGCCAAATCCCGCATTGAGAATGGTTTTTGGATGAATTGCATCCCCTCTTCTAGTACGCCGTGATGGGCGATCACATCCGCTGTGTAGCCGGACATGAACAGACACTTTAGGTTTGGATAGGAACGGAGCAGTTGATTGGCGAGATCACGGCCGTTCATCTCCGGCATAATCACATCCGTTAATAAAAGATGAATGGCGCCGTTGTGTTCTTCCGCCAATTGAAAAGCTTTCGTGGGTGTTGCGGCTGGCAGGACGGTATATCCCTGTGCTTCCAGAATGCTTTGTCCCATTTCCAGCAACATCGGTTCGTCTTCCACGAGAAGCACAGTTTCTCCTTTGCTCTGTGGGATTTCTCTCTCCGATGAATCCTTTTCATCAAGTGAGACGCCTCGATGGCGTGGGATATAAATCCGGAATGTCGAACCAAGGCCCACCTCACTGTATAGATTGATAAAACCTTGATTCTGCTGGACGATTCCATACACCGTCGACAATCCCAGGCCGGTTCCTTTTCCCGCTTCCTTCGTTGTAAAGAACGGTTCGAAGATTTTGGATTGTGTCTCTTTGTCCATGCCACAACCATTATCACTGATGGCGATCATCACATATTCACCCGCTGGGAATACTGAGTTTTCATTATTTGAGAATGTTTCATGGTTTACGATATTTTTCGTTTCGATCGTGATTTCCCCTATATCTTGGATAGCGTCCCGCGAGTTGACGCATAGGTTGGCCAAAATTTGATCGATTTGCGTCGCATCCATTTTGACCTTCCCCAAATCGTCTCCAGGCAGCCACGTCAACGTGATTTGCTCACCGATGAGCCGTCGGAGCATTTTGAGCATTCCATCGACGGTTTTATTGAGATCCAAGACTTTGGGAGCGATTGTCTGTTGACGGGCAAAAGCCAACAGCTGCCGTGTAAGATTGGCGGCGCGGTTGGACGCTTTGAGAATTTCTTCGAGTTTTTGATAAACCGGTCCTTCTGCATCTACTTCGTATTTCGCGAGTTCCCCATAACCGGTAATCACACTCAGCATGTTGTTGAAATCGTGCGCGACGCCACCCGCCAACCGGCCAACCGCCTCCATCTTCTGCGATTGAACGAGTTGGGCTTCCAGTTTTTTATGTTCGGTGATATCGGTGTTGGTTCCGCTGATAATCAATGGTTTTCCATCGTCATCCCGTTCCACAACACTCCCCCGGCACAAAAACCATTTCCACGATCCATCTTTGGCTTTCATGCGGAATTCCATCGATAACATGGAAAAATCAGGCGCTTCAAGAGTTTGACGAATGGCTTCGAGCGCTTTTTCTCTATCGTCGGGATGACAGATTTCTATCCACGATGCATCCGTCATCGGAAACTCGCCATCCGAATACCCTAACATTTCATACCACCGTGGGCTCAAATAGAGTTGACCGGTCACTAGATTCTTTTCCCAAACACCATCAGTCGTAGCGGAAATGGCCCGCGCGTAACGCCGCTCACTTTCGCGCAACGCTTTTTCGGCCTCTTTTTGTTCCGTCACGTCCACTGTCATAGTAAGAATCTGTTTTTTACCCTCAATATCAAGAAGAATGGACGAAAAAATAACATGCTCCATAGAGCCGTCTTGCATCGTGGTGGAGTATTCAACGTTCTTGATAGTTCCCTTTCGCGCGAGTTCGCTATTGAGTTTCGATGTTAACTCCTTGGACATATTCACAACTTCATAAACATTGAGTTTCAGCAAGTCCTCTTTACGAATGCCCCGCGGCTCTAAGAAAGCCCTATTCGCGTCCAGATAACTTCCATCCTCAAAACTGTGGATGAGAATGGCATATGGCGCATTGTCAAAAATAGCCCGGAACTTTCTCTCGCTGTTGACCAGCGCTTCCTCCGCGGCTTTCCGTTCGGTTATGTCTCTCGAAATAGTAACGATAGCCGTAATTTCTTTCTCGCCTTTTAAGATGGGTGTCCCCGTACACACATACCACTTCCAATTACCGTTACTATCCATAATTCGAAATTCTACGTTTTCAACAACGCTTTTCGTCTCAATAATTTTATTAAAATTGTCAATGACAATCTGGAGATCGTCTGGATAAATCAGGGAATGATACATCTTGCCAATCAAATCAGAGGCTTGATATCCAATCATCCTCAACACGGACGGAGAGATATACATAATTACTCCATCTTTGTCGATCATACTGATTAAATCCAAAGAATGATCAACTATTAGCCGGTATTTCTCTTCACTCTTTTGTAGTTCTTCCTGCGTATGTTTCAAATGGTTGAGCTTCTCGTTCAACCGCCGTTTGAGGATGATGGAAATAATTATGAGAGATGAAATAAGGAGAACGGTAAATAGAGCGCTAAGTTTATATAAAAGTATGGTTTCCGGGGATAATCCTTCAGGTAAACGCAGTGTAATCCACCGATTGCGAATGGCTTCAAATTCACTTTGCGGAATATCCTCCAACGCCTTCTGAATAGCGTTGAAAAGCAGGGGATATTTACGGTTTACCCCTACACTCATGGGGAAAGTTTTTTCGATAGTCCCGGCCACATGCAAGTTCGGAATGCCCTCTTTTTTGATATAATAAGAGGCCACAGCGAGATTCTCTAACATAACGTCCACATAACCGAAAGAAACATCATGCAGCCCTTCTGAGAGACTATTTACAACTACGATGTCAAAACGCCCCTTGGCTTGATCGCGCACATACTTGACTATCGCGATTCCAGAAACAACAGCTACCCGTTTTCCCGCCAAATCATCAAATGTTAGCCGATTTAAAGAGTTATTAGAGGTAATAATAGCGATCGGAATCGTTATATATGGAGTGGTGAAGAATGCATAAGGTTCACGTTCCTCATTCTGTACGATCCCCGGTAGAATAGCGATATCCCCCCTCTCCAAAGCCGCTAGATGTTTATTCCAATCATCATAAGTACTTTTGATAAAAGAAACACCCAACCGCTCTTCTATTAATGCAATGACATCCGCAACCAAACCAATATATTCACCGTCTGTGGAAGTAAATTCAATGGGAGGGAATTCAGCATTGAATAGAAGCGTTAGCTTGTCCGGATTCTCTACCAACCAAGCGCGCTCTTCATCAGTAAGAGTTGGCAATAAGCGTTCTCCAGCGAAACTGTTCATCCCGCATTGGAGAAACATCTGTACGATTGCAAAAAAATAAAAAGTAAACGATCTCAAAAGTATACCTTATGAAAGCGATTGCATTCCTCAATGAAGCCGATTCATTCCCGTAGGGATTCATAGGTATATGCGCTTATGTATTAATTTTCCCAGTCAAGAACTATTTGTCAATAGTTTTTCTGAAGATGTAATGACCATACATTTACATATGAAACGAGAAAAGTGAAATTCATCTGGTGAATACTGATTGTGTATTCTCTTGAACAATCTCTATCGGCGATACTACCAAGGAAATAGAGGAACATCATTCTTTGCGCTGATCAAATGTTGTTTGGTATAAGAAAAAGACAAAAAAAATCTGCCTTCAATCGAATCCGTCACCCAAAAAATCCCATTAAATTAAATAAATATATTCCAAAACGTAACAAAATATGCTAAAATAATCCCATTATAATTCAATTATCAGGGTTACTAAGCCCTCCTTATCGTAAGAATACCTCTTTTTTTCTTTCACCGTTCTTACGATTGAATTATAATTCGTCAAAACACGTAAACATGGAGTCTAAAACAATGAAAAAACTCGAACCAACCACTTCGTTTCTTTCGATCGGCATTCTTCTCTTCACGTTGGGATACGCCTCGATCGGACACGCTCAATCTGTTTCACTTAATTCCGTCGAAGTCTTCGACGATGAAACCAGCGCCGATCCCCTCTCCGGCGTAACCGACTTCGATGACCTGAACGACCGCAAACTCACCATCCGCTGGAACTACGAAGGCCCTCAGGAAATCACTGATTGGCACATTTACGTTAAAAAAGGCGATGGCGGCTTTTTCTATGTCGATCACACCGGCGATCCAGAAAGCCGTTTCTTCACCTGGAATGATCCCGACGTCAACGCCCAATACCAGTTTCGCGTCTGGGGACTTCCCACCGAAGGCCGTTTACTCGTTCTCAGCCAACCGGAACCGATGGGATACAATTTAACGGGCGGCGATGAAATTAAGCTCAAGAAAATCGCCAATCCTGACGACCTTCCCCCCCAAACAGCCATCGTCACTGATGATCTCTATCATAGCACAGATCTTAGTAATGACAGCGACACGGACACCTCGCTCGAACGGGGACTCGCGATTAAATTGAATCCCGGCGAGGGGGATTTCGAAAATGTCCACATCCGCGTCAGCACCAACGGTCAGGATTATGTCTTCATGGGGCAGACCGGCGCCAGTGATGTCTATTACTTCCGGTTTGACGCGAACGAAACTTTCTCGATGAGTTCAACAAGCGGTGATTGGGCAAAAGGCCCTCAAGACGGCGTTACCTATTGGTTTAAAGTCTTTGCGCTGAAAAGCGATGGCGGCAATGTCAGGATGGACACTGGCCCCGTCACATTTCACATCCAGGAAACAATCCAAGCGACCGCCACCCCAACTCCCATCATCGAGACGACCCCTTCCCCCACTCCCTCCGTTACCCCGACATCCACCCCTCACCCCACCCCGTCTGGAAGCGTCCTTGAAACCCTCCAGATCCCTCTCCCGGGACTAGCCCCCGGCGCGAAACCACTCACCATGGCGCACGTCACAGCCGGATCATTCATGATGGGGAGCCCCGAAGATGAAGTATCCCGCGCTCCTGATGAAGACCAGTTCTGGGTCACGATCTCCCAGGATTTTTACATTGGCCTTTATGAGGTCACTCAAGCCCAATGGGAAGCAGTCATGGGTGAGAATCCTATCATTTGGGAAGGATACGTCAAAGGAGACGATTATCCCATCTATTTCGTCAGCATGAGCAATTGTGAAGAATTCCTCACCACGATCAACACTCTCGGACTGGGCACGTTCCGTTTGCCCACAGAAGCGGAATGGGAATACGCATGCCGTGCGGGAACAACCACAATGTTCCATTGGGGAACGGATCTCTCCGTCATTGGTGATTACGCCTGGCTCAACGCAAACGCGGAAGGCGCCCCTCATGAGGTTGGATTAAAACTGCCGAATAATTGGGGATTGTTTGACATGACAGGCAATGTCTATGAATGGTGCTCAGATTGGTATGGGGAATACCCAACGGAAGATCAGATCGATTACATTGGTCCCACAACCGGCGACGAACGCGTCGTTCGTGGAGGCAACTGGTACGACGCCGCCGATCGCTGCCGATCCGCGTCCCGCTATAACTATACTCCTACAAACCGCTACGACACCCTTGGCTTCCGCCTCGTACGGTCTTATCCATAACAGAACCCGGACATCACGTATGGCGAGCGGGTATCCCGAACGGAACGCGAATGCCTCGCCCGTAATCAATGGAACGCGGACGTCTCGCCCGTGAAGAATACAATATTCAACGATCCACATCCAATTTCCCCCGAACAAACCGCTTGCCTAATCCCCCCCAATCCGCTATTATTTTTATTTCTAGATGAAATGGAGTCCAAATCAGG
>CAXXSM010000071.1:0-34526 GCA_963663405.2 bacterium | reverse complement strand
AACGGCGCGCGCGATAAAGCGGTTCTCTTCCTCATTCCGGATGATTTTGAAGATTCATTGGAGGTTCCCGAAGACGCGCCGTTGGAAGGGGGATTAAAAATTTTCCAAGGGATTACGTTCCAAGAGGCGCAAATCGCATCTATGCGCGGCACAGCTGAAGATTTCAACCGGCGCGGAATCCCTGTCGCCATGCTCCGCTTTCCAAAAAGAGACACGGCATCCGTCTTCGCATTAATGCGCGTGTTAATGGACATGGTCGCGATCAAGGGACGATTACAGCAGCTCCATATCGACCCCTTCACCGGTCAGCAGAAGATATCGGATGAAGACACATATACCCAATCCGGCGTCGAAGGATACAAACGGCGGATGCGCGAAAACATCGTTCGCGCTCATCGGTAAATAAGGAGTGAATTGTGAAACAAACGATAGGGATTATTGGTTTTTCGATTCTGTTAGGAGGTTTTGGATTGAGCGCGGGCGCGGAGAATACCGCTGAACGATTAGGGTATCCAGCCGATTCCAAATTGTTGATCGTTCACGCGGACGACATCGGCATGTGCCACGCCGCAAACACGGCATTCATACATGCGCTTGAACAGGGGATCATCAAATGTGGCAGCGTTATGGTTCCCTGCCCATGGTTCCTCGAAATCGCCGCTTATGCCCGCGAGCATCCCGAAGTGGATCTGGGACTCCACCTCACTCATACCTCCGAATGGAAGTATTACCGCTGGGGGCCGGTGGCGGATAAATCCCTCGTTCCCGGCCTGCTTGATTCGGATGGATTTCTCTTCCGCAGCGAACGAATGGTTGCCGGTTCTTCTAACGCGAAAGAAGTCGAAACGGAAATCCGCGCTCAGATCGAACGCGCGTTGGCGCAGGGCATGAAACCCACCCATATGGATTCCCACATGGGGACGCTCTACGCCAATCAAGAATTTCTCGGCGCCGCTATTCGTCTATCGGAAGAATACGACATCCCGTTTATGCTATTCAATCTCACCCCCGAAATGCTCGCTTACGCCGGTGACCGGAAAATGTACGATCAGGCATTTGTAGATACACTGCAGAAACGCGGGATACCGCTGATCGACGCGCTCTATTCCATCCACAACACTCCACCGGAACGATCCGAAGAATTCTATCGCCAAGTCATTCAAAACCTGAAATCCGGCGTATCGGAATTAATTATCCACCCGGCTGATGAATCCCAAGAACTCCAAGCGATCACCAATTCGCACAAACAACGAGCCGCTGACGCCCAAATCTTCAGCAGTCCCGAAATGAAAGAATTCATCGAATCACAAGGCGTGATTCTCATCGGCTGGAAAGACCTTTATTCCTTATGGAAGCAAAGGACGAAGTAGTTAATTTGATGGGCTATGTTTCGCTTTTAGCCCATCCAGCAATCTCAATGTATCGCGAAGATCAGTTTCAGCGCATCTTCGATCGGTTTCAAATATTTCGATTCTAGAATTCCTTGTTTGTTTCGAAAGCGGGAGATATCAACAGCTCGCAGTTGCTTTAGATTGAGATGCCGTTCTTTGTCCAGACCATTTTTTGTTGTGGGAGTGATATTTACTGCGAAAGGCCAATCTTTATGATTGGGAAGAATCGGAGCTACGATAACTGTTTTTGAGTTTTTGTTGACTACGTCACTTTGTAAAACCACGCATGGACGCAGTTTTTTGGTTTCCGCGCCCTTAACCGGCTCTAAATCCACCCAATATATTTCCAGTTGTTTAAGCATGTCTGATTATGGATTCAAGCCGTCAGCAAGTGTTTCATTCCAAGCGGATAGTTCTTCTTGATAGTCAGGATCTTCCGCTTCTTCCTGGTTGGCCTTCCGTACAGCGGCTTCCAGTATTCGTTGACTTTCTGCTTTAAGAAGCTGGTTGATATAGGCGCTGCGATTGTTCCCACCGGCTTTGGTGAGAAAATCGTAGGCCTCATCATCAAGGGTAAATGTTGCGCGCATCGTCATAAATCATACTCCTTCGTATGATTGTAGCATCATACTTAAGGATAGAGAATATTAAATCATGGCAATATATATTATATCGGAAAGGCCGCTTATCCGAGTGAGTGTGCTCGTCAACGATTTTTGTCGTTTGAATCACTGATGACTCGGATGGAGGTGGATTGCGCAGAAACAAATCCGTGGTCTCCATGCTTTTTCCGTGAAATCCGTGGTTCAAAATTCAGTTACTTTGATGGGCTGCGCTGCGCTTATGGCTCCGGCGCGAGCGCCGGTATTTAGCCTATCCTACGAACTGATCTGAATTGTTACTTTCTGGTTCATTCGTTGCAGGAAATCGAGTAATTTATCAACAGAGAAACGGCTGAAATGGCCGTTTAATAAATGGGAGACTTCGGCTTGCTGGATACCTAGGAGTTCTGCGATTTCCCGTTGTTTCATCTTTTTGCTTTTGAGAAGCGTAATAACATGAAAGCCAATGATAGCGCGTGTTTGTAATTTATCTGTGTTTTCCAACTCTAGATCCGCATAAACGTTACCCGCGCTTTTTTCAAACTCGATTGTCTTATTTATTTTGTTCAAGTTCTTTGGCTTCATTGTAACGTTTCCTGATCAGATCAATGTCCTGTAATGGTGTTGAAATACCTTTCATTGATTTCTTTTGAAACGCATGAAGAACATAAATTGCGTCTCCTATCTGAACGGCCAGAACGCAACGATACGCATCTTTAACGTATTTCAGAGCGATTTCAATAATCCCTGAACCAACGCCCTTGAAGACTTTCGCATCCTTTGGCATCCCCCCAAACTGTATAAGCTGAAATTCATCTCAAAGCAGTTTTCGTACATCCTCAGGAAATTCTAAAAGTTTTTTCCTAGAACTCCCAAGCCATATAAGAGGACGCAGTGAGGGTGGTTCTCCAATGTTCACTATTGTTAACTCTCTTGAATTAAGGATATAGGAAATTTCCTATAATATCAATTCCGGTAAGTGAACGCTTCTTATGCATACTCTATACTTGTTAACGATCTCTATTGTTTGAATCACGGATGGCTCGGAAAAAGACGGATTGCATTGAAAATGATCCGTGACCTCCGTGCCTTTTCCGTGAAATCTGTGTTTCAACTTTCCCGGCCCTATTTCCTGAATCGGGTTTCCAGGTTTCGGTAGTGGTACATTTCTTCGAAGGGGAAGAGGGTGCTGAGGGCGTTGTTTTGGGTTGATATGCCCGATTCTTCGATGGCGGAGATGGGATTTAATCCTCCACAGACGAGAATGCCCGTGCGTCCTTCGTGAACGGGGAATTCGATGAGGGATTGATTGGGTTTTCCGATTGTGAGGATTCCCTGCAATCCAGTTTGTGTGAGACGTTTGCGGATCGCTTCCACCTCGCTTAGCGCGTCCGTCGGCACTTCGCGGAAGCTGACTCCAATTCGTCCCTCATCCGAGCGGACGGCTTTGCGGACGCTGGTGAGACCGGCTTTGATGAAAATCTCCAAAGGATCGAGGGATGTTCCATCATAATAGATCACGTCAGTGAATCGGCTGGGTTGTTTCTGTTTGACCTCCAGGACACCACCGAAACGGGAGATCATTGGAATGCCCGCTTTGAGAAGGATGCCGTTGACGGTGACGCCGCAGATCGTTCCAATCCCAACTTTGCCCGATGGAATTAACGCGTCCCCCAGCCGTTCTCCCGCACGGGCGACGACGACAAACTCGCCCATCCCGAATCCGGCTTTAAACACGGGGATCATTTCTTCGATGGCTGGTTTGAGGCGGTATTCATCGATCATGCTGACATTCAAAACGATGTCACCCTTCCGGTTTTTAAGATCGAAATTCATACGCCAAGCGAAGCTGTCTACTTTGGCCGCAGTAAAACCAAGGCGGTTAATGACGCCGATTTTTTTAAGTTCCTCCATCCCCAGCGGGGTAATGGTCCGGCCCCCACTGCGACCCCGGCTGGCTTCGCTGACAAGGCCTTTTTGTTCCAACCGCTGTAGATGAAGGCGGATTGTCCGGCCGCTTGTATTGAGTCCATAGGCCTGGACTTTTTCGGCGATGATTTCTCCCCCAGTTGGTCACCGGCTTTTTGGAGAACTTTAAGGATTGCGGCGTCAAGTCTTCTGTCAGTATCGCGCAAGGTTATTTTCCCTCCCATTTTTTAATGGCAATATTACCGCAAAAAGACTAAAATTTATACCGTTTAATGGAAGTTATTCCAAATATTTCTATCTTTAATCTAACAATAACGTCATCAAGAACTACAAAATTGTTCTGTTTTCAAAATTAAAATTCTAGAGAAAGCAATTCTCATTCACCGAAATACACCTATTTATTATTATATATTGTTAAAATAGCCTGATAAACCGTTAAAAACCGTATTTTCAAAAAAAGGGTACAATCTGGCGATAGATTGATGGATAAAAATGTATTATCGGCATTGACTTACCAGTTATTTCCATTATTATGGACTCACATTACCAATTTATTTGTCGTGAATCGCGCTTTTCTTTTGAGCCGGTTTCAAGACACTAAACAGAAGGGGGACCTGTATCCATGTCTTATGTCAGTACTATAATCGATATGGTCGAGAAGAAAAACCTGGCTCAAGTTGAATTTCATCAAGCCGTCAATGAAGTTCTGTATTCCTTGGAGCCTGTATTCGAACGGCATCCTGAATATCAGGAAGCCTGTGTTCTGGAGCGCTTGGTTGAGCCGGAACGAGTCGTTGTTTTCCGAGTGCCTTGGTTTGACGATAACAATAAGATTCATGTCAACCGGGGCTTCCGCATTGAGTTCAACAGCGCGATCGGTCCGTATAAGGGTGGATTGCGGTTTCATCCGACGGTCAATGTGGGGATTTTGAAGTTCCTCGCGTTTGAGCAGATTTTTAAAAACGCATTGACAACGCTGCCCATGGGTGGAGGAAAAGGCGGGTCTGATTTCGATCCAAAAGGGAAATCGGACACAGAAGTAATGCGGTTCTGCCAGTCTTTCATGACTGAGTTGTGCCGGCATATCGGTCATAACACGGATGTTCCCGCCGGGGATATTGGCGTGGGTGGCCGGGAGATCGGCTATCTGTTTGGGCAATACAAACGGATCAAGAATGAATTCACGGGCGTTCTGACCGGAAAAGGGATCAATTGGGGTGGCTCATTGATTCGTCCGGAAGCGACGGGTTATGGGGCGGTCTATTTCGCTCAAAACATGCTTGAAGGGCGTGGGGATGATTTGCAAGGGAAAATCTGTACGGTATCCGGTTCCGGCAATGTCGCGCAGTATACGGTGGAAAAGGTTAATGAGCTAGGCGGAAAATGTATTACGCTCTCCGATTCCAATGGAACGATCTACGATCCAGAAGGGATCGACGCGGAGAAATTGGCGTATGTCATGGAACTGAAGAATGTGAAACGGGGCCGGATTCGCGAATACGCGTCTAAATTCCATGGTGTGGAATATAAAGAACGAGCGCGGCCGTGGGATATTAAATGTGACTGCGCGTTTCCATCAGCGACGCAGAATGAAATATCGCGCAGCGACGCGGAAACATTAGTGAAGAATGGTTGTTTTGTCGTGGCGGAAGGCGCCAATATGCCGACGGAGCCGGAAGGTGTGGATGTGTTCCTCCAGAATAAAATCTTATACGGCCCTGGCAAAGCGGCCAACGCGGGCGGCGTCGCCGTCTCCGGGCTGGAAATGGCGCAGAACGCGCAGCATATCTCTTGGACCCGTGAAATGGTGGATAATTATTTGAAAGACATCATGAAATCCATATACACGGCGGCTTCGAATAGCGCTGAAGAATATGGCGATCCAGGCAATCTGGCCATGGGAGCCAACATCGCGGGCTTTATAAAAGTCACCGGCGCCATGCACGATCAAGGGCTTGTATAATCCAATCGGAACTGTGAGATCCGTTTTTGTTTGTTGAGTTGAAAAGGGCGGTTCTCAGGCCGCCCTTTTTTTATTGATAATTGTGGATGCAACAACAGCAGCTGGGATTCATTTCTCACTCGACAACCGGGATCATTTTAACACGGCCGGTAATCCTACCGGTCCATCATAACAAAGAAGAGCAAAGCCATGATGACGAACGACATTCAGCTAAGCACAGGTTTGCCTGGTTTGGATCGCGTATTAAAGGGATTTATTCCAGGTGATAATATCGTATGGCAGGTGAGCGCGGTGGAGGATTATCTCGCGTTTGTGAAACCGTTCTGTATCAGTGCGCGCAAGCAGGAAAAGAGGCTGGTTTATTTTCGATTCGCCAAACATCAGGCCATACTCGATGACGCGTTTGGGGCGGATATTCATGTGATCGATCCCGAAGAGGGATTTGAAACGTTTATCGCAGAAATTCACCAGGTCATACGGGAGAAGGGACGCGGCGCGTATTATGTGTTCGATTGTCTCACGGATCTGGCGGCTGACTGGTTTAGCGATCAGATGCTGGGCAATTTTTTTATGTTGACCTGTCCCTATCTCTACGATATGGAGGCGATCGCTTATTTCGCGCTGCTTCGCAACCATCACGCTTTTTACGCCACGTCCGCCATTGCGAATACGACGCAGTTGTTCTTGGATGTCTATCATCACAAAGAGAAGTTGTACGTTCGTCCTCTTAAAGTCCAACAGCGCCATTCTCCCATGATGTTCACCCTTCACGCCTGGATCGGGGATGAATTTATCCCTGTTACAGACAGTCCAACGATTTCTGAAATCTTGACGTCCTCTCCCTGGCCGGGTGTCGAGTCCGCCAGTCCCCAGTTGGATGTCTGGAACCGCACGTTCCGCCGGGCGGAGCATGTCGCAAAAAAGAAACGGTTAGGAACCGTTTCTAATGAAGAATTGGAGCACAAGTTTCATCGTTTATTACGGATGATGGTGGCGCGTGAGGAACGCGTGTTTACTCTTGCCGCTAAGTATTTCACGTTGTCGGATCTTCTTGAAGTGGGAAGGAGGATGATTGGCACCGGTTTGATTGGAGGCAAGTCGGTTGGGATGCTTCTCGCGCGGGCGATTATTAAAAAGAAGAATCAACGATTAGCGGAAAAGTTGGAGACGCATGATTCGTTCTTTATCGGATCGGATGTTTTTTACACATTTCTTGTCCATAACGGTTGTTGGCGGATCCGGCAGCAGCCAAGTGATTTGGAGGGGATTTTGGCGAACGCGTTTATTACGCGGCAGCGGATTTTGATGGGATCCTTTCCTGATTACATTGTCAAACAATTCGTGGATATGCTCGATTATTATGGTCAATCACCGATCCTTGTCCGTTCGAGCAGCCTGTTGGAGGACAATTTCGGCAATTCATTTCCGGGGAAGTACGAGAGTATCTTTTGCGCGAATCAAGGTTCACGGCATAAACGGCTGGAGGATTTCATTTCCGCGGTACGGACCGTCTACGCGAGCACAATGAGTGAAAAAGCCATTACATACCGGGCCAACCGAGGGATTCTCGAACAAGACGAGCAGATGGCTTTGTTGGTGATGCGCGTATCAGGTTCATTGAACGGGAGTCTATTTTATCCACACGCGGCGGGGGTGGGCTATTCGTTCAATCCATTCGTTTGGGAAGAGAATATTGAATCGGAGGCGGGTGTATTGCGTCTCGTGTTTGGTTTGGGGACGCGGGCGGTGGATCGATCCGATGATGATTACACCCGGTTAATCGCGTTAAGCGCGCCACAGAAACGGCCCGAATCAAGCGAAGGGGAAGCGCATAAGTATTCTCAGAAAAAAGTCGACGTGCTGGATATGGAATCGAATCAGCTCGTCGCGAAAGAATTCAATACCGTCGCTGAACAGAGCGCGCCTCTTCCGATCGAGTTATGCGCGTCTTCTATTAACAGTCCTTTTCGCTCGAGTGGAAGAGGCCTGGCGGGGAATCCATCCTATTCTGTTTTAACATTCGATAAACTGCTTTCCAAGACAGCCTTCGCGAGTGATATGCGCGAAATTCTGCAGACCATCCATGAGGCGTATGAATATCCTGTTGATATTGAGTTTACGGTCAATTTTACCGATTACGATGATTACAAAATTAATCTAGTGCAATGCAGGCCGTTCCAAGTGAAGGGAGGCGGCGCGATCATCGAACCGCCCACTCCGGTTGAGGAAAAGGATTTAGTGCTTCATGTGAAAGGCCCTGTGATCGGTCACAGCCGCTTGGAGAACATCGATCGAGTGATCTATGTAGTCCCCTCTGTATACGGGGGGCTTCCTTTGAGTGAGCGTTATTCCGTGGCCAGGCTGATCGGCCAGTTGACTCATCCGGAGAATGGAGAGATTCCAAATACGATACTGCTCATTGGCCCTGGGCGCTGGGGCACGACGACTCCATCACTGGGGGTGCCGGTCTCATTCGCTGACATCAATACTGTGTCCATCATTTGCGAGATTGTAGCCATGAGGGACAATCTCGTGCCGGATGTCTCGCTGGGAACGCATTTTTTCAGTGAGATGATTGAATTGGATATGCTCTACCTCGCTTTTTTCCCCGATCGAAAAGGCAACCTATTGAACGAGCAGTTTTTCTCGGAATCGATCAACCGGCTGCCGGAATTGTATCCTGATGAATCTCATTGGTCGCATGTTGTGCGAGTAATTGATGTATCCAAGCATAGGAAAGACAGCGTACTGAGAATCAATGCGAATACGCTGAAACAGCGGGCGGTTTGTTATTTTGAGGGGGAGTAGGTTTATTGGCAGGTTTGATGGATTTAGTCAGATTTAGCCAGGGCAGAAAAAAGCCTTGCCCTGGGCACCCATCACCTATGGTAAGTTACTTTGAGGGAGTGAGTCTCCAAGGATTAAAATCCTGTGTGCCCATTGACTCATCGCAGGGAGTTGGATTCTATCAATCACGGGCACCCAGGGCAAGGCTTTTTTCTGCCCTGGTCTAAATCCATCAAACCTTCCAATAATCCCACCAACGATCAACGCGAAAAATATGATCGTCATCATATTCATAATTCAGAAAACTTGAATATTCCCATTCATCGGGAGACTCGGTCAAACCACGCCTAACAGGATTCATATGACAATAATCTAATTTCTCGATAAACTTCTTTTGGGTAGAAACATTAAAATCATAAAATCCAGGAAGCCATAACGCTTTCTCATGCATTCCTTTTTTTCGTAACGCCGACAACAATAAAATTGAGGAGTACCATTTCATGTGTTTGACCGCCTTGGAGATATTTTGACATTGATCCGGAGCGATCAATAAATGGGCATGATCCGGCATCAATACATACCCCAAAACTAAAAATCCCTTTTTCTCTCTTATTTTATTGATTGCCTTCATGACGAGTTGTCGAGTCCAACTTCGGGAAAAGAAAGGTTTTTGATCGAAACAAGATGTTGTTACGAAATGAATATGACCGGATTCATTGATCCGTACTGGTTTAGGGTGATCTTGAAATCGAAGATTTTTCTTTGAAGTGTGATAGAGATGTTGGGAGTTGTTCATTGAAATAATTGAAATTTAGTAGAAACCGCCAGGGCAGAAAAAAGCCTTGCCCTGGGTACCCACATATGATAGGACACGAGCATTAACGATTAATGTCACCACTAGCGATTGATTAGCGCCAATTTTCCTCATATCTTTCAAGGGGAAATTTTAATGTGAATTTATATTTCTCTCTTAAATCATTCTTACATAGTATTTTCCGAACCTTTTGTATTAACTTATTAATATGAAGGGTATTAGGTTCTTTTAGAATCAACCTTCCCATTTCAGATTTTTCATTATTCCAAAAAAATATATGCTCCTGGAAAATTCCCTCAGCATCATGATCCATCCAGACCTTCATAAACCAATCTTCTCCATCCTTTGAGAAGATCGACTTTTTAAAATATTTTTGATTAATCCAAGGCATTTTAATATCTTCTAACACTGTGCTCAGTAGAAATCTAGGAACAGGCGCCCTGGTCAAGTAACGGCGCTAGAGTTGGAGTCTTTACCTTATTTTACGGGTACCCAGGGCAAGGTTTTTTTCTGCCCTGGTCTAAATCCATCAAACCTTCCAATAATCCCCCCCTCAATCAACTAGAAAGAAAAAACGTTATCTCTCTCCACAAACCACCGACACCTGCACGCCCGCACCATTTGTCTGATAAAACAATCATCCATTCGAAATATACGCTACAACAACACATCCAGCTGGTGACCGCCAGGGCAGAAAAAAGCCTTGCCCTGGGCGCCCGGCAATTGATATGTTCCAGTATTGAATGTAAACAGTATACAAGAACATCTCTGTGTAATCATGCGGGCGCCCATGATTCATCGCAAGGGGTTGTGTTCTATCAATCACGGGCAAGGACGCCCGCGTTCCATTCGGTTTGTGAGAATAACGCCAAGTTAGAAAAAACCTTGCCCTGGTTACCCGTCTCGATAATTTTCAATAAAGCCTTGTCCTTGGCGTACGAATCACAATCAATTTGTCAGCTGTTTGAAGAATGTGAATTTCCTTCCCCCGCTTGTATTGAATGGTTAGTTTTGATACGCTGGGATTGAGTATCCATTCCATTTCATCTGAGGTAAGACGCCATGAGGAACATTTTCCATTCCAAACCAAATCGATTTCGATCGCGCTTATTTATTCTCTTTCTTCTTTTCTCCATTCTTTTTATTTTCGAAAGCAAGGGGGTGGCGGAGACAGATGTAGAAGCGTTGGCGGACCACATTCTCAATGAGACGGGGGTTCAAGGAGGATTGATCGCGCATGTAGGATGTGGGGATGGGAAACTGACCGCCGCGTTGGGCCGGGGGGACGCGTTTCGAGTCCACGGATTGGATACTGCTATAGAGAATGTGACTATGGCCCGGCGCTATATTCAATCGCTGGGGCGGTATGGAACGATATCCGTGGAACGTTTTCATGGAAACCGTCTGCCGTATACAGACAATCTTGTGAATCTTCTGGTTTCAGAAGACCTGGACGGGATCTCGATGGATGAGGTGATGCGGGTTCTCGTTCCTTTGGGTATGGCGTACATCAAGGAGAATGGGGAATGGAAGCGATCGGTTAAACCTTGGCCGGACGAGATGGACGAATGGACCCATTACCTTCATGACGCGTCGGGGAACGCGGTGGCCGATGACACACTCGTCGGCCCACCGAAACATCTGCAATGGGTCTGCGGCCCTCTCTATGCGCGAAGCCACGAGATCGACGCCACGGTGGGCGCGCTTGTGTCGGCTCAGGGGCGTTTATTCTATATTCTTGATGAAGGCCTTATAGGGATCACGGATGAGAGACTTCCGCAACAATGGGCGCTCGCGGCGCGGGACGCGTTCAATGGCGCCCTGCTTTGGAAACGGCCTTTGCCTCAATGGGGATGGAGGGAATGGAAACGAGAGGAACTTGAAGGGAAGGACTGGACCGGCCTTCGCGGCCAACGGACCCGCACCCCGCAAGTCAATCCACGTCGGTTGGCCGCTGATGGGAATCGAGTCTATTTCACTCTGGGATACGACGCGCCTGTATCTGAACTTGACGCGGCGACGGGCGATACGATCCGAATCTTTGAAAACACGAAGGGCGCGGATGAAATCCTGCTTCGTGAAGGCGTGCTTTACCTATGTATCCGGAATCACGATCAAGGAACGGAAAAACGCCGTACGGGGAACACTCCGCTTGAGACGATACAAGCCCTCCGGATTCAAACAGGGGAAGTTCTTTGGAAAGAAACAGAAGAGAAAGTTCTCCCTCTTTCTCTGGCGATGGGGAAAGATTGTGTGGTGTATAACAATTTCAAGGAAATTGTCTGCCGGGATGTAGAAACCGGCGCCGAACGGTGGCGAGCGCCAGCCGCTGTACAGAAAGCCAGTATATGGGGATCGCCGGTCACACTCGTTGTCTACCAGGATCTTGTCCTGTTCGCCGGTCCGAATCAATTGGAAGCGTTTTCGATTAAAAACGGTCAATCGTTGTGGAAAGGGCCCGGTGTAAAAGGCCCTGGCGTTTCGAATCCACCGGATCTATTCGTCGCCGATGGGCTGGTCTGGGCGGGAGGGCCAGACAATCGGTATGGCACAAATGTCTGGCTGGATGATACATCCGTCAATACATATACAAAAGTATCGGGAAAAGATCCATGGACGGGGAAGGTTAAAAAGACCATCGAAGTTCATAACCTAATTACACCCGGCCATCATTTCCGCTGTTACCGGAGCAAAGCGACTGAGCGATATCTGCTCTGGCCGAAGCGGGGCGTTGAGTTTCTCGATCTTGAATCCGACAACCATATGCGGCATGACTGGCTGCGGCCGACGTGCAAACTAGGATTTATGCCCTGCAACGGCTCGATCTACATCCCACCGCATCAATGTTTCTGCTACCAGGGCGTCAAACTCAACGGTTTCAACGCTCTGGTTTCTCAGCTGCAAGGCGGTCAAAAAACCGGGCCGGAAAAACGATTTGAAAAAGGATCTGCGTTTCCCATTTCCGAAGCGGGGGCGGCGGCTTCCTTAGACGCTTGGCCTGCGTTCCGGCATGATTCGAGGCGGAGCGGATGCGCGTCGACAACGGCGCCGGTGGAAGTGGATCGGCTTTGGGAAACTCAATTAGGTGGGAAACTCACGCAGCCGATAGCGGCGGGTGGAAAGCTTTTCCTCTCGTCTGTGGACACACATACGATTTACGCGCTGAACGCGGACACGGGTACGAAAGAGTGGAGTTTCACAACGGGCGGGCGCGTTGATTCGCCTCCCGCTTTTTATGAAGGAATGGTTTTGGCGGGTTCGGCGGATGGTTGGTTTTATTGCTTATCCGCCGCGAATGGTGAGTTGATTTGGCGGTTTCGCGCCGCGCCGGAGGACCGCCGGATCTTTTCATTTGGGCAGTTGGAATCGGCCTGGCCGGTTCATGGAAGCCCGTTGATTCTAGACGGCGTGGTTTATTGCTCCGCCGGGCGTTCGTCCTATCTTGATGGAGGGATTTACGTTTATGGATTGAATCCACGGACAGGCGCCGTCCTGTATGAAACATGTCTTGACGGCCCGGATCCCAACCTTCCTGAAGATATCGGCCGCCCGTTTGATATGGAGGGAGCTTGGACGGATGTTCTCGTTACGGACGGGACGTATCTGTATATGCAGCAGATAATGCTCGATCGGGAATTAAATCTACGAGATACGCCCCGGATCACGAATTTCGGGGACCGCAAAATGGGGCGGCACATTTTTTCGACCGCCGGATTTTTGGATGACAGTGGATGGAACCGAACGTTCTGGATGTATTCCGAACGGTGGCCTGGTTATTATATCGGCAACCAGGCTCCAAAAGCCGGTCAGCTGCTTGTGTTTGATGAGGAAACCACATACGGAGTGAAGACATTCACACGGCGCAACCGGCACAGCGTCATGTTTTTCCCCGCGACGGATGGGTATCTGCTCTTCGCTGATGATAACGACAACGAACCCGCGTTGGTGGACGCCGGTGGGAATCCGAAGCCGGTGAAATGGCTGCCGGATGTAAATCCCGCGATTGGCCATACGCTTGATGGAACGGGAGTCGATAAAGATAAAGCGACCGGTTTTATTCGAACCCGCGCGCCGAAATGGAATGTATGGATCCCCGTTCGAGTGCGGGCGATGGTCCAGGCTGGAGAGATTCTTTTTGCCGCCGGTCCACCGGATACGTTGGATCCAAGCGATCCATTAGCGGCGTTTGAGGGGCGGAAAGGCGGGATTCTATGCGCGTTCTCGGCCAAGGATGGGAAACAGGTGGTGGACTATTCATTGGAATCGCCTCCGGTTTTTGATGGGCTGATCGCGGCTTATAACCGATTGTTTATGGCGGCGCGTGATGGGAACGTTATTTGTTATGGCAAGAAGTAAAAAACCGGTATCCAGGCCACTTCAATAGTATACGAATGCCATAACCATGATTCGTTAATGCTCTTTATGTGAAGAAATGAGTCAAAAAACGAACGAACGAACGAATAATCAAAAAAATATAGTTGTAATAGGCGTTTTTGACTTGAATTTTTTCACGAGAAAGCGCATACTTTTTAAAAATAGTTACTTCTGGTATTGAATTGTGAATCGGTTGGAATGTAGGAGTGGATTTACGATCAATCAATCCGATGATTTGAATTTAGCGCCTTACCAATGGGATCCAATAGCGCTAGTACTATATAAATTTCATCCGATGGAAGAGGAGAAATTCCTATTGGAAGACTGGAGGTGAATATATTTTAAATATATAGTATATATAAATTGTGAGGGATCCGTCAGACCTAACGCAGTAATGTTATTGACTATGATGCGCCAGTTCAGGCTCATTTATTTTGATTGGATTTATCATTTAGTTATATTCGACGAAGCGGTTACTAAGAAACCTTATTAAACGAATTTTCGTTTAACGCATAGGTGGAATGTTTGCTTTTCCTTTATCTATGGATGTAGATTTTAGTTACCAAACTTAACCGTTTTGTTATGAAGAAGAGTATCGCGTATATCCTACATGCTGGCAGGATGCGGCGCGTTATGAATTTACTTATTTATATTTTTTGTTACGATTGAAATGGGGAATGATTAAAATGTGTGATTCTAATAATTTTATTATTTATGACTCAACCAGTTTTATTGAGCTGAGTCCCGCCGAGATGAAAGTGTTGAACTTGATCTGTGATGTCAATGAAACGGATGTGTCCTCGATATACAAACGTTGTTCGTTGGAAAAGAAGTGGAAGTATACAACGGTTCTTACAATGATTCAAAATCTTTACCGCAAGGGGTATCTCACCCGGCGGAAACAGGGGAGGAAATATATTTACAAGCCTGTGCTCGCATGGACGGACTTGTTTGAAATGTATTTGAAGAAATTCTTTGGAACGAATTTCAAAGAGAACCCATCTCCTTTAATTGAGTATTTATCACAGATCCGAGAATTGAGCGACCGGGAACAAAATGTATTAAAAACGATCCTGATTGAATCGAATACCCTCGATCGAAGCCTGCCCAGCTGAAGCGGGTGGCCGGCAAGGCGGTTTACACGGGAAGAGGCGATTCATTCTGGAAGGCTATGTTTATCCAGCCTAAATACTTACTTTCCTTTTGATCCTGAGTAGGGGAAGGAGAGTCATTTTTTATAGCTACGTCATGCGGCGACTTATTAAAACTCTGCATGATGAAACTTACCTTTAGACTGGGTATGATAAGCCAATCTACATTTGTGCCGATGAGTCGTTAGTTAACATTTCGACTTATTTCTGTTTTATTTCTTACCGCTTATTCTCCGGTTGTTATTCTGACCATTAATGGCAGTGTATGACATAGGCAGAATGTAAGTACCATCATTTTATCACGTGTGAATTCCTGCACAGTGGATAGAATCATTCCTAGTGGATCGATAAAGCGCGATCCATCCTATTATAATTTCCCCCTGATGGATACTCTACCTAAATCAAGCCGGGACTTTATGGATTGTCATTTTCGAATATACTTTTTTAACTTTTGCCGGTTTCAAACGATCGGTTTCACACTAATCATTATAGGAGATAGAGAAATGTTATATGTTACACCTTCGAAACGTCTCATAGTCGGTTTACTGATGATTCTTGCTGTTGGCGCTGTATCCAGCGCGGATGAGGATGGATTTGTTGATCTGATTCGCGGGGATAGTCTGGACGCTTGGGAACAGCACGGTGGAACCGCCACGTATACGATCGAGGACGGTGTGATCACTGGCACATCCGTTCCAAAGACCGGCAATAGTTTTCTCTGCACCAAAAAGCGCTATACCGATTTCATTTTAGAAATTGATTTTAAAGTCGATGAAGGATTGAATTCGGGAATTCAAATCCGCAGCAACGTATACGACAAGCCGGTTGTCTATAAAGTCAAGGCGGAGGATGGTTCGATCGAAGAGAAAAAAGTGAATCCAGGGCGTGTGCACGGCTACCAGGTGGAGATTGATCCATCGAGCCGGGCCTGGTCGGGCGGGATTTATGATGAAGCCCGGCGCGGCTGGTTGAATAATTTGGAAGGGGATGAAAATAAGGCCGCCCGTGAAGCATTTAAGCATGAGGAGTGGAACCATTTCCGCATCGAAGCGATCGGGGATTCGATTAAAACCTGGCTCAACGGCGTTCCCGCGGCCAATCTCAAAGATGGAATGACAACGTACGGATTGATCGCGCTGCAGGTGCATGGCGTCGGCGATAATCTAGATCGAGTAGGCAAACAGGTATGGTGGAAAAATATTAAAATCAAAGATCTGTCCAAATAAGTTTGAATAATAAAGAACCGCTATTTTGACACTGCGCGAACCATAAGGAGGATCAATATGGGATTAGACAATAAGAATAAGAATACAAAAACAATGAACCGGCGGCAGATCTTACGCGGCGCAACAGCCGCTGGAGGCTTGTTGTTTTTACCTGGATTTACAGGCGCGACATCCTATGCGGCCAACAATAAGCTGAACGTCGCTGTGATCGGGATCGGGGGACAGGGACGCTCGAATTTGAATGGCGCGTCGGGGGAAAATATCATCGCGTTGTGTGACGTGGATGACGAGCGGGCCGGAGACGCCTATGTAAAATTTCCCAAAGCGAAAAAATTCTATGACTACCGTGTGATGCTTGATAAAATCGGCAGTGAAATCGACGCCGTCACAGTGAGCACGCCGGATCATACCCACGCGCATGCGGCTTTGATGGCCATGCGGATGGGGAAACACTGCTATTGCGAGAAACCGATGGCGCACACGGTATCCGAAGTGCGGGCGATGACCAAAGTGGCCCATGAAATGAAACTGGCGACGCAGCTCGGCGTTCAGAGACATACCATCCTCAATATGCACCGGATTATTGAGATCATCCAATCGGGAGCGATCGGTGAAGTGCGCGAAGTGTATTCCCGTGTCGGGGGTGACCGGGGGATGCCCGAACCACCGACCACATTTCCACCGGTCCCCAAGCATTTGAAATGGGATTTGTGGCTCGGTCCCGCCAAGTCGCGCCCCTACAGCCCTGAATACTGTCCCTATAAATGGCGGTTTTGGTGGGATTTTGGAACGGGAGAAACGGGGAACTGGGGCTGCCACATTCTGGATATTCCTTACTGGGCGCTGAAGCTGGGTCACGTTACAAAAGTATCGGCGTCGGGTCCGGCTGTGGACGAACAGAGAACGCCGAAGGCCATGTTCGTGAAGTATGAGTTCCCGGCGCGGGGTGATATGCCTCCGGTGATCCTTCATTGGTCTCATACAAATAAACCCTTCCCGATTTTGGAGGAGCGTGGGATTCCGAGCTCGGGTAACAACGTTTTCGTCGGCTCGAAAGGGATTCTAGTTTGTGATTTCAATAAGCGCAAATTGTATCCCGAAGCGGATTTCGCCGATTTTCAAGCGCCGCCAATGACGATTCCTGATTCGCCCGGTTTTCATCAGGAATGGATCAACGCCTGTAAAGGCGGGGAGCCTGCGACATGCAATTTCGATTACACCGGTCCCATGACGGAAACAGTATTATTAGGTAATCTAGCGTACCGGATCGGAGAAGAATTCGAATGGGACGCAAAGACGATGAACGCTAAAGGCTGCCCTGATGCGGAACCGTTTCTACGGCCTGAATACCGGAAAGAATGGAAGATTAGCTAGGGGATTGAGTAGGGGATTGAGTAGGGGATTAGGCTGAAGGCTGAAGGAAAAGGCGTTAATTGGCCGTGTGTTGAAACTGAAGGTTTTTCGGTCAATATAGTTTTTTACGCATCCTAGTTTATATACAACAATAATAAGGAGAAATGAAACATGAATAAAAAGATCGATCGCCGGCAAGCGATACAAACATCCGCCGCCGCAAGCGCGGTTTTTGCGGCTCCTCTTTTGATATCAAAGACTGTGATGGGAGCGAATGACACTCCCGTCATGGGATTGATTGGTTCCGGGGGACGCGGGCGTAGTGTCATGGTAATGCACCAGCATCATGATATTAAATTTGCAGCCATCAGTGACGTGTCGGAACCGAAAATCGCCGATGGTTTGAAAGACGCGGCGCGCAATAACGATGGAAAAATTGAAGTCTACAAAGATTTCCGAGATCTGCTTGAACGGAAAGACATTGACGCGGTCGTGATCGGCACACCCGAACATCAACACTGCCGTCAAATGGTCGCCGCCGCCCAAGCGGGAAAAGACGTGTATTGCGAAAAACCGATGTCCCACTCGATCGAAGAAGGCGCTTGGACGGTGAAAGAAGTTCGAAAAACGAATCAAATTGTCCAAATCGGCATGCAGCGCCGCAGCGCGCCCCTCATTCATGAAGGGCTGAAAGTGATCCGCACAGGAATTTTGGGCGATATTACCTTCGTGAAAGCGCAATGGAATTGGAACGCCTCCCACCCGCAGAACAATTCTCCTCTCGGCTATGAAGTCGACTGGGACCGGTTCCAATGGCCGAACGAAGGCATTCCATTCGAACCGAAATATGTGCGGAATTGGCGCGTATTCCAGAAATTCTCCGGTGGTATCTCCAACGATCAGGGAACGCACATCATGGACGTGGTCCAGTGGTACCTCGGCCAGGGGACACCGCTCGAAGCGGACGCGTTCGGCTTTATCAAACAAAATATCGGCGCGGATACGCCCGATGTGTTCACGACCACACTGCGGTATAAAAACACGGTGGCGACTTGGACGATCAATTATACAAGCAATTATTACGACTGGTGGCATGTGACGTTCCAAGGGATCAATGGAACAATGCACCTGCACCGGTTTGGATTCCAGGTCTATCTGGATAAAGACAAACCTGAAGGCAGCGATTTCCCCGGCAAGCCGCACATTGATTACAAAGGTGAACTGCCCAGCCAGCCGCATGTGGATAACTTCGTCGAATGCATGAAGACCCGGAAAGAACCCAACGCGCCAGTGGAAGTCGGGCATACGGCTGTTTGCGGGCCTCACTTGGCTAATGTGGCATACCGTCACGGCAAACGGGTGAAATTAGATCCGGAAGCGACGACGGTGACGGTTTGATTGATACGAATAACCGTTCGGAAATTATGATTTATTAACAAATCCTGCCGAATTAACGCCTATTTCTCCACTAAAATTCATAAATAAGTAGCGATCAATATTTTGATACGTATTATTATTTTGTCTGAACCTTGATTAAAAAGCCAGCCAGCTGGCGCTATTTTACTTGATTCGCTTGATTTTCTTGATTTTTAATCACGGTCATCAAATGAACAATGGTAATTCATTCAAAAACAATCAACAAAAAGATGATAAAGATGAAAAAAACATACGTTAAAATACTCCTATCTACTATAACACTTCTTATTGCAGGATTTGATTGTGTTTCTCAAGAAGTGAACGAAAAAGAACATGTATCATCCGCTCAGGGAATTGATAATTACAAATTTTCTTTTGGTTCTATTCCACATGAAACAATCGAAGAAAATAGAAGATTGTATTCAGAAGAGATATCGCTGCTAAAGAAAAGCCCGGATCAAGTTATTGAAGGTTTGCTCGAAAAACAACTAGTAAAGAAATATGAAGGCCGTCTTAATATAGGAGCAAGAAAGGTTTACGATATTGCCGCGATTTGCCAAATCGCTTCTGAAGTGAAGAGTGTCACACCGCTTTATTTTATGAAAGATAACTATGCAGACGAATTCGATCGATGTCTAAATTTTCGCAGAAAATATTTTATGGGAGGGTATAAAGCTAATGGACCAAAATTGGAAGAGTATCCATTTATTTATTTGGCGGTTCAATGTGGGGAAAAATCGGTTGATCCGTTGCGGGAAATCGCGCTGGATTCGAAGGTCAATGTGTTAATTCGAATCAAATCTTTCATAACTTTGTATAAAATTGATGAAAAAAGCGCGAAAGCGATCGCTCCATTGATGTATGACAGTATGGATGAAGACTATCAATCCATCATTACATCCTTTTTGAAAGATCCAACCCTTCAACCGTGGGATATTCGAGATGTGCGAATCCCCGATAGATTCAGAAAGCGAATCGAAGCGGGGAAGAAATTTAAAGGATATTTTCCTGAAAAGTGAGTTGTTATTCTATGTCGTTTAAGATGAATAACGATCGACACGCTGTTCGAAAATTGTTTGGAATAAGGCCAGGGCAGATGAAAAACCTTGCCCTGGCCACCCTCTCAATCGTTCACTTTATATGGAGAATTTTGGAGCCCTGCAGTACTATGCATGATTCTTCTGGTCTGAACCTTGATTAAAAAGCCAGCTAGCTGGCGCTGTCTTACTTGATTCGCTTGATTTTCTTGATTTTTAATCATGGTAATCAAATAATCCTTAGAATCAGGGTTCAGACGAACAAGCTATACTGTTCGATTTCACGCCCCTTACAAAAAGTTCATAAAGGAGCGATAATATTTTTTTGTTTTTTTCCTGTCTGGGAATAAGATCCGGGTGGTTCGTTTTTGCGCGCCGTTTTGGATCGCCAGCTGAAGAAGGAGATCGAGAAAGATCATGGAAGTGATTTTACGTGATGACGTGCCGAATCTCGGCGGTCAAGGTGATATTGTCAAAGTCAAAGGGGGCTACGCCCGGAATTTTCTGATCCCTAAAGGATTGGCGTTTTCCGCGTCCGGCGCGAACGCCTCCCAGATCGAACATAAAAAACGCCTCCTGCACGATCAATTGAAACGGCGGATCAAGACGGAACAGGGATTGGCCACCCGCTTGTCCGAAATTTCGATCAATGTGCCCGTCAAAGTCGGGGAAGAAGACCGGATCTTCGGAAGCGTGACCAGCAAAGACATCGCGACGGCGCTGGAAGCAAAAGGGTACGAAGTGGACCGACGCAAGATCCAATTGGATGAGCCGATCCGCGCTTTGGGCGTCTACACGGTTCCCGTGCGTCTTTCCGGAGATGTATCCGCGGATCTTAAAGTGTGGGTTGTCAAGGAAGAAGAATAAGGATGGCGAATCCGCTCTGCGGGAGCGGGAGGTTCGTCATGCGGATAATGGTTCAACAATCAATCAACCAGGGCGCTTTTCGCAGCGCCCTGGTTTTCGTTTGTTTGTTCTATTTTACTTTGTTCTCTTCTCTTGGATCGGCGTCTGAGATGGTGTTGGCGCGGTCTATCGTTACCGGCGCGATTGAGGGGGCGACCCGTATTATTTCCTCTGATTTTCTTTTGACAACGGATTCCTGTCTGCGTGGGATGGAGGGGGAACTCGCGCCTTTTATTGGAATAAATCCACGGCAGGCCGTACCGCTTACTTGGCGCGCTGACGCGTCCGGCGTTATCCATTTTTCCACGCAAGAATCGCAATGCCGGTATGAATTTCATGTGATCCCTCTCACGATCGGAGACGCGACGGAATCGGCGCGGGTGGGGATTTTATCGGTGACGGTGGTTAACCTTTCCGCGCAAGAGAACCAAGCGGTTGTATGGGCCGCCTGGCGTCATGCCCCACCTCCGGAGCGGGAGAAGAATGGGACGTTGGGATTTGTCTTGGCTCCCACGCAATCCCCTGTCACACAATTGACGCCGCAAGCGGACAATTGGAATCCAGGCTGGGCGTGGTATTTCCATCGCCGGGCGTTTGTGCAGAGTGGACGTCTTGTGTATTGGGTACCGGAAGCGGATGGCTGGGAGATGGAGACATGGGCGCGGCGGATTGAGGCGCCATACAAGGATCTTGCATCGGATAGTGTGTTGGGGTATACCCGTTTGACCGCAAAACTCGCGGCGAAGGGAGAAGCGGGGATATGCGTGATTGTTCCGTATCAGCCTTGTTCAATCGAGAAATTGAGTCGGTTGGAAGCGTTTTGGAGATCTTCTACTTTGAAAGATTGAATTGTGGGTTATCGGGACATAGCGCCAAACCTTGCCCTGGGCGTCCGCTCATAATCGCTTTTCGGCGGGTGTTTGTGTTTGACGAAGTTCTATCTCTCGTTTCATAGCGATTATCGAGTTTTATTCTTCTTATATTTTCAACCCTCACCTAATCCTTCCCAGGCTTGGGAGGGGGATTTTGGGGGGTTCCCTACGCTTAGTATTATAACTTCATGCGGCAGGCATGATACGCGAGGAGGGTGGGAACATTCTTTCCTGCTGAAATATCCCTTTTAAATCAGCGTAGTTAGGGTGAGGAGAACGCGAAAAAGAGGATTCGTGTTTTTCGTATACGTTGACAGACGAAAAAGTGATGTTTTAATTGTATGTTTTATGCGTTCTGTACAGAAATATATCCTCGAACGCGCCAACTCGTCTCTTACGATCCCGAAGGAGTACATTCGATTATGCAGAGGGTACCGGTTTGGAAAATCGTTGTTATCGCGTGTGTATTACTTATGTCCCTCTATATTTTGATGCCCACGTTCCAGTTTTACTCGTATACGCCGTACGTTCGCAATTCGGGCGTCACCCCCGAAATGGAGGAGGTTACCCAGAAAATTCAAGATGGCGGTCTCTCCGATGAGGAAAGGAAGACACTCCAAAACCGGCAGCTTTTATTGAGTGAAAATTTCCGTGATTTAAAAGAGAAAAGCATCCGATTGGGACTCGACCTGCAGGGGGGCGTTCACCTGGTGATCATGGTGGACCGGAACGCGCTGGAAGAGCAGCTGCGCGCGGAAGGGAAAACCGTTAAAGAAATCGATTATGCGAAGGAGACGGTCCTTGACAGCGCGGCCGCGGTGATCGAAGAGCGTGTCAACCAATATGGCGTGTCGGAAACCGCGCTGGTGAAACAACCGCCCGATCGTCTCGTTCTGGAAATGCCGGGCGTCAGCGATGTTGACGATGTTGAGCGGCTGGTCAAACTGGAGGCGGTTCTTTCGTTCCATCTGCTGCCACCGCAAAATGAACTGATGCGCTTGATCGGCGATATCGACGCGGCGATCGAGGAAGATTTGCCCAGCCTGTTCGCCGGGGCGGATCCTTATCGCGCCGCCGTGATTGTAAAAGACCCAGATCAAGTGAATATCATCAAAGGGATTCTGGAACGCGAAGTGGTGCAGAGCCTAATCCCACGGGAATGGCGTTTGGCGTGGGGAGTCGTGGAGGAAGAGAACGCGTACTACAATTTTCCGCACCGGTACTTATTCCTGATTGAAGATAAACCGAAACTGGGTGGGCGAAACCTGGCTTCCGCTTGGATGGACGTGGATCCGATGTCCAACAAACCCATCGTTCTGCTCACCTTCGATTCCGAAGGGAAAAACATTTTCGCCCGTGAGACCGCGAAGCATGTTGGAGAGTATCTCGCGATTGTGATGGGAGATACGGTCTATACGGCGCCGAGTATTGACGAACGGATTTCCGGCGGGAGCGCGCGGATTTCCGGAATCAACGATTTTACGGAAGCGCGTCAGATCTCCGTAGTTTTACGGGCCGGCGCGATGCCCGCTCCATTGGAGATTGCGGAAAGCCGGGTGGTCGGGCCTTCGCTGGGGCAGGACTCGATCCAGAAAGGATTGTACGCGGGGATCCTGGGCGGGATCGTGGTTCTGATCTTTATGGTAGTCTATTACGCCCTGGCTGGCGCAATCGCCGATTTCGCGATGATCATGAGCCTGTTTCTTATCATGGCGGGGATGGCGATGTTTAAAGCCACGCTGACGCTTCCGGGTATCGCTGGAATCGTATTAACCATCGGTATGGCGGTCGACGCGAACGTGCTGATCTTCGAGCGGCTCCGGGAGGAGATGAAGGGCAAACGGGCGAAAACGGCGCAGATCGTTCTCGATAAGGGGTATGGCCGCGCGTTCATGACAATCTTTGACGCCAATATAACAACGCTGATTACCGCGTTGGTGCTGTTTCAATTTGGAACAGGACCGATCAAGGGATTTGCAGTCACTCTCTCGTTGGGAATTCTTGTGTCGATGTTCACGGCGATCTTCGTCACTCGTGTGATTTATGATTATCTCGTCGCGGGTGGGATGACCGATTTGAAGGTGGGTTCGTTCCATTTCTTCGCCAATGCGAAATATAATTTCTTAGCCAATGCCAAAGCGTGTTTAACAACGACTGTTTCGATCGGTGTCATCGGCGTTCTTTTCTTCTGTTTGAATTGGCACTCGTTGCGGGGCATCGATTTTGCCGGAGGGACAGAGATGTGGGTGAAATTCAATGATCCCGTCTCAGTCGATACCATTCGCAGCACGCTTGAGTCAGGTGGTTATGAAGACAGCATGATCCAAGAGATTCTGGGTGAAGACAACCAGATGATGATCCGCGTTCCTCCGGATGAGAATCAAGAAGTGATTCCTCCGGCGGAACT
Source organism: bacterium (assembly GCA_963663405.2). GTDB lineage: Bacteria > Hinthialibacterota > Hinthialibacteria > Hinthialibacterales > Hinthialibacteraceae. The sequence goes on along the minus strand of CAXXSM010000071.1, from coordinate 10,298 downwards.
GAGGGAAAAATTAGGGGAGTTATTAAACGAATATCCTTTCGAAGAGATTTCCTCGGACCTCGTCGGGGCGAAGGTTGGAGGGGAATTGTTGTTGAAAGGACTGTATTGCTTGATCTTCGCGAGTATCGGGATTCTGATGTATATTACCGCCCGTTTCCAATTCCGTTTCGCCGTGGCGGCGGTGGCGGCGTTGTTCCACGATGTGTTCTTTACCCTGGCGGTATTGGCGTTCACGGGGACGGAGTTCAATCTACCGATTATCGCCGCCCTGCTCACTGTAGTGGGGTATTCGCTGAACGACACGATTGTCGTCTTCGACCGGATTCGTGAGAATTATTCATCGGCGCTGCTCCATTTTGCGGATATTGTTAATTACAGTATCAACCAGACCCTGTCTCGTACTATCAATACCTCTTTGACAACGTTCTTTGTTGTGGCCACACTGTTCTTCTTTGGCGGCGCGGTGATTCATGATTTCGCGAAAACCTTAATGATCGGTATCGTCATTGGTACCTATTCTTCTATTTTCATCGCGAGTCCGTTGCTACTGATGCTGGGGAAAGAATCAAAGTTAACGAAAGCGATCACTAAAGCAGCCACTCAGAAAGCGTAATAACAAGGCCGGAGCCATACCGGTTTTACCCGAAACCAGATACAATGAAAGAATATCCCGCTTCAATTAGAGGCGGGTCTTTCATTTTTAGAATCCACTACAAAGATGCGCGGCTTCATTCGATCCGCAGTGGTTCTATTATTATTTTTTGAATAGGAGTATTTACAAAATATATTCAAATTAACCGGTTTTTGTCCAGTCTCGATTGTCCAGGCTGGTGATGTAAAGATGTTATGTTTATTTGGATGTGAACGGGTTGACAATGGAAAGGCAGGAAGTTCGATGAGCCGTACAGGACTGGTTTTACTCCTCCTCATTCTAATTTTAGGTTGCGTGGGAACGGTCTTATATCTGATCCAAACCCGCCAGGCGACCGAAGCGTATTGGGATCGGGTGCATCTCGCGGAAGCGTTTCTTGAATCCGGGGATTATGAGAACGCGATCAATCACCTTTTACCAGTCACGCAGGTGGGCTCCCGTTTCGAGGGAGCCAGCCAAGCGCTCTATGTTCTCGCGCGGCTGTATGATAAAACCGGCGCCGTGGAAGCGGGTACGATCTGGAAACAATTGGCGAAAGAGTATCCAAAAAGTGAATACTTTGAAGAAGCCCGTCTGCGTTGGGCGCAATCCCTGCTGGAGACCAGTCCCAATGAAGCGCGCGCGATTTATCAAGAGATATCCCAAAGCCCACAGGCGAATATCCGCGAGCAGGGACGGCTTGGATTGGCGCAGATTTATGAACAAGAGGGACAAACCGAAGAAGCGAGAAAACTCTATTACCAAATTATAGAGACGGCGACTGAACTGCCGGTCATTTCAGCGGCGAAAGATCAGTTGTCGGTTATGAATACAGCGAAACTCTGGTCGCCAACGCTGGATGAATTCAGCGAATTGTATACGGTTCAAAGAGGCGATTCGCCCGCCCGGATCGCGCAAGAGCGTAAACTGCCGTCGTATTACGTTGTAGAAGCCAACAAGTTGACGGGTCATCTGCGTCCGGGCAAACAGTTAAAAGTACCAAAGGAGCCGTTCCGGGTGGTTGTGTATAAAGACATCTGTCGGTTGGATTTACTCACACTGAGTGGGAAATTCGTGAAATGGTATCCGGTTGGGATCGGAGAAGAGAGTTACAAAACGCCGGCGGGTGAGTATACGATCATCAATAAACTTTTAGAGCCGAAATGGTACCGCCCCAATGGTGGAGTTGTTCCGTTTGGGCATCCGGACAACGCTCTCGGTGTCCGGTGGATGGGGATTGGAAGCAGTTTGGGGATTCATGGCACCAACGCGCCCGAAACCATCGGCAAACACAAAAGCGCCGGATGCATCCGGATGTATAACGAAGACGTCATGGAACTGTATAAATTGATTACGATTGGTTCTCGTGTCACAATTGTTGATTCCTACAAGACTGTCAAAGAAGGCGAATCCGCGCCTACGTCATCCGGCGCGGTGGAATTAACGACTGGAACCACGCAGGAATAAATTCGCGGTGAAAATAAACGTATGAAAGATCGAGAACTCTTTTCCAAGTATTTAATTGAAGCGCTGCCCTACATCCGCCGTTTCAGCGGGAAGACGGTTGTTATCAAGTATGGCGGGGCGGCCATGAAGGAAGATTCGCTAAAGCAGGAATTCTGCCGCGACATCGTGCTGCTGGACTATATCGGCGTCCGGCCGATTGTCGTGCATGGCGGCGGGCCGCAGGTAACGGCTTTGATGAAACGGTTGGGAAAAGACGCCGAATTTATTGATGGCCTGCGAGTGACGGACAAAGAGACGATTGATATCGCGGAAATGGCGTTGACGGGACTAGTGGGCAAAGATATTGTCGCGCGAATGAACCTGGAAGGGGGGAAGGCGATTGGATTATCCGGCCGCGACGCCAATTTGATTCAGGTTAAAAAACTGATGCACCGCCGGACAGCGGAACCATCGGTGGAGATCGATATCGGTTTTGTCGGGGAAGTGGAATCGATCGATCCAAGCATTCTGAATACGTTGGAAGAGGGAGCGTTTGTTCCCGTTATCTCTCCCGTCGGCATGGGGCCCGGCGGTCACGCGTATAATATCAACGCGGATATCGCCGCCGGGGAGATCGCGCATGCGCTGAATGCGGAACGGTTGATTTTATTGACCGACACACCGGGTGTGCTGCGGGACGCGCAGGATCCAAAATCGCTTATCACGTCTCTAAAAGTAAGTGACGCGAAGCAAGTGATTCAAGAGGGAATCGCCGGAGGGGGAATGATTCCCAAGATTAAATCCTGTTTACGGGCGCTGGAAGGCGGCGTGAAAAAGGCGCATATCATTGATGGAAGGATTCCTCATTCCGTGTTGCTGGAGTTGTTTTCGAATACCGGAGTGGGAACCCAGATCTTTCCCGATCCGTAATTAGGAAACCAACGTTTTTCAATACTCATTTGTATCAAAAGACAATGAATGGAATCACTCATCTTTGATGAGCGTACTATTTTTTTTTCGAAAGGAACTGATCATGACGGACCCAACTCAACTCATTCGCTCCCGCGCGGAAACCTATCTTATGGGGAATTACGGAACCCGCGACCTCGCCTTGGTTCGAGGCGAAGGTGTGTATGTATGGGACGCGGATGGGCGACGGTACGTCGATCTCCTTTCCGGACTGGGTGTCAATAACATCGGTCACTGCCACCCGAAAGTAACGGCGGCGCTCCAAGCGCAGGCGGCCACGCTTCTGCATGTCTCCAATCTTTACTTAATCGAACCACAGACTCAGCTGGCGGAACTGCTGGTCAAATCGAGTCCGGCGGATAAAGTGTTCTTCTGCAACAGCGGGACGGAAGCGGTAGAGGGGGCGCTGAAAATGGCGAGACGCCGTTCCTACGATCGCTATGGGAAGGGACGTCATGGCATCATCGCCCTGGAGAATTCCTTTCATGGCCGCACGATGGGCGCCCTGTCAGTAACGGGACAATCAAAATATCATGAGGGATTCCAGCCATTAGTGGAAGGCGTTACACACGTTCCTCTTCATGACATAGACGCAATGCGCGCGGCGATGGATGAGACCATCTGCGCGGTGATTCTCGAACCCGTGCAGGGGGAAGGCGGGATTTATCCCTGTCAGAAAGACTACCTGCAAGCGGTCCGCGCCCTGTGTGATGAAAAAGACGTTTTATTGATTTTTGATGAAATCCAATGTGGATTGGGCCGAAGCGGCCATCTCTTCGCGAGTGATGAATACGGCGTCGAACCGGATATGATCACGTTAGCGAAAAGTCTGGCGGGCGGCGCGCCGATCGGCGCTTTACTGGCCAAGGTAGAACCGGCCAGCGCGTTCGTTCCCGGAACCCATGCGGCGACATTTGGGGGAAATCCACTGGTCTGCGCCGCTGGATTGGCCGCGCTGAATGTGATCATTGAGGAAAAACTTCCTGAACGCAGTCACCGAATCGGGGAGGAATTCAAGCAGCGGCTCACCCGCTTGCAAGAGAAACACAGTTGCATCCTCGAAGTGCGTGGCAAGGGACTCATGATCGGCGTGCAACTCGATTTCCCATCGGCCGAAGTCTATTCCGTTCTTCGGGAGAAAGGCTATATCGCCGGCCCGGCGGGACCGAATGTGCTGCGGTTCCTGCCCCCATTGATTATTGAAGAAGAGATTCTGTGGAATGCGGTTGATTTACTCGATTCGATCCTCTCGAATCGCAGTTAGGAGAATGCAAGCCTCTTCCTGAGGTGTAGAGAAGGAATAGAACCATGAAGAAACGTGATTTACGAACCGCCGCTGATTTGGCGCCGGATGAACTTCAAGAGATTTTCGCTCTGACGGCGCGGATGAAAGAGCATCCGGATCGCTATACAAATTGCCTGGCCGGGAAAACCATGGCGATGATCAATGAAAAACAATCCTTGCGAACGAAGGTGACGTTTGAGGCCGGGATTCAGCAGCTGGGTGGATATTCCGTTTATTTGACGAATCATGATATCAACCTGGGCAAACGGGAACCCGTTAAAGATGTGGCCCGTAATCTCTCACGCTGGGTGGATGTGATCGTCGCCCGTGTGTTTAAACAAAATACTATTCTTGAGCTATCGGAATACTCGAATATCCCCGTGATCAACGCTCTTTCGGATGAAGAACATCCCTGTCAGGCGATTACAGATATGTTTACCCTGTGGGACTTGGTGAAAAAGCGGGAGAGCCTGAAAGGTTACCGATTGGTTTACATTGGGGATGGGAATAATGTCTGTAATTCTCTGATGCTGGTGACATCCTTGCTGGGGATGCGGTTTACCGCCTGCGCGCCGGATGGTTATCAACCGAATGAAACCGTCCTGCGCCAAAGTGAGGGACTGGCGAAAAAAACCGGCGCGTCGCTCGAACTCATAACCGATCCCAAGGCGGCCGTCAAAGAGGCGGACGCGATTTATACCGACGTATGGGCCAGCATGGGACAAGAAGACGACGCGGAACGGCGTAAAACGGTATTTCAGTCTTACCAGGTTAATAATGAATTACTCGATTACGCGCCGAATCATGCGGTGATTATGCACTGCCTTCCCGCTCACCGGGGGGAGGAGATTACCGAATCCGCGCTCGAATCAAACCGTTCCATCGTGTTCGACCAGGCGGAAAACCGTCTTCACGGTCAGAAAGCATTGATGAAGTTTTTAATCGATTGGAAAGAGTAAGTGGATTGAACATCCAGGTTTTATTGAAGTTTCCAGTTGATTGGAAGGGGGAAAGGACCCGCTTTTTCTGGAGCAAGAAAACCATGCGGTCAGGGAACGTTCCTTTATTGTCCGCCTGTAGTATACTATAAAAGGAGAATAGATGATTAAGGGCGAATCTGAAAAGATTTTTCATTTTAGAATCATCGCCCCGACTTCATGCTCTTACGCTGTATGCGGTGGGTCAAAACGACGCGGCCCATCCTGTGTGGTTATTAAGATTGAATAAAAAGAAAAGTTTTTTTTATTGAATATTTGATTTCTGTCCTTCGAAAAGAACAGAAATTCATTATGCTAGATCCTATGGATCATGATCAAAGGAAAAGGATGTAATAATTACTTTTACTTATGCTACCCAACTGCGGATGTAATGATCTATGTTTTCCTGCCTTAAAAAGGAACCTTCAAATCGAATGAGCTATCCACTAATCATCCAAGGCGGTATGGGTGTTGGTATATCGAATTGGCGGCTTGCCAGCGCTGTTTCTAAACTCGGTCACCTAGGAGTTGTCTCGGGTGTGTTTTTAGAGACGGTTTTCGTGCGCCGTTTGCAATTGGGCGATCCGGGCGGTCACATCCGACGTGCGATTGGCCATTTTCCCTTCCCGCAAATTGCGCAACGGGCTTTTGACACGTATTACATTCCCGGCGGAAAAGCGGAGAACCAACCGTTCAAGCCCGTTCCGATGTTTACACTCAAACCAAGCCGGGCGCTTCTCGAACTGACCGTTCTCGCCAATTTCACGGAAATCTTTCTCGCGAAAGAAGATCATGACGGCATCGTTGGGATTAATTACCTCGAAAAAATCCAATTGCCGAATCTGCCATCGATTTATGGCGCCATGCTCGCCGGTGTGGATTATGTCCTGATGGGTGCCGGTATCCCCCGTGAAATACCGGGAGTTCTTGATCGATATGTCAATCATGAGGAAGCCTCAATCCATATCCATATCGAGAATGAGGATTACAAGAATTGCGAGATGCGGTTCAATCCTCAGAAGATTATCGGGCAGATCGATCTCCCGCTTAAACGTCCTCAGTTCCTTGCGATCATCGCTTCAACAACACTGGCGTATTCACTTAAGAAAAAAGCGACAGGTCTGGTGAATGGTTTTATCATTGAGGGGGCTTCCGCTGGAGGGCACAACGCGCCTCCACGGGGCCGGGTTCAGCTCGATTCCAAAGGCGAACCGGTCTATGGTCAAAAAGATGTAGTGGATCTGGAGCGAATCAAAGAATTTGGGCTCCCATTCTGGCTGGCGGGTTCCTATGGAGATCCGGCGCGCATCGAACACGCGCTGGAAATGGGCGCGCAGGGAGTTCAGCTGGGGACGGTTTTCGCGCTCTGTGAAGAATCGGGCTTACTGCCTGTCTATAAGAAAAAGATCCTGCAAAAGATCGCATTGGACGAAGCGAAAGTGTTTACCGATCCCAAAGCCTCCCCCACCGGATTTCCATTCAAGATTTTTCAACTGGAAGAGACGATTTCGGAACAGAAAATACATGAGGAGCGGCCCCGTGTTTGTGATTTGGGCTATCTCCGGACCGTTTTAAAGAATGAAAAAAACGAGACGCAATACCGTTGTCCTTCAGAACCGAATAAGGATTATTACCGAAAGTGCGGGCCAGAAGAGGATATCAGTGGATATAAATGTCTCTGCAATGGCCTTTTGGCCAATATCGGTCTAGCCCAGATCCGTAAATCGGGCTATGTCGAACCTCCACTAATAACAGCGGGAGAGGAAGTCTCCCTCGTGAAACGTTTTCTCAATGGAAACGTCCATTCCTATAGCGCCGCGGATGTGATTGAGGCGCTCTGCCCCCCCGCCGGTTCAGCCGTTTCCCTCGACCGGGAATTAGTAGAAGAAGTACAATAGAATGGTTTGCTAGAATACTCGCGTTGAGGTAGCGGGGTGACAATATGGCTGTCTATTCTTCACCGAGGGGGTTTTCGGAATCCGAGGCGTGAAGTACCAATTTGCCATTGATTTTCACTTCATCGATAATGCCCATCACCATATCTTTAATCGGAGCGACATCGATCTCGAAGACCAGTTTCGCGGCGCCGGGAGCGGCGCCGAGGAGGACATATTCGCCCGTTCCCGCTCCGACATAATCCACCGCCACTGTCGCGGGGGATTTGATCTTTCCATCAGGCGTGACCGGCGCGACTAACAGCAGTTTTTTCCCCTCATAGGCTTCATGTTTGAGGGTGGAGACAACATTACCGACTACGCGGGCGATTCTCATGGTTCATGATCCGTTGACAGGCTGTCGGCGATTCCAACGATTGTGGCGTCGGACGGCATTGATTTTCCTTCTTCAATCACGGCGGCGTCACCGCCATCGACATAGAAGACCGTCTCCCCCAGCCCACACCGGTTGTCGGCGTCAACGGCGATGAGAGGTTTTCCGAAGGGCTTTCGATGCTGGTCGATGGGTTGAATGACGCAGAATTTCATGCCATCGAAAGCGTGATATTTTTGTGTGGCCCAAAGTGAGCCGATAACAGTCGCAAGATTCATAGCGGTTTCGCGGGGAGTCTACCCATCAGATTTTTGGTAGACGATTTTGCCTTCCACATTTAGCGTATCGACGATGGCCATGATGACCGCGTCGACGGGCAGGTTTTTGGTGACATCCGTTAACCGGGCGGATGAACCGGCGGCGCAGACGACCACCTCTCCTTCCCCCGCGCCGACTGAATCCGCCGCGACAGCGAAGGTTCCAGTGGGTTTCATCTCCAAACTGAGATGTTCTGTCAGGAGCAATTTCAATCCAGCCAATTTCGGATCTTTCTGGGTGGAAACAACGGTTCCAACAACTTTGGCCAGAAACATAGAATACCTCTTTAATAGGATAGATCGTTCCAGCGAACCACATGGAACGCGTTTGTAATTTATATGAAAATGAGTTTCTAAGGCTTTCTCATTCGTGATTTCTACCGCAACTCATTTTCATTTGCAGTTGTGATCTCAATCATGATGGTTTCTAAGATGAAACGGTGGTTTCGCTCTCTTGTTGTGGATCTAAAACCGTAATTCCGACGGCGATTTCATCGCAACCGGGGAATTTCGGGCAATTGATGCATTCCGCCCAGACTTTATGGGGCAATTGGTCTTTGTCCAGAACTTGAAAGCCCAATTTCTCGAAAAACTGTGGGATTTGGGTTAATGCGAAAACGCGCTGGATTTGAAGCGTTTTCGCTTCCTCAATACATCGTTCAACCAGTTCCCTGCCCCAACCTTTGCCGCGTCCGGTACGATCCACAGCGAGGGATTTAATTTCCGCTAAATCTTCCCAAACGATATGAAGACTCGAACAACCATGAATGGCCCCTTCTTCTTCCCAAACGAAAAAATCTCGAACGTTTTCGTACAGTTCACTGAGGGGCCTGAGCAGCATAAAGCCTTCTTTCATGTGGTCCTCAATCAACTGTTTAATCCGGGGCACTTCTTGAATGCGGGCTTTTCGAATCCCCATCGCTTCTCCAGAACACAATGAACTCTTTGGAATTCTATCACGGGCATGAACGATCTGTAAGTGAGCGTGGAAAATCCGATTAAAGATTTAGCCATTGTGGCGAGAAGAAATCAATGACATGATCGGATGAATAAAAAATTTAAGCCGCCGGAAAAGTGGTGAGGAGGGTTGGAAGCGGGTAGCGCACCACAATCCCGGCGGCGGAATTAAACTTTATTAATTTTATCTATAATTAAGTTTATTCACTCGTTTAGCCTTGTCAAGACAGTTTTCCAGCTTTTTTCTAAAAAAACGATCCCGGTAAAGTGGTAAAAATCCCTCTATTTTACATTGGGAGATGGGGATGTTCTACATCAAATCGAATTCTTTTTCTGTTCTTGATTTAACCTGTTCCTATAGCCTTCCAATGACGCTCATTCTAATCCATTGTTTCTTGATCGTGACCGAACTATCATGATTCAATGGTAATTCTATATTTGATCATATGAGGATTTTTCATCGTGGAAAAGCTAAAAACAGGATTTACGTTGATTGAGCTGTTGATCGTCGTCGCGATTATTGGAATTCTGGCCGCAATCGCGGTACCCAATTTTTTGAACGCGCAAATGCGGGCGCGGATCGCCCGTACGAACGGGGATCTTAAGGCTCTTTCATCGGCGCTTGAAGCGTATTTTATCGATCATAACAAATACCATAACAACCATTCTCATTTAACGGTGTATCTGCGTGGATTAACGACACCCGTTTCTTATATCTCGACCGTTTCGTTCAGGGATACATTCAAAGCGGAACAGCAGAATAAGAGCGGAGATATGACGGGTAATGACCAAGAGAGTTATCTCTATTTCTATTATTATTACGAACCCGAACCCATCTCGCCGGGGAACTGGATGAATCAGGTCAACCGGCAGGATCTCAGCACACACGGGTACTGTCTCTCCAGTTGGGGGCCTGACCGGAAGCAGGACGCGATTGAATGGGTGTATATCCAGTCAGTTTCCGGCGATCAGCAAGGCGCCAACAGCCGGATCTACGCGCCCAGCAATGGATTGCTTAGCGGCGGCGATATCGGACGCTGGGGCGGGTCGGTTCCAGGCGTTCCCATCGTCGCTGGGGGATAAGGCGGCTTTTCTTTTCCAGATAGAGCCATAAATTGGAAAAAACCATCCACCTATTGTCATTGTAGGATTGACTTCTGTTTTTCTATTGATTTAGGATGATTCATGTAATAAAAAAAAATATAGTTAGGAGAAAAGGGCATGATGATTCGGCAAATCGTAAAAACAATGAGTCTTCTCGCTGGCGCCAGTTGCTTGGCGCTCTGTTTTGGAGTATCGAGTTTCGCGCAATTTTATCCGGATGAAGTGATGAGCGATAATCCGGTGGCTTACTGGCGGTTTGAACGGGACTTGACGGACAGCGCGGGTGATATTGATTTGGATCCTTCCGTCTCACCCGATTTCGTAAGCGGCCCAGGTTCTGGAAC
>CAXXSM010000070.1:0-111922 GCA_963663405.2 bacterium | reverse complement strand
TCCGCATACTTAACACCCTTACCCTTGTAAGGTTCAGGGGGCCGGAACGAACGGATTTTCGCCGCCACTTCCCCCAGGACCTGTTTGTCGATCCCGCTTAACGTGATCTCCACGTTTTTTTCCACCGTCACATCGATCCCTTTGGGGGGGTCATACTTAATGGGGTGAGAATAGCCCAATTCCAGGTTCAGGGTGTTCCCCTGCGCTGACGCCCGGTACCCCACGCCATTGATCTCCAGTTTCCGCTCGAATCCTTTCGATACGCCAGTCACCATGTTACTGATGAGGGCGCGCGCGGTTCCGTGAAGGGCGCGGTTTTGGCGGGAATCATCGGGCCGTTCCACAATCAATTCACTCGCATCCTGCCGGATCGTGATTGGATCGGGAACTTCCCAGTCCATTTTCCCCTTCGGGCCTTTCACCGCAATGTGCTGGTCCTTAATGGATATATCCACTCCGGATGGAATACTTATGGGTTGCCGTCCAACTCGTGACATGGTTCTTCTCTCTATGTCTGCGCTCTTTTACAATTACCAGATTTTACACAACAACTCGCCGCCGATACCCTGCCGGCGCGCGTCTCGATCGGTCATTAATCCTCGCGAGGTCGAAATAATGCAGACGCCCAATCCTCCGATTACACGGGGAAGACTGTCTTTTCCCGCATAGCGGCGCACACTCGGTTTACTCACCCGCTCCAAACCGGTAATCACGCGTTCCTGTTTGGGGCCATATTTAAGATAAATGCGCAATACCTTAAATCCCCGGTCTTCCAGTACACGGTAACTGCGGATGTATCCCTCCCGTTTGAGGATATCGACGATCGATTGTTTGATCTTCGACGCAGGCGCCTCGACCTTTTCCTTTTTTCCTATATTGGCGTTGCGAATCCGTGTCAACAGATCCGCGATGGGATCGGTCACCGGCATAATGGTGGCTCCTTTTTTCTCTTCTCGTAATGTCTTACCAACTGGATTTCGTCATCCCCGGGATATAGCCTTCCAGCGCCAACTCGCGCAGACAAACCCGGCATAATTTAAATCTTCGATAGTATGCACGGGTGCGGCCGCAACGCTTACACCGGCTGTATTCCCGCACTTTGAATTTTTGTGGCCGTGACGCCTTGACGATCAGGCTTTTCTTAGCCATCCGTTCTTCCTCCGATTTATGTAAAAATGAGTATTAGCAAAGTTCTCACAAGCATTCACTCGCTACTCATTTTTATTTACACGATGTAATCTAAATGCACGAGAGTTTTAGACGTGAGTTCTAATTCTCTCATGATTCAACTCTTTTCAAGTCCGAAACGGCATGCCGAACAAAGTCAACAACGCCAACGCTTCTTCATCCGTCTTCGCGGTCGTCACGAAGGAGATATTCATCCCCTGAACCTGTGGAATCGAATCGTAATTTATTTCCGGGAAAATCAACTGTTCCTGCACACCCATCGAATAATTCCCACGGCCGTCAAACGAACGTGGAGAGAGTCCGCGAAAGTCTCGAATACGAGGGATGCAGATATTCATAAGCCGGTCGAGAAAATCAAACATTTTTGTCCGCCGGAGCGTTGTGCTGCACCCAACGACCATGCCTTCCCGCAGTTTAAAATTCGCGATCGATTTCCGCGCGCGGGTCACGACCACCCGTTGCCCCGCGATCGTTTCTAAATTCTCCCGCAGGCCATCCAGCATTTTGGCGTCCCGGCTGGCCTCACCGACCCCCATGTTGAGCACGATTTTCACCAACTTGGGCGCCTGCATGATGTTTGTATAGCCAAACTTCTTCATCATTTCCGGAACAATACGGTCGCGGAAATCACTCTCCAAGCGGGAATGATATCCTTTTAGAGCGTCCGTCTCTTGATCTTCTTCTTTTTTCTTCTTCTTTTCGGTTTCTGTTTTTCGTCAGCCATGATTTCTAACTCATTACTTTACCAAACGAATGTTGGATGGGTGAATCGGACCTTCCCGCTCAATAATTCCACCGGGTTGATTCGACTGAGGATTCGGCTTCTGGTGTTTCTTCATCATATTAACACCTTGCACGACCACACGCCCTAGCTTGTGATTCACGCGAAGCACTTTGCCGGTTTTATCTTTATCATCTCCGGCGATCACTTGTACCACATCCCCTTTTTTAAAACGGACCTTTTGGATTCGAGTCATTACAACACCTCCGGCGCGAGAGAGATGATCTTCATATATTGCTTCTCTCGTAGTTCGCGAGCGACGGGACCGAAAATACGTGTGCCGATCGGATCCCCCGCATCGTTGATGATCACCGCCGCGTTATTGTCAAATCGAATCGTTGAACCATCCTGCCGCAGTGTCTCTTTTCTCGTCCGCACGATCACCGCTTTCACAATCGCCCCTTTTTTGACGTTGGATTCAGGGATCGCTTCTTTGACGCTGGCGACCACGACGTCTCCGACACGGGCGTACCGGCGCCGGCTGCCGCCAAGCACCTTGAAGCACATTAACTTCCGCGCGCCGGAATTATCCGCCACTTGCAACTTCGTATATTCTTGAATCACGGTCTTCCTCCAGCCTCAACGTTTAAACGATCTCCGCTTTGCGAATGGTTTCTATATAGCGCCAACACTTCGTCTTGCTCAACGGGCGGGTTTCCATGATCCGGACCACATCCCCTTTACCGCACTGCCCCTGTTCGTCGTGCGCTTTGACTTTCTTATAGCGGCGAACGACTTTGCCATACTGGGGGTGCCGGACCAACCGCTCAATCTTCACGACTACGGTTTTGTCCATGGCGGCGCTCACAACGACACCCTCACGGATTTTTCGACTCGATCTTTTCTTTTCACTCATGATTCTGTACCCGCCATTTGCCGGCTTATCTCATCCCGGACGGTCATCGCTCTGGCAATATCCCGCTTTGCGTCGCGGATCTTGTTCGTATTCGACAATTGACTGGAATGAAGCTGCATCCGGTAATTGAACAGCTGCTTGCGCATATCAGCGATCCGAACGTCCAGTTCTTCTATGGAAAGCGAACGAAAATCGTCAGCCTTCATCATCACACCTACCTTACATAGTCTCATCGCGCGTTGCAAAACGCACTTTCAACGGGAGCTTATGACTCGCTAACCGGAACGCTTCCCGGGCGATCTCTTCCGACACTCCCACCAACTCGAACAACACGTGCCCTGGTTTCACAACTGCCACATGCTTCTCCGGCGCGCCTTTACCGCCTCCCATTCGGGTTTCCGCGGGTTTGGCGGTGATGGGTTTGTGGGGAAAAATACGAATCCACAATTTTCCACGCCTCTTCATGTGACGGGTAATGGCGACACGGGACGCTTCAATCTGCCGGGCGGTGATCCACCCCCCTGTCATCGCCTTCAATCCATAATCACCGAAATTGACTTTGGTTCCCCGGCAGGCGATCCCCCGCCGGTTGCCGCGGTGCACTTTTCGAAATTTTTCACGGGCGGGCATTAACATTAGGAAGCCACCTCCTCTTCAATCGGCTGGGCCGAGATCTGGGATGTCATCTCCCCTTTGAAGATCCATACTTTCACACCGATCCGCCCGTAGGTCGTCCGCGCTTCAGAGAAGCCATAATCAATATCCGCTCGGAGCGTATGCAACGGCACCCGGCCTTCACGGTACCATTCTTTTCTCGACATCTCCGCGCCTCCGAGCCGGCCTGAAACCATCACTTTGATGCCCAATGCGCCCGCCTGCATAGTGCCTTGCTGCGCCCGCTTGAGCGCACGGCGGAAAGAGACACGCCGTTCCAGCTGCAAGGCGATGCTTTCCGCCTGCAATTGCGCGTCCAACTCGGGATTCTTGATTTCCCGGATATTGATATGCACCTGCCGGTCGGTCATGCCGCTCAACATTTTCTTCAGCCGTTCCACTTCCACACCCTTCCGGCCAATGATAATACCCGGCCGGGCGGCGAAAATCGTCAATCGCATCCGCTGCGTGAAGCGTTCAATCTCCACTTCACTCACACCGGCGTGAAACAGCCGTTTTTTGATGGCTTTCCGGATTTCCAAATCTTCATGCAAGAGGTTGCCATAATCCCGTTCGGCGAACCACCGTGATTTCCAGTTTTTATAGATTCCAACTCGGAATCCGTATGGATGAACTTTCTGGCCCACAATAACTCCTCGCTTTTCCCCGTTTCCGCCGTGTTACATCCCCAGGGATATAGTGATATGGCTTAAACGTTTCCGCACTCGCAACGCCCGGCCCATGGGAGCGGGACGAAACCGCTTTAACATCCGCGCCCCATCAACGCATACTTTGCGCACGTACATCTCTTCCGGATCAAACTCGGTGGTTTCTTCCGTATTCGCCGCGGCGGATTTCAATAACTTTAACAAAATCTCCGCCGCTTTCCGTTTGGACAGAAACGTCAATATACTGACGGCTTCCGGATAAGGTTTGTCCCGGATCGCATCGGCGGCCAGCCGTAATTTTCTCGCCGACATCCGGCAATAACGCAGTTTGGCGTGCATAGCCATGATTCAATCTCTCCTACTTCAGGCGCATGACCCGCGCGGTCTTTCCACCGTGCGATTTAAACGTCCGCGTTGGGGAAAACTCACCCAACCGGTGTCCGACCATGTTTTCCGTTAAAAAAACGGGGACGAACTTTTTCCCATTGTGAACCGCAATCGTATGACCCACCATTTCCGGAAGGACGACGCTCGCACGCGACCATGTGCGGATCACTTTCTTCTCGCCTTTCACATTCATCTGCTGAATGCGTGCCAATAATCTCTTCTCTATAAAGGGCCCTTTTTTCAGCGACCTTACCATGGTGGTTTCCTCTATCGACTCGCTTCGATGAGAATAAGCTTTTAAGGTTCTCTCACTCGCAAGTTCTTATACAACTCTTTTCATTTGCGCGTTGCGATTTATATAAAAAATGAGTTTCTAAGGCTTTCTCGTTCAAGATCTCTCTCGCAACTCATTTTCATTTGTCATCTCAAATCATGATGGTTACTATTTTTATCGTTTCTTCTTCTTCCGCTTCTCAACGATCATCTGTGACGTCCGCTTATTCCGGCGGGTTTTATACCCTTTGGTCGGAACGCCCCAAGGCGTACAGGGATGCCGCCCACCGGACGAACGACCCTCTCCACCACCGAGTGGGTGATCGACTGGGTTCATCGCGACGCCACGAACGTGTGGCCGTTTGCCTTTCCAACGCGTCCGGCCCGCTTTCCCTATGGATAAATTCTCGTTGTCGGTATTGGATGTTTGCCCAATGGTCGCGCGGCAATTGAGATGCACCAAACGCACTTCCGATGATGGCAGTTTAATCCGCGCGTAATCACCCTCACGGCCCATCACTTGCGCCGAGGTGCCAGCGGCGCGGGCCATCGCCGCTCCCTTGCCGATCTTAAGTTCAATCGCATGTACGATTGTGCCGTCTAAGATCTCCCGCAACGGAAGACAATTCCCGACCTTGTGAGGCGAACCCTCTCCCGAAAAGACTTCTACACCCGGTTTGAGCCCGTCCGGCGCAATGATATATCGCTTTTCGCCATCCGCATAATGCAGCAATGCGATACGCGCGGTCCGGTTCGGATCGTATTCGATCGAAGCCACTTTAGCCGGGATTCCGTTTTTATCGCGCTTGAAATCAATGATCCGATAGCGGCGCTTGTGCCCTCCCCCGCGATGGCGAACCGTTATCCGGCCGTTGGCGTTGCGTCCGCCCGATTTCTTGACCGGATGCAACAGGCTCCTCTCCGGCTTTTTCTTCTTGGTCAACTCTTCAAACGCCGATGTCGTCTGAAACCGGCGGGTCGGAGTTGTTGGGTTATATTGCTTCACAGCCACGATTTATACTCCAATGTTTAAACGCTTAAACGAATTCAATCAGATCGCCTTTTGCGAGCTTCACCATCGCCTTTTTAAAACCACGGGTCTTACCTATGATCCCACGATAACGATCCATCTTCCGTTTTGGATGCACATTCACAGTGCGCACTTCAACCACTTTCACATGGAACGCTTCCTCGATGGCGGCCTTGATCTGAAGCTTATTCGCCGAATTTTTCACCCGGAACGTATAAACGTTTTCCTTTTCGGAGAGGTTCGTCGTCCGTTCGGTGAATACGGCCTCGCGGATGATATCGTAATTACTCAGCATGATCCTCGGCTCCCTCCTTGGCGTATCGTTTCTGGAATAGATCGGCGGCTTCTTTCGTAATAAATAAATAATCCGATTCGAAGATATCCAGTGGCGAACAGATATTCATCGGCATATAGCGGGATTGCGCTAGATTCCGGAAGGAGAGATACGCGTTTGGTTTTGTATCCGCGTCCACAAACAATGTGCGGCCGTTGGTTTCAAAAGAACGAAGGATCGACGACGCTTGTTTCGTTTGAATTTCGGCAAAATCCAAATCGGTTAGCACGAACAATTCCCCTCGCTCCCGCTTCAATGAGAGACATTGCCGAAACGCGAGCTGTTTCATCTTTTTCGGAATCCGTTTGCGGTACGATCGAGGCACGGGACCGAACTGCGTCGCGCCGCCCCGGTGATGCGGCGCCCGCATCGTGCCTTGCCGGGCCCGGCCCGTTCCTTTTTGACGGAACGGCTTTGACTTTGTGCCACTGACCGTGTTCCGGTTCTTCACCAATGACGTTCCCTGTCTTTTATTGGCTTGATAAGAGACCAGAACCTGGTGAAGAAACGTGTCATTCACGGGAGCGGAATAAACGGAATCATCCAATTCCATTTGCTCCGTCACTTGTTTTTGATGATCGAATATATCTACAACAGCCATGAGATCTTCCGTTTCTTAGGCTTCGCCCTTTTTGCGTTTTCTCTTTGACGACGCTTTAACATAAATCACTCCCCCATTCGGACCCGGGATCCCCCCGCGAATGTAGAGAATATGATTCTCCGCGTCGATCTTGACGACTTCCAGATTTTGAACGGTCACATTTTCGTTTCCCATATGACCGGGAAGTGTCTTTCCTTTAAAAATTCGGTGCTGCCCCGTGCCGGGAGCGATGGCGCCGATTGCGCGGTGAAACATGGACCCGTGTGTCATTCGGCCGCCGCGCCAATTATGTCGCCTCACCCCGCCTTGGAAGCCCCGGCCTTTCGAGACGCCGGAGACATCCACGATATCTCCTTCGGAAAAAATTGAACTATCCAAATTTTGACCGACTTCAAATTCGTCCACCGCCGGGACGCGAATTTCACGCAGAATCCGTTGAGGCGCGACTTTCGCTTTTTTAAAATGACCTTGGATGGGACGGTTCACCAATCGCTCCTCCATCGGAAGATACCCGATTTGGAGCGCATTATACCCATCCGTTTCCACACTTTTGATTTGGACGATCGGACAAGGGCCCACTTGAATCGCCGTCAAGGGGATCCGGAGACCATCCTCGGTAAACATCTGCGTCATGCGCAGTTTCCGTCCCAAAATCGATTTAACCATTTGTCTTACCCTAGGGTGTTTTTACAATTTAATTTCAACATGCACGCCGGCCGGCAATTCCAGCTGGGTTAGAGCGTCCATCGTCTTCGGACTCCAATCCATGATCTCCACCAGCCGCTTGTGCGATCGAATTTCAAACTGCTCCCGTGACTTTTTATCCACATGCGGAGAGCGAAGCACCGTGTACTTGGAGATTTTTGTCGGTAAGGGAATGGGACCGAGGATTTTCGCGCCCGTCCGCTTCGCCGTATTCACGATCTCCAGTGTGGATTGATCCAGCAACCGGTGATCGAAGGCCTTCAGACGAATTCTAATTTTATTGGGCCGTTCAAAAGCCATGATCTTCTCTCCGCTCCAGCAATTCGTTTTCTATTTGCATCTTGTGTTTATTCAACAACTTCCCCAATGACCCCGGCGCCGACGGTCCGGCCGCCTTCCCGGATGGCGAACCGCAGTTCCTGCTCCATCGCGATCGGTTCGTGCAACTCGCCGTCCAATGTGATGTTATCGCCCGGCAT
The DNA here is from genome assembly GCA_963663405.2 of bacterium. GTDB lineage: Bacteria > Hinthialibacterota > Hinthialibacteria > Hinthialibacterales > Hinthialibacteraceae. Next base: position 103,966 of record CAXXSM010000070.1, on the reverse strand, counting down.
CACCATCTCCGTGCCTTCCGGCAGTTTGATCGAGCCCGTCACATCCGTCGTCCGGAAATAAAACTGCGGACGGTATCCGTTGAAGAACGGCGTGTGCCGCCCCCCCTCTTCCTTGGTCAAGACGTAGACGTTCGCTTTGAACTTCTTATGCGGCGTAATGCTGCCCGGTTTCGCGACAACCTGTCCACGTTCGATGCCGTTCCGCTCAACCCCCCGCAGAAGCAACCCTACGTTGTCTCCCGCCTGGCCTTCGTCCAGCGTCTTCCGGAACATCTCCACGCCCGTCACAACCGTGCTCGTCGGTTCGTCTTTCAGACCCACGATCTCCACTTTATCACCCGTGTGCACGATCCCGCGCTCGATCCGGCCCGTCGCCACCGTCCCACGGCCTGTGATGCTGAACACGTCTTCCACCGCCATCAAGAACGGCTTGTCCACGTCCCGCTCCGGCACCGGAATGTACGAATCCATCGCCGCGATCAATTCTTTGATGCACTTCGTCGCTTCTTCGTCTTCCGGATTCTCCATCGCCTTCAGCGCCGAACCCATGATCACGGGAATATCGTCGCCGGGAAATTCGTACTGGCTCAGCAGTTCCCGCACTTCCAATTCGACCAATTCCAGCAGTTCCGGATCGTCCACCATGTCGACTTTGTTCATGAAGACAATTATATAAGGAACGCCCACCTGACGGGCCAACAAGATGTGTTCGCGGGTCTGCGGCATGGGGCCGTCCGCGGCGGACACGACCAGGACCGCGCCGTCCATCTGCGCCGCGCCGGTAATCATGTTCTTGACGTAGTCCGCGTGGCCGGGGCAGTCGACGTGCGCGTAATGCCGCGTATCCGATTCGTATTCCACGTGCGCCGTCGCGATAGTGATCCCGCGTTCCCGCTCTTCCGGCGCGTTGTCGATGCTGTCAAACGTACGAACTTCCGCCGAGCCGGTCCGGGCCTGCGTCATCGTGATCGCCGCCGTCAGCGTCGTCTTGCCATGGTCGACGTGACCGATCGTTCCCACATTCACGTGCGGTTTCGTCCGCTCGAATTTCTGTTTCGCCATAATGTTTCATCCTCCACTCATCGATTCAGAGAGTGTTACTTTTCTGCCTTGCCTACAAAACACGCGCCAAACACAGCGTTGCGAAACGGCGCCTCGCCTTTGACATGCGCGCCTTGATCGATACGGCTTTCGTCAAGCCGGTCAAGTGGCATTTATGTTGTGGTTTTGTTCCGGTTCATTCGCGGGGAACCGAATAAATACCCATTCCTGTTACCAGCTGGTGCTGGATAGCGCTCGGTGTTTCTTCGTAATGTGAGAGCTCCATTGTATATGTCGCTCTCCCTTGTGACAAGGACCGTAGACTTGTCGCGTATCCAAACATCTCGGATAGAGGCGCGGTTCCATCAATCACCTGTGAACCGCCCCGGCGTTCCACGCCCGATGCGCGGCCCCGGCGGGAATTTAAATTCCCTAATATATCACCCATGCATTCATCCGGGCACACAATCTCGATGGACATGATCGGTTCCAATAAAACCGGGTCCGCTTTCTCCAACGCCGCTCGAAACGCGATCGACGCGGCAATGGAATACGCCATCTCGGAGGAATCTGTCTGGTGGAACGATCCACCTGTCAACTCTACACCAACATCGACGATGGGATATCCGAGGAGCGGTCCACCGAGCAGACTCTCCCGGATCCCTTGTTCGATCGGTGTAATAAATTCTTTGGGGATGCATTCTTCGTTAACCCGATTAGTGAACCTAAATCCCGCGCCGTTCTCCAACGGGCCAACCGTTAATTTCACATACCCGTAATGACCCCGGCCGCCATGCTGCCGGATATATTCTTCTTCCGCATCCGCCGTTTTCCGGATCGTCTCACGATACGCGACCTGGGGTTTTCCTACATTGGCTTTGACCCCATATTCCCGCTTGATCCGGTCGACGATAATTTCTAAATGGAGTTCCCCCATCCCGGAAATAACAGTCTGACCGGTTTCCTCATCAAATTTGATGTGAAATGTGGGATCATCCATCGCCATCCGTTCCAAACAGGTATTTAAACGATCTTGATCGGCGGTGGTTTTTGGTTCAATTGCAACGAAAATGACTGGATCAGGGAAGGAAAGAGTTTCCAATAGAATCGGATGGCCAATTTCACTGAGTGTATCGCCCGTTGTTGTAAAATTCAAACTGGGCGCGCAAACAATATCTCCTGCGGTAACATGCTTGGTCTCTTCCCGTTTATTTGCGTGCATACGCAACAAACGGCCGATCTTTTCTTTCTTTCCCTTCGATACGTTTATTACAGCGCTCCCAACATTTAATTGACCCGAATACACGCGGAAATAAGTTAACCGTCCATGGGGATCGGACATCACTTTAAACGCAAGCGCAGTAAACGGTTGATCCGCCTTGGCTTCGCGTATTTCGTTTTCATTTGTATCCGGATTTAAACCAACAACGGGGGGAACATCAGATGGAGAAGGAAGATAATCGATCACGGCGTCTAGCAGCATTTGCACGCCTTTGTTCTTTAACGCGGATCCGCAGAGAACCGGAACAATTCCGGATTGAATCACCGCTTTCCGCAAGGCGGCCCGGATCACACGAGATTCGATATTTTCCCCTTCTATAAATAAATCTAAAATCGTATCGTCAACATCTGCGATCGCTTCAAACAACTTTTCTCGTTCAACCTGCGCCCGTTCACGTAGATCACCGGGAATTTCTGTATCCGTATACGTTGTGCCATAATCGTCGGCGCCTTCTTCCCACACACGAGCTTTCATTTCGATCAGGTCGACAACACCAGAAAACGAGGCTTCCTGCCCGATGGGAATCTGTATGGGAACAGGTTTTGATCCCAGTTTCGTTCGAATCTGGTCTACAACCCGGTCAAAATCCGCTCCCACACGGTCCATTTTGTTTATAAAAGCAATCCGGGGCACATGATACCGGTCCGCTTGACGCCAAACAGTCTCAGATTGAGGTTCAACGCCGCCGACGGCGCAAAACACCGCCACACAGCCATCCAACACCCGCAGGGAACGCTCCACCTCAATGGTAAAATCCACATGGCCGGGGGTATCGATTATATTGATGTGATGATCTTTCCATTGGCAATATGTCGCGGCGGAAGTAATTGTGATCCCACGTTCCTTTTCCTGCGCCATCCAGTCCATTTCAGCCGCGCCGTCATGGACTTCGCCGATTTTGTAAGTGCGCCCCGTATAATACAATATCCGCTCTGTTGTTGTCGTTTTACCGGCGTCGATATGGGCGGCGACGCCAATATTGCGAACAACAGATAAGGAAGTATCTTTCGCACTCACAGTTGCCATCTTCTCACATCCAAAAATATTGAAGTTAAATTCGAACTTCGAATCACCCACTAAGGGAGATTGCGCGATCTTCAATCGATCGTTTTACCACCGGTAATGAGCAAACGCTTTATTGGCTTCCGCCATACGGTGGGTGTCCTGTCTCTTTTTTATGGCGGTTCCTTGGTTACTGGCGGCGTCGATAAATTCATTCGCCAGTTTCTTCATCATGCCACGTTCGTTCCGGGCGCGGGAGGATTGGATCAACCATCGGATCGCCAAGGTCTGACGCCGTTCAGCCCGGACTTCGACCGGCACCTGATAAGTCGCGCCACCAACACGGCGGGACCGGACTTCCAACGCCGGCTTCACGTTCTCCACCGCCGTCAAGAACAAGGTTAATCCTTCTTGTTTGGTTTTGTCCTCAATTTCCTGCAACGCGCCGTAAAAAATCTTCTCGGCGACGGATTTCTTCCCGCCCTTCATCAAGGAATTGATAAATTTCGTCACCAACACATTGTGATGCACCGGATCGGAAAGAATGGTTCTGACTTCAGCTTTTGTTTTTCGTCCCATTGTCTCTTCTTATCTATGCCCAGCGAGTAAGATTCTACGCGTTTACGCCTTATTGCTTCGGCCGCTTCGTGCCGTATTTGGACCGGCCCCGTTTACGGTTCTCAACTCCCATCGATTCCAACACACCCCGGACGACGTGATACCGCACACTGGACAGATCCTTCACACGCCCGCCACGGATCAACACAATGGAGTGCTCTTGCAGATTATGTCCTTCTCCAGGGATATACGCGTTCACTTCAATCCCATTCGACAAGCGCACACGAGCGACTTTCCGCAACGCGGAATTCGGCTTCTTCGGACTCATTGTCCAAACACGAGTACAAACGCCTCGTTTTTGAGGACACGACTGCATGGCGGGGGCCTTCGTCTTTTTGCTCTTCGTTTTCCGGCCTTTTTTTATGAGCTGATTGATCGTCGGCATAGCCTCTCCGTACTTTTTTCCTCGTATTCCGGGATGAATTCCTCCGGAAAGCTTAAGATAGGATGCCTCATCATTCCGATGAAGGCATCCTCGTCAGAATCGATATCGTTTTTCCCGTCTGAGTCAGATTCTTCTCAAGATCGATCTTTGAATTGATCTTTAAGATTTTCTTTTTATAACCTTGAAAGAACCTGCGCCAGCTTACATTTCAAATAAATTTTGGTTAAGACTGTGTTACACAAAGAGATAAGGATAATTCCAGCGCTCTCAATCGTCAAGGCTTAAATCAAGATAAATTGCATAATTCAACTTTTTTTTGGACATTATTTCCCCACCGCCAATCGATCTTTTTCCAAAATATTCTGGTAGTACTCTTCATGATACCGCCAACCTGTTCCCGCAGGGATCAGATGTCCCATGATCACGTTCTCTTTCAAACCTAACAAATGGTCCATCTTGCTCCCAATCGCGGCCTGGGTCAGCACACGGGTCGTCTCCTGGAAGGACGCCGCGGAAATAAACGATTCCGTCCCCAGCGACGCTTTGGTGATCCCCAGCAGCCGAGGTTTAAACTGCGCCGGTTTCCCTCCCTGCTTACCCACCCGTTCATTCTCACGCATCACTTCAAACCGGTCCACATCATCATCCTGAAGGAAATTAGTATCGCCGGAATCGGTTATGGTCACCTTGCGCATCATCTGACGGATAATTACTTCAATATGTTTGTCATTGATACTGACGCCCTGGAGCCGGTACACTTCCTGAATTTCGTTTATTAAATATTGTTGCGTGGACCGTTCACCCATGACCTCTAAATATTCGTGTGGATCGATAGAGCCATCGACCAGTTTATCCCCGGTCGACACCCAATCCCCATCACTTACGATCACGTGTTTCCCCGCGTCGACTTCATGGACGCTGTGAACCTCCCCGTCTTTATCCGTGATGAGAATCAAACGGGTTCCCCGTTTTCGCTTTTTACCGAGTTTCTTTTCCACTTCTTCATCAATGTCTTCCGGTTTGGGCAGACGCACCCACCCGTCGATCTTCGTAATAATGGCGAGATCTTTGAGTTTCGGCCGCCGGGCTTCAAATAGCTCTTCCACCCGCGGAAGCCCACCCGTCACGTCACGGGATTTAAATGTCTCTTTCGGGATTTTTGCCAGGATATCCCCCGCCTGAATTTCGTCTCCATCATTGACGACTATATGCGCCCCGGACGGCAGAGAATGATACTCCGGTTCTTTCCCCCGTTTATGGAGGACCAAGGAGGGATGCTTGTCTTCCCGGTGTTCCATGACAATCATCTGAGAGATCGAACTCGCTTCCTGGCGCTGCCGCCGCATGGTCACCCCTTCGATGACCTGCTCGAACCGGCATTTTCCATCCATGGAGGCGATTTCCGCTTTAAAATAAGGATCCCAGCGCGCAATCACTGGACGCGGTTCCTCCTCATTTTCCAGCATAATCTGCCCACCGTTATTTCGGATTTCTTCCCCATCACCCACATAGATCACAGCGCCAAGGGGGATACCGGTTTCTAAATGTTTAAACTGATCCACGACCTGATCCGTATGCGTTAAAATCACACCATTGAGCACATCCGCTCCATCTTCGATGCCCAAAACCGAACCAGGTGGAAGTGTATGTTCCTCTAGAATCGTTTCATCCCGGTCCACGATTCGAATGCGGGGAACCTTCAATCCCACGTAATCTGTTATGACAGATTTCAGGTTGTTCGTTATGGGATCCAAAATCCGCCGTACGGTAACACCATCCTGAATATCAACATAACGAATTTTCCCTTCGGAACCTGCAATCGTAGGGGTGGGATGAAAAGCGAGCACACTCCCCACTTTCACGGATTCGCCGTCTTTCACCATCAACCGGTGTCCAGGCTGAAGATTGTATGTCTCTGAATTCTTGCCTTTGGTAACGACCAATTCCGCGTCCATCCGCTCTGGAGGAATGACGTAAATATCTTTGTTTTTTATGAGATCGGATTTATCAATATTATTAAACGATACTTTCCCTGTTGTTTTTGATACGATCGGCACTTGCAGTGGATCCCAACTCGCGAGGATCTCCCCTGCGGGAACTTTGTCCCCATCGCTGAAATGCAGTTCAGCGCCGGTTGGAATGAATGGAAACCGGTACAATTCTTTCCCGCGCATGTTCGTCAAAACAATCGAGCCGCCGCCGCGGACTACGACACCATTCTTCCCGCCTTCTGTAACTTCCAGTTTATCCAATCGAATAATAGGATCATTTTTACGCCCTAGATTCGGACATCGGACTTTCGATCGGACCAGATAGGGACGCCCAAGAGTATTGACCGAAACCATCTCGCCACGCCGGTTTTCAACAAGACGCAGATTGATAAACTTCACAACTCCCGACTCTCCATCGCGCAAACCGGCGATCCCATCAACATTCCGGCGGATTTGAATCTCGCTTTCTTCCAGAATCCGGCTCGTGGTGCCACCGATATGGAAGGTCCGCAGCGTAAGCTGGGTTCCCGGCTCACCGATAGACTGCGCGGCGATCACCCCAACCGCCTGCCCGATATTCACTTGCTCGCCACGGGAGAGATCGCGGCTGTAACAGGCCGCGCACACACCGCGTGGCGACTCACAAGCGACCGTCGAACGAATGTACACTTTTTCAATGCCACATCGGCCGATCGCCGCGGCGGCTTCCTCATCGATCATTTGATTCCGATTGACAATCAGATTCCCCGTAAGAGGATTGATGATATCTTCCGCCGCCGAACGTCCCAATACGCGATCGTTGATCGATTCAATGACCTGATCCCCTTCGACAATCGCGGACACTTCCAAGCCATTCAATGTGCCGCAATCTTCCTGGGTGACAATCAGATCCTGGGCGACGTCCACAAGACGCCGGGTGAGATACCCGGCTTCGGCCGTCTTCAACGCGGTATCCGCCAATCCTTTCCGGGCGCCGTGTGTCGAAATAAAGTACTCCAACACGGTCAATCCTTCTTTGAAGTTCGATTCAATCGGCGATTCGATGATCTCGCCGATCCCGCCTGTCAATTTCTTCATCGGCTTCGACATCAAACCGCGCATCCCCGCCAGCTGACGAATCTGTTGTTTCGAACCCCTCGCGCCCGAATCCGCCATGATGAAAATCGGATTAAATCCCTGGTTGTCCAGTTCAAGTTCACCCATCATCGCTTCCGCCACGGACTCGGTTGTATGAATCCAACGGTCAATCACCTTGTTATACCGCTCGATATCCGTAATGGCGCCCTTCTCGTACTGCTCCATGACGGTTTTCACATCATTTCGGGCGCTGTTAAGAAGTTCCTCTTTCCGCGAAGGAACAATCATATCCCCCAATCCGATCGAGATTCCTCCCAATTTGGCGTAGTAATAACCCAGCGCTTTTAACTCATCCAAGAATTTTGCGGTTCCTTCCTTGCCATAATAGTTATAGCAATTCCGGACTAATTCGGAGAGGCTCTTTTTGTTCATTATTTTATTGCAGAATCGGAGTAGATTCGGCAGAATATCATTAAAAATGATCCGCCCCACGGTTGTCCGGATACGGGTGCCCCTGATCCGAACCTCCACTTCATCCTGCAATCCGATAGCGCCATGATCAAAGGAGATAATCGCCTCGCGCTCGTCGGAAAAACGCTTCGGCTCCCGTCCGTTGATCGGATTCCGGATTTTCGTTAAATAGTAACACCCCAAAACAATGTCCTGGCTGGGTGTGGCGATTGGTTTCCCATCCGCCGGGCCAAGAATATTATGCTTGGCCAACATCAAATCACGGCATTCCGCTTGCGCCTCTAACGAGAGCGGCACATGCACCGCCATTTGGTCACCGTCAAAGTCCGCGTTAAAAGCGGTACAGGTCAATGGATGCAACCGGATCGCTTTCCCTTCGACCAATTTGGGTTGAAACGCCTGGATCCCCATCCGGTGCAGCGTCGGCGCGCGATTAAGCAGTACCGGATGATTCTTGATCACCTCTTCCAGCACATCAAAAACTTCTGGATCCTGCCGTTCGATCTTCCGTTTCGCGCTCCGGATCGTAGTTACTTCATCCAATTCTTCCAACCGCCGGATGATAAACGGTTCGAACAACTCCAGCGCCATCTGCTTGGGAAGTCCACATTCGTTGAACTTCAAATCGGGCCCGCAGACAATCACTGAACGTCCAGAATAATCCACCCGCTTCCCTAATAGATTCTGCCGGAACCGTCCCTGCTTCCCTTTCAGCATATCACTCAGCGATTTCAGCGGCCGATTGTTCGAACCTTTGACCGGTCTGCCGCGCCGGCCATTGTCGAGTAGCGCGTCGACCGCTTCTTGCAGCATCCGCTTTTCATTGCGGATAATCACTTCCGGCGCCCGCACCTCTTTTAAACGCCGCAACCGGTTGTTTCGGTTAATCACACGCCGATACAGATCGTTGAGGTCCGACGTGGCGAAACGCCCCCCGTCCAAAGGCACCAGGGGACGCAGATCCGGCGGAATCACGGGAAGGGATTCCAGAATCAACCATTCTATCCGGTTGTCGCTGCCCCGGAAATCCTCAATAACTTTCAACCGTTTGATGCTCTTTTTGACCCGCTGCTTCGATTTGCCTTCCCGGATAGTCCGGCGCATCTCATCCGCGAGCGACTCTAAATCGAGCCCCATGAGAATCTCTTTCACCGCCTCGGCGCCCATGCCAACCCGGAATTCCGACCCGTATTCCTCGCGCATCTGGATGTACTCCCGCTCGGCGATGACGTCCAGCATTTTGAGGTCCGTCGATCCGGGATCCAGAACAATATACTCTTCGTAATAGAGAATCCGTTCCAACACTTTAATGGACAGATCCAATAAAATGGCCAACCGGCTCGGTACGCCTTTGGAAAACCAGATATGCGCGACAGGCATCTCCAACTCGATATGCCCCATCCGGCTCCGGCGCACTTTGGATTGTGTCAGTTCCACACCGCACCGGTCACAGACCACACCCCGGTGTTTAATGCCTTTGAATTTCCCGCAGGCGCATTCGTAATCACGGGTGGGCCCAAAAATGCGCTCACAAAACAGACCGTCTGTCTTGGGTTTATACGTTTTATAATCAATCGTTTCAGGATTTTTGACTTCGCCATACGACCAACTTCGAATCTGATCGGGAGACGCCAGGGAAATCTTAATGGAACGAACCCGGTTGATATCCCGGATTTCATCTTCACGCCGTTTCGCCGCTGGGGTTTGCAGTGATTTCCACATTAGTTTGCTCCTATACCTGTACGAATCTCTCGTGCGCGCCACTCATTGGATGAACATTCACTCTTGCCATCACGGATCGAATTTAGGATCCCGCTTCCACCAACTCCTCCTTCACTTCCGCGGTTTCACCAGGTCCCTCGCCTTCGTCATTGTCCGGTTCTTTATCTTCGATCAACTCAATGCTCAATCCTAAACTCTGCAGTTCCTTCACAAGGACGTAAAATGATTCCGGCAAACCAGGCGCGCGGGCGTTCTCTCCTTTGACAATCGCTTCATAGATCCGGTTGCGGCCCACGATATCATCGGATTTCACCGTGAGCAGTTCCTGCAGGGTATGCGCGGCGCCATACGCCTCCAGCGCCCAAACCTCCATCTCACCGAGACGCTGCCCTCCGAACTGCGCTTTTCCACCCAACGGCTGCTGCGTAACCAAAGAATAAGGGCCAATCGACCGTGCGTGGATTTTATCATCCACTAAGTGATTCAACTTCAACATATAGATATTGCCGACCGTAATCTCTTCCGCGAACGGTTCCCCCGTCCGTCCATCGAAAACACGGGTTTTTCCGGATTTCGGAAGTCCCGCTGTTTCCAAAAATTCAATCACATCCGATTCCTTCGCGCCGTCAAAAACGGGTGTCGCGATGTGCATTCCCAATTTTTCAATCGCCCAACCGAGATGGGTTTCAAAGACCTGCCCCACATTCATCCGGGAAGGCACCCCCAATGGATTCAAAATGATATCCACCGGCGTTCCATCTTCCAGGAAGGGCATATCTTCCATTGGCACGATCCGCGAGACAACCCCCTTGTTTCCATGACGTCCCGCCATTTTGTCGCCGATGGAAAGCCGCTTCTTCTTCGCGACGTAGACTTTCACCATCTTCAACACGCCAGGCAGGAGATTGTCCCCCGTCTTGATATATTCCACCTGCTTGTCATATTGTTGATGGACATCTTCGATATCCTGGGTATACTCCATGCGGATCTTATCCAACACAGTATCATCCGTAATGCTCAGATCCCGGATATCCACGTCTTTCAATTTATTAAGATCGTTCTTCGAAATCGTTTTGTCTTTGGAAAAGAGAATCTCTCCGGTCAGTGGATTAACAATATCCCCGGCCAATTTCATACCGTTTAGAGTATTCTCCAACCGTTCAATCCAATCCGCTTGCAGTTCTTTCACTCTCTTTTCCCGGTCGGAAAGCAGACGCTTGATCGCGCGTTCGTCTTCCGCGCGGCCCCGGCCGCTCCGCATCTTCCGCGAGAAAACTTTGACATCCACGACAACGCCTTCCGTTCCTGGAGGCGCCTTCAAGGAGATATCCTTGACATCTTCCGCCCGTTTCCCGAAGATCGCCCGCAGCAGTTTTTCCACATTGGAGGTCTGCACTTTTCCCTTGGGTGATATTTTTCCAACTAGAATATTGCCCGGCCGGACCGGCGCGCCGATGCGGATCACGCCGTTGCTATCCAAATTCTTCAGCGCTTCTTCCCCCACATTGGGGATATCACGAGTAATCTCTTCTTCTCCCAGCTTGGTCACCCGCGCTTCCACTTTGAACTCTTCGATGTGAAGACTCGTAAAGACATCATCATGGATCAGCCGCTCGCTGACGACGATCGCATCCTCATAATTCGCGCCTTCCCACGACATAAAGGCCACTAGCACATTCTTTCCTAATGCCAGTTCGCCCCGGTCCGTCGCGGGGCCGTCCGCGATGACCCAATCCGCTTCGACCCGGTCACCAAGACGGACAATCGGCTTTTGATTGATACACGTGTTTTGATTGGAGCGGACGAATTTATGCAGAATGTATTCATCGCGGTCCTTCTCCGTCAGCGGCTCGTCCGGCTTGATCACAATTTTCTTGGCGGATACCGACTCAACGACTCCCGCCCGTTTGGAGACCACAACAACACCGGAATCCTTGGCGGCTTTATACTCCATTCCCGTTCCAACCAACGGCGCCGAAGTGCGAAGCAAAGGCACGGCCTGCCGCTGCATGTTGGATCCCATCAACGCCCGGTTCGCGTCATCATGCTCCAAAAAGGGGATCAAGGATGCGGAAATGGAGACCAGCTGCGCCGGCGACACATCCATATAATTCACATGCTGCGGCGCCACACGCGGATAATTCTCACGATATCGGGATAACACCACATCCCGTACAAAATGACCTTTGCTGTCCAAAGGCGCGTTCGCTTGGGCGATGATGCAGTTGTCCTCGTCGTCCGCGGAAAGAAAATCGATTTCCTTGGTGACGACGCCGTTCTTCACTTTCCGGTAGGGCGACTCGATAAATCCAAACTCATTCACCCGCGCAAATGTAGAGAGACTGGAGATCAAACCAATATTCGGCCCTTCCGGCGTTTCAATCGGACAAATCCGCCCATAGTGAGTATGATGAACGTCACGCACCTCAAATCCGGCCCGCTCCCGATTCAATCCCCCCGGCCCCAACGCGGACAATCTCCGTTTATGTGTCAATTCCGATAGCGGATTCACTTGATCTAAAAACTGCGACAATTGACTGCGGCCGAAGAAATCCGCGACCGCTGTCGTCACGGGTTTGGCGTTGATCAAATTACGCGGCATGACGTTTTCCACATCCAGGATGCCCATCTTCTCTTTGATGGTCCGCTCCATCCGCGCCAGCCCCACCCGGATCTGATTCTCAAGCAATTCCCCAATGGTCCGCACACGCCGGTTGCCCAGGTGATCGATATCATCCGACACACCCTCCCCTTGATTCAACGAGAGGATATAGCGCACAACCGCCACGACGTCATCCGCGGTCAACGTGACGTTGTCGATATCCACATGGATCCCGAGTTTTTTATTCATCCGGTAGCGGCCCACGCGCGACAAATCATAGCGCCGGGGTTTGGTGAATAAATTCTCGAACAACGTCTGCGCGTTTTTTAACGCCGGCGGTTCACCAGGACGCATGGTCTGATAGATTTCCGTCAATGCGGAATCCCGGTCCGTCGTGTTGTCCTTCAACAAAGTATTCCGGATCATATTGAAATCACGGCCCAGACCTTCCACCACGGTGATCGACTTACACCCAAATTCCAGGAGCTTGTCAATGACGGATTCTGTTAATTCAGTTCCAGCCTCCGCCACTGTAATATTGGATTCCGGATCGACAGTGTCCCGGCTGACGATCCGGCCAATCAGCGATTCTTTCGACCGCGGGCCGAGTTTCAACTCTTTATGCTTGACGAAAAGATTCATAATCTCTTCGTCACTCGAATACCCAAACGCGCGCAGCAACACGGTTACCGGCAGTTTCCGCCGCCGGTCGATAATGACCGAAAGCACGTCGTTCAGGTCGTTTTCAAATTCCAGCCACGCGCCCCGGTTGGGGATAATGCCACCGAGGATGATTTTCTGCCCGCTATGATGTGATTCCACATTGAACGTCGCGCCGGGAGAACGATGCAGCTGGCTGACAACCACCCGTTCGGCGCCGTTGACAATGAAAGTGCCCCGATCGGTCATGAGAGGAATTTCACCCAGATAAATCTCTTCCTCCCGGATATCGATGATCTCCGTCGGCTCTTCTTTATTCTCCCCCCCGCCTTTCACGACCAAACGAACCTTGATCCGAAACGGCGCCGCATACGTCATCCCCCGGTCGATACACTCCATCATGTCGTACTTCGGACGGCCTAGCGTATAATTAACAAATTCCAACGTCGATCCATCCCGGCCCTTAATGGGAAAAATGGATTCAAACGCCTCTTGGAGCCCCACTTTTTCCCGCTGCTCCGACAACATATCTTGCTGTAAAAATTCTTTGTAGGAGATCTGTTGGGTCGCAATCAAGTCCGGCATGTCAATGACGGTCTGAATCTTGGCGAAACTCTTTCGTTCTCTCCAGGGACAAGTATCGGCTTTTTTCACCATGGATAGTCTCCTGTGAATGGATTCCTCTCAGTTCGTTCCAGTGGCGGCGCAATTCAATATCTCAAAACGCGACGCGAGGAAAACCGACACGTTTTTCTTCTCCCGCGCGTCACTCTCTTCTCGTACTGGCTACAAAGTCCTTTTGCGAGAGAAATCTCTCACTAGCTCTTGACTTTCGGGCGCATATCCGTGAAAATTGGTTAATATGATGGAATTCAAACGATTAAATTGATCTATGGAGATAGTTCGAATAGGAGGAAAGCGAAATGAGGCCCCTCGCGTATGGTTGAGTGCTTGCTTAATCATACCCGTTCGACGATCAATATTCTGGAAAGGTTTTCAACCCGTTTTTCCCGGCCGAGATCCACGATCAGAAAAAGGATTATACGCTTTTTATATCCCTCTGTCAAGTATCTTTTCCTTTTTTTGTACTTTTTTTATTTAAAACTCATCACCAATCTCGAAACTCTTTGATTTAACTCGCCAAACCACCACAAACGAGAAATCAAACAGGACAAAAATGAATAATAATTCCATAGAAATCCTGCCCGCTTCTCCTCGTAAAAAAATATTCCATATTAAAGTCAGAAAGGTTCAATTGAACTAATAAATTTCACTAAGTGTAACATATAGTATATCTTCATTCCCATGATAATCTCAAAATCTGTAATTTTTTCACAAAGAAAACTCAATAGAATCTAAAGAAATAAATCATTGATTTACATAAACTTAAATCCATATAAACACGTACCTCATCCCGCCTCCAACAATTCCTTTACAATTAAAACCCGTTAATAATCCACAATAAATACCTTAAAATTTACATTTTTTTTATATTCGCATTCTTTCGGTACATGGCTATAATAAAGAAAGACATTCGTAGTAAAATTTTGAACTTACAGATCGATCCAATCGCCTTATTTTGTTTTGAAATTTTTCATGTATTCTTTTTCTTGCTATGGAGAATCACAAATAATAAATTTTATTAACAGGACAATCAATCCTTTATTCCTATATCTATATTAAATTTCCAAAATGGAATGATATGAAACTTTTATACAAAAGAATAATGAACTTTTATCGAGAAAAAACATCCTTAGATTCATTCACCATTATTATTCTTTTGGCCACTTTCGTTCTTACCGCTCTTCTCTTCCCAGCGGACGCGGACGCTCAGCCAATAAAGATTGAATGGGATAAAGATCCAAGCGACACGCCAACTGGATTTTATGTGTATTACGGTTTTGAAAGCGGCGTTTACGATTTTGTGATAGACGTTGGCGCACAAACCTCCTATACATTCACAGACCCAATCCCTGGAGAAACCTACTATTGCTCAATAAAATCCTATAATGTTTATCGGGCAGAAAGTGATTTTTCTGAAGAAATTGTCTTCACGGTCCCTGGTGGAGAAGAAGCAACCCCCACGTTAGAGCCTACAGCGACTCTAGAGCCTACAGCGACGTTTACTCTCCTCCCATCACCGACCGCCACATTCACATTCCCGCCCTCCCCCACATTCACTCTGCCACCTACAGCGACGAACACGCCCGAACCTACGGCGACTTATACACCTGAGCCCACGACTACCTCTACGCCCGTACCCACGGACACTTATACGCCCGAACCCACGGCTACCTACACACCCGTACCCACGGACACTTATACGCCCGAACCTACGGCTACCTACACGCCCGTACCTACGGACACTTACACGCCCGAACCTACGGCTACCTACACGCCCGTACCTACGGACACTTATACGCCCGAACCTACGGCTACCTACACGCCCGTACCTACGGACACTTATACGCCCGAACCTACGGCTACCTACACACCCGTACCTACGGACACTTATACGCCTGAACCCACGGCTACCTACACGCCCGTACCCACGGACACTTATACGCCCGAACCTACGGCTACCTACACGCCCGTACCCACGGACACTTACACACCTGAACCCACGGCTACCTACACGCCCGTACCCACGGACACTTACACACCTGAACCCACGGCTACCTACACGCCCGTACCCACGGACACTTATACGCCTGAACCCACGGCTACCTACACGCCCGTACCCACGGACACTTATACGCCTGAACCCACGGCTACCTACACGCCTGTACCCACGGACACTTATACGCCTGAACCCACGGCTACCTACACGCCTGTACCCACGGACACTTATACGCCTGAACCCACGGCTACCTACACGCCTGTACCCACGGACACTTATACGCCCGTACCGACGGATACTTATACGCCCGAACCCACGGCTACCTACACGCCCGTACCGACGGATACTTATACGCCCGAACCTACGGCTACCTACACGCCCGTACCTACGGACACTTATACGCCCGAACCCACGGCTACCTACACACCCGTACCTACGGACACTTATACGCCTGAACCCACGGCTACCTACACGCCCGTACCGACGGATACTTATACGCCTGAACCCACGGCTACCTACACGCCCGTACCTACGGACACTTACACGCCTGAAACCCACGGCGACCTACACGTCTGTTCCGACGGCCACTTACACGCCCGTACCCACGGACACTTATACGCCCGTTCCTACAGCGACGAATACAGCGTCACCTACACCAACTGAAACAGAAGCGCCAACGGCAACGGAAACGCCTAAACCGACAGCGACTCAAACACCTGAACCGACGGCTACTAATACACCTGAACCAACGGCGACTTACACGCCTGAACCGGCCGATTACAATTACCCCAAAACCGAAACGAAAAATATGATCCGGAAAAGAATAATTTCCTTGATTGGCTCGAAAAATTCTTAGGTTTGCAGAGCATCGACACGACCACGCCTCTCGTCGCTGACGCGGGAGAGGATTTAAAAATCAACTCGCCTGTCATCCTTAATGGACAAGCGTCTGGTGGTTCTAAGACATATAGTTTCTCCTGGCGGATCCTATCCGGTCCGGACTCAGATCCTAGCCAGCTTTCATCCACGACAGTCCCCGATCCGCTCTTCATTCCAAACTCAGCGGGAACGTATGTCTTTTACTTGACCGTCAATGATGGAATCCAGGCGCCGGTCAGTGATACAGTTATCATTTCAATCGCATCCACTTCGGTTGTATTCGAAGCTGAGTCTGGATTCACCTTCCCACCCATGACGATTGCTACGAGTACACAAGATCAATCCCTACACTATATCTGGGTACCGAACAACTTACTCGGCGCGGAAGATGGATTGGCCGAAATCGACTTCTTCATTCCCATCTCCGGAACATTCGCCGTCTGGGGACGTGAAATGTCAAATGATGGAACACAGAATTCTTTCTACATCACGATGGATGATGGCGAAGAAGTGACTTGGCATACAAAACTAGGTGGATACGAAACCTGGATCTGGGATCGAGTCAGCCAAGTTCTGGAAGATGGAGGAACAACAACACCCATCTCCTTCAACCTTGAAGAAGGAGAGCACACACTTTATATCAAACAGAGAGAGATTGGGACAAAACTCGATAAACTACTGATAACAAACGATTTAAATTACATTCCAACGGATACGCGGCCTCCAGATTCCACTGTGCTAGCGCCAATGGCGGAAGAAATATCCTCCCTCTTGATGGAACCTCTCCAAGCCAATGCGGGAGATGATCGGATCAGTTTTACCCCCGTCCGATTGGAAGGCGAAGCCACGGGTGGAGACGAGAGTTATCTTTATACATGGTTTGTTCTTTCGGGACCGGATAAAAATCCAAATCAATTTTCTTCGACAACAATCCCGAATCCGATCTTTTCACCCAATGAGACGGGAACCTACACTCTCTATTTCACCGTAAACGATGAATACAACGCGCCGGTGAGCGATACGGTCCAGATTACCCTAAAATCAATCCCGGCAATGATGACGGTTGAACTGGCCGGTCAATCCAGCGAAGTTCTATGGTTGGACGCCGAATCAGGAACGATTCAATCCCCCATGACAGTGGAATCCAGTGAAACAGCCGATTCCGGACTATTTATTTGGTTTCCAAACGAAAAAGAATTAGAGGAGAACGGTTTCGCGAAATACACATTCCTCGTTCAAAAACCCGGTGATTACACCATCTGGGGACGTGAGATATCCAATTGGGGAAATAGCAACTCCTTCTACATTGCAATGGATGACAGCATTGACATTGTTTGGAATACGACGTTAGGCGGTTACGAAACATGGATCTGGGATCAAGTCACTACAGTCTCCGAGAATGGAATCCAAACCGTCCCCGCCATATTCCACTTAAACGCGGGACAACATACACTCTATGTAAAACAAAGAGAACCTGGCGTGAAACTGGATACAATCCTAATCACGGATAATCAAACCTATAATCCTGGTGTCAAGATCACTCAAGAAACCGAAACCATACCAACTCCTACTCAGGAGCCAACGCTTGCGCCAAAAGAGACAGCGACGCCGACCGCCACGCCCACTCCAACAATTAGTATAGAATCTCTATTCACCCCCACTCCAAGGCCCCCCCAAACAAGCCAGTGGGATTTCAATCAAAATTTGTATCCATCGGTGGGAACCCAAAAACTTATCGCGGACGCGGCCGATCCGGCGGTGGAACCACTCTACCGCTTCTTGAATCTTCCCATTAACCTCGAACGAGGTGACGCCGTTCGTATCTCAAAAGGCACATATTTTCATCTCATACACGATTTCCAACCGAATGGTGGTGGAGCGCGTGTCAATCAATACACGTTAATCCTCGATATCGCGTTCGATTCCCAACTGACGGGCTTAGTCGCCCTCTGGCAAACAAATCCAGAGAACACAGATGACGCCGACTGGTTTATCGATCCAGAACATGGCATCGGCGTTGGAACGAATTTTGGGGGATGGATCGTTGACCGGGAATGGTACCGGCTCGCGCTGGCTGTTGACGCGTCCGCTGGTCTATTGGAGAGCTATGTCAATGGAGAACTCGTACAGTCTCTATCCGGAATCTCCTTGGACGGCCGCTGGTCGATAGACTCCGAAGCGCTTTTGATGGCCGATGACAATGGCCAAAACGCCAGCGCGTTCATTGGAAGCGCGCAATTACGCGACATCACACTCACCCCCTCCGAACTGGCCGCCTTGGGATACGCAAGCGCTGAGGGGATTCCTCAATAATCCTATTCAGTTTCAATCGTAAATACAGATCCACTCCTGGGATTCAGGTTGAGATGTATCCGCTTATCCTTCACCCTTATATTAGGATGACCCTCCAAACAATCCACCAAAACCATTCCGTCCGAAAATCCTAACGCGTTTACAGGACAGTCGATATCCACCCGTTCCGGTCCATTATTCAAAGCTACAATGACAACGCTCCCATTATCTACACGCGCATAAATATATTGTTGTTCGTGTACCAATAGATTCATCGTTCGTCCACGCCGTAATGGAACGAGTTTTCCGCGAAGACGCCCCAACCGCCGCACATGTTCGAAAATATCCTGTTCAGCCGCTGAACGTCCTTCATGAGTAAACGCGTCCCGTGGATCATCCGGCCACCCTCCTGGAAAATCACGCCGGTTGTCTGGATCGCCACCGCCACGCATGGCGATCTCATCTCCATAATAAATCAAGGGAATCCCCCGCGCAGTCATGATAAACGTAAACGCCAATTTCAATCCATCCACCGTCGCGTTGGTTTCATGCATGAACCGGGAGACATCATGCAGACTCACAAACGTAACCAGCATATCCGGATCGGTATACAATGGATCCTGACTCAATGCGATCGCGAGTTCACGAACGCTCTTCCCTTCAGCGAACGCGCGCCGCAGCGGATAATAGAGCGGAAAATCGAACAGCGCGTCAATACCGGAATCAATCCCATCAAATCGTTCCACGCCTCCCTGGAAGAACGCAACCTTTGGCGCGCTTCCATCCCACATTTCTCCCACCACTTTGAATCGAGGGTATTCCCGTTTGATGGCCGCCATCCAATCCCGCCAAAACCGCCGGTGAACGTATGGAAGTGTGTCCTGCCGAATTTCATCAATCCCCGTCATACCGATCCACCAGAGCGTATTCTGGATCAAATATAACGCCGTCTCTTCATCTCCCTGGTTCAGATCGGGAAGAATATTGATAAACCATCCCTCCAGCGTCGCCTTCTGCGTCTCAGGTGTGGCGTAGGGATCAACGAGAGTCCAGGTCTGCCAAACATTATCCAGATGATCGGCCTGGGTTCCGTTGTACCATGTTGGTGTTGGAGGATCAAAAACCCAGGGATGATACGGCCCTGTGTGATTGGCGACTTGATCCTGAATCACCTTAATCCCCAGTTCGTGCGACCGGTCCACCAATTCACGCAATAGCGCCACATCCCCGAAATGTTCCTCTACCGCATAAAAATCAACTGCGCCATAGCCATGATAATCCGTAATCGCTTCGTTATTATATGTTTCCCGTTCATTTAAATGATTCACATTGTCATAAACGGGATTCATCCAAATCGCCGTGACGCCAAGATCCTTTAGATAGGGCAGGTGGTCAATCACGCCGCTCAAATCCCCTCCATGATAATAACGGTTCTTCCGCCGATTCAGCATCCCTTTAGATTGATCGGGATCATCGTTCGACAAATCCCCATTCGCGAAACGGTCCGGCATTAGAAGATAAATCACATCATCAGAAGAGAATCCCTGAAAACGCCCCTCCCTTGAAAGCGGTGGAGAGATTTCAAAGGGAACCTGCGCCCTTCCGTCATCCGTCGATACAATCAAAGGATACTCCCCCGGCTGCGCTCCATCCGCGATTCGAACATCCGCGAAAAGATACGTCCCCGATTCATTCACCCTTATCCGTTCCACTTGGACGCTCTCATGCGAAGATTTTATTCGAGCGTTCGCAAAATTCTTCCCTCGAATCAATAGACGCACCGGATTCATCGAATGATCCGCCCACCAGTTCGGTGGTTCGACTTTTATGACGACTGGCTGCTGGCCATCCGAACAAAAACCTCCAATATGGCCAAAAAAAACAGTGATCCCAAGAATGATGAAAATCTGAACGAGCGGTTTACCCTTCATTTGACGCCTCCTTTTCACTCATCGGCCGATCCTCCACTCTTAGCATAAATAGCGCCGCCAACACCAGACTTCCCCCTGAAGCAATCACCGCAACCAAATAATTGTTTTGAAATAGATATTTCATCACCAAACCACCCCCCAGCGCCGCGCAGATCTGCGGTAATACAATAAAGAAATTAAATATCCCCATGTACAAACCGGTTTTTTCTTTGGGTAACGATCCCGCCAGAATCGCATAGGGCATAGCCAAAATACTCGACCAGGCGATCCCAACTCCCACCATCGATACAATCAAAAGATAGGGATTCACCATTAAAATAAATGAAGCCAACAATCCCATCCCTCCGCAAAGCAAACAAATTATATGCGTCATCTTCCGTCCCACAGATTTGGCGATCAAAGGCAACACCAACGCGAAAGGAACGGCGGTAAAATTATAAATTGAAAACAATACCCCACCCCACGCTGTTCCTTCCACATATTGCAGATCATTCGTAGACGCCTCCAACGCGCCAAACGCATGAAACGCCACAGCCGGCACATAAAACAACCACATCATAAACAACGACAGCCACGTAAAAAACTGCGCCCAGGCCAGTTGACGCATTGTAGAGGGCATTTGCTGAATCGATACAAAAATCTCCTGAACCGCCGGCCATATTCCCCGCTTCTCAGCCTTCGCTTTCTCGAACGCCTTCAGATCATCCGGAGGATATTCGCGGGTCCGGACAATCGTCCATAACACCGCCAATATAAAAACCACAGCGCCGATATAAAATGAGTATTTCACATTGATAGGAATAACAGGATTTTCCTCCCCCGCGGCGCTCTCACTTTGAATCCCAAACACATGCATCATCAGCCAAGGAAGCGCCGAAGCGATCACCGCCCCTAATCCGATCAAGAAACTCTGCATCGCAAAACCAAACGTACGCTGTTCTTCGGGCAGGAGATCGGCGACAAACGCCCGGAACGGTTCCATACTCACATTAACCGACGCGTCCAAGATCCAGAGCAATCCCGCCGCCATCCAAAGCGCTGACGAATTGGGCATCAATAGTAACGCGCAGGAACTCAGCAACGCCCCCGCCAAAAAATACGGGCGCCTCCTGCCCAAAGGCCCCCACGTCCTGTCGCTCATATACCCGATGATCGGTTGGACGATTAAACCCGTCAGAGGAGCCGCCAACCAGAGAATCGGTATCTGATCCGGATCGGCGCCGAGATACCCATAAATCGAACTCATATTGGCCATCTGGAGTCCCCACCCAAACTGAATCCCCAGAAAACCAAAACTCATATTCCAGATCTGCCAAAAACTCATTCGTGGTTTTTGCATAATCCCTAATCTCCCTATTCACATTCCCAATCGGAATTAAAAAAACACAGTTCTACACATTGCCTTAAAAATACATCGAAAGACGCCCCTACCTTGCGGCAAGATTCCCTAACTTTCAAGGGCCCTATCTTCCAATTTTTTGCCCTTCACCTTCAGCCTTCAGTCTTCAACCTAAATACCTAAAATATTCCCTTCCCCCCTTGCTCTATCCACCATTCCAGCACTATGCTTTCGCAATATCCTTTACGGAAAGAGAAAGGAAATACAATGAGCGTTACTGTTTTATTTGATGTTGGCGCGCCAGTGATCGCCAAGACGTTTATCGCCCCCATTGGAAACAGCGTCGTGGAACCTGGAATGGCAGGAGAAGTGATCGGCCGGGAAGAACCCATCCGGCGCCATAAGGTTCGTTTCGAAAACGGACGTGAAGTGTGGGCCACCTCCGATCAAATCAAACTCGAACCCGAATACACCGCCAAGAAAAAAGCCGAGGAAGAAGCGGAAAAGAAACGCCTCGCCGAAGAAGCCGCTGAACTGAAAAAGAAGAAAGCCGAAGAAGATAAGAAAGAATAACGATTCTTCAGTAGGAATTTCTACAGGCGCACTCTATCCAGGAGTAAAATCCTGGATAACTCTATTATTGTCCCGCAGTGACATTTAAAAATAGCAGAGGATTTCAATCCTGGGCGCTTAAATCGGCTTCACAATCTTCCATGAAAACGGATAGCGGGTGGCCAGGGCAAGGTTTTTCATCTAAAAGCCGCCACCGCGCGGCGTTGTCGTTACTGGCTCTACATTCCGGAAATTATGCAAGGGGAGAAAAAAGCCTTCCCCTTGCTACCCAGATGATTGATATATACTCTGTGCGGTCATAATCTGCGTTTCTCGTTAACCAAAATACCAATCCGTTGAAAGCAAAAACATGAATTGAAAAACTTAGATTATGACCGCTCCAGTATACATATTAAAACGAGACCATCCTTAAAAACCACACACCTTCTCACTTAATATTGCATAAACGCCGAAAGAAAAGTTTTTTAACCGTCGTTCACCTTCAGCCTTCAGTCTTCAACCTAAACACCTAGCTACTCAAATGCACAATCATCTCCACATGCGGCGTTTGAGGAAATTGATCGAAGAGATGAATCGAACGTAGAGAATACCGATCCATCAAAGTGACAATCTCTTCCACTCCTTTAGCCGGTTTGCAGGACACATAGACAATATCGCGGAACGGATGCGCGAGAAGAGTCTTTAACACGCGGGGATGCAGTCCCTCCCGTGGAGGATCAACGATTAACGTATTGGTCTGTGACACAATATCTAATGGCAGATCAATCGCATCTTGACAGAAGAATTCAATCGGCGAGTCCGAAACGTTCCGCTTCGCGAAGGCGATCGCTTCATCCGATAATTCAATCCCCCATCCCCGCTCAAATCGATCCGCCAAACAAATCGAAAACACACCAATTCCGCAATATAAATCCAACAAACGCCGGTTCGTCCTTCCAGATAGATCCAGAATCCCCCCGGCATGTTCGATCATCGATTCAGCGACCATGGGATTCGGTTGAAAAAACGACCGGGGCCCCACAAAAAACATATGTTCCCCGATACGTTCCCGGTAAGCGTCGGCGCCAGCGAGATGGAAAGGAATCCCGTCGGATTGATCATTCTTCAAGTTATCATTGATCAGCTGATAAACACTGGTCACTCGATCCAATCCATCCCACAAGCTCGATGGAAGTTCCATTGGATCGGTAACGAAATTCACCATCAAATCCCCTGTGAAAACTCCGCGCCGCACAATCAAATAACGCAATCCCCGCAATTCACGCTTCCCATCACGAAAAGGAAGCCCGGCGTCATGAACACGCCGGTTAATCTCCAGCGCAACCTCCATCACATCATCAGGAAACAGATGACACTCTTCCAGATTAACCACCGAATGCCATTTCCCCCGGCGGCGTAATCCAAATCGGCCATCATACCACCAGACAAAATCCATCCGGTTCCGGTAATGATAGGGGGGAGACGATACAATCGGGATCGATTGCGCGTCAATATCAACGCCGTTTAGCTGGAACCTCTTCGCCACTAATTCGCGCTTAAGCCGCAGCTGATATTCAGGATCAATATGCTGCCACGCGCAGCCACCGCAATTCATGAAATGACGGCACCGTCCCTCCACACGATGAGGCGACGCTTCTAAGACCTGCGTTAAATCCGCCTGCTTGCGGGGCTGTCTGATTACTTCCACCCGTTCACTCGGCAGTGTATAGGGAACGAACACCTTCCCACCGGTTTCCGTTTCCCCCACACCCCTTCCCTTGGCGTCCAGTTCGGTGATATTGGCTGTTCGAATTGTTTGATTTTTAATATTGGTTTGGCTCATTACTGCGCGTCACCTGGCTGAAGAGGAGTCCCCGCGTGGATATCCCGTTGAATCTTCTTACCCAGTAATTCCGGAAGACAATCAGCGGATAGAGGCCCAACCGGCCGCCTCACAATAACAGCGTCCGTTGTTAAAATATCCCCCGCCTTTATATCCTTCCGCGCATAGATCGATCGCCGCGCGATCGCGTGAATTGATTCTTCGGATTGGCTGACGCGCTTCTCCCCCGCTCCAAGCGCCCGTTCCAGTTCCCGGATAGAATCCACGAAGCGCTTGAACTGCTTGGGGTCGTAAGAAAAAAAGTGATCCCAACCGGGCAGGTTCCGCGAGAGCGTAAAATGTTTCTCAATCACACAAGCCCCCAGCGCGATAGAGGCCAGCGCGGCAATGTCTGTTTCCGTATGATCGGAAAATCCAATCGGGATGTTATACCGTTCCCGCAATGCTGTAACCATGCGGAGATTCGCTTCTTCCGGTGGACAGGGATAAGCCGATACACAATGAAGTAAACAGAACGATTCATTCCCCGCGTCACGGATCGTTTGCACAGCGGCGTCTAATTCATTCCACGTAGACATCCCCGTCGAAAGAATCATCGGTTTCCCTTTTTCGGCCAGATAATTCAAAAACGTGAGATGCGTCACCTCACCAGATCCCACCTTGAACGCCGGAACTCCGATGGTTTCCAATAGATCCGAGCTCGCTTCATCGAATGGAGTTGAAAGAAAAAGAATTCCCTTCTCGTCCGCAATACGCTGCAAGCGTTCATACTCTTCCCGGTTGAAAACCATCTGTTGAAATCGATTCCATTCAGGATGGTTGGGCGGAAAGAGTTCATGTGTTGTATACGTTTGAAATTTCACCGCGTCAGCGCCACAATCGGCCGCTTCCTCTATCATCCGCGCCGCGAATTCCAGATTCCCGTTATGGTTCAATCCCCCTTCGGCGATGATAAAACAGGGCGATTCTTTTCCAATCGTTTTCGATCCAATCGACAGAGTATTCATTCATGCGCTCTCCTGCCCTATCATTGTCCATGCCCGGCGCTGGATGCGAAGGGGAAGGAATACTATAGAACCGTTTTTTAAAACTCTATCCATAAGAACAGGGCTCATGTACACTATTCCAATTGATATACATTATTGAAGGAGCGTACCTATGGATAATAACAATCACGCCTGGACTCCCATCATCCCAGACGAAAAAAACAACGATTTAGATCGAAGGCAGTATCTAGTAAACGAGCTGGGAGTCGGGGACATATGGCGTGTGTTCCGCATCATGGCTGAATTTGCGGAGTCATTTGAACGATTGGGTGAATTACCGCACGCGGTAACCGTTTTTGGATCCGCCCGTACACCGGAAGATCACCTTCACTATCAAAAAGCCCACAAACTTGGCAAGCGCGCCGCTGAGGAAGGTTTCTCCATTTTCACCGGCGGAGGGCCAGGAATCATGGAAGCCGCCAACCGGGGCGCGTTTGAATCCGGCGGCGTATCCGTCGGTCTTAATATCCAGCTCCCGATGGAACAAAAACCCAATCCCTATATCACCACCGGTTTGGACTATCACTATTTCTTCGTCCGTAAGGTCATGCTGCTAAAATACTCAATCGCGTTCGTTATCTTTCCCGGTGGATTCGGCACCTTGGATGAATTGTTTGAATCACTCACATTGATCCAAACCCACCGCATGAAAAAATTCCCCGTGATTCTTTTTGATAGCGATTACTGGCAGGGCCTGCTGGATTGGATCACCAACCGGCTTGTCAAAGATGGTAAAATATCCCAAGCGGACCTCAATCTATTTCATGTGACCGATTCCATCGACTATACAATGGAAATCGTAAAACACTCGGATTTAATCGCTAATACGCCGGAATAGAATCCTATAATTTCTTACCCAACTCATCAATTTCTTTCATAGCAATCTCTAAGCAATCCGGACAATAGGTATGTGTAAAATCCGCTTTTGACCGGCTGTGGATATAGGATTCGACAGGCTCCCAATCATCCGAATGATTTCGTATTCTCTTACATCGGCAGCAAATAGGAATAATGCCCTTCAGGATCACCATTTCACGTAACAATTCATCAAGTTTTTCGTGAACCGGCGCCGCGGTCAATCCTTTTCCATTCTGGGCGCTGCTCTCTTTCAAGTCAGACGCGATCTGTTCAACCATCGTTTTTCGCAAATCAATCAACCGATTCACATCATCTACATGCTTAGAAAGAATCTCCTTCGCTTGAATAAAAGAAAAAAGTATCGCGATAACCGAAGCGGCGCCTTCTAAAAAAGAAATCATCATCGGCGTGAATACATCTTTTCGGCGATCGTTCAATTGGAGCAATCCATAGATTACGCCATCTGTTTTTATGGGTATCAATGCGACGGATTCATATCCCTCTCCATTGCACCGGTTCCGAGTTCTGGATTGTCTTTCCTCCTCGGTTGTATTGGCTAACAACTCACTCGTGCAATTGGAGTAAAAACTGCCGCCATGTGTAAAAAAAGGAAGGTTCGGATCCGTTCGCCCCGCAATGATATTTCCACACATGCACTCAAGCACCGGATTCCCATCCGAATCACGGATCATTTCTCCTTCTTGATCCAGCGCGCAGAGATACATCTCTTTTTCCACAAAATCCTGCGCGAATCCCCGTGTGAAATAATATGGATAATCATGGCCGTCTTTAAACCGGATCCCAACAGATTCCACATTGATCTCTTCCTGGACTAAAATGACCATACATACGATCAATTCTTCTTTTGTTTTCGTGGAAGAAAGAAGCCGGAATAGATTGTTGGACAGTCTTGCGTAATCTTGAAATTCAACATTCCCCATGATTAAAAATCCCGAACCCAAAATAATGATTAAAGAATAATAGGATAATCTCTCCCCTTTGAATCAATCGATAACAATACAAAAAAGACAATCTTTGACCTATGAAAAATACTACATCAATCCAAATTCAAAATCCGCATTTTCATTCAAAATGATAAATAAATTCTAATACAAGAAAGATATTATGCAAGAGAAAATCACACGATCAATCATATATTTTTAATTATTTAATTAAAAGGAATAATACGATTATATAACACTTAACTGATCCGGTTAACTTTTTCACGCTTTAACTAACGCAAGAAAACGTGGTTGAAGCGCGAGAAATGTTTCAAAATAATTTCTATATTTTGAAAGCCGAAGCGCCGTCTCTTCCGGGCGTTCTTTTTGAATGAAGTAATAGACAGCGGAAAAAAGCGCCTGTTCCATAGCGATTTTCAACGCTTCTGATTGATAAAGAACGGAAAAACAGTCCTCCATTTCCTTCCATTCAGGACATGCCGTCAATGCCACCCCTTGCATCGTTCTTTGAGCAAGCGTCCGGCATTGCTCCAATCCTCTTTCAGCGATTGCTTTCGAATTCTGAAGCGCGATGGATATCCGGCAGTTCTCTTCCCGCAGGTTATCCCGATCCCGCGCAGGCGCTTGAATGACTGCAAATCGTTCTGTGATTCGTTCCGCAGGATCAACAAACCGTTCAATCGCCTCCTGCAACGGCATAATCTCGGTCCCTTCCAACCGCGCCCCACCTTCTGTCGCATCGATTAATCGCGCCGTTGTCCACTTGAACTCCTCTTGGAATTGCCCTATATAGATGGCCATCACACGAGAAGTAGGAACCCGTTCTTCCATCACACCGGGAACCCAGACGATCGATTCTTGCAACTCTCCCGTCCCCTCCCTCGGGCCTAATGCAGCGCAATCAACACCCGCCTCAATCACCCCATGCCCACGAACGAGCGCCGACGACGCAGTGTGCGTCTTCCCACCTTTTGATGAGAACGCCAGATCTAAACCGGCGAAGAGAATCGGATCGGCCCCCAACGCTCGCGCGAGATAAAAGGCGGTATGCCCCACCGATCCCCCCTTCGGCAGATACCCATAGGGTCCACACACCTTCTCCAACCATCGCGTCCACACGCATTTCTCTAAATTCAGTAACAAACGCCGCTGGGGCCACTGATTGGGAATAAAAGAATCCACCTCTGGATCAAACGCGAGAATCGTTTCCGGAGCCGGATCAATCCCCTCAAAATGCCGGCGGTTCAATTCCGTCGGATCGGTGGATACAACAAGATGAGGCTCAATCCCACATTTCTGAAGCGTCCGATAGGCGGTATCGACTGCGATAATCGCGCAACCATCCCGCGCGTCTTTTAAATACTGTACATTTCGATCGAGAGAAGGCCCCGCCGCCACAACCACCGCTGGTTTTCCCTTTAGGATATTCTTCGCATCATGAAGACCGGCCGCGTCTACGGCTGACGGAAGATTCCTCCACAAGTTCTCCTGAATCTTAGACCCGGACCGGACCATCAGATCGAATTCAGCCTGCGTCCGTTGAACGCGCTCTTTTAAAATCGTGAACGCGGACTGATAGAAAGATGTAAAACAACGCTGTGAAGGAGTATGGGGAATCGTCTGCAAATGACAGCTCATAATCGCAGGCAGAAGCGATCCCACCATTACGGGCCAGCCGTCAAGATCGGGCCCCACAAAGATACGAACCCGTGGTTCCAAAAAAATATCACTGAGCCGGACAGTTCGCATCGCCAGCCGGAAGATCTGTGGATCCCGTTCAAGGACGATCAGATCGAAAAACTCACCCCGCCGCCGGTCCCACATCATGCGCAGCGTGTATCCCAATCCAATCCCCGCGAAAAGAGGCAGATAAACACGCGAAGAGTCAATCGATGCGATCTCCCTCTCCGCTTCCCGCAAAGGATCGCGTCCACTGTGCCACAATAGGCGCCGGCCTGACTCATCGATCCTCTCCAATGACGGCGCGCCGGATGGCGTTTCGATCATACGATAGGACTCCACAGCAGGGAGAGACTCCACCCGCGCCGCCAGTTCCGGCCGGACTTGACGCAAAGCCGATAAATTCTCTTCATATAAATTCATGATGGTGACTATACCGCGTCAAAAAAAAACAAACAAGGATTCATCCCGGTTGTTCCCTCTTGGTGTAACCTATATGATGAAATGCTCCACGGCTATCCACCTATCTGGTATAATCTGAGTATTTGGAGCGTTGGGCGTGTTCTATTGATCGCCCTGATTGAAGAAAGATTAGTTTATCATAAGAATAGACAGAAAGCCTGTCGTATAACCTTTACATTTTCTGGAATTTAAATATGAACATTCGACATCAAATCGCTTCTCTATATATATGTCTCACATGGATCTCCTCAGTAGCGAATGCGCAGCCCATCTCTCTTTCGTATGGATTACGTCCGGGCATGGAACTTCTTTTTGAAACCCAAATGGACCTCTTGATCGAAGGCCCCTATTCCGAAGAGAGCACGCGCACGATCGAATCCCGCTTCGTGGTTCTAAATGAGGCGCAATCCGGCGCCTGGCCGATTCTGGGCGTCAGCCGCCTGAAAAATCGGATCTTGGAAGGACAGGAAATTCCCATCACCATCGAAAACCGGGAAGCCTACCAGTTCTCCATCACCTCGAAAGGGGAACTCCGCGGCGAAACAACCGAACGCGCTGAATTGGGAACGGGATGGACCCCCATGATCCATTTCCCTCCCCTGCCCGATACTGCGCTCCCTCCGGATGTGCGCACGGAATCAAATCTCCCCATCTACGTAGGTTTGGGCGAATCCAGCGATGGCCGCTATACGCTAATCGCCCGGAACACAGGCGAGAATGATGAATCCGTTTTAATCGGAGCGGGTTTGATGAACACTCTCCAATTACAAGACGCGCCCCCCGTCATCCTTACTTATCAAGAACATGAAATCCACTTCGAGAAACGCTCCCGCCTTCCCTCCATCTCTCGAACCAGTTCCCAAATGAAAATGGATTCCCCCGAAGGCGCCTTTCATATCAATCTAACGGTGGACAGCCAACTCAAACAAGCCAACCGCTTCCCCCTCGACCGCCTGCCGGACATCCGTCAATATGTCTCCACTTTTCTTAACTATAAAGAACAATTAACAATCGCCGGCCCGGTCGAAGAAGAGAAAATTCTCCAATCGGTCATCTCATTCTCTGAACGCGCGCCGATTCAGTTCCTCCGGGAAACCGCCAAAGACCTGGTTCTCAAACACCGCTACAATATGCGATTCGATGCAAACCGCCGGAATGCGGATCTCGCTGAAGAAGCGCCCGCGTTTTCAGGCGTCACAATGCAGGAAAAACTTGTCCGGTTCCCTTTAGAAAAGAAAAAGCCCACCGTGCTTCTCTTCTGGGCGCTCTGGTGGGAACCCGCCGAAAAAGCCTTATGGGAAATGGAAGAACTCTATAAAACAATGGCGGACAAGAAAAATATCGACTGCATCGGAATCAATCTCGACAGCGCCAAAACCATCGGCCAGCGTTACATTGAAAACAGTAAAATCACTCTCCCGGTTCTATGGGACGAAGGCTACCCCCAATCCGGCATCGCATTCGACTACGGTGTCCACCGCGTTCCCACAGTTGTCGTAATCAATAAAAGAGGAAAAATCATCGCACGGGACATCCAAGGGGAAGAACTCAAAACGTTTTTAAACAAACTCTAATGATACACGCATTCCCATCTTCTTGCGGTTAATTCCTATCTCTTTCATCGATCCGAAAGGAGAGTTGTCATGATCGTTCCGAAAAACACCTTGATCGCATTCTTCACACTTGGATTCATCTTTTCACAACTGGCTGGAGCGCCAATTCATACATCAGCCGGAGAATCAACACAGGCTTTTGCCCTAATTACCCAATCCAAGACCGATCCGGCGCCTCCTTCGATTATTCCTCAACCGGTTCAAATGCTCGTTCGCAACGGCTCTTTTTCAATTCAACCGGATACACAAATTATTGCGGGCGGCGAAGCGGCGCCAGAAGCGGAAAAACTAATCAACACTCTCGCCCCGGCGATGGGCTTTCGCTTAGAGCTACTCAGCGCTCCCTCACGAGAGAAAAACGTAATCGTTCTATCGATTGACAAATCGTTGAAAGATCAGTTGGGTGATGAAGGCTATTCTCTCGACATCCAAGCCAACCGGATCGAATTGAAAGCGTATCAACCAGCGGGATTGTTCTACGGCAATCAGACTCTTCGCCAATTGCTCCCCCCGGATATCTTCCGTCATGCGCCCGTTAAGAATATCGAGTGGACTGTTCCGTGCGTCTCGATTGTCGATTACCCCCGCTTTCAATGGCGCGGCCTGCTCATCGATCCAGCCCGTCATTTTATTCCAAAACATGACGTGATGCGCTACATTGACGCGATGGCGTCGCATAAATTCAACCGGCTGCAAATCCACTTCACCGATGGGCAGGGATGGCGCATCGAAATCAAGAAATACCCCTTACTCACCGAAATCGGTTCTTGCTGGCACAACTCAATGAGCGAAAAAAACGACCTGGGCAGAATCTACGGGGGATACTACACGCAAGATGATATCCGTGAATTGGTCCGTTACGGCGCGGAACGCTATGTCACTCTTGTCCCTGAGATCGAAATGCCCTTTCACGCGGGCGCGGCGATCACGGCCTATCCCAAACTGGGCTTCGATCCAGACACGCTGGCGAAGCTGCCTGTTGACCAGCGCCGCGCCAAAGCAGGCAACTTAGTCGTGCCCAGATCCTATACAGTCGCTTTCATGAAAAATGTTCTCGACGAAGTGATTGGACTCTTTCCCAGTCCTCATATCCACATCGGAGGTGACGAAGCTCACGCCGACAGTTGGGCTGAAGTAACGGAAATGCAGGAACTGATGAAAGAACACGATCTCGCCGATGTCCACGAACTGCACAGTTGGTTTATCAAACAAATAGACGCGCACATAACCAAGCGCGGCCGAAAGATGGTCGGCTGGGATGAGATCCTGCAAGGCGGTCTGGCGGAGGGAGCGACGGTGATGAGCTGGCGTGGCATGTCAGGAGGTATCAAAGCCGCCAAATCCGGTCATGATGTGGTCATGGCGCCCACATCGCATACTTATTTCGATTACGCCCAGAGCGCAACGGAGCCCAAAGCGATCGGCTCCAGCGTCATCACACTTGATAAAGTCTACACATTCGAACCGGTTCCCGATGAACTAAATGAGGAGCAAAGTCAGCATATTATTGGCGGTCAGGGCCAACTCTGGGGTGAATACATCCCTGTCGAACGCCACCGCGAATACATGACATACCCCCGCGGCTGCGCCCTAATCGAAACAATATGGACACCAAAAGAAGCCCGCAATTACAGCCAGTTCATAAACCGCCTTCAGTTACACCTCAAACGTCTCAACGCGGCTGGAATCAATTACCGCAAACTTGATTTGTTGGGAGAGAATCTGCCAAACGAATAAAAATACTCACCATTTTATACTGAACGCGGGTATAATCTGAGTTTTTCAATCTATCTTTTTTCTTTATTGCATTTGGTGATAATGAAATTACTGATTCTATAAAAATAATCTCTTATCTCCTCTATCTGCACGCTCAATTTCATCAAATGATGACTTCAATAAAGATTCAATAATTCTCTTGTATGTTGTACTGCAATCCTTAACTTGTTCATAAAGCACTTTGCACTCTGGTAAATACTTTTTCTTTTCTTCAATATCGACTGTTGTGCTCATAAGGAAAAAAAAGGGAATTAATGAATCGCCACGCTTAGCTAGCTCCTCACACTCGTCAAATTCCTCTCCTAAACGTACCCAATCTGTATAGCGTCTCCAAAAATCAATTTCTGTTTGTTTACCATATTTTCGTTCTAATTCATCCAACAATTCAAATTCTCTTTGGTAAGCGTGCAAATCATCTTTGCCAATAAGGTACATACCTGGATCTTGTATCTCATGATATAAAGCAATCAAATTAAAGTAATCTTCACGATCAGGATTATCTTCTTCGAAGAAACCTTCATAAGACTTAATGGCCTCTAAATATTTTCTTTCTCGATCAAATATTATTGCTTCATCTCTTTTATTCATTTGTATCTTCCTAACAGATTCCTCGCTGACTTTTGCGACTGTCACTTAATTCATTTTTCCTTTTTTCCAAGACGTTGACGGAAGCCATGCCGAATGTGAAGTATCCAGATAATGTCTTTTTTAATTGTAAAAAGAATTCGGTAAGTACGATGTCTTTTTCCATAGAGCAATTGACGGATCTCGTCATCAAAAACATTGTTCTCTGGCGCAATCGGACATCTTTCAGGGAATGCAATTAGCGAAGAAACAGCATCGATAATTCCTTCACGCCAAATTTCCGCATGAAATGGGGATTGCTCTCGAATCCATTCAAAAGCATTTTTAAGTTCTATTTTCGCGGTATCGGTATATTCAATGCGATATTCCATCACATCCTGCGAAGTTCCTCATGGACATCTTCCGCTTTATGGGTTCGTCCTTCTTCGATATCTTCTAATCCACGTCGGATACCGTTTATCGCTTCAACCCGATCGACAAGGTCTAGGATGTTTTGATAGGCCTCGGCGTCTTGAACAACTAGTTCCGCTTTTCCATTGACTGTAAGAATTTCAGGTTGACCGGTTTCCTTTAATCGTTTCATGTACTCTTTGATGTTTCGCTGGAATTCGGTTAAAGAACAAATATTTTCGACTCGAAACATGGTTCGATCTCCATACTACAAGCATTGAATAATCATATTATTTTATGATAATTCAATGCTAATCACAAGATCAATCCTTAATCCAGATAGAACTAGTTATCATACTCAATCCCCCTTTTTACTCTACAACCATCACCGTCCCCCGAAATACAGATCCACAAAACGCAGCAAATCATTCTGATCGATCAAACCCGAATTATCGAAATCTCCACTAGGATCGTTCGTCCGGTAAATCTGCGCAAAGTAGTACAGATCCGCCGCGCTGATCGCGCCGTCCTGATTCACATCGGGATTGAGTGGAACCGGTGTCGGTGTCGGCAGCTCCGATCCAACCGTGAAAGAAAAACGCGGTCCTGCGGAGCCAACGGTTTCATTTGAATCGATGGCGCGGGCGTCCCATTGAAAAATATCTTGAAGTGACGTGGAGATTCGCTCTGTGCTCTGCGTGGATTGCAACTGCCTCTCATATAGAGGAACATTATCTTGATACACAATAAAGAGATACCGCGCCGCACCGGTCACCTCTCCCCATTCGAACTGAATCCCCCTCAGCCCATCCAAAACACCAAACATCGCTCCATCTTCCGGAGAGAGGAGCTGGGGCGCCGGAAGCGGCCCAGGCGCCGCTGTTGGAATTGCTGTAGGAACGGGAGTCACTCCTGGAAGAGGAACGCCTTTCTCACCAAAAGTAAATGAAAAAATGGACACGGTATCCGCCTTCACATCGTTCTGAATCGAACGAACGCTCCAGCTCACTACCGCCTCGCTATCACTCTCCTTCAATCTCAAATCCAATTGAACTGAAACATCCTCCGTAACCACCGGCGCCACAGGCCGCAATCCAACACGCGCGTTAAACTCATACGCGGCCGCGCCACTGACCGGCTCCCAGGAAAAATGAATCAGCCCCCCCACTCCCGGAAACTGATACAATCCCCCATCCACCGGTGTCAACAATACAGGCGGTTCCGGATAAACACGGCTTTGCGCGTTGAAATGAAGAACGAATAAAAAATAGATTCCCAAACCCAACAAAATACGGTTTCTGCAAATAAAAAAACCCATAACTTGTTTCTTCCAAAAGTGAATCATTAATATATCACTCCTTCGAGTCAAATCCTTCGTAGATTGAAATTGCATTAAGTATATTGTAATTTATCACAATAAGTGTAATATAACTCCTAAATCAATCGAAAAGGCAAAAAGCCGATTCACCTATTCTAGCCTTCTCTAAACATAATATTAGAGAAGATGGAATGAACGAAAAAGGAGGGAGGCTGGCGTCAAGGGCTATGTTGTTTTGTCCTTACAATTATCTGAATGGCAGGTTTCTTCCATGAATGACCAAACCGCCCTCCTGATTTTCGCCAAATACCCCCATCCGGGAACGGTCAAAACACGATTGGCCAATCGGATAGGAGACGAAACCGCTACAAAACTTTATAGCGCTTTCACGGAAATCACTCTGCAACGCATCCGAAAAATATCAAAAAAAGACTGTATCATCTACTTTTCTCCCTCACAGGACGAATCCCTGTTTCGATCGTGGCTTGGAGAGCAGTTTCAATTTCTTCCTCAATGTGACGGCGTTTTGGGAGAACGATTTATACATGCGTTCAGTCGATTACTTCCTGAATATAAGAATGTAATCGCCCTCGGTTCCGACAGTCCCGATCTTCCTCTTGATTACATCCAACGATCGATTGACTCTTTCAAAGAAAACGAAGCCGTCATTGGCCCCTCATCGGATGGAGGCTATTATCTGATCGGATTAAAAAATTCGAGACCGGAACTCTTCAAAGAAATCCCTTGGTCCACGCCTGAAGTGTATGAACGAACGTTGGCGAAAGCGATGGTGCTGGGTTTATCGATGAAAATGCTGCCCCCCTGGTACGATATCGACACCCTTGTCGATCTGCATCGGCTGGTCCGCTCCGAAACGCCGGGCTTCCAAGCCGCTTTTAAACCCTATAAACATCTTCTAAAAGATCTCGATGGATTAGGCTGACAAAAGGGATTAATCGTGACATCCTCAAATTCCACACTCGATCCCCATCTCCTAAAAGAACGCGCCCGTCTCGCGAGGGAGCGGATGTCCCCCTGCCGTCTTTGTCCCCACGAATGCGGCGCTCTACGCCTTCAGAACGAAACCGGTCAATGTGGAACCGGTTCGCAAGCGATTGTATCATCCGCATTCCCCCATCATGGAGAGGAACAATGCTTAAGCGGAACTCGCGGTTCGGGAACGATCTTCTTCTCCGGCTGCAATCTTAGCTGCGTCTTCTGCCAAAATTACACCTTGAGCCATCTCCAGGAAGGCGCCCCCCACGACGCGCCCGTCCTCGCCTCTCTCGCATTGACACTTCAAGAAACGGGCTGCCATAATCTCAACCTTGTCACTCCAACGCATGTCGTCCCCCAAATCCTGGACGCCCTTGCGATCGCCGCCGAAAACGGATTCCAACTGCCAATCGTGTATAACTGCGGCGGTTACGAATCCGTTGAAACTTTACTCCTGTTAGATGGTATTGTGGATATCTATATGCCCGACATGAAATACAGCGATCCAACAACAGCGGCGCAGCTCTCCGGCGCAGCCGAGTATCCAGAGATCAACCAAAAAGCCATCGCTGAAATGCGCCGTCAAGTGGGCGATCTGAAAATCGATACGAAAGGCGTAGCGCAACGCGGGCTTTTAATCCGTCATCTCGTGCTTCCAAATGGCCTGGCGGGAACCCGTCAAGCCATGCGTTTTTTGGCGCGGGAAATCTCCCCAAAAACATTCGTCAATATCATGGGCCAATACCATCCCTGTTGGCAGGCCTCCACCGTTCCAAAGATCAACCGGCCCGTCACAATCACCGAAGTGATCGAAGCTAAACAAATCGCGATCGAAGAAGGAATCACCCGCTTCGATTAATAATTTCACAGAGAAACTACCCAATTCCACAAAATAGAAAGAAAGAGCGTTACAGCCTGATATTCACATATTAAAAGAGAAAAATCGCAGTTTTCCTCCAAAAAGATAAACGCTTTTCTCCGTGGGGAACTTTTTTATAAAATTATCTTGAATATAAGTTAAATAATGATAAACTTAAGTTCGTTTTTGAACGGTCGATAATTCCGATAAAGTTTTACTACTGAAATTGTTAATATGGGGATTCACATCGCTGGCTCCAGGATGAGCTAGGGAATTCCAAATTCGTTTTAATACGGCGAACACACACACAGATCGTTCCCGATCCGATGGAAGGTGGGAACATTAAACCCAGCAAGGATGTTGGGCCTACAGTATCACGGAGGATACGAACCATGAGCAGTCCACGCATTCGCATTCAATCATTTTTTATACTCCATCGTGATACTTCAGCGCCTATTTCTTTCTACGATTCATTATTTGTTATTGGCTGCGTGTAATTTTCGCCCATTGCGTTGCATGAGGTTAAGAAAAACCTCATTTGTATGAAAGGTGCAAAAGGTCATTATGGAAGAAATGCGTACGAACTGCAATGATATCACCGGTGTCGATTTTCATCGAACCACTCAAACGGAAAATGTAATCGAAGCCGGTTTCAGCATACGTGGAGCTCCGTGCCTTCAACCATATCCCCCGGACGGGATTGGCCCGCTCCCCTCTTCCGAAAACGAACTTCGAGAAATCCTGCATTGCGCGATCCTAGGTGTTCTCTCTCGAAAATTCATGCACAAGGTGAACAATCTATCGACAGGCATTGTCGGTTTGACCACCTTGGCGAAACGATTTTCATCCAACTCCGAAAAAGTGGAAAGCTATCTGGAACGCGCTCTCCAATGTTGCCTCGATTCCCAAACGCTCATGAATACAATTCTCACTCTCTCGGAAAACGGGGCGTTTATCAAGAAAAATTCCGACGCGTTCTGCTTTATCGCCGATATTATCTCAATATGCCATACCTTGTTTCAACCGGATTGTACCGTCCGGCTCCAAACCGATCCATCACTCCCCGTCTTTGAAGTGCCCGATCCGGGGCTCAAAGAAGTAATTCTCTTTCTACTGGTCGTCGCGCTCGATCGTATCACCACAACCCAAAAAGAAGTAGTCGTTCATATCACGCCCGCCAAACAAAATTCCACCCAGAAAAACAAGGCGTACCAACAAAATATTCTCATCTCCATCGAAGTGCAGCCAATTGAATCAGAGGCCCCAGAAGATCAATCGAAAACCTGTAGTTTATCCTTGCGTTGTGGAATGAATTCTTTTTTATACGATCTGGCCCTTCAATCATCTCAAGCGCTTGTGCACAACTGGGGTGGAGAATTGATCCTTTCCAACACAAATGGAAAAAGTGTAATCGCTTCGATGCAAGTTCCACTACAACGTCTGCAATGGCCGCTTCCTTTGGTCTCTCTTCGCGACGCGAAACTCGATCCTTATCAACCTGTTCAACATCCAGAAACGCTTAAAATTCTTTTATTCGATTACCAACCTCGCATCTGCGATTTTATTCAAACGATTTTAGAAGAAGTTGGCCATCAAACTCTTCTCTTCCGAAACATCATTGAATTGGAACAGTCCTTGGCGACCCTCGATCTTCAGGACATTGATGTCTTCCTCCTTGATATCTTTGGATTGATGATTACGGAATTGAAAGTCGCCATTCGAATCCGGGAGAGAAAACCTGACGCCAGGCTGATATTCCACAGCACACTCAACAACGAAGAAACGGTCAATGAGTACTTCCCTCTCGATCATAAAACACGTTTTCTTCGCAAACCTTTCGCAAAAGAAGAACTTCTAGAGACAATTCGAGATATCGTTAAAGGAAATAATGGCAAATGAACAATCCACAACTCGAATGGCCTGATGATATACGATCGCTCTTATTCGACAGCGAAGCCATTGAAATCTATCACTTCATCGACCGCTCCAGCGCCTCTACAAGTGATTACGCGGATCAAATGCACGAAGAGGGCGCCTTGGATATAAAAACCAGACAACAAAACCTGGAAACCATACACACGAATATGTTGGTGGCCAGTGAAGCCCGTTATGCGCTGGGTACCATCGATAATAAAATTAAACGCGCTCAAGAAACGAATTCATCGCTAGACACTTCAATCACGCAATTCGAACGACCAGAAACCCTCTCTGATTTTCTGTATGTCATAGACGAGAAAAATCAATTCTATTACCCTCCTGAATTAATTGACTCTATAAAAATACTCCTCCCTGACATCCATCAATCCTTGTATTACCGGATCCATCTTAGCAAATGCTGGGAAGAGATCGTCCATACGTACCGGGACTTGCAGGTTCGTCATATTACTGCGGTCAGCAGTCTTATCACAGAAATTTCGATCCGGCTTCAGGACAGAGACCGAATCAAACAGGTGCGCGACACACTGGCTCATTTAGAAATCCAATTTACAGACACCACCG
Source organism: bacterium (assembly GCA_963663405.2). Classification (GTDB taxonomy): domain Bacteria; phylum Hinthialibacterota; class Hinthialibacteria; order Hinthialibacterales; family Hinthialibacteraceae. The sequence goes on along the minus strand of CAXXSM010000070.1, from coordinate 64,615 downwards.
GAGCGATCTCTATCCCCAATGACACAGAGAAAATCAAAGAGATGCTTCAAAAATGCGTCCAAACCCTTGAAACGAGTCAAGAAAATATTAATTCCCTGAACCGCCAGCAACATTCCCTTGCGGCGGTCCGGGAAGACCTGATTCACAAATGCGAACAGATCCGCCCTCATATCACACACGCTCAATCCGTTCCCGCCTCTCCAGTTTCAAAGAAAAAAATCAGGACTAACATGGTCTATTTGGATAATCCCTGGCGCAGTTGATACGCATCCTCAATTCCTCCCCATTCACACATTTGTATCCCCTCTCTTGACAGCTTGTCCATCCATTCGATACCATTGCGAAACGAACATCATAACGAGAATGTAGGAGAACAAGTATGAAAAAACTATGGTTGTACACAATATGCCTTTTCGCCGCCGCGCCCGCGTGGTCCTGGGAATTTAACGTTGACGGAGAACGCGAAGGCTGGCAAAAAAAACGGCGTCATTCAGTCCGTCGAAGCCATAGATGGCAAATTGATCGTAACCATCCCGGCGGACACGAACGATCCCTTTATCACAGGTCCGGTTGGCCCCTACGACGGTGACCGGATCACCGGTGTCGAAATGAAAATGCGCTGTTCATACGATATATTCAGCCTGGGTGGACCGGCGGTCTACTATTTCCCTTCGGCTGGTTCACACGGCAGCGCTGATTACGATATTCTTGTTCCGGACGAATGGAATATTGTCTATATCGATCTCCTTACCGCGGCAGGAGGCGACAGCCCCATGATCTGGGAAGGGGAAATCAGCTCCATCCGCGTTGATTTCGCCAATTTCGTTCCTGAAGAATACACGATTGAAATCGACTGGATCCGCTTGGTGGATGACCGCCTCGAAAACAAACAATTTTGAGTTCGAAACCCTTGATCCCTGGGAGCCAATCGGTGAAGGCGACATTAGTTCCTTCGAAGTCATAGACAACGACTGGTACTCCGAATTTTATTCGGTGGAAGTGACCGGCTTAGGCAGCGATCGATATCATGGTCTCTCCCAACCAGTGTTCGATGGCCTTGCGTTGGAAAAGGGCATGACCGTCGCGGTGGTTGGCGCCGCCCGAATCCCAGCGGACGCCTGGGATGATTCCTCCGAACTCTGGTTTCGAGTCAATGAATCGGATGGAACTACACGAAAACCTTAGCCCTCCCATTGAAGTCACAGTCTTTGATGAATGGTTCGATTTTGAAAGCCGGCTGACACTCCAATACGAACCGGAAGAAACGTGAAAAAACTGATCGTGGAACTCTACTCCAAAAAATCCCAGCGGACAGGTCTTTTACTTCGATGACATCTTCGTCGACGTCAAAGCCCCCACCCGAAGAAGTGGATTATTTCCGTTGGCCGGACGCCAATTGGGAATTCAACACAGACGGAGACACCAACGGCTGGGAAATTGGAAACGGCATCACAAGTCTGGACGTGGCGGACGGGATCTTGACCGTCTCCATCGCCGCGGATACCAACGATCCCTACTTGGAAAGCCCCACCGGCCGCCTATAACGCGGACAGCATGAAAGGAATCGCCGCCCGCATGCGCATCTCCTCCGGCGCGGATCTCAGTGGCTACAACAATTACTGGTTCCCCGTGGAAGGCGGGCATTCTTCCCTTGCATACACCGTTCCCGTTGAAGGTGAGTGGTTCGTAATCTACCAGGATTTAAGCGGCAGCTGGGATGGCTGGTTCAATTATATCCGCTACGACTTTGGCGATTTCTCTCTCCCGTCGATTATACCGTTGAAATCGACTGGATTCGTTTCATTGACGAAGCGGGTCGAGAACAACGGTTTCGAAGGCGCTCTCGAACCCGGCGTGGCGCCATGAAGGAGCCGGAAACCATCGACAATTTCGCGCTGACAACGGATATGGTTTTTCTCCGGCGCCACGGCTCTGGAAATTCAAGGCCTCGGCAGCGATCAATACCATGCGGTGGTTCAAGACGTAGAAGATGGGCTGGAGATTCCAAGCGGCTCCATCGTCACGTTGAAAGGATACTACTATGTTCCCGCATCCCTCATGGGACGCCGATTCTCACTTGTGGTTCCGAATCCAAGAATGGGATGGCGTAACCGAAAAACAATGTGGGGCAGTATCACCGATCCCGTATTTGATCAGTGGGTTCCATTTGAATTCAGCCTTCGCCTTAATCTTCGATCCCAGTGATCGGACTCAAAATGGCGATCCAACTCTATTCAAAAAATCCCCCGCTGGAACCTCGGTCTACGTCGACGACCTCTTTGCAACAGTATCAGGAAACGCGCCCGAAAGCGGCTGGCCGGTCAATGCGGTCAAACGGCTCCCCGATCAAGTCATCACAATCGACGGCTCCGTCACGACCCGGAAGAATACGAAGGCGCGCAAGCCATGGTAATCAATTCCGAAAACCCTGAATGCGTATCCCCTGATCCCTACTTCCCCCGACATGATTCATGCGGGAGCCAATTCATCCTCCGGAATGCGGGAAAACTCCCTTGGAAGATTTCAGCGCGACATATTATTTCCTTTGGGACGATGAATTCTTCTACGCGGCGATATCCGCTCAGGATGATAATTACTCCTACGTCGGTCCCTACCCGAATGGATCGGACACCCTCCAATTCGTTTTCGCCGAATCACCCGATGAAACCCAAACAACAAACATGTATATCCCCACCATCGCCCCAGACAATGGAGCTGGTGAAATTGACGCGAAAAACGATTTCGACGGCTGGATCACAAACGATATCATGGACGATTCAACCTTCGCCGCCAGCGTCGATCCGGAAACACAGGATTGGACGGTGGAGATCAAAATCCCTTGGGGAGCGATGCAGGGCGATTTCATCAGTGATGTCTTTCCTCCTCAGACAGGCGATCAAGTAGGATTCCAAGTCCTCGCCATTGATTACGATGAAGGCGTACTCCACTGGTTCGCCGGCAATCACCCAACATTCCCCTGGGAATCCGGTGGAATCGAACGAATCAACTTCATCGAACGCCCAACAGCGGTAGATGATTGGTCATTGCGCTAACAGCGAACCAAATAAAGCATGCAAGATGGCTAAGGCAAGAAAAAGCATACAGGGTGGCCAGGGCAAGGTTTTTCATCTGCCCTGGCGTGCACCCACAAAAGTAAGCAGAATTAGTTAAAAAGTAATAAACAGCGCGACTCTTATCTATTTCATGTTGAACGGGCGGCGTCCATAGAAAGACGCTATGATTCAATTTTCCCCCCTTGCCATATACATTCCGTAAAATCAAAGGCATCATAGATCACAAAATATTTTAAAACCGGGTACCCAGGGCATGTACCGGCGCTCGCGCCGGAGCTTTTTACTTTTTTCTACCCAGGCGATAATCCGAAAAAGTAAGTTAACCATTACAATCACTAAAAGGATCAAGAAAAACACGCGATGCCAGTTTCGTTGGTACCCAGGGCAAGGCGTTTTTCTGCCCTGGCGATAATCCAGTTAACCATAATAAACACCAAAAGGATCAAGAAAAACATGCGAAGCTTCGCCAGCGACAACAATTCCGGCGTCCATCCAGAAATCATGGACGCCATCCTCTCCGCCAATACAGATCACGCCATCGCCTATGGAGACGATCCCTGGACACACAACGCCATCGATAAAATCAAGGAACACTTCGGAGACGAGGCAGAGCCTTTCTTCGTCTTCGCTGGAACCGCCGCGAATGTGCTGGGATTGGATCAAATCACGAATCCATTCCACTCCATCATCTGCGTGGAATCATCCCATATTCATAACGACGAATGCGGCGCCCCTGAACGCTTCACTGGATGTAAGTTACTCACCGTCCCCTCCCCGGACGGAAAACTTACAATCGAGGGAATCCAGCAACACATGCATGGCTTCGATTTCGAACACCATTCCCAACCGAAAGTCATCTCCATCACACAAGCAACGGAACTGGGTGGAGTTTATCAACCAAATGAAATTATAACACTCGCCGATTTCGCGCATAAACACAATATGCTGCTGCACATGGATGGCGCGAGATTGGCTAACGCCGCCGCGCATTTAGGACTAAACCTGCGCCAGATCACAACAGACGCAGGAGTCGACGTCATCTCCTTCGGCGGGACAAAAAAATGGATTGATGTTCGGCGAATGTATTCTATTTTTTCAGAACGGGCTGACACATGATTTCAAATACATCCGCAAACAAGGAATGCAGCTCGCGTCCAAGATGCGTTTCATCGCCGCTCAATACACCGCCTATCTCACCAACGATCTCTGGCTGCGCAACGCACAGCGGGCGAACGAAATGACCGCGCTGCTCCATCAACAAATACAAAAAAATCCCACCAATTCAAATCACACAAAAAGTTGAATCCAACGCGATTTTCGCCACCCTTCCCAAAAACTGCATTCCTGAACTACAGAAGCAATTCTTTTTCTATGTCTGGAATGAAGCCATAAACGAAGTTCGCTGGATGACATCGTTTGACACGACCCCCGAAGATATCAACCAGTTCACCGCCTTCATACAATCCATACTTCACTAATTGATAAATACCTTCCCTCCCTGCGTTCCGGTTGACAGCGTAATAAATTGAAGCCAAACTTCCAACACTTTTGTTTTTTACTGACGATGCATTGATGTGGGAAAGTATGAAAATTAATATTGGTCCGATTGAATCCTCTTTTTGTATTCCATTACTGTGTGGTTTTCTTTTCTGCTCATTCAGCCTGACGGCATGGGCGCATAAAGATCCAAACGCGAATGTCCCATCCTTCCGCGCATATAAAACAGACGCGCCCCATCACTGTTGATGGCGTCTTGGATGAGCCGTTTTGGCGGGAAGCCGAAGTCACGTCGAATTTCATCGATATCCGCACTGGACAACCCGCCGAACAACAAACTACCGCCCGTGTCGCCTATACGAAAACCCATCTCTACATCGCAGTCGAATGTTTCGACGACAACATCGAGGAAATCCACGCCAGCGAACGCCGGGAAGACCGGGAATTTGTAGGTGACGACTGGGTTGAAGTCCATTTCGATCCCACGCACACCCACCGTTCCAAATATGCGTTCTTCTCCAATCCACTCGGTACAAAAGCCGACGCCAGCGAAGGCCCCTCAGGCGTCTTCAACCGAGGTTGGACCGCTGAATGGGAACTCGAAGCGAAAATCTACGAAGACCGCTGGGTCTTCGAAATGAGCATCCCCTTCAGTATTTTGAACTATTACCGCAAAGACGGCCAAACATGGGGATTCAATTTCACCCGTATGCTGCGCCGCACCGACACCACCAGTTTCTGGAGTTACAACGAAAACCAATTACTACAAACCACGCTATTTCGGTCACCTAACTGGACTCGATCTGGCGGACAGCGTATTTGACCGCAACTTGGAAATCACCCCATACGTCAGTACACGCATGGATTTCGATGGCGATACTGACACTTTCTTCCAAACCGGTGTCGACGCCAATTTCCGCCTCACTCCCGCCATCACCACCGCCTGGACCATCAATCCCGATTTCGGCCAGGTCGAAGCGGACGATGACACAATCGAGCTGCGCGATACCGAACGTTTCCTGCCCGAAAAAACGCCTCTTCTTCCGCGAAGGGGAAGAGCTTCTCAATATGCGCGACCGGCTCTACTACAGCCGCCGTTTCACCAATATAGAAACCGGCGCCAAAGTCAGTGGAGATTATGAAGGATACAAATTCGCCTTCTTCAATATTCACGGAGACACCACACACGATGACACGCGCGCTATGGCAACAACTCGATCTTCCGCGTTCTCCAAAATGTGGGTGAAAAATCGTCGGTGGGATACTATATTAGCGAATCGGAATTCACAGACGGACATTCGCGTGTCGCCAGTATGGATGGCGAACTCTTTTTAAATGACGATGTGCGGTTACATTTTCAAGGTTCCGCGGCGGACGACCGCCAGCGCCCCGGCCCCGCCCCCGATGATTTTGGAAAAGACAGTCTCGATTTCCTCGGTCACACCTCGATCGAGTACGATAAATATCCCTGGGGATTCTCACTCGGTTACCGGGGAATCACAGACGAATTCAATCCCACCCTCGGCTATATCCCCCGCCGTAATATCTTCGGTCCTGAATTCGAAGTCCATTACAATCCCCGGTCCGATGATAAATGGTACAAAAGTATTTACACATCCTTCGAAAGCGAACTCTATGAAGACGACAGCGGAGCCACAATCCTCCGTGACTTTGCATACTACTCTAGAGTGGTGTTTCAAAACAATTTTGGTTTTACGATGGGCCATTCCGAAGATTACCACGCCCCCTACGACAACCGCCGCTCTCTCGCGGGAATCCTCATCAACGAATCGGATTATTGGAAATCAATGGATATCACATGGGCGAGAGGTGAATTTGAAGAAACCGAGTACGATGAATACATTGTAGGCAAACGGATCAATCCATTTGAACGTCTACCCATCCGTTACGAATTCGTCATCCGCTTTGAAGACCTTCCTACGGATGAAGACGAGACAGTATGGCTGAACCGAGTGGTTTTCGATTACTATTTCACTGACAAAATGTGGCTGAAAACTTCTCTGCAGCATAAGAACGACAGTCTGCACAATATCAGCGTCATCTACGGCTGGGAATTCATCCACAACGCCCACTGGTACCTCGTCTTCAACAGCGTCGATGATGGCGATGAATCAGGAAACAGCGTCTTCACAAAAGTCGCCTATACCTTCTAAGACCAACGGTGCCGATCAACGTTGATCCAGCAATTCTTGGTACCAGCCCTCCAGTTTCTCCATCTCTAGATTCCGGTTCCCGCGCGTCTCCACAATCGCACGGAGTTTGGCGCCCCATTCACGGCTTCGCGTTTCGTTGCCGGCCACTTCGATCATCGCTTCCATCAGCGCATCGACATCGCCGGGTTTCACGAACAAACCATTCTCCCCCGGCTCGATCCACTCATAATTCGCGGGTAAATCCGACACAATGACAGGCAGCCGGGCGGCGAACGCTTCCAATAATGATAACGCCGTACTGTCACTCGCAGGCACGGAAATAAACGCGTCCGAGGAACAAAGCGCCTCAATCAAATCCGGTTGAGACAACCACCCTAAAAAAGAAACATTTTTACTAAGCCCCCAAATCGTCGACAAGCGCAGTCAGATCCGATTTCTGATGATCGTCTCCCACAATTAAGAGACGGCTCGATGGCAACCGGTGCATCGCCCGGGCGTACGCGTTCAAAATCACGTCGATATTATATAATGGACGCAAACGGCGTGTACTGATAAAGACAAATTCCTTCCCCGCTCGAAGCCGTTCGCACGCTTCTGGGTCAATCTCGCCATCATACGCTGTGGGATCAACGCCCCATTGCAGCAACCGCGCGTCCACGCTCTTTCCTGCCAATTCACGCGCGGTTTGACATAGCGCTTCCGCGTCTCCAGTGATCAGATCCGCCGTCCGCAGACTGTGAGAGATGCAGAACCGGACGAACGCGCTCCGCTGCGCTAAAAGATTCAAATCCGATCCCCACGCGGTCATCACCAACGGCGCAAAGCCCGCCAGCGCCCCCCAATAACCATACCCGGTCACATTATGCGCGTGCACGACATCCGGCTTCCAATCTTGAATCCACCCACGCACCCGCATCGCGGCGTAGAGATGCCGCAACAGCCCCCAGCCACGCGAGATCGTGACACGGCCCACCTCACACACCGGCGCGTTCTCAGGCGTATCGGTCAAGAATAGCACATCATGCCCGCGCTTCACAAACCAATCCACCATGAAATGATTGTGAATGGATTCCCCATCACCGATATAACAGATTCTCATATTTTTGTTTCAAATTAAAAAAAGTAAACAATCAAAACTTGAATTATATAACTCACAATACGTATGATTTTTGTAAAATAACAAAAAGTCAGTACTCAAAACAATAATCCATAGACAAAGGTATTGATTAGCTTATCATACATTGTATATACGTAAGTTACGTCTTATAGAGTCTTTTTTTTCGCCGCGCTAGCAGTGATTGAAATTCTTGTATGGTATTACATTCTTTCATCCAAATTTCTTCCTGTTTCTATATGCCTAAGTTGAGGGAGAATCGATGAAAATATATGAATAATTACTTCCTTCGATAGGGAGTATTTTGGATCATATATCATCTTCATTATTTCATCTAAGAACTGCTGCATTGAACCTTGTGTTTCTGGTTGATGCTTAATGCCCAAAACACTTTTCATCCCAATATCAATTGCCCTTTCCTCATCTCCACAGAATTCTTCATAGGGCTTTTCTCCACTCGTATTCAGTGGCGTCAAAATTAATGGGTATTGTTTTTTCAATAAATCAGATTGAATATTTTGCTTGGCCTCAACTTCACTTCTATATATTTTAGGTTCATATCCATGATATTGAAGCACATGTTTCGCAACATCTTCTAATTGAATTAAATCTTTCTCAGGTTCCATGCGGGGAATTAAAAGATGATTATCCGGCGCGCAAAACGCCGCCAGGAGACAGATTTGTCCGGATTCCTGCATTGAGATAAAGAAACGCCGCGTATTTTCTGGAGATGCGATCGGTTGTAAATTTCTAATTCTCTTTAAAAAACTATCTAAAAGACTACCATTTGAAAAAGCCACATTCGCAAATCGCGCCGAAGTGACCGTAATTTGAAAGTCTTTTACGATTTCATTCGAAAAAATCAATCTCTCCATTATTCGCTTACTTGCGCCCATAAGATTGACGGGATTCGCCGCTTTGTCTGTGGATACACAAAAATATCGAGGTCTACCCTCCTTTCTGCTTAACCATTGAAGAAATCGGGCCATTTTGACTATATTGGTATCGATTAATTGAAGAAGCGAATATTGATCTTTTTCAGATCGTACATGTTTCAGAGCGGCAAAATTCAAAATATAATCATAATCATCAGACTCAAGGATAAATCGCTCCATGATTGGAGAGCCAAAATCCAATGGATATGTCCGAAAGTCTTTGCAGTCAAAATTCAAAAAACCACTTCGAAGATTCCGTACTAATTCCGCCAAACAATTTTCATTTTGATCTACGATATGTAATGCCTTTGGTTTATAGAGCGCGATCTGTTTTACGGTTGAAGATCCAATGCTTCCAGCGCCACCGATAACTAGGATACGGCTATTTCCGATTGCTGAATAGAGTTGTTCCTCTTGTTCTTGTATATCAGTGGAAAAGAGATCGTAATCCCGGTTAATAACCGAACTCACCATCTGTTGTTCAAACATACAAAGTTCCTCTTTTTCCCATATAAATATTAAGTTCTATAAAATTCGAAAATCTGATTTAATTCATGACGAAAATCGACATTCAATAAATAGTTTAAATTCTAGAAAACGCATTAACCATATGGACAATCATAATGGATAATATCAGCGCTGTCAAACAACCAATTTGTGTGTGTCATGAATGATCCGATTCCCCACGCGAATCAGAACACGCTTAAATGGTCTCACCTTGATTTCTATCCCTGCCCATCAGTTTTATGGAACGCTTTGTATTACGATTGCCTGCTTTCGATTTGATCACACAAATATTCAGAAAAGGGATGAGCGCAGGTCCACCCCGGAGACACCGCATTCAAAATATGAAGCGACCGGTGATCCCCTTCTACAACAAAATCCATCTCTAACTTTCTCTTTCGAACATCCAATAGTTGCGCTCGAATCCCCGCAGGCCCCCACTGACGATAATCTTCTACTTTCACACCCTTCGCCAAGCTCTGCGCCAGCTGAACGAGCCGCTTCCGCGAATACTTTCTGAGTTCCTCAACCGCCAATCGCTTGAAATCAAATTCCGAATGAATGAGCAAACCCAATCCCCGGATCGCAATCTCCAAAAATTCATCCCACTGAAAATTCTCCATGCCTTTATACTGCTCACGCCAAACCGCCGGGATCGCCGTCGGTCCAATTTTCGCGCGCCCGTCTCCTTTCACCGTAAAGTGAACGCCTAAAAAAGGATTGCGTAAATCCGGCACAGGATAAATATTCGTTTGGAACGCGCCGGGCGCCTCCCTCGAATATAAATACAATCCTTTAAACGGAAGAATCCGGTAGTGTTTCGAAAATCCAAACTGCCGGGCCACTCGATCCGCGTACAAACCCGCGGCGTTGATAAAATATCCCGCATGATACATCGCGCCCGTAGTGCGGATCACATACGCCCCCTGATCCCCTCCCTCCTGTTTCTCCCGCCTTAAAAACCGAACGCCTCGCTCAAACCGCACTCCCACGCGTTCCGCATCCCACTCCAGCTGACGCAACACCGCCTCTGGATCCGTAGAGGAAGTCGTAGGGGAAAACAGCGCTCTCTCAAAGGTCTTGACCCGCGGTTCGATCTCTTGGGCTTCCCCCTTCGAAATTTCTTTCAAAGGAACGCCGTTCTTCTCGGCGCGGGCCATCAATTCCATGAACTGCGGAAGATCGTTCTCGTCTTTGGCCACGACGAGTTTCCCGCATTGCCGGATCGGAATCCCCTTCTCTAGGCAGTATTGCGTTAAGCGGATATTACCATTCCGGGTAAATTTCGCTTTCAACGAATCAGCGGTATAATAGAAACCAGCGTGTATTACTCCACTATTTCTCCCGCTGGCGTGCAGACCGCATCGCTCCTCTTTTTCAAGAATGATGATTTCCTGATCCGCATAGCGTTTTTTAAGCTCCAACGCCATACAAATCCCCAGTATCCCCCCTCCTACGATCAAAAAATCCGCTATATTTTTCATAGGATAAATCTTTGCTTATCAAATTTTCTTTAGCTAATAGCCTTTACTGAAGAAATGATATCAAGTCAAGACCTATTATAGAATCAATAAATATTGATGTTGATTGGCTCGATCTAGTTATTTGGGCAGTTCCGTTTTGAAGGGCCTCTCTACCACAACACCTTATAGATGAAAATGAGTCCACAGGACTATCTTAGGCGAAAATTCTTCCGTGACTCATTTTCATTTGCAGGTTGTGATCTCAATCATGATGGTTTATATATAAAAGGCAAAACAATAAGTATACAACCCATAATCGGGCTATCCAGAGGAGTTCGGAAAAAATACACTGCCGATTCTTGACTGGGCCAATCTCGATCCGTTTTTTTCAAAAAAATATTAAAAAATAAGTTGTAATATTACTTGAAATATTATATAATAGAACCATTTCATTGATGGGATGGCTATAAGATCCACCAAAATAGACCGGTTAATTGATTATATAAATAATTATTACCACTCAAATGATTCACGCAACAAACAAGAAAAGGGAAAAAAGCCTTATCCGAATCAAACATTAACTCGTAAGAAAACATCAGGGGCCTTTTCTTTTCTATTGCGCCAAAGGATTTTATAAATTTTGGGTAATGATCAGCCATCTGAAATAATAGATTTCTCCCCCAAGCCTGGGGAAGAGAGGGTTGTTCCATTAACGTTCAACCCCATCTAACTCCCCCCAATAACCGGCGCTCGCGCCGGAGTATTACGGGAGGAGAATAAACTTCTTGACACCTTGTTTGTTGATGATTGTTACGATATCAATTCATTTGACTGACCTACTACAATTTTGAATAGTATAGTAACCGAAACTTGCTCGTTCGCAATTCATTTTCACGTTGGGATCTCTATCATGATGGTTGATATCTAAATTAATAATCATGAATAGGTGGTATATCCTTACATAAAAAAAATGAATATTTATACTCTTATTCACTATAATGAAATAATAAACATTTCAAAATGAAGGGAACCGTGTTGCGTTAAAACTCTTTATCTGATGCGGATGCGAAAAAGCCCATGCAAGGCAAAATTCAAGAATTGTTCTATCAATGGACAAGATTTTTTTCAACTTTTTGCTATTTCGCTATATCTGATTTTTATAGTTTAATGAATCTAAGTGGCAAAGGAATAGAAAGTGGGGGCCAAATTCGGCTTTCGCCGTGGCCGAGTAATTTAAAAACTTATTATAAATCTAACAAGATGATCCTTTTAAGTGAATTATAATGTATAACTATGGTGATTATTATTAATTCACTCGGAGTTGCGTTCATCGTTCTTTTTGAATATCATTAAGGGATCGTATGGAGAACCTTGAGGTGAATAATGCTGAGACAAAATATCATACATGAAATTATGCGAATTGGCGCCGTTTTTTTCGCGCTGACGCTTTGGCAAAACGCATACGCCTTCAACACACAAATGGGAGATCCTGTAATTGGTCCCAGAGACCTCTTACGAATTGATGTTTTCAAAGATGACGATTTATCACTCACTACTCGTGTTTCCGCATCGGGGGATATTTCTTATCCTCTCTTAAAACATGTTCACGCGGCTGGTAAAACCGCGGAAGAATTAGCCCTGCATATTGAGACACTGCTGAAAGAAAAACGTTTTGTGAGGGATCCATTCGTCACCATCACAATCCAAGAACAAAAAAGCGCCGTAGTCACATTGTATGGGGCTGTGCTAAATCCAGGCGTTGTTCCGATCTATCCCGGTACACGCCTGCGCGATGTTTTGGCTTGGCAAGGAGGAATTAAAACCACTGAAGCTGGACCGTTTATTCACGTCCAACGGAAAACAGGTGAAATTCACTCCATCAATCGGGAACAACTGGATAATGGCCCACTGTTTATCGAAGAAACGGAAACGAATTCAGACCAAAAGCAAACAACAGCGAATGCGAATATCACGCTTGCCCCTGGCGACCAGATTATGGTCCCACGCGCCGAAGAGTTTTACATACTCGGTGGCGTGCGAGAACCCGGCCGAGTGCCGATCACGCGCCGTATGACGATCGCCGACGCGTTCGGTATCGCCGGTGGACGCGACAATGATGCGGGAAACACCTTCCTCTGGAGTCATGACGTCGCAAGCGCTTCCCCACAGCTCATTACATTCACCTATCAACAATTTCAAAACAATCTCTCGATTCGAAACGCGATCGTCAAACCCGGTGACACACTTTATCTCACCCAAGACGGCACGGTCTTCGTGGGGGGGATTGTTGGCAAACCCGGCCCTGTCGTCTGGAAGCCCGGAATGACCCTGCTGGAAGCGATTCACGCCGCTGGCGATAAATCGTTTAACGCCGGCAATGATATTTATCTCTACCGTCCGAACGAAACGGGAACACTTGTGCGTTCGATTTATAAATATACCACCATCAAAAAACATGGAGACAATCTAGAGGTCTATCCTGGAGACATCATTGATGTATCCGCTGGATTCTTGAATATTCCACTAACGATTAAAAAAATAAGTCCTTTTTCCGTCGGGATTCGTACGACAAACTAATTCCCTGAGTGGATGATTTTTGAACGACAAGACAGCGGAATACACGTATATAAGAAACACAAATACGATCGTTGAATTCGACATCGAGTCCTTGCAATAAACAAGGAATGACAAAAGAAAGGTTAATCAAACATGAGCCCAGAATCACCGGGAGTTGGATCGGCGCGATATCCGGGACCTTATAACACAGCGTCAACCGAAACAATCGGTTTTGATTTCAAATGGCTGTATAGTATTTTGTGGAAACGAAAAGTCCTTTCTTTTTTACTGTTCATAGGATTAACCGTATCCGGATTTTTTGGCGCTCTCTGGATTTCGCCCCTATATCAAGCGGAAGTGATTCTCAAAATTGAAGAACGTAAGAAAGCATACGAACAGGAACGATATACAGATGTAGTTGTATTCAATCAGGAATTTTACGGCGCACAAGAAGAATTACTGAAAAGCCGCAAACTCGCGCAAGAAGTAATCTCGACACTCCACTTGGATACATATCCTGAATTTTCTAAATCGCAATCAATCCTAAAACGATTACTACCTTTCTTGCCCAAGCAGTCAAATCAACCAACCAATCCCAACGAACGCTTGACCCAGTTAACCAATATCTATTTAGAAAAATTGGAAGTCATCCCCAGCCGGAAAAGCCCGCAAATCATTTCCATTCGATTTACTGCTGGCGATCCGGATTTGGCGGCGAAAATCATCAATACTCATGCGGAATTTTATATTAATTCCAGTTCCAATAAAATTACACAATACACCGGCAACGTCATTCTCGGCTTAGAAGAACAAATTAAAAAACTTGATCAAGATATCGAGCAAGCGGAAAAGGAATTCCTCACATTTCAAAAAGAACATAATACTATGGGGATCTATTCCTCCCTCGATAAAGACAAGGTGATCTCCGATTATGAAGATTGTTACCAGAAACTATGGGAAGAATACGTCACCGCAAACAATACCCACAACCAGCTGAAGTCCAGCTATGAAATCCTTTTCGAAGAAGGGCATGTGGGTGACAAGAACCATATGAAAGAAGACGCCTTATCTTCACCGCTGATCAAAACGCTCAGTATTAACCGGAATGAAATCCTCTTGGAATGGAGCCGGATCAAAGAAAAATACCTCGAGAATCATCCCGATTACATCGAAAAGCAGAATGAACTCCTGACCGTTGAACAATCGATTCACGAGGAAGCGGACCAAATCGTCGCACAGGCGAAGCAGGCCTATGAGGAATCCGCTGTCTATCTGAAGAATGTATCGGAGCAATTGGAAACACTAAAAAAAGACAATTTTGAAAAAAAAGCGCAATGGAATAAACATCGAGACCTCGAGCAAACCTGGGATCAGCTCGTTGAGGAAAAATCGAATCTTTTAAAATCCCTTCAAATCGCGAAAGGCACTTTAAAAACACAGCAAGAAATGCCGAATCAAACCTTTGAAATCATGGATTACGCGGAAACACCGATTCGGCCAATAAACCAAAACTGGTTCCGGACGATCACTCTGCTTTTAATGTTCTCTTTCGCCATCGTAGTTCTTATTGCGCTTTTCATTGAATATGTGTCCGGCGGAATCAACGGTTCCACACCACCAGTTGATCAGACTACAGATCTGCCCGTTCTCGGTTCGATCCCTTTATTCTCAGCCAAAGAGATCGCGTCTATAAAAGAACATATCGATTTCTCTTCTTCCTCACCTATTGGAGAAACTTTTATTTCACTCCGATCCCGGTTCCTATATTCCGACGCGCTTCCTCCCATGCAAACCGCTCTTTTTACCAGCGCATCCGGACAAGAAGGCAAAAGCCTGATTACCGCCTTGTTGGCCGCTTCTGTCGCGATGACCGGCAAGAGAACCGCGATCCTCGACTGCGATCTAAACCAACCCTCACTTCACCAATTCTTTAAACGCGCTTCCGAACCCGGTTTAACAGACGTGATCCAAGATCCTCATGCGCTCGATTCCCTTTTAACCGAAACGTACATTCCGGGCTTGTACTATATCCCCGCCGGCGTGAGGAATCAGCCGCCCAGCGAATTTTACAACTCGCAAACGTTTGATGATATTTTACAAACGCTGAAAAATGAATTTGATTACATCTTCATCGATACATCTCCGGTCTTTTCAACCCAAAGCCCCACTCTCCTCTCTCGCAAGATGGATGCGACTTTCATGGTTGTTCGCAGTGGGAAAATAACAAATGATGAGATGCTTTTAGCCGCGAATCATATCGCCCGCGCAGGTGGACAAGTCTCTGCAGTGATTATGAACGCCGCGATGGCGTATCAAGGTTTCGCGGTTCAGAACGAGCGCGCTTCCAGTCAGGAGAACGCGCTTCCGGAAATGACATGATTTTGAGAACATAATCCCTTTTACTTGGCAATCCAGCATATTCTCGATAGCACGAATGGATCAAGGTAAACATCATGTAAATACAACAACACCGTCGCGCTGAATCAGCACCAACTCATTTTTGTAACAGGTTTCCATCCAGTCAAAATAACCGAGTTTAAGGTCATTGTTATAGAATCATAATCATTATGCCTAGAAGCCTTGAAATTTTTATAGCTGTTCTTTTCATCATCCTGATCAGTCCTCTGGCGCTGGTAATCGCAGTCGCCATACGATTGGAAAGCAAGGGCCCTATTATTTATAAACAAAAACGGATTGGGAAAGGCGGGAAACCGTTCACCCTGTTGAAATTCCGCAAAATGATGGAAGGACTTCCCAAACAGGGTCCCATGCTCACCGGCCGGTTCGATCCACGGCTTACCCAAGTGGGCCGTTTTCTGGAACGCACGAAACTGGATGAACTGCCCCAGATCATCAACGTCTTGCGGGGTGATATGAGTCTCGTAGGCCCCCGCCCGGAAGTGCCTAAATTCACCCAGTATTACACGAAAAAATGGGAGATCGTCCTCTCCGTCAAACCCGGCCTGTTGGGAAAAAACCAGATCAAACACCGCAATGAATCGGAGATGTTTCCCCCGGATTGCGTCAATAGCGAAAACTACTACATTAAATTCATCCTTCCTACAAAATTGGATGTAGATATTCAGTACACAAAGGAACGCAACTTTTGGACAGACATTAAAATCATGTTCCACGCCGCATTTGTGGCGATTTTCGGTTCGGCCACTGAATTAACCTTTCAATCCTACAAGATTTATCTGCGCAATCTCTTCGTCAAAGAAGCGCTTACCGCCCTCTCCTTCTTTCTCGCCCTATTGACTCTCTACGCGATCCAGAAACCGGCGCCCCCTTTACCGGTGGAGATCCATCAACTGATTCTCCTCCTTCTTTTCGTCTGCTTGATTCGTTGCGCCGTGTTTATTCTGTCGAAAGCGCCGCGTCAACTCCATGACTATCACTCGTATCAAGAAATTGGGAAAGTAATAGGCTTGGTGGGACTCGGTACACTCGGTTATCTAACTGTGTTTTGCCTTTGTTACCGCCAGCTCATTTCCTTTCTTCTCTTAGCCGCCTTTATTGATTCTGTCTATCTGTCCTTTTTCATTATCATCGCCCGTTGGCTACTCTACTATTACCGGCAAAAAACAAACTTCCGCACCGACGATATCCCCATTCTCATCGTCGGTTGCAACGAAGACACCATTTTCACAATTCAAAGCCTGCGGCGCTTCAAAAAGAAAGCGTATAAATTAATCGCCGTCGTTGACACATCCAACCATCGGAAAGACCATTACATCGCGGGTGTCCCCGTCATCGAATTGATTGATGATTTGGAACACCTCTTCAAAAAAAATCAAATCGAACTGGTTTTCATGATCGACAGCGCTTTGCCTTTGTCTACCCGGCTGCGAATCGGTGAAGTCTGTCAACAATTAAACATTCTCTTCTACCAGATCCCCAGCACATTCCAGATCATTGAATCGGCCTTGAAGAGAATGCAATCGGTCAAGAGATTACATAAATTGAAGCAACGCAATATCCGCGGTGAGAATTCCCTCTCCAATGATGTGGCGGCCCGGATCAGTATTTGTCAAAACTTGATCGCATATCTCTCGGCGAACATCACATCAAACGAAGAATTACTGTCGATTTATAACAAACTGGAAATCGCCGACAAGCGGACCACCAATCTCGTCAAGACCGTCTCTTCCCTTGAATCCGCCATTGATCAAAAAATTGAGGAAGACGACGCTCTAATGGAATTCTACCATCTCCGCCGGAAACGCTTGGAACCCATCTTAACGAAATGCCGGGAAGCCCGGCGTGATTTTATGGCCGAAAAACTCTTCTTGATGCATACACAATTCCAGTTGTACAGCAAAGTGATCGATCTCGTTAATCGGGGTTACAACCAGGGAAAATATTTGCTTCTGGAGAAATCCGGAAAAACGAAAATCGAGGAACATCTTCAAACCCTGCTCGTTTTACGCAACGAAGGGGAATCCGTCATGGATAAAATGTCTCAACCTCTCGACAATGTATCCCTTTCGTATATTCATGAAATCGAAAACGAACTGTTCTCGATTGAAGAATCAATCGTCGCCCCCATGAGCGAATACGTAGAATACCTCAAACAGGAACTCATCAACGTATAAAAAGTGGATGACTCCGAAATAAACAGAACGAGCGCGTAGGCGCTGTATCCACTCGATTCTCTCCGTTCTCTTCCAATTTCTCTTTTAATGCTGGAACGGATGGATACAGGCCAGATGGACTGATGGATTAAGGATGTAGTACACAATGAACAAAAGAATTGATGAATCGTACAAATCGCATGCGGGCATTTTCATCGTCCAAATTTTGCTCTCCGCGTTTTCGATTTCCCTTGCTTTTTTGGCCTTGCACGCCGCTCAAAAAACCGGCTTCCCTCCCGGTTTTCCCGTGCCGGAGTATCAGATATTAATCCTGATCTGCTTCATCCGCGGCGCTCTTTTTATTCTCCGGAAATCGTATAACCATGTACACGATCACCACCCGCATCATGAAGTCGTCGAAGTCATCAAATCCGTCGGTATCGGTTCGTTATTCATTCTCATCGCCCTCTTCATTTTATATTGCTTTCTGTTGCGCGAAGAATACACAATTTTCTTTCTACTCTTTGTTGTAATTGTTGATTTTCTCTTTCTATCCCTAATGATTTTTCTCTCCCGCCTGGGTTGGTCTCATTTCAGGCTCCGTAAAGATTACCTGACAAACGCGATTCCGATTCTGATCGTTGGATACAATGAAGACACGATTTTCACCATCCAAAGTCTTGGCCGTTTCAGCGGCAAAGCCTATAAACTCGTCGCCGTGGTGGACACCTCGAACAAACGGCGAGGGCGCCGGATCGCCGGCGCCAAGGTGATTGACCTCATTGATGATATTGAACTCCTTTTAGGCATCTATAAAATTGAATTAGTTTTCACAATCGAAAGCGCTCTGCCCCTTTCCACCCGCCTTCGCATCGAAGAATCCTGCAAGAAATGCAACATTCGGTACTATCAAATCCCCGGCACGTTCTGGATCATTGAATCCGCTTTGAAACGAACACAGTCGGCGCAGATCCTGCGTAGACAACGCAATATCCGGGGGGAAAATTCTCTCTCGAACGATATCTCTTCCCGCATCCAAATCTGTCAGGACATGGTGGAATACCTCACGAAAGGCGGTCTGATGGGTGAGGATTTGGGGCGCATTCGCAGTGATTTAGATGAAGCTGGCAAGAGGGCCGATTACCTTGTAAAAGCCGTCACGTCGCTTGAGGAGATCATCGAACGCAAAATTGCGGAAAGCGCCGCGATTATTGAATTTCAAAGGCAGAAAAGCAAAGATCTCGATCCCCTCTTAAACGATTGCCGCAAAGCGCGTCTCGATTTTATGGCGGAAAAACTTAAACTCATGCTCATTCAATTCCAGATCTATTGTAAAGTCCTCGATCGTGTCGAAGCGGACCAAAGCAAGGGAGAATTCCTTCACTTTGAAAAACCCTTCAAAACGATAATCGATCAACGCCTTCAAAAACTCCGCAGTCTCCGCCGGCAAGGGGAATCGATTTTAGACAAATTATCCCAATCATTAGACGATATCTCCCTTGCGTACCTTGATGAAATCGAAATCGAATTGAACGCGATCGAAGACTCCATCATCGATCCCATGAGTGATCAGGTCCACGAACTTAAACGTGAAATTAATCTCGCGAAACCCTCCCCAAAAATACTCGAAATCAGCGCTTCCTGATCACTTTGTAAATATTAATAAACCATCCATGAATTGACAGAAGTGTCTGGCGTCCCGGCTTGCCCTGGGCTAGGATCATCCGCGGTCCACTCCTTTGGATTATTCCCGGATTTCAATCCGTTGATTCGCTGCAATGATTGTCCCGCCCCATCCGGTTCAACCGGCCACGGCGCTTGATGAAAATAGATCACCTCATCCACAATGGCCCACGCAATCTGACCGCTGGCGAAATCTACAAATAACGGTTTTTCCAAAGCGATCCGTTCCCCTTGGTTGGATAATCTTCCCGCATACGGCCCCAAAAGCGGCGCATCCGCTGGAACAAGAGGATACGCGGTTAAAAACGCGGTAAGAGCGTTGGAATCAGTTGGATCGAAATTCACAATCAACAAACACCCTTCCACTGGAATCATGACTCCTTCCGGAAAGAGATACTCCACTCCACCATCCAACCGCCACGGCCCGTTCTCATTCCAGAGTGCGGCCGGTTGGGCCGTAGGATTATATAACTCAATGTATTCCCCAATGGAATCATCATCCGATTCGTGATCGATCGAAAGAGGGTGATACATCAATTCATCGATAACCACAACCGCCGCGCCCGTATGATTGGTTGCGCCGCGTGAAGGCGCCATCGCCCGCCAATAATCCCCCCCATCTCCATCCCGGCCTAGCGATAAATCCGCTTCCTGCGCTTTAAACCGGACCGCGTCAACAACCCGGTCCACACCCGCCACACCCGGCAGGTAGGAAAGCAGTAAGACTTCCCCTTCCCTGCTTAAACCGAATCCGCTGCCTGGAGGATTGTTAAAACCGGCGTTCTCATCAAAACTGACGCGCCCCAATCCCTCGATATCCATCGCAGGAAGATTCCACTTTCTAAGTTCATTCGGATCATCGCTGATATACCAATCCCCCAGGTGAACACTCGTAGAAGCCAGGTTAAACAGTTCAATCCAATCGTTCGATTCCCTTCCCTCTCCACTCGTATTCGCCATAAATTCATTCAATACAACATTCTGAATCGGAACCGGGTTGGATCGTCCAGGCGAGCCTCCAATGACAGCGCTGGCCCGCCAATTTCCTCCATATTCAAGCGAACCGTCCCGCTCTCCAGCGATGGCGGTATCCAACGGCGCCAGAGAATGCCCCGCCCCATCAGACGCAAGCGGCCACCCCCGGCCATCACTGAATGAAAATTGGACGATCTCCGGCCCTTCCGCGCTCCGCCGTAAAGTAAGACGCTCTCCCCCGTTTGCAAGCTTGCCCGAATACGGTCCAATTAACATTACCTCCTCACTGAGGCCGTAATGCGCGCGAAACGCGGCTCGCTCACTTGCCGTCCCGGCGCTGACAACCAACAAATATCCTCCAGGTGATAGTTCCACGCCTTCTGGAAACGTATAGGTAATCCCTTCCGTAAACGACAATCCCCCCAGGGAGAGCATTTGCGAAGAGTGGGTATTATGCAATTCTATATATTCAAACTCTGAATCGCCGGCAGGATTATACATCACTTCTGTGATTCGTAAAAAATCCAACAAGGCGAGACTGTTAGCCGATTCTTGCGCGATAAACTGGGCGGGCGCCGACCAATGACTCCACCGGCCGCTGGTATCCTTCATCCGCGCGCGCACACGGTACGTACGGCCCACGGTGACAGCGCTCGCGGGAATCGTAATACTGGATTCAAAAGTGGCGAGTTCATCCGATTCCCACGCCGCGATGATTTCGTATTTACCCGGTTCCGTAAACAGCCGAAACGATTCATCCGAAGGTGTCTCCTGCGAATCCCCCGTCTCACTCACCAATCGAAGATCGATAAAACAATCCGAACTTTGATCAATGTACTGATTGATCAGCTGGATCGCAATCACATTCGTCCCTTCCACAAGATACGTTTTCGGGTTGGATAATGGGAAATCGGCGAACGTCAGATCCTCCCGGTGAGTCGCGACAGCGTCAAATGGAAGTTCCGCCTCGTTAACATTGGCCTGCGCAACGTGTCTTCCATTGATCCAAAGGTTAAATCCATCATCGAACAGAACCTGCAGCGTTAATGAACCGATGGAATCGAGATCCGTAATTTCAAATTCTTTCCGTAAATACACGGTTGAATAGTTATATCGCATATCATCGAGCTGGGTGATCATAAAATCCTCCCCATACCCGATTGGTGTCTGGCCCTCCATCCAGTTGGAATCATCAAACGACAATTCACGCCATGCGCTCACCGGATTGGAAGGTTCCTCTGTCCCTTTGAAATATTTCCATGTAGAAGCGTCTAGAATCAGCACATCGCCCTCTTCCTCAACCGGCGCTTCCCAGGATTGCGCGTCTGGTTCCACCTCAGCGATGCGCCACTGCAAAGCGGCGAACGTATCAGCCCCCTGCGGATCGCTGAATGGACTCGTTTCAAACACAAGGGAATCGAGCGAATAATCATTCGAAGATCCAGCCGTCACGACAGGCGTATCGGGGATCTGGGAATCACGAATCAGACGGGTATCGATCCATTCCCCCCTTGAGACGACATAATCCTTCATGATTTTCATCATTCCTGGAAAATCTTTCGTCGCCGCTATTTGATAGAACCTTCCCTGCCCCGATTTTCCATACCTGTTTTTATAACCCGCCCAATTCGCCTCGTCACTCATCACCCAATGGTAATCCCACATCGCCCGGTCGGCGTCGACAAAGGATAATTCACCAGGTGTATAGATCAGCGACGCGTATTCGTCGATGAGCTGCCCCGTCTGATCGGGATTGTAGAGCAGATCGCGAATCTCCCGCAGCCGGTTTTGATATTCGATCCCCAACGCTTCGATTCGAAGCAATCCCGCGTCATTGAACGGTTCGTTCCCATTCCCGAACATATTATCCGCCCAAGTCAGGTCAATATCCCATGGCAGTTGAGTCCAAATCTGCGTTTCGGGATCGAGATGATAATAGTAGTTTTTCCCATATCCATTATCGTAGTGGTGAATCGCTTCGAGGATGGCGCGATACGGGTAATACTGTTTCAGATCCACATTCTCCCGCCACCACTGCTCATCGGGTCTCGAAGAATACCCACGCATGAACGCGTTGAGATCGGACTTGTCACTCACGCCCGTTGGGGCTTGATTCTTCAACTCGCCCGTTCCGTTTTCCATCTTATACAGATTCCCGTCCGCCATGCCATGCTCTTCCAAAAAACGGCCGTCAATCTGTTCCGTCGCTAGATACAATCCCCAAAAGTCGCCATCGTACTGCGTTCCACTATCCGTCAAGGGCGAATGACTGACATTGAGCCGTCCATCTTCATGCGCTTCGTCAATGATCCGGAAATGGATGTAGTGCGTATTCGGGGCTTCGACTCCCGCCAGATTAAATAACCGGAATCCCACCGCTTCAAACATCCCCTGTTCCCCCCGGTGCAGATAGTCGCCCTGTTGAATGCACGCGCCGAGATTCAGTTTATCCCACTCCACACTGTATTTGTTTCCATAAATATCCCGCGCTTGAAGAGTATGGCCCCGGTTGAAATTGAATTTCCACATATTCTTTCCCATCGCGAAACGCCACGTCCCCCCACGCGCCCGGAAAAAGACATGATCGAGCACCTGCGAACCATAGACAATCGTGCCCGTATAGACATATTCATTATGGGAAAATTGATCCAGCCACGTGCAATTCTCCGCCTCCTCTTTGCTGGTAATCAAATGATAGACCGGCAGTGAACTCAACATCTCCGAAGGATACGTCTCTTCAGCGGTAACCCCCGGACGAACAGCTCCAATCCAATCCGGCACACCGTCATAGACAAAATAAGCAAAATTCGGCTGCGGATCATCCGCGTAGGGAACCGTTAATTCCAAACCCGCCGTATCCGACATCGTAATTCGGTACCGCACAAGCCGCCGATGAACCTGAAACGAAGGAGGCAGCGCCACTGTATACACCGCGTCTCCAGCGATCTCATCCCCCTCAATTCCATCATCCCGCATCTCAATCTCTGTCCAATCCGTCTGATATCGTCCATCCGTAATATGAATGTAATCGCCGGGATCAACCAGTTGATAGAGCAACTGTACGCGATCAACCCCATCCGAATCGGTGATCTTAGCTGTGATGAAGACCGTCTCCCCAGAGACAGGCTCTTCAGGAGTATGAAGAACCTGCCGGATCAATGGAGGCGCGTTCTCCACGAAAACAGAATTCACCGTCCCCGGTGTGGGAGACGCTGAACGCCAGCTCCCCCCCAGATCATTATCAAGATCAGGATTGATTAATTGAATCGAAAATCCCGTCCCAGGCTGGTTTTCCGAGATCGGCTCCCCCACGGTCGGCCATGGAAATCCGAGCGAATAATCCACCTGATCCACCAAACTTCCGCTGCCATCCCGGAGTTCAACATTCTCTCCATCATTATCAAGCCGTCCTTCAAACGGTCCCACAACGAAACTTGAGGAAACAGTATATTTCGAAATCAACGCCGCCCGGTCCATCGCCACAACCAGATAAGAACCTGCGGCGAGCACCGTCGAATCTGGAAATGTGAATGCGATCGCATCCCCAATCGACCATCCTGACAGATCCACATCCTCCTCACCCGCGTTGTACAATTCCACAAATTCCACCAAATCCGTCGCCCGGTCAGGATCGTAATGAATCTCATTGATCATCACCTGCCCCCAGACAGGATTCACCACTAATGCCGCAAGCCCAATAATCCATAATAAATAACTCGAAAAAACAAACAATCCCATCCTCAGATCGGCTTGAAAAAACTGAATTCTCATCATATATTCTTATCCCCACAGTATTTATGATTCTTAACACAATCTAAATATTACAAATAATATATTGTAAAAATAGGGAATCAACAACGAGGAATGGACCGCGGGCGTCCCGCCCGTGAATATATTACCCAACATTTTCACACAGGCGCAAGCGCCAGGAGCTGGTCTAGTATCTCTGGATGATCTCCCCAATTGAAGCCATACTAATAAGATCGCATTTGATCCATTCTTATTCGAAAAAGGATACAACTTATGAAAATCTTTGGTTTAGACGGTTCTTTAATGGTACTTCACATCGGCTTCGCCACAATCATCGGCGCCGGTGTTCTCATGGCGGAAGCGGGAACGGTTTCGAAAAAACTCAAATCCTATCAGGAAAAAGCGAAAGCGTTCCAATCTCAGTTGACCGCGCCAACATTCGAAACGGCGGAAGAGGAAGTCCATAAGGTCATCGATCAAGCGATCGCAGACGCGGAGAAAGCAGGCGACACAATCGCTCAGCAGGACCTTTCAAAGGTTACATTCGATTCAACCCTCCGCGCCTTGGACGATCTTTCCTTTACGCTCGATTCGGAACTGAGCCGCATTTATTTGATTAAAGAAACCGCCCCCAGCGAATCACTTCGCGGCGCGGCGGCGCAAGCCGTTAAGAAATTCCAAGAGTGGTACGTTGGCTTTCAATACCGCGAAGACGTATACAAAGCCATCAAAGCCTACGCGGAGACGAATCCAAAATTGACGGGTGAACGAGCGAAATTCCTGAAAGAAACGGTTCGCGAATACCAACGGCTGGGCTTCGATCTGCCGAAAGAAGAACGGCAGGAATTGGAAGAATTGAAAAAGACACTTGCGGCGCTGGCGTTGGATTTCCGGATGAATATTAACAACGCCTCTCATCCTCTTCTCTTCACATTGGAGGATCTCGAAGGCGTTCCTGAAAGTTTCCTCAACCAGGAAGGAATCAAAACAGGCGAGGACGAATACACCGTCATGGCCAACATCACTTGGCACTTCACGACGGTCATGGATAACACCAAAAAGGAATCCACCCGCAAAAAACTCTTCCACGCCCGTTTCACCCTCGCCAAGGAAGAGAATCTCCCCATCCTGGAAAAAGTGATCGGCCTGCGTGACACAATCGCTAAAAAACTTGGATACAAGACCTGGGCCGATTACCAAACCGAAGTGCGCATGGCGAAAAATGGCGAAACCGTCAAGGAATTCCTCAACGATCTCTATCAGCGCCTCCAACCGAAATTCGAAAAGAATTGGCCGCATTCGCCGCTCTAAAAGCCAAAGATACAGGCGAAGAGAATCCACCCATCCATTGGTGGATTGGCGCTACTACCGCAATCAGTTAATGAAAGAAAATTACTCCGTCGACACCGAAGCGCTCAAGGTCTATTTCCCTACGAAAAAACGCTTGAGGGCATGTTCAACGTTTACGAAACCATCTTCGGCCTTAAAATCGAAGAAGTCGATCCCCCCTCCCGCTGGCATGAGGACGTTTCACTCCACGTGATTTCAGACGCCCAAACCGGC
Organism: bacterium; assembly: GCA_963663405.2. Taxonomy (GTDB): domain Bacteria; phylum Hinthialibacterota; class Hinthialibacteria; order Hinthialibacterales; family Hinthialibacteraceae. The sequence continues at coordinate 38,753 of CAXXSM010000070.1, read as the reverse complement.
GAACCTCTTGGATTGGCTTACCTCGATATGTTCCCCCGCGAAGGCAAGTTCAACCACTTCGCACAATTCGGTATCATCTCAGGGAAACGGATGAAGAACAACATTTACCAACGCCCCACAGCGGCGTTAATCTGCAACTTCCCTCCCCCCAGTGGAGACCGGCCTTCCCTGCTGACCTATGACAACGTCGTCACGTTATTCCACGAATTCGGCCCATTGCCTCCACACAATTCTAACCGCGCCGAGTTTACCGCGTTTTCAGGAACCAACGTGCCACGCGATTTCGTAGAGGTTCCCTCTCAAACGTTGGAATACTGGTTGGAGAGCAAAGCCGTTCTCGATTCATTCGCGGCGGATTACCGCGATCCATCCAAGAAATTCCCTTCGGATGTCCTTGAGCGGATCATCGAATCCGACCGCGCGACAATTGGTACATTTTACCGCCGCCAACTCTCCTTCGGGCTTCTCGACATCACGCTTCACAGCGAATACGATCCTGAAATGGATATCGTTAAAGAATCCAATGCGATTCTTACAAAAGTCTTCCTTCCCGTTCCCGATGACACCTCCTTCGTCTCCTACTTCGGACACTTGATGGGCTACGACGCGGGATATTACGGCTACGCCTGGGCCGATGTAATCGCCGCCGACATGGCGACGGTATTCGAAAACGCCCCCAACGGCTATCTCGACACCGAAGCTGGCATGCGCCTCCGAAAAGAAATCTACGAGGTAGGCGATTCCCGCGACGTCAACGAATCCATCCACGCCTTCTTAGGCCGCGAACGCTCCTTCAGCCCATTCTTAAAACGCATTGGGGTGGAAGAATAAATTGGGCCTCTTCGCTATTTCATGTGGGTAGAGGGTAGAACCTCGAGAAGATTACATTCCAATTTTCCTCTGCCAAACAGATGGTTACGATCAACTTGTAGACGTTTCGATATCTGTTAAGCGACAAGTATTTTGCAGTAGGATTGCCCTCCATCGATCCGTTTGCGGGTCTGGATTTTATCGAAGAAAAAAGAACCATATCTTTATGTGCCGCATGCTTGTGGAGTCTGTGGTCAGGCGCCTCAATAATCTTTCTCATTCCCCCTAATCTTTCGCAGGTGGCTGTCCAAATCTTGTGGGCAAACCGGCAGGAACTTTCTCTTCTCACCCAGAGTATCGGCGGTTTGTCCATAAGATGGCAGAATCCACAAGCCCTCACTCGTTCGGATTACTGATCATGAATCGCAGACCGGAGAGACTCAGCCGTTTCATCCGGTGTCTTTTGCTTAGTTTGGCGGCTTGCCTGCAGAAACGGGAACGATTCAAGCCGTATTACTATTTCGTGTGGGGCGAGGGAAGAACCTTGGGAAGATTGAATTCCAACTTGCTTCCAATCAAATAGATGGTAGTGATTAAATTGTTGACGTTGCGATAGCCTCTCGCACGGGCCTTGGCGGCTTGGATCAGGCTATTCATCCCTCCAACAGACCATTGTTGATTCGCGAAGTAAACCAACGCACCACACCAGCCCAGTGCTCCTTGATCGTTTTCGCGGCCTTGATCATAGGCTCAATCCGGCTGTGAGTCGCCCAATAATACCACTTTTTAAGAAACGATTCCCCTCCTCCGGATCGTCGAACGAAAACACGTCTTGGAACACGGATCGCAGATGGTAGGCTTTCACCGTCTTCAATTTGCTCCCTCGTACATCTTGAAAAATTTCGTTCCGTTTCTCTCTTGCTTGTCCGTGAGATTCCATTCATTCTTCAGCCAAATATACTTCGTCCCCTTCAATAATTCGGGATAAATCGCTTGGTCTTGTTTGCGCACTTCGTCCACAGCTTGATTGATAATCCTCATCAGGTGGTATTCATCAAATGTCATTTCGGCGGCCGGGAAATTGGCTTCAATCCCGGATTGAAACGCCTGGGACATATCCAAACAAAATTCCTCCACCTGCTCCGCCTTTCCGTTATGCGTCTCTAAATCCTCTTTGAACGCCCCCACCGTTTGAGCGTCCTTTCCATCGGTGGCAAACATCACGCTGCGCTCGTCCAAATCCATGAATACGCTGACATAATTGTGCCCTTTGGCCTTTGAGGTCTCATCCACCCCCACCGCCTTCACTCCCGAAAAATCCTCCCTCTCTCGCGCGTCCATCACATAATGAGTCAGCACTCGCCAAATCAGCGTGTCATATTCTCCGACCACTCGGCTGATCGCATTGGCCGTCATCCCATTCTCCGCCAGTGCCATGACCAACGCTTCAAATAACAACGTAAATCCCGCCCCCGGACGGGCCCAGGGAAGATTCACTGTCTTGACTTTATGATTGGGACATTTCACACGAGGTTGCCGGGCGTGTAAATACGTCTCATACTGAAAGAAATTCAGATGCCTCCAAGTGCGTCGTTTCGTATCATGCACTCCACACAGGTTCCCGCATTCGGGACAGGGAAACAGACTCCCCTCGGGAAAGTCCAGCGTGAGGTGCAAGGTTTTTTCTTCCTCAGGAAACTCGGCTGGACGACCTGCCATGGCTCACTCAAACCTAACGCTAACCGGAATAATTCTTGGTTCTTCATTCTCTTCCTTCTCTCTCTCTCTCTCTCTTGGGATTGGGATCTTTGCCTTTAGCCTGGGCGGAGGATCGGACCTTGCGGGGACGCGAACTGAGTGCTGACCAAGAAGACTGTCGAAGGACGGTCTAGCACCGCCCTTCTTGTTAGTTTATCTCGTCGGGATTGGTACGTAAGCGATATATCTTCGGGAGGATGGAGGAAAGCCTTCCCCAAATCTACCCACTCGATTCAGCGAAGAGCCTAAATTGGCAAGGTATAGAGAAAGCTGATATCATTTCTACACACAGAATAAAAATGAGAGAAATAAAATATTGACAAATTAATAATTCACACAAATCACTGATAAATACTTAAAAATAGCCATCGAAGATATCCAGTTGATTTATTCACTGTGTTCTCCAATTTGCGTAGATTTCGCCTCCTTTAGCTAGAAAGAAAATAAAGGTTCCCACACAAATGGCGGAAATCGTCTCCATATGGCCAGGTTGATCAAAGATTGTAAGCCGAATGTATAACACAATCGGAAGGGGGATAGAATAACCTATTCTCTCCCATACAGAACATTCACGGTCCAAACCCTGGATCAATGCAACCGCTAACATATCCGTCAGGTGGCCCGATATCTGCCAATCGAGAAATTCTCTCCCTGTTGGCACGATACTCATTGGAATCATAGCCGTTAGACGGCCCCACCATTTTGGTGAAAAATCTCCCGTGCAGGCTTGGCAGATAAGTTGAGCGATGAACGCGCTCATTATAAAGCCAGACGGAATATCGTAGAGGAGATGAGGGATATCCTTCCAGCTGCGCCAGTAAATGCATAATATCACCATACCAAGAAACGATAAACCAATCTGCCACTGTGTATGAGCCACTGCAATAAGATGAGTTATACGTTTTTTCATGTCCCGATCACCCTACATATCTCTCAAAATATTGAAAGGCCGCATTGTACCAGAATGTAAACCAAAAACAGAGTACTAAAACAATTCCATTTCTGAGTATAGGAATCCATAAATATGGTTGTTCCGAAAAAAGTACAGATAGAGAATTGCAGTAGCCACCAAACCAAGAGAAAAGAATCCCAATAAAATGTAATACACTCTTGGACTTGCGCTGACCATGGCAATCAAATTGCTGAGTTTCGCATCCGTACTGCGCCCCATTCGGAAATGGCGGAAAACACGCAACGCTTCACTGATATCACGGCGATCCGGTTCTTCGCGAATATTGTCGGAGATCGCTAACATTCCCTGAACTCCATTGCAGCCGAATACAATGACTATGGCCAATAGGACAAACAATTCAACGCCACTCCACAACAATATGGTTTCTGCATTCCATTTAGCGCCATCCAAACCGGACATATGAATCCAAAGTCGAAACCACAGAAGAATATGAAGCGCCGTGAATGAAAGACTCGTAACATATCCACCGGCATGCCAGCAATCTTCATTAGCCGCCACGGCAAAAGGCACAAATAACCACCACAACAAAGCTCCTAATAATCCCCAACCAATCGCAGTTGTCCAACTTGCCACTCCCCCCAATTGCAAAAACCATTGCATAGTGAGTAGGAGAATCATTCCGTATAGTAGCGCCCCCCCCATCTTGTAACATTTTCTTATGAAAGAACTCGATCGGCCAGGATCCAAAAAGATAATCCTTGAATAATCGCCAAAACATCTTAGAAGGTCTTTTTCTTCGCATTTCTGTCTTTAGACGAGTGGGTTTCGGCGCCAATATGATGGATGCTCTACCCCAATGATACCCTTTCGCGCTAATAACATAGGGTGTTGACCATCTAAAATGGCGCGATTTTTCTTATCCTTTGAAAACTCCTGATTCTCACTCCACCGATCGGTATCCCTGACATTGCATGCATAATCACCTGATTTTGCTTGATGATTCTTCGCAATATCTTCATGCTTTAAGACGATAGGATCCATACGAACACGATGGTGAACATAATTCGTTAACTCCAGTAAGCTAATTGGTTCGCCAATTCCAACTCTTGCGGATCCTTTCAATCCCTGAGCAAGCGCGACCGTGAAGATACCATGATAACGGCCTTCCCGACCGAAATCTTCATACGATTTTTGTCCAGGGGAACAAGAAAGAAGCACATGCCAGTCTTTGGCGCTATCGAGAAGGCTATCTAAGAAATCAGACGCTGCCTCCAGCAATTCTTTCTTAGTGGGCATAGGCAATTCCAGGAATATAGATTTCTTATGAAGTTCACCAAAATTAAGGCAGCAATCTAGAATCATTACTTTATTACAATTCGCGCATTTAGCCTCTCTGACAGTTTCACAGATTTTTTTTATTGGAAGCAGGGTTATTCCAGAATCAGTTTGTTCATCGATAAAAACTGAAAGGCATGCCTCTCCACCAGTTGTTACTATCCCATGACCACCAAAATAGATTACAAACGTATCCTGATCATTAATTGCTTTAGCCTTTTTAAGTACGGTTTGCAAAATCGCGTCTTTTGTGACGTGACGCGTGTTTTCCGGTGGTTCGCTGTTCCAGAATCGAGTATAAGCCTCACGGGTTTGCATCGGATCCGGCGCCATCAGGATTAGACCGTCATCCTTAACATTGCCAGCGAAATACGGCCAGACAAGAGGTGTTATATCACATTGCTTTTCAGGCCATACTTGCCTGAATGTTTCTGTCAGCAGCATCGCATCGTTGGCTACACTTATTAATGGACCTTCCTGGTAACCACCGATCCCTATAATAACGGCCTTAAGAAATTCTAAAGATTTTGATGAATTTTCATCTGGTTGTTTCGGCATAATTGGAGATTCACTCAAAGAGAGATTTTACTTTTATTTTTATATCTTCAATCGAGTCCCCCACCTTAAGAATGATATGCTGCACTCTTTTTTTCCCTTTCATTTTTCTCTTAACAACCACTTCTGTAGTGACACTTTGCGATTTTAATACCTGATTGACCGCCATGCCAATCTGGGTGGAGAGTAGGGCAAGATTGCCAACACCTAAAACGACATTGATCACCTCGAAAGCCTCCACTGATCGAGTTCCCACTGATGAATCATTGCTGAACGGCATGGGTCTATGGACTTCAATATCCACAGACCACTGATTCTCTTGACCTTCCTTAAGCTCTTTTGCTATCTCATGAATCACTTCGGAATCTTGTGATGGGACTAATATCTCAAATTTAACTTCTTCCGTCATTGACCTCACACTCCTTTTCACCAAATCAATCATCCCCAGTTTGGTTCCTAATGTTAAGATACTCGTTATTTTCATTATGAATAACGCGATACTTTATCATCCACGAATCATACACACAGTTAATCGAATCACACAATCTTAAATCCAATATAGATATATATAATATTATCTTAATACATAATAAATCATTCTACAACCATTAATATATATAAAATATGCATCAATTAAATTTCAATTACCAAAGCCACAAATAAAGTCCCATCATCAAATCTATTCCTCAACATTAATAGACACTCATTAAACCATCTACTCACCAATATAAAATCGACAAACGATCCTCAAACCGTTCCTTGGATAATTACTTTGTATCGTTTTAGCAATAATAATGCACCCTACTGCCAACATTAACTGATTCAAAACAATCCAGATCCTCTTATGTCCGCGCCCAAAGGTATTTAAAATACAGCCCACCCCCACCACACACAGCCCAAAGCTGATGAAAAATTTATATATTATCCAATCCCCCCGAAACAGTCTGATTATCGAATACCTGCTGAAATAAAAACCTTTGATGGTCTGTATAATAAAATATAAAATCCCTTCTTCCATGCGTGACGGCGTGTTGGAAGAGAGTAGACGGTCACCCGCAACCTATAATACAATCCCAATGAACTCTGAAATGGGGGGAATATAAACCATGGCAAACGCTGAACATATCGATATCGTCAAACAAGGTTGTGACGCGATCAAGACCTATCTAGAAACACACCAGGACGCTATGTTCGATCTATCCGGCGCCGATCTCTCCTGGCTCGACCTCAACAACATGGATTTGCGGGGAGCGATCCTCCGAAACGCGAATCTGAGTGGAGCCTCGCTGCGTGGCGCCAATCTCCGCAGCGCCGATCTCCGCTGGGCCATCTTGAACGGAGCCAATCTCAGCCGCGCAAAGCTGGGGATGGCGAATCTAAGCCACGCGTCTCTGCGTGACGCCTATCTCAGTCATACCAATTTGACCAAAGCCAATCTCGAAAACGCCGATTTGCGAAACGCAAACGGTTCGGAAACCATCCTATCCGGCGTTGTTCTCACCGGCGCAAAAGTTCACAACCTTAAAGCGGATAAATGGGATACAAGCGCACTCAAATGCGAATGGCTGAATCTAGCGCCGGATGGAATCGACACGCCGGCCCCAGAATGGACCTGGAAACCGGATCAAAACCAGCCCAGCCCATTCGATGATCCCAATTTCGACAGATTGGTTCTCGAACTCAACATAGATTCTTCCTTCCTTACCCTCGAAGCGTTCGCGAAAGCTTTCTCCTATATCGCCGAACGCTTCGAAACAATCATCCCGGAACCAGGTTTAGAATGGACGCGCCTTCAGCGGATTGACAATCATATCGAATGGACTCTCACTGGCCCCGAAGCGTCTCTAACCGCCCTATCCCGCCTCTTGGAAGCGGCCGTTCGTTCCAAAAGATCCGTGGAAAACAAAGCGCTCGTGGAAAATACTCAATCCCTCTCATTCAACGCCGAACAAACCGCCCATGCGGAAGCATTCATCAAACAATTAAACCTATCACAACACCCCCAAGTCACCACCGCCATTCTTCATATCGCGCAATTCACCCAATCCATCTCCTGCCGGGGCGAAACCTTCCGGTTGAAACAGATGCAATCCCTCCCAACCAGCCAAGGAGACAAAAGGCCCCACGATTCAATGGAAGAATACGATCAGACCATCACACTGCAAAATAAATCCAACCCCCACTACGATTCCATCCTCAAAAAATTTAAAGAACAGTTTTCAGACAAACTATCATAACTCTTGAAATCCTCTTCCAAAATGTTGTATGTTACACGTATAGAGCCTTTTACTATTTAATTGAGATATTGAAACGAGAGGAGATTCAATCTGTTTACTGTCGACAGAGACAGACGATTCTCAAACCCATTTGCAGGAGGAAATTGATGAACGCGAAATACAGCCTAGTAGTATTCACCATCATCTTTGGATTGAGCGTGACCGGCGCTCACGCCGCCGTCACGCTCTCACCAGGCGTCTATTCCGCCGAGGACCTAACCGCCGATCCGGAACCAGTGACACTTTCGTCCGTTGGAACGGATGACATGGATGACGCCACGTTTCGGCAGGCGGCGGAGGAAACATTCAATCTAGAGGTATACGAATTAACACCGGGTTTATATCAGTTCGTAAACAATTCACTCGCCAAAACAGATGTGGCGGCGCGGAATTCGGACATCAACGCCATCTCCATTTCATCCCTGGTTGGCGATTCCGGCGCGGATGGGATTCTCATACGCGGTATGGGAACATACCCCGGCGCGACCGCGATCAGTTTCGGGCTTCTCAATGAATATCCAGAACTGCCAGTCGGCGCGGATGGAGCGATCGATTACGAACAGGCGGCCGCGGAAATCGGGTATCAGATGTACACAGGCCGCCGCTGCTTCAATGTGGACGGCGTCATCGCCGCGTTTGAAAACATTTCGATCGGTGACCACGCCAATAACAACATCGGAGTCGTTCACACTGCCGGTGGTGGCCGTACCTTTATGAATGATGTGTGGATTTACAATGTGTACGACGGGATCTTCTTTGACGACATGGGAGACGGGTATTTTGTCAACTGCGTCTTTCACCAAACGTATATGCCGTGGAACTCCATCGATGAAGCCTACGAAGCAGGCTACTTCACCGACGATTGGAACGCGCTCGTTCAGCCCGATGGGATGGGCGGCACGGCCTACGCGGATGGTGTCATTTTAAGTGAAGACGACTACCCACAATTCGCCGGAGTGGTTCTGGGCAACAATACCGCTAACGGATGGAACATCAACTTAATCGAGACCGAGGGAGCCGATCCTCAAAATGTCTATCTGAAGAACTGTACGTTAATCAAACATCAACTCCGTGATTCCTCCCGGTTATGGCGGCACAACACGGGCGGGGGCATGGGCGCGTACGTTCTTGTCGAAAATTGTATGATCCTCAGCGTCGATCTCAGCCCCAACGCCCAGATTAACATCGATACGGATGATCCCGATATCTTTGGCAGCATGTTCAATACGAAATTCTGGAATTACGGATCTGAAACCGCGCAAGTCACTGGGATTTCCATGAACAATTGGAACATTGATCCAAGCGACGATTTTTTACTCGAAGACGCGAACGTCGATATCACAACTCCGGGAGGACTCGATCTTGCGGACATTTCGGATATGTTCCGTCTGGATGGGCGTGTGCTCACAACCTTCATGGAAGGAGCGGTGGAACTGACACTCGCCGGTGATGGTGGCCCCGTCGGCTACCGGCTTCCCGATACGGCTCCAGCAGGACCGTTGCCCGTTACCCGTGGTGAAGTCGAACCGGCTGTTGATGATTGGAGCATTTTCTAACAGTCCATTAGCTAGAGTTCGGCGACAATCAGTAGAAGAAAAAAGATATAAACACCTTATAATGAGGCTATAATTGGTTTGAAAATGATGTTGAATTAATCAGCCAAATAATGCCTTGTATTCTTCTTTCGCTTTAATGAAGAAAATTGGGGGGGGTGTTCATCAATGAACGCCCCCTTTTCATTTTTTCGCAACAAAAAATGAAAAACGCCTATGCCTTTCACTTCGTTAGTTTTTGGGGAGCGCGGACTATGAATCTTAAAGATTTGACAATTCGTACCAAGGTAATGATGTGGGTAGCGCTTATAATGCTCATCATCGCATTGGGTATCTATTTTTCAAATAGTTACTCATTTCGTCAATTTGGTTATGAAAAAGAGATCGAACGAGCCCGCGCAATTACTTCGTCCTGCGAACAAATCCGCATATTCATGGGAGAATTGAACGAAAAACAGATATTTTATACTCAAAAACTTCTCACTGATTTCGAAGCGGAAAAACAACAAGGAATACCATATCAAGAAACAAACATCTACAAAACGGTTCCTGTCGTCGCCGCGTGGACAGCCTCAAGAGAAAAAGCGGATGAACTCGGATATAAATTCCGTGTTCCCAAAAATAGTCCACGGAATCCAGCAAATGAACCGAGATCCGGGATCGAAAAAGCCGTCATTAATTATTTTGAAGCCGAAGGAACCATTGAATCCATCGAAAAAGCAGGCGGAAAAATCATCTATCCTGAAGATAAATCCAAAGCAAAACAACTTGGTGAGATTGGCGTGCTCCACATTGGAACCGAAACCAAGAATTCACATGAAGGTAGAGCAAGCGAACCAATTAACGCCATCCGTTTCTTTAAATCAATTCAATTAACACAAGATTGTCTTTCCTGTCATGGATTCCCGAAAGGGAGCAAAGATATTCTCGGCATGGAAAAAGAAGGCTGGTCTGTTGGAGAAACACATGGCGCGTTTGAAATTATCGCCCCATTGGATCAATTAGATTCACAAATCAAATCGGTCTCTATGAAACAATTTGGGATCTCCGGTGGTGGGCTCCTTTTCGGATTGATCATTATTTTCCTTTTATTGACCGCTGCGGTCTCTCTGCCCTTAATCCGCTTGACCAACATGATACAGGACATCGCGGAAGGTGAGGGCGATCTAACGAAAGAACTGGAAGCGCATTCAAATGATGAAGTGGGACAAGTCTCAACTCAATTCAATCTGTTTGTTGACAAACTGCGGGATCTCATTAGTGAAATTGACACAGCGTCTCAACAAGTCGCGGCGAGCTCAGAAGAATTAGCCGCCTCCTCACAGCATCTCGCCACTTCGTCGACGCAACAATCAGCCAGCCTGGAACAAACGAGATCGTCAATAGAAGATCTGGTCGCTTCGATCGACCAGAACGCGGACAATGCCCGGAAAACCAACAAAATGGCCATGGAATCCTCCCAAGACGCTGGAAAAGGAGGGAACGCGGTGTTGGATACGGTTGAAGCGATGAAATTAATTACAGAGAAAATCGCCATTATCGATGACATCGCCGATCAAACCAATTTATTGGCTCTCAACGCCGCCATTGAAGCCGCTCGCGCGGGTGAAATGGGAAAAGGATTCGCGGTCGTCGCCGTTGAAGTCCGAAAATTGGCGGAACGGTGCCAACTCGCAGCGAAGGAAATTAATGAATTATCCAATAATAGTGTTGTAAAAGCCGAAAACGCCGGTAAGCAAATCCAAGAAGTCATCCCCGTGATCCAAGAAGTCTCAACGCTAATGAACGAGATTGCCAACACCTGCGAGAACCAAACAAAAAGCGCGGAAAATATCAACGATTCGATTCAAAATATCGATCAAGTCACGCAGCAAAATTCAGCGACCAGCGAAGAATCAGCGTCCGCCAGCGAGCAACTTTCCGCGCAGGCCCAGACGCTGCAAGCATTAGTCAACCGGTTTAAAATTAATAAAGAGGACCTGTAATCTTCATTCAACGCGATCCATCAAATTAACCCACCTTCTTGATATTCTGCCTGCATGACTGCCGCAATAGAAAGAATCCTCAATCAGATCTACAATTTCATCTCGCTAACGGGATAGAACCGTATCACCAAAATAAATCGAAAGCAGGTGATCTATGAAATATTTTTCTCTCAATCTTTGCAGATTAATCTCGATAACATCGCTGGTATTATTACTGTTTTGCATAAACTCTATCGCTTCCGATAAAAAGAGTTCTCTTCCCCACGTAAACCAATGGGGACGCTTTGAAACCACGTTCATCAGTTCAGAGAATTATTACGATTGGGTCCGCGACGTTCGCCTGCAGGTGGAATTCACATCACCCCAAGGGAAAAAACATACCCGATTCGCCTTCTGGGACGGGAGAACGACATGGAGAGTCCGCTTCTCGCCGGATTGTATAGGAACCTGGCGCTACCAGACACAATGTTCAAAGAAATACAATGAAGGTTTGCACGGCCAAACGGGGAAATTCGAATGTGTTCCTTATACGGGCGCCAATCCACTCTATCAACACGGCGCGCTTCAATTATCAGACAATCAACGCTATTTAGTCCACGCGGATGGAACACCGTTTTTTTGGCTGGCGGATACCGCATGGAACGGTCCCCTGATGGCGAATGGAAGAGAATGGGATCTATACCTTCACGACCGGGCCGAAAAAAAATTCAACGTCATTCAATTCGTAACAACCCAATGGCGCGCCGCCGATGGGGACATTCATGGAAACAAAGCATTTACAGGAGAAATCTTAATCCAAATCCGGCCGGATTTCTTTCAGCGGCTGGACTATTACATCGATGACATCAACGCGAGTGGAATGATCGCCGCGCCGGTCCTGCTATGGGCGGTCGGCGGCTCCTCCAATCCAGGAACGTTTCTGCCGGAAGATCAACGCATTGTACTGGCGGACTATCTCGTCTCCCGCTACGGCGCACATCAAGTCGTCTGGTTCCTGGCGGGAGATGGAAAATATTCGGGGGAACAGGCGGAGATTTGGAAGCGCATCGGCCGGACTGTTTTTGGAACGGAGCATCATCGATTAGCTACAATGCATCCATGCGGCGGTTCCTGGGTAGGCCGCGAATTCCGGGATGAGCCTTGGTATTCATTCATCGGTTACCAAAGCGGACATGGAGATGGCGAGAAAAACCTGCGTTGGTTATTAGAAGGGCCTGCGAGCCAACAGTGGAAAGAGAAAGCCCTTCCCATTATCAATCTAGAACCAAATTATGAAGATATTCTCGCCTATCAGTCAAAAACCCCCTTCGACGCCCACGCCGTCCGCCGCGCCTCCTACTGGAGCCTATTAATCACACCACCTGCGGGCGTCACGTATGGAGCGCATGGAATATGGGGATGGCATCAAAAAGAAGAACCGCCACTAAGACACAAAAACAGCGGCGCAGGAAAACCGTGGCATGAAGCGATGCGGCTGCCCGGAAGCAAAGACATGAAACACCTAAAAAACTTTTTCGAGTCGATTCCCTGGTGGAGTCTAAAACCCGCGCAAAACCTGCTCGCAACCCAACCGGGCAAGAACAATCCCAAACACTACATCACCGCCGCCCAAAGCGAAACAGGAGATATAGCCGTCATCTACACCCCCAGCGGAGGAGAAATCAATCTAAACACAAACTCTCTCCCCCACCCCGCTTCCGCCCAATGGTACAATCCCCGAAAAGGTGAATGGGTACCCACAGAAAACCTCATCCACCCCCACCAAACCTACACAGCGCCCGACGATCAGGATTGGTTGTTATTGATTAGAGAATCCATGTAGGGTGGGCTAAAAGCGAAGCGTAGGGCGCCGAATACAAATATATCAAAAATGACAGGTTTTGGTTATAGAATAAATATGGTAATCCTTTATGTAAAATGTAGGTGTTTATGATGAAAATGGTGGGCTACGCTTCGCTTTTAGCCCACCCTACTCGACTACAGGTTTCAATAAAAACGCAAAAATCACGAATTATTTTCCATGTAATCCATCTCCATCCGTGCCATCCGTGATTCAAACAAAAAAGATCCATAGACAAAGGTACAATTAAACCATGCGCATCTCCATTTTTGCGCTGGTACTCAGGACAAGAATCGGCGCTCATACCGGAGCCTTCACTTTCTTCTGCCCTGGCTGACCTCCATCAAACCATAATGAAACACGGGCGTCCCCGCCCGTGATTAATCAAACACATCCCCGCACAATGAGACTAAAAATGGTTCATCTGATAATTGAGTAAAAAAATAATCATTTTGGGAAATTACGATCTTTGTTCAGGATGGCGTAATCGTCTGAACCATGATTTAAAAGCCAGCCAGCTGGTGCTGTCTTAAAAGGATTATAGGATTACCATGATTAAAAATCAAGAAAATCAGGCGAATCAAGTAAATCAAGGTTCAGACAATAAGAATCCTGCACAGCCTTGTAGACATCGGATAAACTTACATCACCTTCCATGCTAGGTCCCTTCTCTCCCCCCAAACACCCCCCGCTGCGCCTGCGCCAGCGTCACACCAACAAGAACCGCAAGTTCAGAACGAAGAATTCTGGCGCCGAGTGTGCAGATCGAGACGCCATGTTCTTGCGCGATGGTAATTTCTTGTCGGGTATACCCTCCTTCTGGACCGAAGAATAAGACCAGCGGTTTAGAAGGATGCTCGATAACGAGTGGAGATGAATTCTCTGTCTCTTCCCAAAAAAGGACGCATTGTTGAGAGGATAGATTCTGCGTTTCGCAGATTCTATTCAAAGAATCATCTGTGACAATAATATCCGGGATCGTCGACCGCCCGCATTGGCGGCAGGATTCAACCGCGATCTGTTTCAACCGATCGCTCTGTTGTCCGGAAGGATGACTGATCGACCGTTCCGCCTGAAAAAAAACAATCGCCGCCGCTCCCAAAGGCGTTAATTCTTTCACGATACGGTCCTTGGTTTTTCCTTTAGTGGCGGCTATGTATATCGCCGTTTCGGGGATCGCATCAAGGGGATTTAGGAATGATTCAAGCAGTGCCAATTGCAATAAAGAGCGAGTGGAAACCTCAATATAATAAAGGTATTCCTGCCCATCTCCGTTGAAACATCCCACACACTCCCCCGGCTGAAGACGCATCGACCGCCGGACCGCCAGCGTCTCCGGATCAGTCAGCGCCAGCGGCGAAGCTCCAGCCTGGGGAACAAATAGACGTGTGCGAGGTTTATCCTTCATCTTTTCAAGAACGAATCCCTTGGTATCATTATGTCATGACAGAATACATGGAAACAAGAATAGGAATAAGGATAGAGTAACCATGACGGCTCAAATTTTAGATGGAAAAGCGCTGGCCAAAACAGTCCGTGAAGAATTGAAAGAAGACGCCGCCCGGTTTATGGAGGAAACCCAGGTCCAACCAGGTTTAGCCGTGGTCTTGGTAGGTGAAAATCCCGCGTCACAGGTATATGTCCGCAACAAGGTCAAAGCCTGCAAAGACGCGGGCATGAACTCGATCCGCCACGATCTTCCTATTGATACCAGTCAGGACGAATTACTGACTCTGATCGATACAATGAACGCCGATCCATCCATACATGGAATCCTTGTGCAACTGCCGCTGCCGGATCATATCGACTCACTCACCGTCCTGGAGCGGGTCGATCCAATGAAGGACGTGGATGGATTTCACCCCATCAATGTGGGACGTCTTTCCATCGGCCAAGACTGCCTAATCCCCTGCACCCCTCTTGGCGTCATTGAAATCCTCAAACGCCACAACCTCCCGATCAAAGGACAGAACGCCGTCATTGTCGGCCGGAGCAATATCGTCGGCAAACCAATGATTCAACTGCTCCTCCGCGAACACGCGACAGTGACGGTCTGCCATTCCCGCACCCAGGACCTGCCGGGCGTTTGCCGCAAAGCGGATATCCTCATCGCCGCGACTGGACAGATGCGAATGATCCGGGGGGATTGGATTAAACCGGGCGCTGTAGTTATCGATGTAGGAATAAGTTTCGAGAAAATCGATGGTAAATACAAACAAGCCGGTGATGTGCATCGTGACGAAGCGATGGAAGTCGCAGGCTGCCTCAGCCCTTCCCCCGGCGGTCCCGGCCCCATGACCATCGCCATGCTTCTTTGCAACACCCTAAAAGCCGCGCGAATGCAGTATGAGAAAAAAAGTAACTAGATAAGGGTGGGTCGTGCTTTATCGACCCACCAGGAATTCTCACTTTCTAAAAGTACCAATAATTTCATCAAAAAAGGTCAACAATGGAAGCGGAAATCCTCCAAATCGTAACCGAGCATGAAAAGGTTCTGCTTCCGAACCTTGTAATTGTTCTCACAACGGCGGCTCTCGTCGCGCTTCTTTTTCAACGCTTGAAGATCGCATTGTTCCCAGCCTACTTGATCGCAGGAATCCTCGCCGGCCCACACGTGCTTGGCTTGATCAGTTCCCCCGCTGTTCTTGAAGAGATCGCCCATCTCGCCGTCATCTTCCTTCTTTTTGGGATTGGATTGGAACTGCACTTCTCCGCTCTGTTCAAGAGCGGTTTGCAGCGCATGATCCTAGCCGGCATAGGATCGACTCTCTTCTCAACCGTTCTGGGATTCGGGATCGGATGGTGGATAGGCCTTCCAGCGCCCGTTGGACTCGCGATCGCGATGGCCTTTTCACTCTCCTCCACCGCTGTCGTTCTCCGTCACTACGCTCAGGAAAGAAAACTCATTCACCTCAGCGGACGGTTGGGGCTGGCGATATTGATCATTCAAGATATGGCGGTCCTGGGGATGCTGGCGCTGCTTCCCTTGTTAGCGATGTGGCAAAACCAAGGTTCGTTCCTAATGGATTCCTCCACAGCCAGCGCCGGTTACGCAATGAAAAGAAGCCTGATCATGCTGGGAGGAATTTCCGGTCTCTTTGTTGCAGGCCGGTTCTGTTTCCCCTATTTAATGCGGCAGGCCGCGCAAGCGCGCAGCCTCGAATTGATGATCCTCACCGGTGTGGCCGCTGCGTTTGGAACCGCCGCTCTCGCCCAAATGCTTGGATTCAGTTTAGAAACCGGAGCGTTTCTCGCCGGGCTGCTTCTCGCGAATACACCATTCCGCAGCCAATTAGGCAGCCAGATCGTTCCTCTCCGCGACATTTTCATGGCGGTCTTCTTCACAACGCTAGGCATGGAACTGAATGTCGTCATCGTTCTCGGTTCATGGTGGATTGCGCTTACTGTTCTATTTCTCTTAATCCTTCTGAAAACCATTTCAATTTCTGTCACATCCTGGAGCCTAGGATTCCCACCATCGATCGCAATCGCTGTAGGTCTTTCCCTCGCCCAAGCGGGAGAATTCAGCCTGATTCTCCTCGGCGAAGCGCATGAGTCTCACCTGCTCGATCCCAAATTGTTCTCCATCACCGTTTCCGCCGTTGTGTTGTCATTGATCGTGACACCGGCGCTCTTTTGGCTCAACGAACCAGTCAGCAGACTCTTCGCAAAACGATTTTCAGCGTTCATGCGAAAAACGGCGATAAGCGAGGACGAAAATGTAGATCCATCCACCACGCCAAGGATCGTTCTCGCAGGATTTGGCCCTTTCGGGCGGCGTCTGGCGGAAGAATTCGACCGGCTCGGTCTGCTGTATACAATCGTCGAACTCAACCCAAAAACCGTCTCCGAAGAAACACGTCCGGGAAGGAAAATCGTCTTTGGAGATATATCGAATCCCCACATTCTTGAATCCGCTGGAATCCACCAAGCGGCGGCGCTGATCCTCACTTTCCCCGCGCCTGAAATCGCGGCTCGAACAGCGAAATTCGTCCGTCATGAGGCCCCCAATGTCTTTATCGCGGCCCGGGCCGAAACGGTCATGAATCAAAAGAAATTGGATCAAAGCGGAGTGGATTGCGTCGTAGTGGATGAACTGACATCCGCCAACCACATGCTGGACGCGCTTATCCCATTTCTCTCCGAACTCCTGCCTGAAGAAAAAATGCTGGTAGATGAAGGCGGGAACGAGCAAGTCTTGTAAACTCATTTTCATATAAACCGCTGATATTCATACTTAATTCAACTCGAGATTATCCAACCGCCATTTTCATTCAAACTTTTATTGATTTCCGGTTGCAGGACTGTATGAAAAGCAGGATTTCAAGTATGGACAACACATACATGCTCTCTTTTACACCGTTTGTTTGTATGTAATTTGGAACACAGTGGATCTAAGAAAATCATCTGGAATCGATACATAAGATTGGCAGGACGTTTCGCTCAGATTGCTTGCCGATTGATATGAAATCAATTGAAGCAATTCAGCGGATGCCATGTCAAAACCTTCCCACAAATCAAGAATACCTTCGCACAAACAATTTCCCAGAACAACAAAACCACCACTACAACACCTTCGTATCAGAAATCCGTGTCAGTATTTTTCAGATAGAGTATGGTAAAAAAAAAGACATCTCAATATACCTAAAATCATTGTATTTTATGGATCATAACAAAAAAATAGGAAGAATTTTGCGCAAAGTAAACTAACAAAATGACTAATAATCCACATACGTTGTGAGGAATTTTTTTTTGTCATGTTGCAGATAAAATGAAACAGTCTATACATCTGGAAATTCAATCGGTATCTTCGCTTATAGATAGAAATAGAAAGACCTTTTATTTCAGACAAAAATACTGATACAATTGGAGAATATGCTTGGGTTTCTAAATTCATTCTGAAACAAGTATTTTTTTATTCTCAAAAAAATAGAATTGTTCCGACAATAGGAAACATGAAAATATAGAGTTTCTGAAAGAGTGTTCTATGAGTCAGTTCGAATTCATTTCCTCAAGTGAGGATCATCCCGGTTCAAGCAGCGCCACGGAAGAAGAAATACTTGCGAAGGCCGCGCATCAAGCGTTAAGTGAACGGCCTAGAATTAGTGTTCGACTTCGGATTTCGTTGGTTTTTCTCCTTTGTTTTTTACTTACTTCCGCGATCACTGTAGCTCTTATCATCCTGATTTCCAGGATTTCAGAAAGACAGTTTTTTCTTGAAACTGTTGCGAATTTTCACTTTGAAATCCTCCAAGCGCGCCGTTTTGAAAAGAACTTTTTCTTGTATGATGCGAATCTCCAAGACGCCTTGGATCAAATAACCAAAGCCAAGACGATTCTCGAAACGTACGAGGCTGAAATCCAATCAGTGATTGGCAACGAGGATTTCGAAAAAATGCGGAGTTCTCTCGAACAATACGACCAGCAACTTCACCACCTTTTTCGCTTGCGCCAGGATTCTTCTTTGCAACGATCCAAAGAACAAGAAATCATTGAAAAAGAATTGCGGGCGGCGGGAACTCAAATTCTTCAATATGCGGCGGATGTGATTTTACAGGAACGCTATCGTATGCACACCCTTATTCATACTTCTACTTTGACAGCCACAGGTTCACTGGTTCTTCTTCTTCTTCTCATGATTTATATGGCTAGTTTTTTAGCTCGACAAATTGTTCGGCCTTTGAATCGGCTCGAGAGACACACGCAGCGAATCGCGGCGGGGGATTTCTCGCCCATTTTGCCTGCGCGGAAATATCGGGATGAATTCTCCAATCTTACCATTGCTATGAATACCATGGTTTATGAACTCAAGAGCCATCAGGAAGAACTAATGCAATCCCGCAAGATGGCGGCTGTTGGAACGCTTACAGCCGGTATTGCTCATGAACTCAATAATCCCCTTAACAATATTAGTCTTATCACAGAATCACTCCTTGATGACTTTGATGATTATCCCGAAAATCAAAAGAAAAAAATGCTGGGAGATATTTTTACACAGGTGGAACGGGCCAGCGGCACAGTTCGCAATCTTCTCGACTTCACTCGAATGGAGAAACCGGCGTTTGTTTCTTTGAATATAAAAGAAGTTATCACGGCAACGTTGAAATTGATTACGAATGAAGCGATGCTTAACAATGTCGAATTGGAATTGGATTTGAATGACGATCTTCCTCTAATTAAAGGAAATTCTCGAAATCTCCAACAAGTTTTTTTAAATATCTTTTTAAATGGTATCCAAGCCATGCCGACGGGAGGGAAATTGAGTATTCATGCGGCGAAAACCGATGAGCGGTTGATTCGGGTGGATGTAAAAGATACCGGGAGCGGGATCTCAGCCGAACACCTTGATAAAATCTTTGATCCGTTCTTCACAACC
Organism: bacterium; assembly: GCA_963663405.2. Classification (GTDB taxonomy): domain Bacteria; phylum Hinthialibacterota; class Hinthialibacteria; order Hinthialibacterales; family Hinthialibacteraceae. Next base: position 19,352 of record CAXXSM010000070.1, on the reverse strand, counting down.
AAGGAAGTGGGAATGGGAACGGGATTGGGACTTTCCGTCAGTTATGGAATAATAGAAAAGCATAATGGAAAGATATCCGTACAAAGCCAGGAAGGCGCTGGTACAATCTTTTCAGTGTTTTTACCGTACACGATGAATCACACAAAATAAAGAAGGAGTCATTATGAATTTCCACCTTTACCTTCCTATCGCCGGTAATAGTGTAAGCGTTTTTCTCCTGGTTGGTTTAGGAGGCTTGGTCGGTTTCCTATCCGGTCTGTTTGGAGTGGGTGGGGGTTTTTTATTGACTCCCCTTTTAATCATGATCGGCATCCCCCCCACAATCGCCGCCGCATCGGACTCCAATCAAATCGTCGCGGCCTCCACTTCAGGAACAATCGCGCATTCACGAGCCGGTTCAGTCGATTATAAAATGGGGATATTACTCCTTGTAGGAGGTATTTTAGGCGGCTCCGTCGGCGTTCAATTTATAAAAGTATTACGTCATTTGGGGGAAGCGGATTTCGTTATTACAGTCGTATACGTAATCATGCTTGCTGGAATTGGATTCTACATGTTTCAAGATAGTCTCAAGGGATTAACTGGAAGCAAACTAGCGTTAGAACTGGAGCCAAAACCAAAACGAGTATCCGTTTATAACCGGATTATGACATCACTGCCCCTCCAGGTGAGTTTTACTCGTTCGCGAATTACGCTTTCAGTTTTCGTTCCGATTTTCTTTGGCACGTTGGTAGGAATTCTTGCCGCCATTATGGGGGTTGGAGGTGGATTCATAATGGTTCCTGTTATGGTCTACCTTCTTCGTATGCCCATGCATGTCGTGATTGGAACCAGTTTATTTCAGATACTTTTTACTTGTCTACATGTTACAATCATGCAAGCGGCTTTGAACCATACCGTCGACTTTATGCTCGCGTTACTCTTGCTGATCGGATCGGTAGTGGGCGCGCAAATCGGCGCGCGGATCAGCAAGCGGCTGAAAGCGGAGCAACTCAAGATCTTGATGTCGATTATTGTTTTGGTCGTAATGGTAAAGATGCTTTTGGGATTGCTGGTTCAGCCTGATGTCCTGGTGGGTTATAAAGGAGGTCATTAGAGAATGCCCCCAGCTCCTTCTCACATCCTGTGCCTTTACTTACCTGTGGCGTCAAACAGTGTCAATATTTTTCTCGTGCTTGGTCTGGGAGGAGGAGTGGGCTTTCTTGCTGGAATGTTTGGTGTGGGAGGTGGTTTCCTGCTAACCCCCTTAATGATCATGATCGGTATCCCACCCACGATCGCCGCGGCTTCTGTTTCGAACCAGATTATCGCGGCGTGCGTATCAGGAACAATTGCCCATGCGCGAAGCGGCGCGGTGGATTACAAGATGGGATTCTTGATTCTCATGGGTGGTATTCTCGGTGGATCCATTGGCGTTAAACTCATTCACATCTTGCGCGGCCAAGGCCAAGCGGATATCACTATCATGTTGGTGTATGTTATCATGCTCGCAGGGGTAGGCTTTTATATGTTTTATGACAGTCTGACAGCCCTTACGGGTTGGAGATACCAGCCGGAATTCCAAGGGGAACTGGAATGTCCATCATTTTTCAATCGAGTTTTGCGAAGGCTCCCTTACAAAATCTATTTTCATCGTTCGAAAATCACTCTTTCAATCTATGCTCCTCTTTTTCTTGGATTACTTGTGGGGATCCTGGCCTCGATTATGGGAATCGGCGGGGGATTTATTATGGTTCCATCAATGGTCTATCTTCTACGAATGCCAATGCATGTGGTGGTTGGAACCAACTTGTTTCAGGAGATTTTTATCTGTACAACTATAACCATTATGCAGGCCACCCTGAATCACACCGTCGACTTTATACTCGCGTTGATTTTACTGTTAGGGTCGGTGATTGGAGCTCAGGCCGGCGCTCATCTAAGTAACCGATTGAAAACGGATCAACTCAAAATCCTGTTGTCGCTTATCATTTTAGCAGTGATGGTCGAGATGCTTTTAAGATTGTTGACGAAACCTGATATTTTAGTAATGTACAAAGGAGGTCTCTAGATCATGTTGGCTCACCGATGGATTATCCCACTCAGCGTGTTCTGCTTAATTGAATTCGTTTCTCAAGGGTGGGCCGCGGATCCTTCAACCGAGATAGAGTTTACGCTTACTCCAAATCGCATTGCAATCGATCCATTCTACAACGGCTCGGAGATCACCGTGGAAGCAATAACGCCCGTTGGTCTCGATATGGTTATTGTCTGTAAAGGCCGGGAGGAAACGTTGGAATTGAAAAAAAAGGGTAAAGTATGGGGATTTTTGTGGATGAATGTCGGCGATCTCGTCTTCGAGCGTTTTCCTTCTTTATACATTCTTCTTTCCTCTAAAAAACTCTCCGGGATCGCTCCCCCAGAAATCCTCGATAAATACTGCCTGGGGTATTCGGCTGTATCCAAATACGTCACCTGCAATGCGCCGGACGATTCGGATAGATCGTTATTCAACGAAGTGATCAAACTCAAAGAACGAGACCGATTGTTCTTTATCGGAGAAGAGAAAATCAACGTGGAACCAATTCAGGACAATCGGCAGCAAATCAAGGGAAGTTTTTTGCTCCCGCCGAAAGCGTCCCCATTCGAGTACGAAGTCAGTTTATTGGGATTTCGGGAGGGACAGGCGCGAATTCAATCGACGAAATCAATCGTATTAAAGAGAGGCGCTGTTATAACGTTTATTACGTCTGCCGCGAAAAACCATGGACTCCTCTATGGTTGTTTAGCGGTGTTTTTTGCCGTTTGCGCAGGGTTGTGCACAGGTTTGATTTTCGGTAAAAAAACGCACAAATCCTAAGAAGAAGGCACGCATGTTTTCAGCGATTCGGTTCTGGAGAAATCTTTTCAGCCGGCAAACGGCTTCCAATGAACTTGCGGCTGTTCGTTTGAAAATCGAATGGTTTCGCGATTTATTATCCGCCAATTGCAAAGCGATGGAACTGATCGCCGACGCCGGAGAAAAACTCGGAGGAGAGTATCTCTTCGACATGCAATATTTACGAAACCTAGTCGACGAACTCGAACTAACTCTAAGGAGGATTGTGTATGATTTAAACTACATGACGGAGAACCGTTATACGGATCTAATCACAGTATTTGACCGCCTGAAACGACAAGTCCACGCCTGCCTGGAAGGTGATGTGGCGATTTTTGAAGATAAAATGGTTTTCGATCTCTCGGCTCTTGGACAGGAATGGAGTAATGTTGTTGGAGAGAAAATGGCCCGCCTTGGAGATCTGTCCACTCATTTCCCTTCAGCCGTGCCGAAAGGATTTGCGATTTCCGCCTACGCCTGCTGGCGTTTCTTAAAAGAAAATGGAATTCTTGAAAGGATGGATGCTCTCTTCCAAGAAAAGCCGGAGAACCCAATTCTTCTAGAGAAAAGCTGTGGAGGATATACAAAACGCGATTCGAAACGCTACAGTGCCAAAGGATATCGAGCGGAACATTTTGAAGGCTGCCCATTCACTTTCCCGGAAAAAGTACAGGTCAAAACAAGAGATTTTTTGGGCTGTTCGCAGCAGCGCGTTGGGTGAAGATGGCGAATTGACATTCGCAGGACTCCATGAGACCATTTTGAATGTGCCGGTGGAGCGAATTCTGGATGCGTATAAATCCGTAATAGCCAGTTTATACTCGATTGAAGCGTTGATGTATCGGAGAGACCACAACTTGCCTCTTTCTAAAATGTATATGGGAGTTGGCTGCCTAGTGATGGTTCACGCCGTCGCCAGCGGTGTTGTGTACAGTCTCGATCCGTTGGCTGCCAAGAGCGATCACGTAGTGATTACCGCAGCGCCGGGTTATGGAAAATCGGTTGTGGAAGGCCGGCATCCCGTCGATCGCTTTGCGCTCTCTCGCAAAACCCCTCACGCGATTGTCTCAAAAACCATCGCAAACAAAGAAACAATGTACGTATCACAATCTAAGGGAGGGATTAAATTGGTCTCGGTTCCTTCCGAGCAAAAAAATAGGCCTTCTGTCAGCGACGGCGCCCTTCGCCATCTGACGGATTTGGCGCTTCACGTTGAGCGCTTCATGAAATGCGCGCAAGATATTGAATGGGCGGTCGATTCAGAAGAACGAGTGTATCTACTCCAATGCCGGCCTTTGCGGTTATCCGATGTTGATATACAGGAAAACGTACCACATATTGTGGATACTTTCGGAAAACACTCGATCTTATTTCAGGGCCGGGGAGAGGTCGCATGCCGTGGCATCGGCGCAGGACGGGTCTCTCTCGTTCAATTCGCGGAAAACGACTCTCAGTTCCCCGATGGGGCGATCCTGGTTTCCAAAGACGCGTCTCCGCAATTGTCGAAGCTGATTTCACGTGCAAGCGCCGTGATTACGGACATAGGCTCCGCCACTGGTCATTTCGCGACGATCGCCCGGGAATATCGAGTTCCGGCGATCGTCAATACCTCCACCGCCACCACCACTCTTCAGGACGGGATGGAGATCACCGTGGACGCCGAAGAAAACATTGTTTACAAAGGGATCGTTCAAGAACTACTGCAGTGGCAATTACTTCGAAGTTCTTCGTACAATGACACGGTAGAGTTTCGTATTCTCCGCCGGTTGTTAAAGAGTATCGCTCCCCCTTCATCTACATGATCCTCAATCCAAGGAGTTTTCCCCGGCTTTTTGCGCTACATACCATGACCTCATTCGCTTCGCGCATGAAAAAGCAGTGGTTGAGCTCGCTTCAAATCATCATATCAAATCCATACATCGGAATCCTTTATGTCAACGCCTAGACATGGACACTCCTCTTGATCTTCTGGTCATTGACATCGATGCGAATCACGCGGGTTTATCCCGGCAGACTCGTCTAACCATTGAAGAGATTACCTGTAAGCCTCTTCGCGCCATTCTTATTGGACTCGCTTCGCCGGGAACGTGGATCACCGAGCCAGCGGAGATGGATTTTGAATCCTTCATGTCAAGCGCCATAGGTTCCGCCTCTCCTGCGTCCCCCTTAGCGAACACGGTCGAGTTAAACCTTGCTATCGCTTCTCAAGAATATCTGAATCTCAGTTTAAAATTGGGATACCATTACAATGTCATTGATTGTGTAATGTCCCCCGAATCCAACAGGAATTATATTTATTTCCGCTTCACGGGTGGTATGACAGACATTAGCCGGCGCTCAAGACGAACCCAGTTAATTGGTTTGATTTTAGAAAAATATGACTTTGTAACCGAAATCAACGGGGATCTCATCTCGGGGCGGATTAAAAATCTTTCCGAAGAAATGCTGGAAACCCGGCTTGCCATGATAGGGCGTCTAATTGGTTTTACGCGTCAACTTGATATCTATCTAAAGAGCGACGATCGAATTGACTACTACCTAGATCAATTCTTGAAAGAGTGCGGCGCATGGTTTGATCAACAGAGAACCGTCGCCGGTTTTTGTTCTAACAATCTTCCTAAGGAGAACAAATTATGACGGAATCTATCGAAGTGATGGTCATCGATGACGAAAAGATTGTTGGTGAGAGACTTCTGGAATTTTTAGGGAAGAATGATATAAACACCGAAATTTTTACGGAAAGTCCGGTGGCGTTAAAACGTCTTGAAGAAAAAACCTTTGATGTAGTCATTACGGATCTTAAGATGAAAGGGCCTAGTGGCCTTGATGTGTTGTTATATATTAAACAGCAAGAAATTCCGTCTCAAGTGATCATGATTACAGGATACGGTACGAGTGAAGATTTTCGTGAAGCCGAAGCTACCGGCGTTATGGAATATATCACGAAACCCTTCCAGATGTCTAATATGCTGAAATTGGTCAAAAAAGCGGCTAAACGGGCTAGAAAGATGCGAAAAAGATAGGAAGGTCACGTTTGATGAAGGGGAAAATCCGAATTTTAATACTCGATGATGAACCGATCGTCTGTGATCGTCTCAAACCCACTCTTGAAAAACAAGGGTTTTATGTGGAAACGTTTACGGAGAGTCAGACAGCCCTTGCTCATTTTGCGGCCCATCAATTCGATATTGTGGTTAGTGATTTAAAGATGAGCGGACCGGATGGAATGGACGTGCTTCGTTTCGTGCAGGAACGTTCTCCTTCCACAAAGGTAATTATCATCACCGGTTTTGCGACTGTTGGAAAAGCGCGGGAAGCCATGAAAGCCGGCGCGGTGGATTTTATCGCCAAACCATTTAAGATAAGTGAACTTCGAGATCTGATTCTCCGAATCGCGCAGGAGATTAACACCGACTCCCCGACCTCATAACGACAACCTGCCGATTAAGTCATAAGAACCATCATGATTGAGATCACAACCTGTAAATGAAAATGAGTCGCGGTAGAATTCAAAAACGAGAAAACCTTCGATACTCATTTTCATATAAAATTAAACAGCCATCAAAATGGAAATCCACTCGTCAGGCCGATTTCATAATTAACTTTGGTGATTCCTTCTATTGTTTGGATGATTGCAGGAATCGCCTCCGCCGCTTCCTGCAATTTGACACTCCCCCGAACCGTTACTTCCCCTTTGTCGGCGATCACCTCCAATTTTGCCGAGGCGGTTCGATTGTCACCGAGTAGAGCTGCTTGAATGCGGTTGCTTAAAACAAGATTCGCTAGCGCTTGTTGAGATTCCTCCGTGCATTGAAAATCTTGGAGCTGAACCATATGGCAGATGAGTTCACAAGCGCTGGGGATGCTGACATGCTCTAAATTGAAGACAGCGTCATAATGAATAGAATCTTCCCAATCCACACCATAGAGAAACTTCGTCCACCGGCTCCGTTCTTTATCGACATGTTCAATATATTCTATCGCTTTTTCATGAGTAAGACCTAGGCGTTGCATCGCCGCATTGATTCTGAATTCCATATTGGCAATCACACGAATACGTAACACATGTTTTGGGCCTGCAAGTAGAAAGTGGCCGGCGTGACCGTGATAGACTAGATTCCCATCAAGAGCATATTCACATAATACCGTCCGGATGATCGCAAGATAACGGTCACGATCCCGGTTTAGCCGATCAAGAAACTTCGGGGCTTTATCAATCGATGAGGCCAACACCTCTGGTGAAACACCGTACCGTTCAGAGGCTTCAGCGATGATTTCTCGACTAATGCATTTATACCCCAACTGGTTGGCAATACACTCTGCCAACACTTTACCTCCACTACATGTTCCGCGAGATACAGTAATAAGCCCCATAATATACGCCTCCAACTACAACATTCAGCCAGAGATAACCTCATTCTTGACTTTCCAAGTATAGACATATCAATCAGTCTTTGTCAACTTGATTTTATTTGATGATCTGCAAAGTGTTCTGCCGGTTGGATGATTCAAGAACAGATCATTGGGATACGAATCATGGATTCCTGAAGTAATTTTTTATTCCTGCTTCTTGTTGAGAAACCAAATCTCCGAATTCCGCTAGTTTTTCGTATTTATTTTGCCAGGTTGTATACATGATGCCAAACGGCTTTTTTACGCTCTTCAGGACGTCCAACCATCCTTTTGGATTCTCCAGCGTGTCGTCTTCATAATAGGCCGCGGCGAACACCGGGTAACCGAGTTGGTCAAAATGGGCTGTGCTTTCTTTACGTTTTCCATAATACCAGCAGGCGATAATCAAGTCCTTGGGAATATAGTTCCACGATCCGCTGAAGTCGCCTGTAACCAGATAGTAATCGTCGTGCGCGTTATGATTGGGATCGAGCATGTCCGACCAAATCAAGACTTGGGATCCCGGATCATATTTTTCAATGATTTCGCATTGCCGTGTGATACAATCACCCAATATTTCCGCCATTGATAGGTTCCTCTGCTGACAAGCCTGGCAGGCTCCACCACATCGTATTTCGTCCATGCTTAAGAAATAGGTGTCGGGATCGAGACGTTGTTTTATCAATGCGATCTGTTTATCCCAAATCTCATAGAGTTTCGGTTCGGACATGCAGACGGTGACCTGACCGTTATGAATCGCCATTCCATGATAATAGTCCACTTGCAGAACATCGCCGTCGGCGATGTGCGAGTCAGGCGTAAGATGAATGACAGGGGGTTCATGATCGAATTGGAAATTCAACTGAACATCCCGAATATTTTCATAATCTATCCCCTCCTGATAGATTTCGCCTGTCTTTTCGTTGCGCAGCGTCAGCGGAGCGCCTGGACGGCGTAATACGTTCAGCAAACCCACTTCCTCTAGTTGGATATCATCCAACCAGAATCGGCCGCTTTCGCCTCCCCAGACGCCGAAATAGAGTCTGACTTGCTTGTATTCCAGCGAATTGAATCCCACTGTCACCGTTTGCCAATCCGTCGTAGCTGGGACGGATAAATTCAGCGGCGCTAAAGAACGTTCCCCCGCCAACGCTTGGAAGCGAAAGCGTCCCACTGGTTGAAGGTTCTCGGTTTTCACTTGAAACGTGATACGATAACAACGATGTGGCTGTACAGAAATTTCCTGCATAATCCGCCCGTGCCCGTATGGATCGGCCTGAAAGTTCTCCATGCGCAGCGAAGCAAACCCCTGCGCTCGCGTATCCGTATCTACAAAACTGATCGCGCCCGGTTGATCGTGAAAGTTATAGCCAATCATGGTGTTACCATTAAAACGTTCGAAATCTCCGTTCTCGATTCTCGTTTGTGGGTTGGGAATCAACGTAACCTTCCCTTCCTCCACGCGATAACGCGCGCCCTGTACCAGCAATCCAGCCGCCAGGTTTTTATCATGTCCCAGCACGCTTCCTCCATACCCAACGGAAAACAGAAGAGGGATAAGTTCAATTCCCTTCTGCCGGCAAAGTGATTTCACTTGTTCAAGGCGTTCAAAATAATGTTCCGGTTGAAGGTCCAGACGATCGAAACCTGCGGAGAGCAAGATTCCATTGATCCCATGCTCCGCCGATGTCTGAACAATGGCGCGGATGTCATCTACATCACGATCTCGATGCAATGATTTTGAGACGTATACCCACCTGTGCGGTAATGGAGTGGAATCAGCGAACAACGACGAAACGAGAATCCATCCTGATAGGAACAACACGATCGTCTTTTTCATGACCTTATATCCTTCCAAAGAGAAACATGGTATAGACGTAAAACCAATTGAATGATTTGTATCTTCAGTGAGTCGTATACGAGGATTTTAATCCTGGGGATAGAGGAATATGCTTTCTCATTAGAAATAGCATTTACTAATAGTACTCATTTATCGGATGAGCCATAAAAGAATAGCATCTATTCCTCTTTCGCCTGCAGGCGTTTAATACGGTCGCGAATTTCGGCGGCGGATTCATAGTCTTCGCGATCAACCGCTTCCTGCATTTTTTCCCGCAGAATCTTAATGGGATTGGATTTCCAGTTTTCGCGAATCTCGTCAGCGAAATCCTGGAGGATAATGTATTCTCTGCATTTAAGCGCAAGGCGAGGGTGACCGACTTTATTGAAGAAATCTTTAATGCGCTCAACGCCCGCTTCCACCCGCTCCAGCGCGGCGTCTCCCATAGATTGTTCGAGCAGCTGGAGAGCGCAAGCGCGGGTATTCATCATGATGACATAGGGACGGTATTCCTCCAACGCATACCGGTCTTCTTCGGATTCCGCGTTCTCTTTAATAAAATCAAATACACGCAGATTCCGGGCCGTATCCCGTTCCACCGCTTCATATTTTTTTAAATGAAATAAACTTAAATAGCGGTAATAGTATTGAAGCGCCTCACTCCGCAGAGCGGAACAATCATCCGGATCGAGAAAAAATCCATCCGCCGAGCCATTGTCTCTTGCGTGTTCTTCCCGCTGTTGTTCGTAATATTCAAGAAGCGATTCACAATTATGAGGCCGCTTGCCATCCGGACGGCCGGAGTATTCCATCTGCAAGAGCCCTAAATCCAACCGCATCTGTATTTTAGGTTTTTTGTCGAGTCCTTCTATGATTCGAACGGTTACATCATCGGGATCATATTCCCAGCCATTTAAGATTGCTGCGATATCGAACATCGTTCGTTCTCCTCTGGACCGACGCTGTTCAGCTGGAATGGCCCTGCGAAAATATTGATCCTACATTTATTGTATCGTTTAAACAAAGTATTGAAAACATATTTTCCATTGTTTTTCTATAATCCGCGCGGTCATTTCACCAAAAATAACGAGTGGCCTTCCATTGATTCCGGCGGTTCCTGACTGAAATAGCGCAGAATCGTGGGCGCGATGTCGATAATCGATGGTTTCTCAATATCGATTTTCCGGTTGCACAGAAGAATTCCCGGTATGCGCTGGGCGGCGACGCTGCAATGATCGCCACTCCATTTCTCCCGGTTATCTTCAATGATGTCCTCGCCGATCCCGCCTAAACACGTCTGCCAGGAAACGCGATAACCGGGAGCGAATCCACATTGCAGGTCCGGCGCGTCGTGAGCGTCATCAGCATACTCTCCAGTCCATATATCCTTTCGTTTATGACAGGCGATCAACACCGGATCTCCATATTGCATCCAACGAGGATCTTTTAATTGAACCAATTTCGACGCGATTTCGTCACAAAGAGCGTCATACTCGGATGGATCAACAATTCCAAGCGGTTCCCGGTCTTTCAAATTGATATAAATCTGTCCCAATCCAAGCGCGTACGCTTGGGTCTTTGACCAATCCACATCTGGAAAGAAATTATCCTCTTTTGAAGACGTTTTTCCCTGCTCACCCATCCCACCGCCACTGCTCGCGCCGCGTTTTCGAACCAGGTATCCATTTTGAAGAAGCCACTGATTGAGATTGACCTGATACCGCCATGATTCAAATCCATGATCGGAAAGAACAAGAAGAACCGTATTTGGATCATCCCCGATCTCTTCCATCATGCGCCCAACAATCTCATCCATACGGATATAGAACTGTTTGATCGTGTCTTTATATCGCTGGGCGGTTTGGGGATCGTACATCGGATGTTCTTTATCGATGTAATGGTGAAACATATGACTGACACGGTCGGTAATACAGAAAACAGCGACAAAAAGATTGCTGTCCATCCGTTTCCAAGTTTCGAAGGTTTTCTCTTCCCGCAATCGCATGACAAAAGACGCGTCTTCAATGAACGCGTCCTCCGGCAGGCAGCCTTCTTTTAAACTGGCGGTCTCGGCGGCCCAGCCACGAGTCTTGTAAGGCTGGCCAATCCAATCTACCAATTGTTTCGAATACTTTTTGGGAGACGAAATCGGTATATGAGGGCGGCGTGGATCAATATCCGCCGAGGTCATCACAATTTCCAACGCGTCAGGGGCTATATGAATCGGATAAAACCGGCTGATCGCGCGCATTGTGACAAACGATGTAACAGGAAATGAAAGATCGAACCAATCGCTCCATTGGTTCCGTTTCGCGATCTGAAACTGTTTGCCAATACGGATCTCAACCGCCTCATCATCCAGGATCTTGAATTGGATCTCCGCGTTGATTTTGCGGTTCCATTTTTCGTCTTTCAATTGCTGCCGGAGTTCGTTTGCTTTTTTGCTTTCCGCGAGCATCCGCTCCCGCGCTGCGCTGCCTTTCGTTACACTCTTATCTTTGCTATATGTCCCACCGTCCCGCAGAAATTGCGTCGCGGCGGCGATCCGGCCGCTCAACGCCTCTGATTGGAGGTAAGGCCGCAAAGCGAGGTATTGCGTAACTTTCAGACCGATATAATCCGATACCAGCTGTCGTTCTTGCTCGTCGATATTGCTCAGACCTTGAATGGAAAAGAGATGACACTGCCATTCCGCCCAAGAAAGTTGCGCTTCAACGAGCTGTTTTTCAATTTTCTGTTTTTGCCCATCCAATACGGGATTATGAGGGCCTGTGATCGAACCAGTATAGATATCCCCATCCTTTTCCAATCGCTCGACCACGATCGATTTATCATCCACGTCCAGCTCTTTGGAGTCATCTTCTTTGTACAAAAAGAGATAGGGAGAACCCTGCAATCCGCGGATGTCGGGCACGCCCAAGCCGGAAAGAGCGCAGCCATGCGGCAGAGTGGGTGGAGGAAAAGTCACGGGCACTTCAATCAACGTAGTAGGGATCCCCAGGGAGCCGGTCACATCCCAAAACGCGGTTCCGCCCCGCCTCCTTTTTACGCCGGATGATTTAACCGGGATTTGTTGGAAGAGAAACTGAGGCTGTTCCCGCTCCAAGAAGGTCTCTTCCGTCGGGATGTAGGACCCAACGGGCCGACGGAGAAAATCAAACACACCGTGCCGGCCCGCGTTTCCCCCCACGGCGAATGAGGACCACGAGACCGGCGATTCCGCCGGGATTACGGTTTGCAGTTCCGTAAAACAACCTTCCTGCGCCAGTCGCTGGAAATGCGGAAGCGCGTCCCAATATTTCCTGACAAGCCTGGGATCGACGCCGTCAAAACCAAGAATGACGAATCTTTTATCCGTCCGGTAGCGGATGGTTTCCATTGGCCAAACGAAATAAACAGCGATCGCGGCGATGACCACCCACCATAGGTTCTTCCGCTGAAAAAGCGCTTGCGTCCAATTCTTTTTCGCTCTGCGTGTAATCTGACTGGATGTGCGTAAATCCATATTCCCTCAATCCGATTAAGCCGGAATAATCAAAGGCAGGATCTCTCCCGCTGGGCCTCGTAAACAGATATCAGCGCTGGATGACAGATCCGTCACGCCCGGATTGATTTCCACCAACAATCCGGAAGGACCTATGCTCCGTGTCGCCCAATGAGTAATATATCCAAAACTGGCTTCTGTGCCAATTATTAACGCCACATCAACCGCGCCTTTTGAAAGATACCGTTCCGTCGACTCGACAGCGTCCGTATCGATCGATTCACCAAACCATACAACATTGGGACGCACCAATTCGCCACAGCGTTCGCAGCGGGGTGGGATCTCAGGGAATGGAGCCCGGTGATCTTCCCATGCGGTTCCTTCTCTCATGCAGCGCACTTCCCAGATTTTACCATGAATGTGCGCCAACTTAACCGAACCAGCCCGCTCATGAAGATCATCCACATTTTGTGTTAACAGAAAAAAATCCTCTTTTTCTTTTTCCAATTGAGCGAGCGCATAATGCGCCGGATTTGGATCGACGGTGTTTAATTGAACCCGCCTCTCATCATACCATTTCCACACAAACGCGGGATCCCGCTCGAACGCTTCAGGAGTCGCGACCTGGTACGGATCAATTTTCTTCCAATGCCCCCCGGCGTCACGAAACGTCGGCACTCCACTTTCCGCGGATACCCCTGCGCCTGTCAACACAAAAACCCGGTTGGCCCCATCAATACATTCTTTCACCCGCGCGATATCCGAGTTCAGCTGATTCATTCCATCCACTCCTTCCACCGGAGACGAAGCGCCCCTATTCCCTTGATCACAAGGACAATATCACAGCGGCTGTCAATAAGGCCACCGTTCCACCGATAAAGGTATTCACAACATTCATCCATTCGTTATCGATTTCGATCCCTTTCTCCATCCATACGCCGCTGATGTAAGATTCCGCGTAAAATCCAATCCAGGCGCCGATCACAACAACGGGCAGCCAATCCAATGTGATCATAGAAACCGCAAATCCAAGGAACGCGAACAAGAGAACCGCGCCCATACCAAGCAGTGTCCCCTCAATGGAAATCGCGCCCACAGTTCCCGTCGGCACCAGCCGGAACGAAGACGCCATGAAAGGGCTGCGGCCATAAATCTGCCCTAATTCACTGGCGATCGTATCCCCAAACGCCGTAGCCAGCGCAGCGCAGTAAAAGATTTGTAACAGCGGGTCCGCGCCTTCCAACATCCCAATCGTCACAGCCGCAAAAGTGGCGAAGAAACAGTTCGCGATCGCGTGCTTCGCGTTCCGGCGGCCTTCGCTCTTCTGCGCCACGCCGATTAAGTCTTTCTCATGATAACCGAATCGCGTAGCAAGACTTGCTAAAAGAAAAAAGACAAAGAGGAGAATATAAGGTTCCATCCCCCCCAGCGCGAGGATGGCCGTTCCAATCAAAGCGCCGCCTAAAGCGCCATTGGTAGAGACATACCGCAGCCACCAGGCTACCGTCGCGGCGCTTAAGTTGATCAAAAGCGCGATGCCCCACCACCACGCCGATATAGCGGAAGTCTGGAGGGTGATATCCACATTCCACGTCAGTGACAAGATCCCCGCCGCCGTAAGCGTCACGACAATATTATCATCCCACGGCAGTGGCAGCGTCTCATACACTCCCGCGACAATAGAAGCGCAGGCCGCAATGAACGCAAGATGGAGAAGACTGGGAATCGGCCCGATCCCCGCCATAATCGCGAATGCGCCGATCGTTCCCATCAAGATAAAAGCCAGCAATCCTCCAAGCGATTTTTCTGGATTCCACGGCAAAGGAAGCAACGGAAACCGCCGGCCGATCAAAGAGGAAAATCCATCGCCAAACGCCAACACCGCCCACGCGCCCCCCGCCAAGATCAGTTGGTCTGGGAAAAAGAGCACCAGCAAAGCGACCATCGTCGGATAAACCGCGATGCCCTGGGTTAAATTCTCTTGATTCCGAAACACCTGAGGCGCGTATTTAGGAAGTAGAAGAATATTATGAATGAGCGTGGCGACAGCCAATAACAACGCCCAAGGCGCCGTAATGAATCGAAACAACAACGCAATCAAACACCCACTAATATGTATGATTTGACGGAGATTTTCAAAAATTATCATTGCCGGATTCGCTTTCCCAATTCCAGATCCTCTCGGTGATTCAATTTGAACTGAATCAAATTATAGTATCTTTCAAACGCCTTGTATTCCTGCGCGCAAGTAATCCGCGATGTTTTTCTTATTTCATAATGATATTACTATGAAGCAGAGCGCCCAGGCTATCATTGAAACGTAATGAGAGGAGAAAAAGTTCAAAAGGTGGAAGGAATAAAATATTGTGTAAATCTAGTTTTTTTGAAAGGGATATAGTTACTATTTTTCTGTCAGGATACTCTATTACTACAACCCTCGGTAAAAAGATCAATTATTCGTGGGTAAAGTCACTTGAAAAGGGTCGATTTCAAGCTCCGTCATCTCTCCAGCTTTTGAAATCAATGGAGGAAAGTGGCAGGGGATCAAGTTTTCCGTCTCGTATTGTCCCTTTTTTATATGGACTCGAGTCAGCGTCTGCGTCTTCGAATCTCCCAATGGTATCACAATCAATCCATTATCTCGAATCTGCTCTAAAAACTTCTTCGGGATCGTTCGCGACGCGCCCGTGACAGCGATCTTATCAAATGGCGCTTTCTCTTTCCATCCTTCGGACCCATCCCCCGCTCTGAAATGAATATTGTGCCTCGACAGGTTTTGTAGAGTCCGCTGAGCGTTTAAGCAAAGTGTGTAATGCCGCTCGATCGTGTAAACCTCCCGGCAAAGGAGAGACAAAACGCCGGTCTGGTAACCCGATCCCGTTCCTATCTCCAAAACCCGGTCGGAAGGACTGATCCGCAACGCCTCGATCATTAACGCGACCATAAAAGGCCTTGAGATCTCCGCCCGGTCTTCAGGAAGCGGAAGCGCCTGATCTTTATAGGCTTCCGTCATCATCTCCTCCGGTACGAATAGATGTCTAGGCGCTCGTTGGAGCGCTTCGAGAAGCTGCGGCGTATGGATTCCCCTCGCAATGATCTGATGTTGAATCATCCCAATCAATTGTTTTTCCACATACATAATTTTCTCTGTTTCCAGCCAGCGTCCATAACAATATAATAAAATTATATTCCAATTCGTAAAATCTGTAAATATAATTTTACTTTTTTTAGTTATTTTTTCTTGATTTTTTTAGTAAATATATACCAATATTTTGTTCATGAAAAGACGTTCCGATAAAGCTTACACTTCTATCTACGAGCGCCTAATACTTTAACCCTATCCCACGATCGTTAAATCTTTTATGGTATGATACACTATGCTTACTCAGTTATAATAATCGGAATCTAGCCGAATTACTTTAAAACCAATGAATCGGGAAATCAAAAAAAGGATTGGATATTTTCTTGTTGTGATTGGGCTGGTTTTTTACGTCCAACAATCATTGCTTATTTTCGCCAGCGCCCATCGCAACGATTTTGCGCATCTTTATTTAGCAGGATATTTGGCGGAGCGGGGGGGCGATTTCTTTGATCCGGAATGGATGTTGAACGCGCATGGCTATCTAAATATCCCCACCGGTTTGAATCCATTCGTCTATCCCCCCTTTTTCGCATGGATTTTAATCCCCTTGAGTTGGCTTAATTATGAAAGCGCCTGGGCGTTTTTCTTTGTTCTAAGCCAAGCCGCCTTCTTCTGGGCTTTGTCGCTGCTCGTAAAGATCTTTCAAGGGGAAGATGATCCGCGTATATTCTGGTGGGGAATTCTTATTGCCCTTTCCGCATGCTTTTTCCCCCTCAGACAATCTTTATCCGCCGGGCAGATGAATACCTTCATGCTGCTTGTGATTTGCGGCGCCTGGCGTCTTCTCAGCGGCAAACGCGAGATCGAAGCCGGCCTCGTCATTGGCCTGGGGGCCGCGATTAAAATCGCACCGGGATTTTTTATCCTCTATTTTCTATGGAAACAACGATGGCAAGCGGCTATCGCAGCGGGTGGAGCAATCGCGCTGTCACTGGTTATCTCTCTTTTCTTCTTCGGCTGGACTGTTCATGGATCGTTTTTGCGCGAAGCGGGTGAAATGTCATACGGTTCCTCCACATGGTCCCAATTGAACCAACACTATCATGTAGAACCCCACAACCAAGCGCCTTCAGCGGTGTGGTACCGTTTGCTGACCCATAATGAATCAACAAAAGGAATCATCGATTCCCCCACATTAGCCAAAGGTTTTTCGTACATCACGGCGCTATTGATATTAGGAATGCTTTTTTGGGGGATTCGGCGCGGTCCTTCGCCATGTACGATTTGGGAATATTCTCTGTGGAGCGTGGGTATGCTGCTCCTGCCAAGTCTAATGTGGGATCATTATCTAACGCAAATGTTTCTTTTGATTGGATTTACAATCCGCCTTCTTTTAGATAGCGGCCGGGGGGGATTGCTGATTCCATCGATCGCCATCTCATTACTCTCAATTCCTTACTGGTACGATAATCCGTCCTATAAACAAGGCTGGATGACGCTGTTGATGAATGTGAAACTCTATGGTTTATTATTGTTAGTTTTATACCTATTCATGAATCGTGAAAAAGACGAGTGTGAAGCGCCATTAGATTGAATTCCCTAACAGGAAAGGATTGGCTGTCATGATTAAACTGTCCGAACTGCAAAAATATCACGTGATCTGTATCCTTAAATACCTCGCCTCCGAAGATCGCAACTTCGATCTTCTCGAAGCGATCCGCATCCGCTTGATCGGCCTGAAAATGGACCTTCACGCGGACAAAATCGAAGAAGCCATCGCCGAGGACTACGAACCGTTCGATATCCTCAAAAAACGCTTTCAAGACTTTGAAGATGAAGCGCAGAAACGGTTTCTCTATCAACAATGTATACTCCTCCTCCTGGCGGACGGGAGCATCAGCGATATAGAACAAAACGCCATCGACGCCATCCACAACGAATTGGGATTGGGCGGCGATTTCCACAGCCGCGTTCTAGAATGGGCAAAAGAAGGCCTTGAATGGGAAAAACGCGGTGAAGAACTAGTCGGCGGACCGCTGACGGATTAAATCCCTTTTCCTGGCGCCGAAGAATTCTCACAGCAATAACGGCGTTTTTTTTAGGACATATTGAATGAAAGACCGGCGAATTGTAGATCGTTCGATTAACGCCTTATACTCCATGAGAGAAAATAGGCGCTTTCTATATACGACCAACAGAATAGCGATATTCATCCTATTCCTTCTTGTTCTTGGAATTTGGTGTGGGGGCTGTGGAAACGAGTCAGCGGTTCAAGAGAACATTATCGATGTGACCGGAAAGGAATTCTACACTGTTGTTACTCCCCCTTTAGAAGGCGGCAATGATTTTTATACATCCAACCGTGAACCACTGTCGCCCAATCCTCTAATCAAACTCCCCGCCGGTAAAGTCAAAGCGAAGGGCTGGCTCGAACGGCAGCTGGTTCTCATGAGTGAAGGAATGACGGGCCGCCTGCCTGAATTAAGCGAATTCTGTCAAAAGAAGGGCAGCGCCTGGTTGAGCGCCGATGGAACCGGTGAGTATGGATGGGAAGAACTGCCCTATTGGCTGAAAGGCTTCGGTGATCTAGGTTACCTTTTGGAAGACGAACGAATCATCACGGAAACCAAAGTCTGGATCGAAGCCATCCTCACCAATCAACAGCCGGACGGGTACTTTGGCTCCATAGAAAACCGGGAAAACGATGACCTCTGGCCGAATATGATTGCGCTGGATGTGCTGCGGTCTTACTATGAATATTCGGAAGACGAGCGAGTCCTCCCATTCATGACAAAATACTTCCGCTGGCAGAACGCGCTCCCCAAAGAACGGCTCCTCCCAGACAGTTGGCAGAAAATCCGCGCTGGCGACAACCTATATAACATCTACTGGCTGTACAATCAGACCGGGGACGCGTGGCTGCTTGATTTATCTAAATCAATTCATGAAAACACCGTCGATTGGACACGAACCATCCCAACGCGGCATGGAGTCAACATCTGCCAGGGATTTCGTGAACCGGCGCAGTACTACCAACAATCCAAATCCCCCGTTCACCTCCAAGCCACAGAGAGGAACTATCATGAAGTGATGGACGAATTCGGCCAAGTTCCCGGCGGGATGTTCGGAGCGGATGAAAACTGCCGTCCAGGATTCGGCGATCCCCGTCAGGGCGCGGAAACCTGTTCGATGGTGGAATTTATGCGGTCGAATGAAATCCTAATCGGAATTACAGGCAATCCAATCTACGCCGACCGGACCGAAGAGATCGCATTCAATTCCCTCCCAGCGGCGATGACACCCGATTTGAAAGGCCTGCATTACTTTACTGCGCCGAATATGGTTCAACTAGACGCGGGCTACAAAGCGCCCGGAATACAAAATTCTGGATGTATGTTCGCCTATTCCCCCTGGCTCTATCGCTGCTGTCAGCATAATGTATCGCACGGCTGGCCGTATTTCACGGAACATCTTTGGATGGCTACACGCGGAAATGGCTTAGTGGCGGTCCACTACTCCCCCTGCGTTGTCGAAGCCCAAGTAGGAACCGGATCAGTGGTTCGAATTACCGAGGAAACCGGCTATCCATTTCGGGAAACAATCCAATTTTCCATCGAACTGCCGAAACCAGAGCGCTTCCCTCTCTATCTCCGAATCCCGGCTGGCGCCACGATGCGAAAGTCTCTCTTAACGGTGA